>JAENYN010000036.1 GCA_016841765.1 Guptibacillus hwajinpoensis
AAAAAGAGGGAACACACCGGTGTTCCCTTTTCGGCCAAGCTTTACTTTTTCACCTGATTCATAACTTCATCTGCAAAGTTTTCTTCGCGCTTTTCAAGCCCTTCCCCGACCTCATAACGGATGAATGTTTTCACATCTCCTCCTTTGCTCTTGACATATTTACCTACTTTTTGGTCAGGATCCTTTACGAAATTCTGGTCGACGAGGCAGATTTCTTCAAAGAATTTGCCAAGACGGCCTTCGACCATTTTTTCGACGATGTTTTCCGGTTTTCCTTCATTCATCGCCTGCTGCTTAAGCACTTCACGCTCACGGTCAACCTCTTCCTGTGGAACGCTGTCACGGTTGATATAACGAGGGTTGATCGCAGCGATGTGCATTGCGACATCTTTTGCGGCTTCTTCATCAGACGTGCCTTCAAGGACGGTCAGCACACCGATTTTGCCACCCATGTGCAAGTATGCGCCAAACACATCATTATCTGTTTTTTCAACGATCTCAAAGCGGCGCAGGGAAATCTTTTCACCGATTTTGGCAATCTGGGAATCGATGAATTCCTTTACAGAATCGCCTTCGCCATTCAGTTTTTGGGAAAGGGCCGCATCAACATCTGCCGGCTTCTGGCTGAGCAGATGGCTGCCCAGAGTGGCGATCATGTTTTTGAAGGAATCGTTTTTGGCAACAAAGTCAGTTTCTGAATTCACTTCAAGAATGACGGCTTCATTTCCTTTCACTTCAATATGGGCAAGGCCTTCTGCGGCAATACGCCCTGCTTTTTTGGCAGCTTTCGCCATGCCTTTTTCACGAAGGTAATCGACAGCGGCATCCATGTCGCCATCTGTTTCAGTAAGTGCCTTTTTGCAGTCCATCATGCCCGCGCCTGTTTTTTCACGCAATTCTTTAACCATTTTAGCTGTTACTTGTGCCATTCAAAATCCTCCTTAAGGTTGGTATATGTAGTATCTTTACCCATTCACTTCGTTTTAAAAAAGGGTGATAAAAGGCAATGACCCCCTCTTACCACCCTTATGCACCCGTTTGTCGTTACGCGGTTGTTGTTTCTTCTTCACCCTGCTTGCCTTCAAGAACGGCATCTGCCATTTTTCCGGTAAGCAGCTTAACAGCACGGATTGCATCATCGTTGCCCGGGATGACATAGTCCACTTCATCCGGATCACAGTTTGTATCAACGATTGCCACAATTGGGATGTGAAGCTTGCGGGCTTCTGCCACCGCGATTTTTTCTTTGCGTGGATCGATGATGAAAAGAGCATCCGGAAGCCCATTCATGTCTTTGATGCCGCCGAGGAACTTCACAAGGCGCTCCTCTTCTTTAAGCAGCTGGACGACTTCTTTCTTAGGCAATACGTCAAACGTGCCGTCTTCTTTCATCTTTTCAATGTCTTTTAGGCGCTTGATGCGCTTTTTGATTGTATCGAAGTTAGTAAGTGTTCCGCCAAGCCAGCGCTGGTTGACAAAGTACATGCCAGCACGTTCAGCTTCATCTTTAACAGAGTCTTGAGCCTGCTTTTTCGTGCCGACGAAAAGGACTTTTCCCCCGTCAGCTGCAAGGTCTTTTACAAACTTGTACGCATCTTCAACCTTCTTTACTGTCTTTTGAAGGTCAATGATGTAGATCCCGTTACGCTCCGTGAAGATGTAACGCTTCATCTTAGGATTCCAGCGGCGGGTCTGGTGTCCAAAGTGAACACCTGCTTCAAGCAACTGTTTCATTGAAATAACTGCCATTTTGTTTCCTCCTGAATTTTGGTTTTTGATGTCCTCCGCCCATATCACATTCGAGCAGGACTGCACGATGCAGCACCTCTGCGCAAATCAACAGGCGTGTGTAATTAACACCGAAAGTTAATATATCATAACAGGGCGCACGTATCAAGTGTTATGTTGTTTATCAGTGAAATTTAAGGATCAGTTCGATTTCTGTTTTGCCCTTATTGAGTTTTTTGGCGATCTCCGCTGCTGAAAAGCCCTGTTCACGCAAGTAGAGAACCTGGGAATCCACTGACGAAAACACCTCGTCGGGCGCCTCAGCCCCAATAGGTGGCACCGGGAATAGATCCTGGTTCTGTTCATTCACAGGGCGGTCAATGACCGGTTGTTTCTGAATCGTGTCATTGGCGGATGAAGACACGGCATGGGTTGTTTCATCATTCATCCTGGCCGTGTTTTCCCGATGGGCGCCAGAACCGCCGCTTCCGGGAAAAGGTGCCAGGGCATCAGCAAGTTTACGGTTTTGTTCTTCCATCTCAAGCAAGTATCCTGAAAACATTTCTTCAATTTCTTTTTCCGCCTGTTGCTGCCGCTGTTCCGTTTCAACAAGCCTTTTTCTAAGCTGGTAGACAACATAAGCCAGAGCGGCATTGGCGGCAAAGCTGATCAATATTAATGAAAGCATATCGGCATTACCCCTTAAAATCGATGCGGTTCCCTTTGTATGGGTGTGGTTGCGGTATGTTCCCGCCACGGTGCGAATCCTTCCTGGCTTTCGTCACAGCCTGGTCTTCCCCGCTTTTTTTATCTGATGTTTTATTAGCGGTTCCGGCATCCGTCACCTGTTGCCGTTTCCGCGTTTCTTCGGCAGCGTGGGCTGCGGCAAGATGCTGTTGAAGCAGATTTCCCCGCTGCTGGTCTTCTTGCAGCATTTTTGCCGCATCATTTGTCCTCGGCAGTGCGACTTGCATTTCTACAGCTTTCCACTCCATAGCAAATCCCCTTCTTTTTTATGCCGTTGTGTTCAAAAGAAGGAATAAATCTGAAGGACCCTGCAAGCCGGCAATACGTCTGCAAGTGTGCACAGGATCGGATGACTGAATGGAATTGAACACATGAATAGCAGGAACAGCCTTATGACTGTTTTCTTCATTAAATGCAGTTAAAGCTGCTCAATTTTTATTTCACTGTTAACCAGTTTCATCTTTATATGCTTAGCCGGCGCGCGGATCCGCCGCCGGTATTTTCCAAAATTGATGTCCACATTTGGGTATAGAGTATCTGTCACTGTAATTTCGGCGGCTCTGTTCCCGTCCATTTTCTTTTCTATATCGTAAAGTTCTTCATAAACAAACGCAAGTTCATCGGAAGCTTCTTTCAGGCTGTTTTTTTGTCTTAAAAGCAAGATCCTCTCTTTTGCCGATAGTCCCCGCTCAATTTGAAGCTGATTCAGTTTCCTTCCGATTTGGACAAGTTTTGTTTTTTGATCTTCCAATTGCAGTTTTCTCCTGCTCATTTCTCTGTGCTGCTCTAATGTGTACTGACTTACACCTAAATAAAATTCTGTCCTCGTCTGCAGCTTATTGCCGCCTTCCTTTACATGAATGAACCTGCCTGCAGACAGCGCGCCCCCTACGGCATGCCCGTGTTCGCAAATGATGTCTTCCCCGGCTGTAAGCAAGCTGTGCATGACAGACTTACTTGCCATTATTGATTTTCCCGCTTCGACGTTGCCCTGGTTAATATAGGTGACTTTCACATGTTCCCCGGCCCGGATAACGCCTTTATTGGCTGCCACTACACCCCCATTAATCATGATCGATCCTCCGGCTGTGAGCGTTGCAGCCTCCACAAGCCCCATCACACGGATATCACCCCTGGCATTTATCCGAAACCCTGCAGGGACATTCCCCTTGATTAAGACGTTGCCCGGAAAATCGATATTTCCTGTTTTCATATCCAGGTCACCCGCGACCTCATACACCGGAAAAACGTTGATCGAGCGTCCGGCAATGCTGACCTGTCCATCTGTCAGGGCTGTGACCGTTCCCGTTTTTTCGTTGATGGCGATATTTTTTCCGGGGCGGAGACGAAAAGGCTTCCCGGGCGGTGCGGGAATTGCAGCTCCAAATATGTCGGCCCCATCCTCTCCTTTGCCGGGTGGAACGATGACAGCTATTTTTTGGTCTTTTGACACAACCGGTATTTTATTAAGTTCCCAGAAGTTCACTTTATCTTTATTCGATAAGCCTTGTTTGCCTTCCTGCAATTCACTCTTCAAGTAGCCATCAGTGCCCGGAATCGGGCGGATGCCTTCAGCGATGCATATCGGCTCTGCCAACCTGTCCGGGTTTCCGGATGCTTCGTCCAGAGCATTCCTGTGTATGCCTGCTGTTACGCCATGTCCATTCACGAATTGAAGCAAAATCTGTTCATGAAAACCAGAGAAATCCCCGGGCATTGCCTGCTTAAGGACAAGTGACGCACTCATCTTGTCTGGAGTGACCTGAACAGCCAAAAATTCATCGAGGACCAGGGTATCCATTTCAACACCTCTTTCTTCTTGCCTCGGATCATTTCATTTTTTTCACAAGCAATGTTTTCAAACGGAAAAGCGCCTTGGAGTGGATCTGGGAAATGCGTGATGTTGACAGGCCGAGCACCTGGCCGATTTCTGTCAGGGTCAAATCTTCCTGATAGAACAGACTGATGACCAATTGTTCCTTTTCATTTAAACGGCTGATGACCCCTGCCAGGTCTTCATAAAGCTCCTCTTTTAATGCCTCTTCCTCAGGCGTCTGGATTCGATTGTCACGGAGTGTAAATCCCCCCTGGTCCGCCCCGTTATCTTCCTCTTGAGGGGAATCGTCAATTGAAAGGATATTTGCTGCAAAACTTTCCCTTACCGCTTCATATACATCTGCCGTTTCCATTCCTGCTTCAGCTGCGATTTCTGCAGGTCTGGCATCCCTCATATGCTTCTGCTCCAGCCGTTCCTGGGCTGCTTCAATTTTTTTAAGTTTGTCTCTCAGGCTGCGCGGCATCCAGTCATCTTTTCTCAAGCCGTCGAGAATCGCACCTCTAATCCGGAATGACGCATATGTATCGAATTTCAAATCCCTGTCCGGATCGAACTTATGGAGAGCATCATAAAGGCCCAGCATCCCATAGCTTTTTAAATCATCCCTGTGAATATTTTTCGGCAGCCCGGTGGCGATCCGCTGGACATGATATTGGACAAGGGGCATATAAAGCCGCACCAAATAATCGCCCGCATGAGAATCACGCTGTGAAATCCAACTTTGCCAGTAATAATGATCCTCATTACATGCGTAGTTCATTTAGATCCCCCTCAATTTCTATTATCATCTTCTTTAAACAGTTCCTTAATGTGCTTTGAAATATGTTGCGCCTCATTATCTGCCAGGCGGCCCTTTTCATCCTGAGCAAAAGGTTCAAAAGCCGCCTTTTGCCCTTCTGCTTCCTTCTGTGGATATTCTTCCTCCCCGGGTTGTTCTGTCATTTCAGGCTGCTTTCCCCTTTCAGCCGCAATGTATGAAAGGGCGAAACTGAACCAGAAAGCCGCGGCAAAGAACAAAACAAAACCGATGAAACCTCTTATTAAGGAAACAGGCCACCCATTTTCAGCCATTGAAAGAACAAATGTGAACAAAGCTCCGCTCAGCCCGGCATAAAAATGAAAACGCAAGTTCCTGAACATCATAGACAGCGCACTCCCCTGTTGACTGTCCTGACAGTCAACACCCCAGATTCAGGATCGAACTCGATTGTGCGGCCGCTGTTTCCGCCGGTATCTTCAGCCGTAACGGGGATGCGGTGGAATTCCAGCCGCTGTTTGACCGCTTCAACATTCCTGTGTCCGATCCTCATCATATCCTGGCCTCCTGCAAATTGGAACATCTGGGCTCCGCCGGCAATTTTCGCTTTCAGCCGGTGTTTGCCGGCACCTTCACGCATTAACATGCCGACGAGCCGGTCAATGGCCGAATCCGCATATTTCGCTTCATTAACCTGGCCGGTCTTTGCAAGTGCTGAGTCGGGAAGCATGACATGGGCTAGGCCGGCAAGACCGGTCAGCCGGTCAAAAAGAATGACCCCGACACAGGATCCCAGTCCTGATGTCCTGATGATGTCCGGCGGCCTCACGGTATTCAGGTCGGCAATTCCCACCTTCACGACAACGGCCTGCTTAACCATCGGCACGGACTCCCAGTGAGCGGAATATGACATCAAATGACTGAGGGTCAGGCAGAACAAGAAAATGGCCGTTCACCTGGTTTGCTGATTGATGGCCGTGTTCTATGAACGCTGTGTCGATGACAATGGCATAATCGCTTTCCTGTGACAGTTCAATGAGTCCATAACCCAGGAGCGCGCCGGCAAGATCGACGGCCGTAGCCGGAACACTCGGATGCAGGTGCAATCCGGTAAAATCGGCAAGAGAAGTAAGGTATGAACCCGCCAGGATATTACCGACTTCACAAAAAGCGGATAATCCCATTTCCGGGTATGGGGATTCCCGGAAAGAAAGTGATTTGTCATCTGTTATTCGCCGGACCAACATTTCTGCTTCAGTCAGGGAAAGAAGGAAAAACAGGCTTCCGGGTGCATCCCCTTCGATTCTCAGAAAGACTCCGGCAACAGGGTTGTCCGCACCGCCGACTTTTTCCATCAGTTCGTCAAATTCCACAATGGAAACATCAGGTACGTTCATGTCGACCGTTTCATTCAGTAAACGCGACAGCGCTGTTGCAGCATGTCCTGCTCCGATGTTTCCGATTTCTTTCAATACGTCCATATGGTAAGAACTGAAATTCTTGTAAAATATCATCGTGTTAACCCTCTATTGTTTTCAGTTCATCAACTTCCTCATCGTTAAGGACTTTATCCAGGTTCAAGATGACTAGCAGGCGCTTTTCCAGTTTCGCCACCCCTTTCAAGTATTCCGCTTCCACCGCACCTATCACTTGCGGCGGCGGTTCGAGCCGGCCTTCATCTATGTCGATGACATCATTGGCCGCATCGACAATCAAGCCGACTTCCATTTCCCCCACAGTCACGATGATGATTCTTGTGCTGTCTCCGTACTCCGTTTCTTCGAGATCAAACCGGCTTCTCAAATCAATAATCGGTGTAACGACACCGCGAAGGTTAATGACTCCTTTTACAAACTCGGGAGTGGATGGGACCCTGGTGATGTGCTGCATTCTTTCAATGGATAAGACCTGCTGGACCGGCACTCCGTATTCTTCCTCTTTCAATTGGAAGACGATTACTTTCAAATCATTTGCAACTTCGGATTCTGGCATCATAATCCCTCACTTTTCACATTGTGTGTTTGATGAATATACTTCGTCCGCATTCTTACTGCGGGCCGAAGTTCAAATGTTCACTTGATCAAGGCGTTACTGTCGATAATCAAGGCCACCTGGCCGTCTCCGAGTATGGTGGCGCCTGATATGGCGAAAACACTGGTTAAATAGCTGCCGAGGGACTTCAGGACAATTTCCTGCTGCCCGATGAACGAATCGACAACAAGCCCGGCCATTTTATCGCCTTTACGCGTGATGACAACAGAGTGCATCGATTCGTCTTGCCCGTCCCCGGGAACCTCGAAAACGTCCTTTAAAAACACAAGTGGGACGACCCTGCCGCGGAAATCGATCACTTTCTGGTTATGGGCGCTTAATATATCACTCTTTTTGATGATAGCCGTTTCGATAATCGATGAAAGCGGAACAGCGTACTTTTCCTGTTCAATTTCCACAAGCATGACCGAAATGATGGATAGTGTAAGCGGCAGCTGAATCGAAAACTTGGTCCCGATCCCCAATTCGGACTCAATTCCGATCGAGCCGCCAAGGGATTCGATTGTATTTTTCACGACATCAAGACCGACACCGCGGCCTGAAATGTCTGAAATCACATCAGCAGTCGAAAAGCCAGATGCCATGATCAATTCATTCACCCGGCTGTCAGTCATCTTTTCGCCGGCTTCTTTGGTGATGATGCCTTTGTCTACCGCTTTTTGAAGGACTTTTTCACGATTGATGCCGGCACCGTCATCCTCAATCTCAATAAACACATGATTGCCGCTGTGGTATGCCCGCAACTTCACTGTTCCGTTAAACGGTTTCCCATTTTCCACTCGCTCAGCCGGCTTTTCGATGCCGTGGTCGATGGCATTGCGGAGCAGGTGGACAAGCGGATCACCGATTTCATCAATGACGGTCCGGTCAAGTTCGGTTTCTGCTCCGATAATTTCCAGATCGATTTCTTTGTCTAGATCTCTGGCAAGCTGCCTGACCATCCGCGGGAAGCGGTTGAATACTTGTTCGACCGGCACCATCCTCATATTCAAAATGATATTTTGCAAGTCCCCGGAAATCCTCGACATCCTTTCCACCGTCTCCTGGAGGCCGCTGTGACCCAGCTCAGTCGATATCTGCTCAAGCCTGCCCCTGTCAATGACCAGTTCTTCGAAGAGATTCATAAGCCGGTCAAGGCGTTCAATATTGACCCTGATCGTTTTATTGCCGGCCGATTTCGTTTTTTCAGCATTTTTTTCAGGAGGTTGCTCCGAAGCTGTCTTTTCCTTTACCGGGGCCGTTTCTACAGGTTGCCCATCCGCTTGTACCGGATCTTGATGAACCCTGGTGAGCTGCCCGGGATCGATCGGGATTATTTCAACGCTATCAACTTCAGAAACTTTTAAAATCCTTGCTTTCAAGTCTTCTGCCGCTTCTTTGGAAACTACCGTCACGACAAACCCGTTTTCAAATTCCTCTTCTTCCAGTTTTTCAACAGATGGTGTCGACTTGATCACTTCGCTTACCTGCTCGAGCACTTCAAACACCATATAAACACGCGCTGCTTTTAAAAGGCAGTCCCCGGCAAGGGTCACGCTGATCTGGAAACTGGAATATCCCTGTTCCGCCGACTGTTGGAGGACCGTCAGTTCGAAGTCATCATAGTGTTCATTTTCAAATTCCCGTGATTCCTCTGCCGCATCTCCAACCGGATCGTTTTCAGCAGGGGCTTCCCCTTTTTCAAGCTTTTCAAGTTCCAGCACAACTTCTTTGATTTCTGACCGCCCGTCACCCCCGGAAGATATCGATTCAACCATTTCTTCAAGGCTTCCCGTCGCTTTAAAAACAACATCAAGAATATCGGCATTTACCTGCAGTTTTTCATTGCGTATGCCGTCCAACACATTTTCCATTTTATGGGTTAGGTTTGCCAAATCTTCATACCCCATTGTTGCTGACATTCCTTTCAGCGTATGGGCTGATCGGAAAATTTCATTGACAATCGCCAGGTCGCCCGGTTTTTTTTCAAGCAAAAGGAGCTGGTCGTTCATACTTTGCAGATGTTCATTGCTTTCATCGATAAACATTTCCAAATACTGGCTTGTATCCATTTAATCACTCCCTGTCTCTTGGTAACGTTTCACAATCTCACCGGCAATCCAGCCGAGCGGCGCAACTTTATCCACTTTCCCGGTATTGACAGCCGTTTTCGGCATTCCATAAACAATTGCCGTTTCTTCCGATTCGGCGAGCGTGTATGTATATTGATTTTCTTTCAAAGAACAGATTCCTTCTGTACCATCCGAACCCATGCCTGTCAAAACAACAGCCGTAACCGACACGCCGGCAAGAAGGGAGGCCGATTGGAACAAGCGATCTACAGAAGGCCTATGGCCGTTAACGGCAGGTGATTGATCCAGCATAATCGCCAGTGACCGGCCGACCGCCTTAACTGTCATGTGGTATCCTCCCGGGGCTATATAGGCTGTACCTCGTTTTAAAATCTCGCCTTCCTCGGCTTCCTTGACAGTAAGGGCAGACAATGTATCAAGCCTTTCGGCCAGTGATTTTGTAAAACCGGGGGGCATATGCTGGACAATCAGGATCGGTGCCGGGAGGGAAGCCGGAAGGTTTTTCAACACTTCCTGCAGCGCCCGGGGCCCGCCTGTGGAAGTCCCGATCAGCACAAGATTCCCTTTTGACTGTTTTGGCCTTGATATAGGTGTATGTCGTTCCGTGCTGTCAACTGCCGTTTCTTCCGTGGACACAGCAGAGGTGACAGTATTTAAGTTGGCACCTGCGGCAGCGAACACTTTATCCGTCAGTTCCTGCCGGACTTTGTGGAGGTCGAGTGAAATCGACCCGGACGTCTTTGCGACAAAATCGACCGCCCCCAACTCCATCGCTTTCAGTGCATTTTCCGCTCCTTCAAATGTGGTGCTCGACAGCATGACGACAGGTATCGGATTCTTGCGCATAATCAAAGCAAGCGCTTCAAGCCCTCCCATCCCCGGCATCTCCACATCCATCGTTACGACATCCGGCTTAAGCCTGGCCGCCTTTTCAACGGCATCCGCTCCATGGCGGGCGGTGCCAGCCACCGCCAGGCGGGCATCTTTCGAAATGAAATCGGAAATGATTTTTCTCATAAACGCGGAATCATCTACGACCAGCACCTTTTTCCTCTCCACTTGTTTCACCCCTGTCTGTCCAAGAAGTAATTTTTCAATTTTGTCATGAAGCGCTGTTTCGGAGGGTGAATCCCTTTGTTTCCTGATGACAGGAACTCATCGGCAATGGCTGTTATCGACAAGCTGGCCGGCCCGCGCGGACTATGTAACAAAAATGGTGTCTGCCTGATAACGGCCTTTTGAAGATTTCTGTCATCCGGTATGCTGCCCAGCATATGGATATCCGTTTGCAAGAACGAGCGGATGGCAGTGCTGAATCTCTCCCCTGTCTGCCTGCCTTCCTTCGGGGAATCAACCCGGTTGACCAGCAGATGGAATGAAGCTTCATGGTGTTGACGGACAATGTATTTCATCACCGCGTATGCATCCGTAATCGACGTCGGTTCAGGTGTCGTGATCAAAATGATTTCTTCCGCTGCCAGTACGAACTTCATGCCATCGTCTGTCAACCCTGCCCCCATATCAAAAATCATGTAATCATAATAGTAGGAGAGTTTGTCGAGCTGGCTCAGAAAAAAATCCAGTTTTTCAGGATTCATGCCGAATATTTGGGCAAGCCCGGTGCCACCCGCAATGAATGAAAGACCATCAGGACCTTTTTCGATTATTTCCCGGGCTTCCCGTTTTTCGGCAAGCATATCGACGATTGTCGCCGCTGGTGTTATGCCCATCAAAATATCGATGTTCCCCATCCCTATATCCATGTCGAAAAGCAGCACCCTTTTCCCTTTCCTTGATAAAGCGAGTGAAAAGTTCAACGAAACATTTGACTTCCCAACGCCGCCTTTACCGCTTATGACAGCAAGCGCCTTTGCAGTCCGGCCTTCTTTTCTCCGTTTGAATCTCTCGCGGAGTTCATGGGCTTGATCATGCATCATTCTTCCATCTCTCCTGCTACTCGTTCCAGGAGACGCTGAGATGACATTTCTTCGATGTCATCCGGGACGTTCTGCCCGGTTGTAATATAAGCTCCGCCGATCTTGTAATCCAGCATCATGTTGAGAGCCGCACCATGGCTTGCCGTCTCGTCCGCTTTTGTGAAAAGAAATTTGTCGATTTCGATATGGGAGAATTGCCTGTATATTTCTTCCATATCCTTTTGTTTTGCCGTGAGGGCGAGGACAAGATACGTATTCATTTCCTCACGGAAGTCCATGATTTCACTCAATTCCTCCACATAATGCCCATTGCGGAAGTTCCTGCCTGCGGTATCGATGAACACGATGTCCATGTCCTTGAATTTATGCTTGGCATTCTTGAAATCTTCCATCGTATAGGCGACTTCCAGCGGAACATTAAGAATGGAAGCATATGTTTTCAACTGGTCGATCGCTGCGATCCGGTAGGTGTCGGTCGTAATGAAAGCCGCCCGTTTGCCATCTTTCATAACTGCCTGTGCCGCCAGTTTTGCCAGCGTGGTTGTCTTTCCGACACCGGTGGGCCCGACAACATTCACAAATGGTTTGCCGTAATCAAGGCCTCCGCATGGAATGTCTTCAAGTTCCCTGGAAAAATGATCTTGAACCCATTCCAGCAGGATCCGCTGCTGTGCCGGCTTCCCTTCCAAATACCATCTTTCCAGTAATGCCTGCGAGAGCTTTTCAAGGTGGCTGCCGCCAACCTCACGATCTTTCAATTGTCCCACGACCTTGCTGATGGGACGCGGCAGCACGGATTCATGCACATTTCCGTTTGGCTGCACACCGACTTCGGCGAGCAGCTGTTTCAACTGCTTGATCTCATTGAGGAGGGCATGATCAGGCGTTTTTTCCAGCAGCGGATGTTCATCCTCCTGCCCTCTGGCATGTTTTAAAGCAGAACCGGTCCCCGGTTTTTTGATGCGGGGATCGGGATCCGTTGCTGCCACAACTTCAATGTTTTTTTTCATGAAAAGCCCGAGGATGCCGCCCCTGCTGACTACTTTGGAATTGAGGATGACTGCATCTTTTCCCAATTCGCTCCTGACCTGTTTCATCACTTCCGGCATGGACGGGGCCGTAAATTTTTTCACTTTCATTCGATACTCACCACCCCTGCACTTTGCACTTCAATACTTGGCTCAAGTTCATTGTAAGATAACACGGGGACCCGCGGCATATGCCGTTCAATCAGCTGCTTCACATACATACGTACGGCAGGGGAGCATAAAATGACAGGAGTCTGTTCCTGGATCGACAGCCTCTCGACCTGCTGTGCAGCTGATTCGATGATCTGCTGGGATACAGACGGATCAAGCGATAAAAAGTTGCCGTGCTCTGTCTGCTGGACACCTTCGGCCACCGCCTTTTCAACCTTGCCGGAAAGCGTAATGACCTGAAGCGGGAGTCCCGGCACCGAATACTGTCCGGTTATTTGCCGGGACAGGGCTTGCCGCACATATTCACCAAGAAGCTCAGTATCGGTCGTCATCCTGGAATAATCGGCAAGCGTTTCGAAAATGACCGGCAAATTGCGGATGGATACGTTTTCCCTGAGCAGTTTGGCGAGCACTTTTTGAATATCCCCTGTGGAAAGCGGTTCAGGCGTGACATCTTCAACGAGAATGCTGTCTGATTCTTTCAAGTGATCGACCAGCTGTTTCGTCTCTTTGCGGCCCAATAACTCATGGGCATTGAGTTTGATGACTTCTGTCAGGTGGGTGGAAACGACTGACGGCGGATCCACAACTGTATAGCCGGAAAGCTCCGCTTCTTCCTTCGATTCTTCAGGAATCCACTTCGCCGGGAGGCCAAATGCCGGTTCGACTGTGTCGATGCCATCAAGGCTGTCATCCCCTGAGCCAGGACTCATCGCCAGGTAATGATCCAAAAACAGTTCACCGTTTGCCATTTCGCTCCCTTTAATCTTGATGCGATACTCATTTGGCTGCAGCTGGATATTGTCACGGATACGGACCACAGGGATGACCAATCCGAGTTCAAGAGCGAGCTGGCGCCTGATCATGACGATCCGGTCAAGCAAGTCCCCGCCCTGGTTCGCATCGGCAAGAGGAATAAGTCCATAGCCGAATTCGAATTCAATCGGATCGACACTTAGCAGATTGACGACACTTTCAGGGCTTTTCATTTCGTCGCTTTGCACCTCTTCTTCCGGCAGCTCATCAAGCGCTTGCTCTTCCTGTTTTGACTTGTTCAAGTAAAAGCCTCCCGCTCCCAGCACAACCGCAATCGGCATGGTCAAAAGATCGTCAATCGGCGTAAAAAGACCGAGCAAAAGGATCGTTCCCCCTGCGATATAAAGCATTTTCGGATACTGAAGGAGCTGGCCGGTAATATCAGAGCCAAGGTTCCCGTTCGAAGCAGCCCGGGTGACGACGATGCCGGTCGCAGTCGAGATGACAAGCGCCGGAATCTGGCTGACAAGGCCGTCGCCTACGGTGAGAAGCGTGAACATGTTGGCGGCCTCGCCGAAGCCCATTCCCATTTGCGCCATGCCGATGATCATTCCGAAAATCAGATTAATAATGACGATGATGATGCCGGCAATCGCATCTCCTTTCACGAATTTACTGGCACCGTCCATTGCCCCGTAGAAATCCGCTTCCCTTTCGACCTTTTCCCGGCGATCTCTTGCCTGATGCTCGGATATCATTCCTGCGTTCAAATCTGCATCAATACTCATCTGTTTACCGGGCATCGCATCCAGCGTAAACCTGGCCGCCACTTCTGACACACGTTCAGACCCTTTCGTTATGACGACGAACTGGATAATGATTAAAATGAGAAAGACGACAAAACCGACGAGCGGGTTGCCGCCGACGACAAACTGCCCGAATGTATCAATGACATTGCCTGCCTGGCCGGTACCCAAAATCGATCTCGTCGTGGAAACATTCAGACCGAGCCGAAATAATGTCAATAACAGCAATAAAGACGGAAATATCGAAAATTCGAGCGGCTCCATCATATTCATCGATACGAGAATGACAATGAGGGCAAGTGAAATATTGATGATGATCAATATGCTCAAAAGCCATGGCGGCAGCGGAATGACGAGCATGACTAATATTAAAATGACTCCTAGCAACACGGATAAATCTCTGGCAGACATTTAATTCTCTCCCCGGTATATTCTAAAGCCGACGGCTAATTCATAACTTCTTTTGGATCCTATAGACATAGGCAAGGATTTCCGCAATGGCCTTGAAAAACGCATCCGGGATTTCATCTCCGATTTCAACTTCGGCATAAAGCGCCCGTGCGAGCGGCCGGTCTTCCACAGTGATGATTTCATGCTTACTTGCCGCCTCTTTTATTTTCAGCGCCACATAGTCAACTCCCTTAGCCACTACGTAAGGGGCATCAGAACGGTCCTCGTCATACTTGAGCGCGATGGCGAAATGGGTTGGATTCGTAATGACGACATCAGCTTTCGGCACTTCCTGCATCATTCTCTGCATCGCCATTTGCCGTTGCTTTTCCTTGATTTTTGACTTGATCAACGGATCCCCTTCCGACTTTTTATACTCATCTTTTACATCCTGCTTCGACATCCTGATGCTTTTTTCAAAGTCGTAACGCTGGTATAAATAATCCAGCGCGGCCAGAAATAGAAGGAGAATCGACGCATAGAGGCCCATTTGGACAGTCAGATTCCCGAGAAAAGCAAGTGCCGAGGCCCGGTCGATGCTGGAAAGCTTGATGATTTCCCCGAAGTTCAGCCAGATGATGCCGAACGTCAAAAAGCCAACGAGGGAAATTTTTAAAATGGACTTCACCATTTCAACAAGAGCCCTGACTGAATAGATGCGTTTGAATCCTTGAATCGGATCCAGCTTGTTCAGCTTGAACTGGATCGCTTCGGCGGAAAATAGGAAGCCGATCTGAATATAGTTGGCAAAAACTGCCGCAGCTGCGGCAACCGCCATGACTGGCGCCACGATAATCGCAGCGTCAATTGCCGCCTGATTGAAAAGCACAGCGACGTTTGCCTGTGTAAGATCTTTAAGCATGCTTTCCGAGAAGCTGTGTGAAAAAAGGGCAAAGAAACGGTCCTTCATATAATTGCCTCCTGCCCACAGGAACAAAAAGACAAACAGGAGGATCATCGCTGTATTCACATCAGAGCTTTTGGCAACCTGCCCTTTTTTCCGTGAATCCTGCCTTTTTTTCGGTGTCGCTTTTTCCGTTTTTTCCTGTGAGAAAAACTGCAGATCCAGTTTGAGTTCCATTCGTTCACCTACTAACAAGCAATTCCATCAGGCCGCGCATCGCATAAAACATCTCTTCGAAAAGGTTTTCGATCAGCATCATGAACACAGGCATTACGATGAATAACACAAGAAAACTGACGGCGATTTTCAAAGGGAGCCCGACGACGAATACATTCAGCTGCGGAACTGTCCGCGCCACGATACCGAGTGCGATATCGACCAAAAACAGGGATCCGACAACAGGTATCGCCATCTGAAACGCTGCTGCAAACATTAAGCTGAATGTTTTCATCACATGAATGATGAATGATACGTCGCCGAACATAAGCCCAGGCTGTTCTACCGGTATGATTTGGTAACTGTAAAAAGCGCCGTCAAGCAGCAAGTGATGCCCATCAAGAGCGAGCAAAAGCATCAGCGCAAATGTATAAAGGTACTGGCCGACTAACGGTGACTGCACCCCTGTCTGGGGATCGATGACGTTAGCAATCGCAAAGCCCATTTGAAAATCAATGAAACCGCCGGCTACCTGGACTGCCCCAAGAATGATAAAAGCAAACAGCCCGATCGCCAGTCCGGCAGCAGCTTCCTTCAGGATCAGCAGATAAAACATGCCGCCAATCTCAAGCGCCGGCTTATCAATTGAAAAAAACACAAGAACCGCCATGTAAAAGGCAAGGCCGATTTTATGCTGGGCCGGAATATTTCGGTACGAAAACAGCGGCATTGTCAGAAAAAAGGCTGACATTCTTACGAAAACCAGCAAAAAAACCGGAAAACCTGTGATGAAATCAGCCATATCACAAACCTACAAACCGGTGAAGATTGCTGAAAATGTCATATGCATACGTGACAATTCTGGTAAGCATCCACGGTCCGAAAAAGACCAGGCCGACCAAAACGGCCAAAATTTTCGGTATGAAAGCAAGTGTCTGTTCCTGGATTTGGGTTGTCGCCTGAAAAATGCTCACGATCAAACCGACGGCAAGAGCAAGCAAGAGCAGTGGGCCGGCAATGATAAGCGTCGTATAAACCCCTTTTTCAGCCAGCGAAATGACAAATTCTGAGTTCATGTAATTACACCTACTGTGAAAAGCTGATTAACAGCGATTTTATGATTAAATACCATCCATCCACCAGGACGAACAGCAGAATTTTAAACGGCAGTGAAATCATGACAGGCGGCAGCATCATCATCCCCATCGACATCAGGACACTCGCGACAACCATATCAATCACCAGGAAAGGGACAAACAGCATGAATCCCATCTGGAAGGCTGTCTTTAACTCACTGATGGCATAAGCTGGAACAAGAGCCGTCATCGGGATGTCTGCAACCGTTTCAGGCTTCTCAAAGCCGCCGTAATCGATGAACAAGGCAAGATCTTTTTCCCTTGTGTATTGCGCCATGAATTCTTTCATCGGCAAACTTGCCTCGCTGAGCGCTTCTTCCTGGGTAATCTCTCCGTTCAACAGCGGTGTCAACGCCTGTTCATTCACCTCAGAAAATGTAGGAGCCATAATAAAGAATGTAAGAAAAAGGGCCAGTCCCACAAGAACTTGATTTGGCGGCATTTGCTGAGTTGCCAGTGAGGTGCGGACAAATGACAGGACGATGACGATTCTCGTAAAGCTTGTCATCAACACAAGAATTCCGGGTGCAATCGATAAAACCGTCAATAGCAGCAGCAGCTGCAACGTTGTCGACAAACTTCCTGTTCCTTCTGCTCCGGTAAGGTCAATGGCAGGTAAAAATTCGGTCATCGCTGTTCATCCCTGTCTTTTTGCTGTACTGCATTTTTGAGAACACGGTCTCTTTCGGCTGCTGTTTTCTCAAGCTGGTGTTTCATGATATCTTTGAAAACGCCTGCCGGCCGATTTTGATCTTGCTGCTTTTCATTCTTCGCCTTTAGTTTTTCAAACAAAAGGAAAGGCTGGCCATGACGATTTTGTCCGTCAGCTTCCCGGATCAATTCAGAAATTTCCTCTTCATTTTCAATTTCTTTCAATAACGTGACGGTGTCTCCCACACCTACGACCAGGATACGGCCGCCCAGCCTGATCAGCTGGATTGATTTGTTGCTGCCGAGCGGAACGCCGCCGACATTTTCCATGGAACGGTAGGATGTGAAAGGATTCGATTTGCTGTTTATAAATTTCAGCAGTCCGTAAATCAGAGCAATAACGAATCCAAGCGCAGCAAGCATTTTGATGAACGTGAAAAATGTGAACGGGCTTTCATATGACGGCGGCGCTTCAGAAGCGGCGGGTGAGTCCTCCCCTTGCCCTTCAGCGACTGCCCCCTTTTTTCCCGCATCATTTTTCAGTGCATCATCAACAAAAATGCCGGGTGTTGATGCCGCCGCCGGTGATAGAGGTGCGGCAATTGCAATAGCGATAAAACATATGAACATCAAAAGGATCGCTTTTTTCATCAAGAAGGGCACCCCTGTTTATCCAACCGTTTTCGAGACTGCTTCGATAACACGATCAGCCTGGAACGGCTTGACGATAAAGTCTTTGGCTCCAGCCTGGATAGCATCTATGACCATTGCTTGCTGGCCCATGGCTGAACACATAATCACTTTTGCATCAGGATTGATTTTCTTGATTTCCTTCAGGGACGTTATGCCGTCCATTTCCGGCATCGTGATGTCCATTGTGACCAAATCGGGTTGATGCTCTTTGTAAAGGTCCAGGGCCTGCTGGCCGTCTGCGGCTTCTCCCACGATTTCATAGCCGTTTTTGGAAAGGATGTCTTTAATCATCATTCTCATGAATGCTGCATCATCAACGATCAATACTTTTTTTGCCATTTTTGTTCATTCCTCCAATGTTACTTCAGTTTCATTATTCTGTCTGTCTGGCTGATAATATCGGTTACACGCACACCGAAATTCTCTTCGATGACGACGACTTCGCCCTTAGCGATCAGTTTCTTATTTACAAGGATATCGACAGGTTCACCCGCCAATTTATCAAGTTCAATGATCGACCCGGACGAAAGTTCCAGAATATCTTTGACAGTCCGGTTCGTCCGTCCGAGTTCAACCGTCACCTGCAGCGGGATATCAAGCAGCATGTCCAGGTTGTGCGAAGATCCTGATGCCCTTGTGCCGGCTGTCATATCAGAAAATACAGCCTGCTGGACATTTCTCGCTTCACCAGTATACATGTTTGATGTTTGCTGCTGAGGACTGCCGGCATGGTAATATGCCGGTTCCCCTGCCTGCTGCTGAGCCGGTGCCTGCCCATAACCGTTACCAGTCTGAGGAGTAGAGGAAATAACCTGTTCTTCCTGAGCCCTTCCATACTCGCTTGTGTCCGGCTGTGCATAGGCCGGCGCGTCCGGAAGCGGCTCCTCTTCCTGCTGCGGATTCATAAGCTCATCCACCAGTTCTTTGCAAAAATCGACTTGCAGCAGCTGCATGATCGACGAATCAATCAAGTCGCCGACTTTCAGGCGGAATGAAATTTTAACAAGCTTGGTTTCTTCCGGCAGGTTATCAAGCCCTGAGCCGTCCGCAACATCCAAAATATCAATGGCTGGCGGTGAAATGTCGACTCGTTTATTGAAAATAGTGGACATTGAAGTAGCCGAAGATCCCATCATTTGATTCATTGCTTCCTGAACGGCGCTAAGATGGATGTCCCCCATGTCATCCGAAGGATTCCTTCCGTCTCCGCCAAGCATCAAATCGGCAATAACACCTGCATCGCCCGTTTTCACAACAAGCAGGTTTGTCCCTGAAAAGCCTTCGGTGAATTTTACGTTGATTGCAACGTAAGGCTGTGGAAACTCCTCCTGCAGCCGGCTCAGATCAACGATTGAAACGGATGGCGTCGTGATTTCGACTTTCTGGTTTAACAATGTCGATAGTGCCGTAGCCGAGCTCCCGAACGAGATATTGCCGATTTCGCCCAGCGCATCTTGTTCCAGCGATGTCAGATAATCATCCACCGAGGGCAGATCATTTCCTCCCGGCTGCTGAACTTCTGTTTCATCTATGTCATTTGTGCCTTTCAGCAAAGCATCAATTTCATCCTGCGATAACATATCATCACTCATCATCGCTGTCTCCCCCCTCTATGGTATCGAGGATTTGCACCGCCATTTTTTTATCCATTTTACCCGGCTGTCCGGTGAATTTCGGCTGGTCCCCAACCTTGATCACAATTTGATCGCTGATTTTCTGGTCCAGCGGAATGATATCACCGCGGGTGAGATTGAGCAGCTCATCCATCGTAATCGCTGCATGCCCGAGTTCGGCTTTAATCGGCAGCTTTGCATTTTTCAGCCTGTTTTCCAGTGAGGCCATTTCTTTCGGTTTTCTTTCTTTCTTTTCGTTCTGCATCCAGTAGTGGACGGACAGTTTTGGAATGATCGGTTCAAGGACGACATGCGGAATGCAAATATTGATCATTCCACCTGTTTCCCCGATGGTTGTATTCAATGAAATGACAACAACCGTTTCATTCGGCGAGACCATCTGCAGAAACTGCGGATTCACTTCGAAATCCTGTAATACTGGATCGATTTCGACGACCGAGCTCCATGCTTCCCGGAGATTCTCAGCCGTTTTTTCAAAAAGCTGGGTCATGATCCGCGTCTCAATTTCAGTGAGATTTTCAATTTTGTTATAGCTTGCGCCGAGACCGCCAAGCACCCGGTCCATCATGGCATACGCGATATTCGGGTTGATTTCAAACAAAATCCGGCCATCGAGCGGTTCCACATCATAAATATTCAAAATGGTCATTTTCGGAATCGATCTGATGAATTCCTCATACGGAATCTGATCAACCGATGCGACCGTTATTTGCACATATGTCCTCAGCCGGGCGGAAAAGAAGGTTGTAAGCAGCCTGGCGAAGTTTTCATGGATTCTTGATAGGCTCCTGATCTGGTCTTTTGAGAATCGCAGCGCCCGCTTGAAATCATAGACCCGCACCTTTTTTTCCTTGCCTTCCTGCTTCAGCTCTTCCGCATTCATTTCACCCGTTGAAATGGCGGAAAGAAGAGCGTCAATTTCATTTTGCGACAGGACTTCTTCTGCCAAAGGTTCCACCTCCATTTATGCCGCACGTTTCTGTTTTTAGAGTTATTGGAGGATGAAGGAGGTTGTGTAAACCTTTTCGACAGTACCCTCTTGCAGCACTTCATTGAGCTGAAGCTCAAGCTGCTCTTCAATGCGCCGTATTCCTTCTTTTCCTTCAAAATCCTCCGCTTTCATTGAAGCCAGCTCCTGGATGACGATGTTGCGGACCTGGAAATCCCTTTTCGCCAGTTCGTTTTTAGCCTTTTTTGTATCAGCTTGTATTTTGAATTGAACCCTCACATAATCATCACTCAATAAATTCGTTGTAATTTCTTCAGTATCAATTGACGCTTCAAGAATCTCATCAATTGACGGTTCTGCTGCTTCAGCATCCTTCTTATCGAGCACCAGCAGAACGATGACTGCTGTTCCACCGATAAGGATGATTGCTGAAACGACAACGAGCATTGCTCTGGCAAACTTGCTTTTTAACACAGTTATCCCTCCAAATCATTTCGTTGCCCGAATACGGCGATGCCGGCATAAAAAGCGGCCGCTTTTTGCTTCACCTCACTGCCTGCTTCCCTTACAACCAGTTTTTTTCCGTTGGTGAGCGTCAGAATCGTATCCGGCAGCTCTTCGATTTGTTCGATAAAGAGGGCATTGACGATCAGCGGCTGTCCATTCAAACGGGTCAGCTCAATCATAGAATGCGAGGCCGGCCGGGCCGGCCTCTCCCCCCTTTTATTAACGTTTTAGATTTACAAGTTCCTGCAGGATTTCATCCGAAGTGGTAATGATTCTTGTATTTGCCTGGAACCCGCGCTGGGCGACGATCATTTCCGTGAATTCTTCGGATAAGTCGACATTGGACATTTCGAGAGCTCCGGCAACAATGTCACCAGCTCCATTTGTCCCTGGTGCAATTTTATTTAACACACCGGAGTTGGTCGTTTCCCTATACAGATTGCCGCCTACTTTTTCAAGCCCGCCGTTATTGGAAAACTTGGCAAGTGCGATTTGGCCTGCAGACACCGGAGTGCTGCTTCCTTCTTCTATATAAGTAACCGTCCCATCAGCACCGATGCTGAAGCTTTTTGCTCCCTCAGGAATGTTTAACTGATCTGCCTTGACCCCCTTAACATATAGCCCGTCACCATTGACAAGGTTTCCGCTTTCATCAAGGTAAAAGTTGCCCGCTCTTGTCACAAAATCATTTGCTCCATCATTGACAATGAAATACCCATCACCTGAAATCGCCAGGTCAAGCGGACGGGCCGTTGTCTGCAAACTGCCCTGTGTATGGATGGTGTCGATAGTGGCCAATTGCCCGCCAAGTCCGACTTGCTTGGGATTAATACCGCCTTTGTCGTTTGCCGGCGCACTCGCACCGGCTATTTGCTGACTCACAAGATCCTTGAACGTCGTGCGGCCTTTTTTGTAGCCGTATGTATTGACGTTCGCAATATTGTTGCCGATTACATCAAGTTTGGTCTGGAAGCTTTTCATTCCGCCGATTCCTGAGTACATTGAACGAAGCATTTTGTTTATCCCCTTTCATTTTGGCAGCTGTTTCTGTCATTCCGCAGCTGCAAGGCCTCCGTTAGGTCCAGCCTTATTCATCAATTAATATCGTTCCGTTTATATTTGTGAAAATTTGTGACTGGGCTTCCCTGCGATCCATAGCCGTAATGACGGTGTTGTTCTGGGCACTTACAATCAAGGCCGCGTCCTTCAGGACGACAAGCGAATCTTGTATGCCTCTCTTGCGTGCTTCCGCCATTCGTTCACTCAATTTTATCCAGGTCGACTCCTGGACGTTGATGTTACGTTCCTGCAGGCGCTTTTCCGCATGCTTGCTCACTTTCAGCGGCTGTTCCCGTATGACGGCTTCATCGATATAAGAAGCAAAGCTGCGAGCCGGCATCTTCCCCTGCTGCTTATTGCCGATTTGGGGAGCCTGATGGTGAAGCTGGTGAAGCTGCTGTATCCGATGATCCATTTACGCCCCCTCCTTATGCAGGATTTTCAGGCCTTTTCACCCTTACAACATCTGCAGGGCCAATTTCTTCCCCGCCGGCCAATTGCAAATAATAGTTTCCGTTTTTCAAGAGTACGGACTCGACTTCCCCCTGTCCGCTAATCGCTTTATCAGTCTCGCTGTCCACGTAGCTGTATTCCACTTCTTTTCCGATCATTTCACTGTAAAGTGCCATCTCATTATTAGACTGGTTATCAAGAAAGGATTCCAGTTTGCTGTTCATATTTGCCATTTGTTCGAGTGAGGAAAAGGTCGCCATCTGGGAGATGAATTCCTTATCCTGCATCGGCTGCATTGGATCCTGATTTTGAAGCTGCGTCAATAATAGTTTCAAAAAGGCATCTTTGCCGAGGTTCGTTTGCCCTGTCTGTCTTTCTTCCGGCTTGATGCTGGAAAGATAGTAACCTGTATCGATTGTGTTGCCCATGTGTTCACCCCTAAATTTTCAAGTTCAGCAGCATTTCCTGGAATGTTTGCGGCTCTTCCTCATCCTCATTTTCATGCCCGTCCTGTTCATGATTGTGAACGAATGGTTGTGCGTCTTGCTCCTGCCCCCTCTGGCCGCCCTGGTCCATCATCGACCGGAAAGCCTGCTGCTGTGTTGATACTTCCAATTTGTCAATTGGAATATTCTGGTTAACAAGCAATTGCCGAAGCTGGTGGATTTGGGACTCTAGTAAATCCTTTGCTCCCGATGTGGCAGCTGCAATTTTGGCGGTCAGCATTCCTTTTTCATTCAAAAGTTCGACTGTGACGGCCCCAAGATTTTCCGGAAAAAGTTTGACCGAAAGTCTAGTTGTACCTGTTCCGTCATGCTTGATGGCAGCCTGGGCCAGGATTTGCTGGAACTCCCGTAAAAATTGGTGCCTGGCCGCTTCGGTCTGCCCGCTTTCACCAAGGTGGATGGAATATTGCTGCAGGGCATGCATGGTATTACCTTGCACGTGGAACGGATGAGTTCCGGTTTGGGCTTTCATTGTTTCCATCGGTTCCTTTATGCTTCCAGAGATGAAAGGTTCAGACAGCGAAAACCTTACCGGAAGCTGTTCGAATTTCCCTGTCTTCTGCTGCAGCGGAATGCTGTTTTTGCTCATACCGGCTGAAACCGCCAATTCCAAAAGCTTGACTGCTTGCTCCTTTGATACCTGGCCTCCGACTGACCTATCCGATAATCCGCTTGAATCACCTTTGAAATGTTTCAGCATTTGGCGAACCTCATATGTTCCGTTTTTGCCCTCTATAACCGGATCGGTTTGTGCTGGAGCCTTTACCGCCGCAAAGATGACAGCGCTTATCATGACGGCTGGATCACCCGTTTTTTTGAGTTCGGAAAGCAATTCATCAACCTTGATCCCGCTGCCGAATAGCTGTTCAATTTCCAATCGGGCTCTTTCAGGCAGAAGGGCGAGCAGTTCAGCGGCCCTGGCACTCTGCAGCATCTCAGGCTGTAAGCGGTCCGGATCATTTTCTGCCCCGTTTTTACTGGTGATCATATCAATTAGGGCAAGAAGAGGATCTGACGGAACGGTTTTTGCCGGTTTCATGTTTTCCGAATCGCCTTCTGTCATTAAAGAAGAGATCAGCCCCTTGAAAATGGCTGCATTGTCAGGTGTTTTACCCTGAGCCGCCGGTTTCTGGGATGCTGTTTGCATCATTGTGTTGATCTTCATTCTCTCACCTCCTTTCGTGTTATGGCTGGGCCATCAGCAGGCTCGCAAGTTCGGCTGCTCTCTCGGGACTCATTTTTTCAAGTATCGCCGCTCTCTCTTTCGGATTCATCTCACCAAGAATTCCATGAGCTTGCTCCGTTTTAAGCTCGGTGATAATAGCGGCGGCCTTTTTAGGCGACATTTCGGCAAACATTTCAGCCGACTCTCCATCATCTGCCATGCTCTTGCTCTGTTCTTCTTTTAACTGCTCCAATTCTGCCTGGTAACGTTCATTTTCCTTTTGCAAGTCTTCCGTTTCGGCATCTTTTTGTCTCAAGTCACCGTTAAGTGCTTCGATTTCAGCTCGCTGCTGTTCAACAGTCATCTGGAGCTGCTGCATTTCTTTCTCAGCTGCAGGCGCCTCCCCCGCTTCCTTGCCATTTAATTCCGACACGAAACGTTTGCCTTCTTCAAATACATTGATGCCCTGGATGGCTGCAGCAGCAAGCAAAATGGCAAGAACCAGCAAAATCGGAATGAAGACAATCAAAAAGCGCTGTCCCACAGTCATGTTTCTTTCCTTTTGTGCTTTTGCCATGGTTCACCTAATTCCTCTGATTGATAAATTGCTGGATGGAGACTTCATCCATATGCGCAACTTCCCGCTGTTTTTCATCAGCGCAGTATTGAAAAAATTCCTTGTCCCGCATTTTTTCGTATTTCTTCACTTCGGTGTTTTTTTCAATGAGGATCCGCTGGCTTTCCTCCATGAACTCCCTTGACTGGAACACGAGCTGCTGGTGCTGGCGGATGCTTCTTTCCAGGCTGTTCATATAGCTCTCCTGGGCGCGGATCGCCGACACGGTTATGCCGGTGCCCAACTGGCTGTTCCGCTTATCTTCCAGTTCTTCTTTTTTTCGGAGTGATCTGTATAGTTTGTCAGCTGCTTCTTCAAATCTGCCTACAGCCTCCTGATAAGCGGTTCCCGCTGTCTCTTTTTCTTTCTCTTTGAAGCCAAGCAATTTTGTCATTGAATAGTGAAACCCCATACCTTCAGCCGCCTCACTTTAGTAGTTGTATAAGTCGGTCGGTCCCGTTCACTGCCGACACCTTTTCTTCTGTCCCCTGTTTCAGGAACCTGATGATCTCCGGATAATAATAAATGGCTTCATCAATGTCAGCCGAAGACCCCCGTTTATATGCTCCGATATTTATCAGGTCCTCCGAATCGCTGTACGTGGCGAGTAAATCGCGGAGCTTGTCCGCTTTTTGCCTGTGGGCTTCTGGAACAATATGATTCATGACCCTGCTGATGCTCTTCAGAATATTTATCGCCGGAAAATGGCCTTTATTGGCAAGGTGCCGATCGAGCACAAAATGCCCATCCAATATGCCGCGGACTGTATCGGAAATCGGCTCATTCAAGTCATCACCGTCAACAAGGACGGTATAAAATGCGGTAATGGTACCGTATTGATTCGTACCGGACCGTTCAAGCAGTTTCGGAAGGACGGCGAAGACGGATGGCGTATACCCTTTTGTCGTAGGCGGCTCACCGATGGCGAGACCGACTTCCCGCTGAGCCATGGCGACCCTCGTTACTGAATCCATCATGAGCATTACATTCAGCCCCTGATCACGGAAATACTCCGCCAGTGCTGTCGCCGTATAAGCGCCTTTTATTCTCATCAGTGCAGGCTGGTCGGATGTGGCAACAACGACAATCGAACGTTCCAGCCCTTCTTGCCCGAGATCCCGTTCCACGAACTCCCTTACTTCCCTTCCGCGCTCACCTATCAAAGCGATGATGTTAATGTCCGCTGTCGTATTCCGGGCCACCATACCGAGCAGCGTGCTCTTTCCGACTCCGCTTCCTGCAAAAATGCCGATCCGCTGGCCTTTGCCGACGGTAAGCAGGCTGTCGATCGCACGGACACCGACCTCAATGCTTTCTTTGATCGGCGGCCGTTCCAATGGGTTCGGCGGTTCGCTCTCTGTTGTCGCACTTGCAAGGCCGCGCGGCATCGGCTGGCCGTCCATCGGCACTCCGAGTGAATCAACCACCTTGCCGATCAGCGCATCCCCCACCTTTATTTCAAGCGGTGATCCGGTTGCTTCGACAAGACTCCCGGGACTGATCTCCTGTATGGACAAAAACGGCATCAGCAAAACGGACTCATCCGTGAATCCGACGACTTCCGCTTTTACCTTCCGTTTGTTTTTTGTGCCGACATGTATGTAACAGAGTTCCCCGACTGACGCCTGCGGGCCGCGCGCTTCAATCATCAGGCCGACAACGCGTGTAACTTTTCCATACCGTTTCAGCGGATCGATTTCACTCACTCTGCCGATCAGCGATTCAATCCCCATCGTTCCGCCCGCTTTCCATCATCTCTGTCAGCTTTCTTCTTATTTCAGACAACTGGCTGTCGACCGATGCATCGATTCTTCCAAAGGAAGATTCGAGAATGCAGCTAAGAGGCTCAAGACGGTCATCAGGATAAACGGAAAACTGGACTTCCTTTTGGAGAGCTTCCTTAAAGTCATCAACTTTGTCTGAGATCAGCACAAATTGTTCGGGATGCACATAGATGTCGATTTCCCCGTGGGTACGGGCTTCTTTTATCACTTCTGTCACGATGTTCCGGAACAGCACTTTATTTTCATCCAACTCCGTTTTCACGATCTGTTCCGCTGCTCTCAATCCGAGTGACAGCAATTGAAACTCGGAATCTTCCAGCCGCTTTTGGGAACGGCGTTTTGTCTCGCTTACTATTTTGGCGGCTTCCTCTAAACGGTTCCGGTATTCATTTTCTGCTGCATTCCTGCCTTCGATAAGCCCCTGTTGATATCCTGAGCTCCTGGCCTCTTCCGCCAGCACTTGTTTTTCCTGCTCCCAGCGGGTCCTTTCATCATTGACAGCTGTAATTGCATCTGCAGCATCTTTTTCGGCTTCCTCAAGCAGCTTTGCTGCCCGGGCACGCGCTTCTGCAAGAATGATTTCAGCCTGTTTGCCGGCATCTTCCTTCACTTGGGTGCCTTTTTCCGTTTCCTCTTGCGTATCGTCCGGTTCCGAATTTTGCAGAAAGAATGGCTTGATGCCGATGACCTTCTCACTGGCAATTTCGAAATTCGCACTTGCTGCTTTCAGAATGTTAGACAATAATATCATCTCCCCCGCCGCGGGCTATGACAATTTCGCCTGCGTCTTCAAGCCTTCTGATAATCGCGACAATCCGCGTCTGCGCTTCCTCCACATCCCGAAGCCGGACCGGACCCATAAACTCCATTTCTTCCTTGAATGTTTCGCTCATTCGGGAAGACATGTTTTTGAACACGATTTCTTTGACCTCTTCACTGGCGACTTTGAGGGCAAGAATCAGGTCTTCATTTTCAACTTCACGGATAACCCGCTGGATCGCCCTGCTGTCTAGCGTGACAATGTCTTCAAATACAAACATCCTCTTTTTGATTTCTTCCGCAAGTTCCGGATCCTGGATTTCAAGTGCATCGAGGATCGTCCGCTCCGTGCTTCTGTCGACCCCGTTAAGGACTTCGACAACCGCTTCTATCCCGCCGGCCTGCGTATAATCCTGTGTGACGGTAGTCGACAGGTTCCGTTCGAGGATTTGTTCCACCTCGTTGACAATTTCAGGCGAAGTGCTGTCCATGACCGCAATCCGCCTGGCGATGTCAGCCTGCATTTCATGGGGCAGTTCCGACAAAATCTGGCCGGCCTGTTCCGACTCCAGGTAGGATAAAATCAAGGCGATCGTCTGCGGATGCTCATTCTGGATAAAGTTCAGAATCTGTGAGGGATCCGCCTTTCTCGCAAAATCGAACGGCCGGACCTGCAGAGTTGAGGTAAGCCTGCCGATTATGCTGTCAGCCTCGCCCTTGCCAAGCGCTTTTTCCAGAACGGTCCGGGCATAACCGATGCCGCCCTGGGTGATATAATCCTTTGCGAGCGCGGTCTGGTGAAACTCTTCCAGCACTTTTTCCTTCATGCCGCCATCCACTTTGCGGACAGAAGAAATTTCAAGGGTCAGCTTCTCGATTTCCTCTTCGGACAAATACTTATATACCTGGGCAGAAACGTCTGGTCCCATCGAAATCAGAAGTATGGCCGCTTTTTGTTTGCCTGTAAGCTCTGTTGGATGTTTCATATTTGGCACTCCTCCTAATCCTCTGAAAGCCAGGTTCTAAGCAGCTTCGCGAATTCTTCAGGCTGCTCTTTGGCCATCCGCTCAAGCTGGCTCCGCTTCACTTTGCCTTCATCCATGTGATCAACGTTCACATCAGGAACGTCGGGTATATATGATTCTTCACTGAACCGGTATTCTTCCGTTTCCGATTCAGCCTTATTGCGTCTGCGTGACTTAATAATGGCTGCCGCAGCCGCCCCGATCAACGCGAGCAGCAGTGCCGCGCCTGCCGCATAAGCCCAAAGTGGAATTGCAGCCAGGCCGCTTTCCTCGGGCATTTCAGCCTTCCCGTTGAACTGCTGGACTGAGACATAAATTTTATTTTCAATTTCTTCTTTTGTTAATGGGTTTTGACCCCCACCATTTTGGATGGTCGTCCGAATGATTGTGTTAAGGATTTCCTTTATGTCATTTACGCTTTCAGGCGGAAGTGAACTCGGATTATCTGCGACCGGCGGTTCGACGACGACCTGGATGCCCACATCTCGGACGGTATAGGGCGACTCCGTGATTTCTTTCCGGATCCGGTTCACATCGTTGTTGATGCGTTCTTCGATCCGCTCATAGTCACCCGTTCCCTGCGGATCTTCTCCCTGATATGTCTCTATATCGTCACTCCCGCTCAATGTTCCGCCAGCCATTTCCTGGTTGCCGGTAAACGTCTCTGTAATCCGCTCGACACTTACAGCGAGACCTTCCATGTTTTCTTTATCAACAGGCTCCACCAGTTCTTCCTGGCGATTTTCCTTTGTGAAATCGATGTCGGTGGATACGGAAACGACAACTTTTTCAGGACCCATCATCATGCTCAACATCCGCTGAACTTCACGCTGGATGTCATGCTCAATCTGTTTTTTGATGGCATGCTGTTCCTCAAAAGCGGACAATGTCGAATTACTTTTTTCGGAAATCATAGAAAAATCCTCAAAAAACTGATTAGTGATGACGATATTATCAGTAGGAAGGCTTGGTACACTTTTAGATGCGAGATGATACATCGCTTTTATTTGTTCTGGTTTAAACGAGTAACCCGGCTGTGTATGTAAGACGATAGAGGCCGAAGCAGGTTCCTCTTTGTCGGTGACCCAGATGCTTTGTTCAGGAAGTGTGATCATCACCTTTGCATCCTCGACACCGTCCATGCCTTTCAGCAGACCGGCAAGCTCAGTTTGTGTCGCTTCAAGTTTCAGGACTTTGAATTCATTGTCCGTCATGCCAAAACCAGCATTTTCGCCAAAGAACGAGTAATCGATTGTTCCTGAATCCGGTATCCCTTCGGCGGCAAGCTCGACTTTGAGTGAATCCACCACTTCTTCAGGGACATAAATGGCTGTCCCGCCATCACCGAGTTCCGATTTTACCCCGCGGCTGTCAAGCGTCTCCTTAATCTGCCCTGTTTCCCTCACTGAAAGGTTGGTATAAAGGGGGACAAGATTAACCCTCGAAGCGAAAAAGCTTGTTCCGGCAAGCAGCAGGATGAATATGATTATACTTCCGATCATCATTCCTTTTTGTTCCTTTGAGCGGCTTTTCCAAAACTCTTCTGCTTTGTTTTTATAGATTAATAGCTTTTCATTCATAGTTTCCCCCGGCTTTATCTCAACAAATCATGGCTGGATCAATCAAATTTGCATTCGCATGATTTCCTGGTAGGCTTCTATTGCTTTGTTGCGGATTTCGACAGTAGCCTGCAAGGAAATGCTGGCTTTTTGGGCAGTGATCATCACCTGGTGCAAATCATCAATCTGTCCGTTTGCAAGTTTCGTTGTTGCAAGGTCGGATTCTTTCTGGATGCTATTCACATCGTTCATGGAATTTTTCAATGCTTCAGAGAAGGATTGGATGGATTGGGCTGCTGTCTTCCCTGCAGCCGGCTTGTCTATGTATGCAGATTGCTGAAAAAGATTAACTGCTCCTATTGGATCCAATGGATTTCACCTCTTTATTTTCCGATTTATTTTCCGATTTCAAGCGCCTTCATGAGCATACCCTTTGATGCGTTCAAGGCTGTGACATTTGCTTCATAAGATCGGGTTGCGCTCATCAAGTCGACCATCTCTTTAAGCGGATCGACATTTGGCAATTGCACATAGCCTTCTTCATTAGCATCCGGATGGTCAGGCTGGTACATTAGCTTAAATGGCGTCTTATCCTCTTGTATTTCGGTCACTTTCACTCCACCTGAGCTTGTGGTGTTGTTTTTCATCATCGCGCTGCTCAGCTGGCTCCTGAACGTTCCGGCTGGTTCCATTGCTACCATTTTGCGGCGGTACGGCTCCCATTCCCAGTTTTTATTCATCTTCGCTCTTGTTGTATCGACGTTCGCCATATTGGATGATATGACATCCATGCGCAGGCGCTGTGCAGTCAGGGCAGAAGCGCTGTTATTCAAAGAATTGAAAATTGACATCCGTTATCTGCCTCCTTTTATGACCGTCTGCAGGCTGTTGAATTTGCCATTGATCCTGTCAGTAAGGGCATTGTAATAAATCTGGTTTTTCGCCATTTCTGCCATTTCCTGATCGATGTCGACGTTATTTCCGTTATGGTTATACATCGTTCCCTGGCGCTGCTGAATGGAAAGGTGCCCGCCTGGGTGCCCGCCCGCAAAATCGAAATGGCGGCGGTCGGTCTTTTTCGCCTCAAGTCCAGCAACCGATTGGCCCAGAACATCTCTGAATTTGACGTCCTTCGCTTTATAATTGGGCGTATCAACGTTTGCTATATTGCTTGAAATGGCTTTTTGCTTCAAAGAAGCATAGTCCAGTGAGCGTTCAAGGACCCCAAATGTTTGCGGTGAAAATAATTTCATCATCCGAATCCTCACTTTTACAGAATTTCCTGTCGAAATCTCATAGAAATTAGCAATCTTTGTATACACTTGCCTCTTTATTGTAAATAAAAGAAAATTTGTTGTCTATGCTGTCAATCATTCTGCTTGAGTTTTTCGTCAAAAAGTACTATTTTACCCTCATAATTACATTCATAAACACGAAATATTAATTTTAAAGGGAAAATTTAGATTACTTGGAAAATATTATTAACATATAAATTTGAAGTGATCCTTCATTTCCTCGCAGGACGAACGATCAAATTCTGACATCACGAGGGGACCATATTTGTTTACATAATAAATTGAACAGTAAACAACAAACCTTTCATTCAATTCATTGTGAATTTCAACTTAAGAATCCCTCCTAGTACCTGCAACGGAATATCAACACTAGCGTTTAACAGAGCCTTAACAAAAAAGCCCTGACTGATAAACAGTCAGGGCTTTTCTAAGTATAATTAGTTTGTTTTCAGTTTGGACAGTTCGACAAGGAACTTATCGTTCAACACTTTAATATAAGTTCCTTTCATGCCAAGTGATCTTGATTCAATGACACCGGCACTTTCCAGCTTGCGCAGGGCATTTACGATAACTGAGCGTGTGATGCCGACGCGGTCGGCAATTTTACTTGCGACAAGAAGGCCTTCGTTGCCGTCAAGTTCTTCGAAAATATGCTCAATAGCTTCAAGTTCACTGTATGATAATGAACTGATGGCCATTTGCACAACGGCTTTGCTTCTTGCTTCCTCTTCAATTTCCTCCGCCTTTTCCCGGAGAATTTCCATGCCGACAACAGTAGCGCCGTATTCAGCAAGGATGAGGTCCTCATCATGGAACTCGTTTTTCACCCTGGAAAGGATCAATGTGCCGAGGCGTTCTCCGCCGCCAATGATCGGTACGACCGTTGTCAGTCCGGATTTGAATAGTTCCCGATTCTCCACCGGGAATGCGGTGTACTCACTGTTTATGTCCAGGTTAGCAGTCGTTTCGGACACATTGAAGAGATTTTTTGTATACTCCGGCGGAAACTGCCGATCGGCAAGCATTTTTTTCATCCGCTCATTTTCGATTTCCTGGTTAATGGCAAACCCGAGAAGTTTCCCCCTTCTGCTTACAACGAAAATATTTGCTGTGATGACATCGCGGAGAGACTCTGCCATTTCTTTAAAATTCACAGGCTTTCCTGCGGCCTCCTGGAGCATAGCATTGATTTTACGTGTCTTTTCCAATAAATTCATCAAAATTGCCTCCCTGTTAATCCTATAAAATATATTGACTCAAATCACGGTTCTTAGCAATTTTCTGAAGTTTTTCATCGACATATTGAGGGGTGATCTTTATGGTGTCCATCGTAATATCCGGTGCTTCAAATAAGAGGTCTTCCAAAAGCCGTTCCATGATCGTCTGCAGCCTCCTGGCCCCGATATTGTCTGTATCCTGATTAACCTCATATGCAATTTCTGCAATCTTACGAATAGCATCGTCAGAAAATTCAAGTTGTATACCTTCTGTTTCCAACAGAGCCTGATACTGCTTGAGAAGGGCATTGTCAGGTTCTATAAGGATGCGGTAAAAGTCTTCCGCTGTAAGATCGATCAATTCAACCCGGATCGGGAATCTCCCCTGGAGTTCAGGAATCAGGTCAGACGGCTTTGCCATATGGAATGCCCCGGCAGCGACAAACAACACATGGTCTGTTTTAACCTGTCCGTATTTAGTTGTAATCGTCGACCCTTCAACTATCGGCAAAATATCGCGCTGAACCCCTTCACGGGATACATCGGCAGAATTTTGGTTTTTTCCAGCTATTTTGTCGATTTCATCTATAAATATGATTCCCATATGTTCTGCCCTTGAAACAGCTTCCTGAGACACCTCATCCATATCGATCAGTTTTTGGGCTTCTTCCTGGATCAGATATGTCCGGGCCTCTGAAACAGGCAGCTTCTTCTTTTTCTTTTTCTTCGGCATAAAGCCGCCAAGGGCATCCTGGAAATTCATGCCCATTTGCTCCATTCCCGAGCCTTGAAGCATATCAAACATGTTTTGCTGCTGTTCTTCCACTTCGATGGTGACCATCTTATCTTCCATTTCCCCGAGTGCCAGCTTATGGGCTGCCTGCCGGCGCTGCTGAGCGATTGATTGTTCTTCTTGTTTGTTCGCTGATGAATCTTCGTCCTGTCCGTTTGCCTGTCCGCCAAACAGCATTTCAAACGGGTTTTTCATATTCTGGTTTTTTGACTTGGAAGGGACGAGAACTTCCACAAGGCGCCTATTGGCATTTTCCTCTGCCTTTTCCTGGACGGTTTCCATTTTTTCCTCTTTGACGAGACGGACCGATGTCTCAACAAGGTCACGGACCATCGATTCCACGTCACGGCCGACATAGCCGACTTCGGTGAACTTCGTGGCTTCGACTTTGACAAAGGGTGCGCCTACAAGCTTGGCAAGCCGCCTTGCAATTTCCGTTTTCCCTACGCCGGTCGGGCCGATCATCAAAATATTTTTAGGAACCACTTCGTCCTTCAGCTTATTATCGAGGAGGCTTCTGCGGTAACGATTGCGAAGTGCTACTGACACCGCACGCTTTGCATTATTTTGGCCAATGATGTACTGATCGAGCCGATCCACGATTTGCCTGGGCGTCAAACTTGTTGTCATTGGATTACCTCCTGATATTATAATTTTTCGAGGACAATCTGGTCGTTTGTGTATACACAAATTTCACCCGCGATTTCAAGGGCAGCCCTTGCGATGCCCGTGGCATCGAGTGTGTCGCCGGCATGCTGTTTCAGCGCCCGCCCGGCTGCAAGCGCATAGTTGCCGCCTGATCCGATAGCAAGGATGCCGTCATCCGGCTCAATCACTTCACCGGTGCCTGAAATAAGGAGCATGCCGTCTTTATTCATGATGATCAGCATCGCTTCAAGCTTTCTGAGCATTTTATCGCTGCGCCATTCTTTCGCCAGTTCGACGGCAGCACGCTGCAGGTTGCCGTTAAATTCCTCAAGTTTGCCTTCAAACTTTTCAAACAATGTGAACGCATCAGCGACAGAGCCGGCAAAACCGGCAAGCACTTTGCCTCCATACAGCCTTCTCACCTTTTTGGCGGTATGCTTCATCACCACAGCATTTCCGAATGTCACCTGGCCGTCTCCCGCCATAGCGGATTCGCCTTTATGCCGGACCGCAAATATGGTTGTTGCATGAAACCCTGCTTCCACGGTTCATACCTCCCAATAAACAATATTGACATACTTTCTTCGCTTGCTTATTTCATTTTTTAAAAAATATATGACAATTCACCCTGTTTAATTGTTATGCACGGGGATGATGATTCATATATGTTTTTCGTAAATGATCTTTCGTAATATGCGTATATATTTGGGTGGAAGAAAGATGTGAATGCCCCAGCAGCTCCTGGACAGATCTCAAATCAGCGCCTTCATTGAGAAGGTGGGTTGCAAACGTGTGGCGCAGGACGTGAGGGCTTATGCTGATAGTGAGCGAAGCATCTTCAATCATTTTGCTTAAAATCAGCCGGATTCCCCTATCCGTAAGCGGACGGCCGCGGTTGTTCAAAAACAATGAAGGGCTATGTTCATCCGCTTTGGCGCCGAGTTTTTTTCTGCCATCATTTATGTACGTTTCCAGGGCGTCCTGTGCGTAGCTGCCGATCGGCACATATCTTTCCTTCCTGCCCTTCCCATGAATGAGGGCGATGCCGAGGGCAAGGTCAAGATTACCCATCTCCAGGCTGCTGCATTCACTCACCCGGATTCCGCTCCCATACAGAAGTTCCAAAATCGCCTGGTTCCGCTGACCGAGCGGAGTGGTCAAATCTGAAGCCTTAAATAGCTGGTCAAGTTCTTCGTAATAAAGGAACTGCGGCAGCCTGCCTTCTTTTTTGGGCTGATGAACCATCGTAAATGGATTCTGTTCAACCTCCTTTTCCCTGAGAAGGAACTTATAAAAGCTCCGCAGGCTGGAAATTCGCCTTGCCACTGATTTTCTGGCCAGTTGCCGCTTGTGGAGTTCCGTTAAATAAATTCTTACAGAGGCATAAGAAACAGCAGCAAACACTGGTATGTCCTGCTGCTTCATAAATGCTTCAAACTCTTTAATGTCAGCTGCATATCCCTGCAGTGTATGCGGGGAATAATTCCGTTCAATTTGGATGTATTCTTTGAATTGCCGGACTGCCTGTTCATTCGTTAACATGCGGTCACCTCACATGGCCTACTAAATCGTATCACAGTTCATCAGGCGGCACAATGGAAATTCATAAACTTTTTACAAAATTCTGAATTGTGTCTAACGCTCTTTGTGCGTATCTTTCATTCCGTTCCTGTTTTTTGCGGATCTTTTCAGGAAGTGGTGGGAACAGGCCGAAATTTGCATTCATCGGCTGGAAGTTCTTCGGGTTGGCGTTTGTAATGTAGCGCGCCATACTTCCCATAGCCGTTTCGTCCGGGAACTTCACCGGTTCTTCCCCGCTTGCGATTTTTGCAGCATTTATACCGGCGATTAGGCCAGAGGCTGCCGATTCGACGTATCCTTCCACACCGGTCATTTGGCCGGCAAAAAATAAATCGCTGCGCTCTTTATACTGATACGTCGGCTTTAACAGGTTTGGTGAATTTACGAATGTGTTCCTGTGCATGACACCGTAACGGACTATTTCGGCATTTTCAAGGCCGGGGATCATCCTGATCACTTCTTTTTGGGCGCCCCATTTCAAGTGTGTCTGGAATCCGACGATGTTATACAGGGTTCCGGCCGCATCATCCTGGCGCAGCTGGACAACAGCATAAGGCTGCTTCCCCGTCTTTGGATCCTCAAGGCCGACCGGTTTCAGCGGCCCGAACAACATTGTCTTTTTCCCCCGTCCGCCCATTACTTCGATCGGCATGCAGCCTTCGAAAAACATTTCCTTTTCAAATTCCTTCACCTGTACGGTTTCAGCTTCCATGAGCGCGTTGTAGAAACGGTCAAATTCTTCTTCAGTCATCGGGCAATTGAGGTATGCCGCTTCACCCTTATCATATCTTGATTTCAAGTACACTTTGTCCATGTCGATACTGTCTTTTTCGATGATCGGTGCTGCAGCATCGTAAAAATATAGATATTCTTCCCCTGTCAGTTCTTTCAGCTTTGCAGACAGCGTCTCCGAAGTAAGCGGGCCGGTCGCGATAATGGCCGGTTCATCCGGAATATCCGTTACTTCTTCGTTGGTCACCGTCACATTCGGGTGTTCTTTCACATGTTTTGTGACATATGCGGCAAACTCATGCCGGTCGACGGCCAGTGCCCCGCCTGCCGGAACCGAACATGCATCTGCTGCTTTGATGATGACGGAATTGCAGTTCCGCATTTCTTCCTTTAAAACACCGACTGCATTCGTTAGTGCATTTGCCCGCAGGGAGTTGCTGCAGACCAGCTCCGCGAATTTGTCCGTGTGGTGTGCGGGTGTCTGCCTGACCGGGCGCATTTCATGCAAATGGACATTGATGCCCCGTTCGGCAAGCTGCCATGCTGCTTCACTGCCTGCCAGTCCGGCACCGATCACATGTACGGTCTTTGTTGTCATAGGTGGATCCTCCTAATTATCATGTTACGTCTGTGCTTCTTCTTTATAATCACATTCCGTACAATGTACTTGTACACCCTTTTTGGATTTCTTTTCAACCAATAAGCTTTCACATTTCGGGCACTTGCGGGCAATCGGCTTATCCCATGAAAGGAAATCACATTCCGGATAGTTGTCGCATCCGTAAAAGATCCGCTTCTTTTTGCTTTTTCTCTCCACAATGTTCCCTGTCTCGCAGGTCGGGCACTTCACGCCGATTTCCTTGACGATTGCCTTTGTGTTGCGGCAGTCAGGGAAATTGGAACAAGCCATGAATTTGCCGTACCGCCCCATTTTATAAACCATTTCCGAACCGCATTTTTCACAGTTCTCACCCGCTGGCTCATCTTTGATTTCTACCTTTTCCATTTCCTTCTCGGCAACATCAAGCCGCTTCTCGAATTCTTTGTAAAAGCGGTCGATAATCTGCACCCATTCAGCATCGCCGTCTTCGACGCTGTCCAGGTTCCGTTCCATATCAGCGGTGAAGTCAACATCGATGATTTCCGGAAAAAACTCGACAATCAATTCATGGACGATTTCCCCGAGCTCTGTCGGTACGAAACGCTTGTTATCCAGGGCAACATAACCGCGGCGCTGGATGGTATCGAGCGTCGGTGCATAGGTTGACGGCCGGCCGATTCCCAGTTCCTCAAGCGTTTTTACAAGCCGGGCTTCCGTATAACGCGGCGGTGGCTGAGTGAAATGCTGATTCGGTTCGATTTCCGATGCCTCCACAATGTCGCCCTCAGCCATATCCGGAAGGGTACGGTCCTCTTCCTTCTTGTCATCATCTGTTCCTTCAACATATACCTTCATGAATCCCGGAAATTTCACCTTTGAACCATTCGCCCGGAACAAGACTCCTTTGTTCACCAGCTCCACCGTCATTGTGTCCAGGACTGCCGGTGCCATCTGGCTTGCGATGAACCGTTCCCATATCAGTTTATAAAGCCTGAACTGGTCCCGGCTCAGGTAGCTCTTAACTTCTTTCGGCGTCCTGAGGGCAGAAGTCGGGCGGACAGCCTCGTGGGCATCCTGTGCGGCTGCCTGTTTCTTCCCCTGCTTTTTGCTTTTTCCGATGAACTGTTCTCCGTAGTTTCCGGTGATGAAGTCGGCTGCTTCTTTCGTGGCCGTATCGGAAATCCTCGTGGAGTCCGTTCTCATGTACGTGATCAAACCTACAGTGCCTTCTTTTTTGCCAAGGTCGATCCCTTCGTATAACTGCTGGGCAAGCATCATCGTCTTTTTTGCCCTGAAATTCAATTTCCGGGCCGCTTCCTGCTGCAGGGAGGAAGTTGTAAACGGCTGGGCAGGATTCCGCTTCCGTTCCTTTTTTGTAACGGATTGGATCTGGAATCGCTTTCCATCGAGCTTTCCGGTAACATTTCTGACATCCTCTTCCGATGTCAGTTCAGCCTTTTTACCGTCGACACTGTGAAAGTTCGCGTCAAACGTTTCGCCGTTTTTCTCAAACAATGCTTTTATCGTCCAGTATTCTTCCGGTTCAAAATCATTAATTTCTTTTTCACGGTCGATGATAAGCCTCACTGCGACCGATTGGACGCGCCCGGCGCTAAGGCCTTTTTTCACTTTCTTCCATAACAGCGGGCTGATATTGTAGCCGACCAGCCTGTCAAGGATGCGTCTTGCCTGCTGGGCATCGACAAGATCCATATTGATTGTGCGCGGATGCTTAAAAGATTCTTTGACCGCATCTTTGGTAATTTCATTGAAGACAACGCGGATATCTCCATCTGTGTCCAAATCGAGACTATGGGCCAAATGCCAGGCGATCGCTTCCCCTTCGCGGTCGGGGTCAGCTGCGAGGTATACTTTTTTCGCCTTTTTGGCGGCAGCCTTCAATTCTTTCAAAACAGGGCCCTTTCCCCTGATTGTAATATATTTCGGACGGTAGCCGTCTTCAACGTCGACCCCCATCTGGCTTTTTGGTAAGTCAATTACATGTCCCATCGATGCTTTCACTTTGTACTTTTTACCGAGATAGCGTTCGATGGTTTTGGCTTTTGCCGGTGATTCAACAATTACTAGGTAATCAGCCATAAAACCCGTTTCCCCCTTAAGAGGTTTATTAAAATCTTCCCTATTATCAAATAACTTCGTGTTGTTTGTCAAACTGAATTTTCATTTGTCAATAACTTTACTATCTTTTATCACCGATTATTCATAAAATAAAACCAGCTCATCTGCAATATCATCCGGCTTTGTCAGGGGATGGGCACCTTCTTTGATCAGGCGGTTGGTCCCTGCTGCACACGGCTCTAAAATAGATCCCGGAACAGCGAACACTTCCCTGTTTTGTTCGAGGGCCTGGTCAGCCGTAATTAATGAACCGCTTCGTTCCTTTGCTTCCACGACGACAGTAGCAGGCGATAAACCGCTTATAATCCGGTTGCGTTGTGGGAATTGCCATTTTTGAGGGCTGATATAAGGCGGGTATTCAGTAAGTAGAAGATGGGAAGCTGATATCCGTTCAGCAAGATGCAGATTTTCTTGGGGATAGACATGATGAAAGCCTGAACCTAAAACAGCTATTGTCGCTCCATTGCCGTTGATGGCAGCTCTGTGGGCAGCTGCGTCAATGCCTGCAGCAAGACCGCTTACGATGCCCCAGCCCTGATCTGTCAATGATCTGCAAATCAGATGGGCAGCTTTCTTTCCATATGGTGAAGGGTTCCTTGTCCCGACAACACTGATCCAGTTCCTGTGCTTGAGGTACTCTGTCCTCCCTTTTCCATAAAGCACCCAGGGTGGATCGGCGATTTCCTTCAAAAGAGCCGGATATCCGGAATCGAAAATGGTTAGAGCCGTAATTTTTTCTTCATTATATAAATGAAGGACTTCATCGATCGAAGTGTTCCTGAGTGTATCATAAAACTGCCTGGCAGAACCGGCTTTAAACTGAAATTCCCTCCTGAGTTCATGCACTGACATATTATAAACAGATGTAAGCCCCGGGTCAACTTCCACCATTTTTCGAATGGCGGACCAGCCCGTACCGCCGGTGCAATAATGGAGGTGAATCAGCTTTTTGCTGTCAGCCTTCATTCAAGGCCTCCTTATACTGGCGGAATAACCGCCTGAATTATTTAATTGGGGTTTACTGAACTTCATTTGATAACTGCCTTCTAAATTACATGATCCGGAAGCCTTCAGGGATAAGGCGGTTATTCAGAAAAGCTCTTCCGGTCACCGTCCCTCCACTCCTCCTGGACCTCCCATTGAATACAAAGGGTGAGGGTGTTTCTTGGTTTTATGAACTATTACATTTTGGTACAGCTTAAGGGTAAAAAAGCCCCCGGCTTTAGCCGGCCGGGAGCTAGTCATTTCTTAATGTGTTTTGCACTTGTCATACAAGTCGTTTTCTTTCAGGACCGAAATCATCGTTTCACCGATGACCGCCGGTGTTTCGGCAACTTTGATGCCGCATTCATTCATCGTTTTGATTTTTTCTGCGGCTGTGCCTTTGCCGCCGGAAATGATGGCGCCGGCATGGCCCATGCGTTTTCCAGGAGGTGCGGTCTGTCCGCCGATAAATCCGATGACAGGCTTCTTCATGTTTGCCTTCACCCACTCTGCCGCTTCCTCTTCGGCAGTTCCGCCTATTTCACCGATCATCACAACCGCATACGTATCTTCATCTTCGTTGAAGGCTTTCAACACATCGATGAAATCCGTGCCATTGACCGGGTCCCCGCCGATACCGACCGCGGTGGACTGCCCGATCCCTGAAGTCGACAGCTGGTCGACTGCTTCATATGTGAGGGTTCCGGAACGGGAAACAATGCCGACATGGCCTTTTTGATGAATATATCCAGGCATGATGCCGATCTTGCACTCTTCCGGCGTAATGACACCCGGGCAGTTTGGACCGACAAGACGTGTTTTCTTGCCTTCCATATAGCGGCGCACCTTTACCATATCAAGCACTGGTATGCCTTCTGTGATGGTGATGACCAGATCCAGCTCCGCATCGACCGCTTCCATGATCGCGTCTGCGGCGAACGCAGGCGGAACATATACGACAGAAGCGTTGGCGCCTGTTTTTTCAACAGCCTCAGACAGCGTATCGAATACCGGTACGCCTGCTGCTTCAGTACCGCCCTTTCCAGGAGTTACACCGCCGACAATTTTAGTGCCGTATTCCAGCATTTGTTCCGTATGAAATAAACCGGTGGCACCGGTAATTCCCTGTACAATGACTTTCGTATCCTTATTTACATAAATACTCATTTCCGCTTCCCCGCCTTTCTTACTTTACTAGTGATACGATTTTTTCTGCGCCGTCTGCCATTGACTCGGCTGCAGTGATATTAAGGCCTGATTCGTTCAGGATTTGACGGCCAAGTTCTACATTTGTGCCTTCAAGGCGCACGACAAGCGGAAGCTGAAGTCCGACTTGCTTCGTAGCCTCTACAACACCATTTGCAATGACATCACACTTCATGATTCCACCGAAAATGTTAACGAAAATCCCCTTGACGTTCTCATCGGAAAGGATGATTTTGAACGCTTCCGTCACCTTTTCGGTTGTTGCGCCGCCCCCTACATCAAGGAAGTTGGCGGGATCGCCGCCATAATGCTTGATGATATCCATTGTCGCCATCGCAAGGCCGGCACCATTGACCATGCAGCCGATATTGCCGTCCAGCGGAATATAATTGAGGTCGTATTTGGATGCTTCAATTTCCTTCTGGTCTTCTTCATCCAGATCACGGTATTCCTGGATGTCCTTATGGCGGTAAAGCGCATTCGGATCGAAATTCAATTTGGCATCAAGTGCCATGACATTGCCGTCACCTGTAGTGACTAGAGGGTTGATTTCGGCAATTGAGCAATCCTTATCAACGAAAACTTGATAAAGGCCAAGCATGAACTTGACTGCTTTGTTTACAAGCTCCTTCGGGATATTGATGTTGAAGGCAAGGCGTCTCGCCTGGAAAGGAAGCAGGCCGACAGCAGGGTCAACCACTTCTTTGAAAATCTTTTCCGGCGTTTTTTCAGCCACTTCTTCAATTTCGGTTCCGCCCTCTTCGGACGCCATCATGACTACTCTTGAAGTGGAACGGTCAAGGACAAGGCCAACATAGTATTCTTTTTGGATGTCACACCCTTCCTCGATTAAAAGGCGTTTCACCTCTTTACCCTCAGGGCCTGTCTGGTGCGTGACCAGGGTCTTGCCCAGGATTTCATCAGCGTATGTACGCACTTCATCAAGATTCTTTGCAACCTTGACACCGCCCGCTTTACCGCGTCCGCCCGCATGGATCTGGGCTTTGACAACGGTTACATCCGTGCCAAGCTTTTTTGCTGCTTCAACAGCTTCATCCACAGAAAAAGCAACTTTGCCGTTCGGGACTGCAACCCCGTAACTTCTGAGGATTTCTTTCCCCTGATACTCGTGGATATTCATTCTCCATCCTCCTATCCTATGTATGACAATTTTCAAATCATTTTCATTGTATATAAAATTCATACACATTGTCTACCGTTCAATCTTATCCGGAACAATCAAATTTTGCCACTAACCGCAGCGATTGGAATAGTTGCAATGATTGAGACCTTACTCCTGCCCCGGCAATTCAGCTTTTTGAACCGCAAATTTAAGCGGGGATGAGCAACAAAAATGGGGACGCATCGGAGTTATCCGTCCCAAAAAAATGGGACTCTCTTCATCAAAATAGAGACTCCTCCTGCCATTTATCCCCAAAACAGGGCTCGCTTCCCGAATAATGGAACGCATCAGAATCAATCGTTCCAAAAAACCGGCTGCATTTTTTAGAAAGGCAACGCGCCCAGTTATTATTCCCAAAATCTTAGCAAAAACAAGATTGCTGATCCACTTGTGTGAACAATGCGTCATTTATTCTCTTCATTGAGTTTTTCTGTTCACACCATGTGATTCATTTTTCTTTTTTAAAGTCGTTATCCCTATCCATTCTGTATAAAAAAGCGAATATTTCTGCTACGGCCTGATAAAGATCTTCCGGAATTTCATCATTGATTTCCAGTTGTGAGAGTAATGCAACCAGGGAAGAGTCCTCTTGGATCGGGATATTATTTTCCTTGGCCCGCCTGATGATTTCCTCGGCGACATAGCCCCGCCCTTTAGCTGTGAGTTTCGGTGCATCGACCGGGCCCGAGTGATAAGATAGGGCAGCAGCCTCCCGTTTCATCCAGTCTTTATTCATATTTTGTAATCCACCCCCGTTTGCCTCCGGCCGGTGTGATTTGGAGCCGTCCGGCCTGTATTCTCTGCTTCCGGTTGTTTCGTTATGCTGGTGCTGGCTGCTTTTACAGAAGATAGACGATACCCTATTTCCGCAAGCCCGCTGGCAAGTGCCGGTTTCCATTTTTTGATGAGTCGTTCCAGGTGTTTATCTGCCAGGATATTGATTGTCACAATTCGGTTTTGGACAAGGATTCCGGCTGCTATATCGCCAAGATGTTCCATATTCACGGCAAATATCATACTGCAGTAATCGGGATCGATTCCTCCACCTTCCTTATTTTTTCCCTGAAACTGAATGGTGATATCTCTCGTCTCACCTGCAACTTGAAAAGGAACCTGCACCGTAAACTGTTCAATCGCATTGTTTGGTTGGACAGATGCCAGTTGGATTCCTGTCAAACGGTTTACCGTCTGCTGCAGCCTGTCTCTGATCTCTGCAGGTAGATTACCGTCACGGATCAGCTCCAGGAGTTCAGCTTTTACCGAAGTGAAGCTCTTTCCGGCAGCAGCATTTTTTTCATGATGGAGGCCCAGTAACTGCTCCATTTCACTGACAGCAGAGCGAAAACGTCCGCTTTCTGTGATTGTTTTAAGAAAAAGGTTTTCGAGAAGATCAATTTCCCGGGAACTTACCGCTGTGCTGCCGCTTTTCAAGAGCTGCTGGAGCGCCGCTGAAGCTTCTGAATGGGAAACAGCGGCCTTTGACCGGGTGAACAAATCGTCGAGCACTGAGGCCCCGGTGGAACCATCATTGTTTCGATAGCGGGAATAGGTATGGGTAAGCTCCAGAATATTCTCCTCTGTTAAACCGCTTTTCATTAAAAGATTTATCGCCTCCTTTTGGGAGGGAGATTGTCCGGCAGCTGTCTTTATAAGTTCAAGCAAAGTGCCGGCACCGACAGGATCTGTTCCTAACATTCGGAGGAGCGGATGCGATTCCGGCAATCTGCTTCCCAGCACGGTCCTTATTTCAGCCAGATCCTGTGAAATGGGCTTTTCCTCCAATAGAGCCCGGACAGAGTCAAATACTGAAAGGGTGATAGGCATATCCCTCTTTATCATTTCGGTCAAAACTCCGATTGCATCCCGGCTGCCCTTCGTATTTTCAAGAAGGGCACCGGCATGCTTGAGCACAGTTTTGGTAAACGGAATGTTTTCATCGATCAAGCGGTTGAGGAGCGCCTGGTTCTTGCTGTCAGGCCGCAGTCCAAGATTGCTGAGGAGAATTTCCCCGGAAGATCCCGCAGACTGGCTTTGGCGCTCAAGCGGCTGTACAACCTTTAGGACTGGAAGGCCTGGATTAGATAAAACCTGAAACAGATATTTCTGATTCAATACTAACGGAACTTCGAGTCTGGCATGCAGCTTTATACCGCCAAGGCCGATCAGGGCAGTCTGGCCAGGAAACAGCTTTAAGACCTTCCCCTGGAATAAACCTCCTGCAGGAAGTCTCACCTTATCATTTTGTTTATGTATGGAAGGCAGCTTTAAAATATTTTCTATTAACGATAAACGGTTCATGATACCACCTTTTAGTTCCGGCTTTTCACCGGTGCAAATGAACGCCGGTGGAATGGGGCGGGACCCAGCTTGTCCAGGGCCTCCAAATGCGTTTTAGTGGGATAGCCCATGTGCTTTTCAAGACCATAGCCCGGATAGCGGCGCCCAAGATCTTTCATCAGGCGGTCCCGTTCCACTTTGGCAATGATGGAAGCTGCGGCAATTGACACGCTGTGCGCATCCCCTTTTATAATCGCTTCCTGTCTTACTTCCGTATCGATTTGAACAGCATCAACTAGCAAATGATCAGGTTTCACGGCAAGCCCTTCCACCGCCCGCCTCATTGCCACCCGTGAAGCCTGGTAAATGTTGATTCGGTCAATTTCATCCGGTTCGGCTGTACCGATGCAAACGGAAATTGCTTTTTCATTTATTTCCTTCTCAAGTTCTTCCCGCTTTTGCGCTGATAGTTTTTTAGAGTCATCAAGGCCGAGTATCAGGCAATCTTCCGGTAAAATGACAGCTGCTGCGACGACCGGGCCTGCCAGCGGCCCGCGCCCAACTTCGTCAACACCGGCGATCACTGATGCCCCCTCCCGGCGTGCCCTCTGTTCATAAGCACACATCGTGATAAACCGGTCCCGAAGGACACGGGCTTGCGATTCCTGCTTTTCATAACGTTTTAAAAGGCTCTGGACCCCTTTGCGGCTGTCACCCTTTAAAACGTCTATCAGCGCCGTGTCGTGCTGCCCATCATTGAACAGCATTGTTTCTATTTCTTTAATCGTTTTATTGAGCATTTTCATCACCTACTCTTTTTATATCGGAATCACTGCTGTAAATTCAACTTTAAAGTGCTATTAACTATTTTTTCCATATTAGACAGATATGGCACTGCATCTATTCCGGGATGCGTTACTTTTCCATGGACAGGCGGAAAGGTCTCTGCTTCAAAATGAGTCCCTGCCATTCCTTACTGACAGTTTTTGCTTTCCAATACGCAACAAAAGCGCAAGGCGCCGCTTAGCGGCGTATGCCTAAGCGAGGGACCCGCAGGAAGGTGGATCCTTCCTTCCTGAGAGGATCCGCTTATGAGGATAGCCGCTGGCGCCTGGAGCCGGCTAACTCCCTTCTCGCTTTTTATCCACAACAAGAAAAATTTATAATTTCCTTAACAACCAAAAAGGCAGCCTGTTGGCAGGCTGCCTTATGCCCTAGGGGCGCTCAAACGTGATTTTACCGATTTTGCCCGAGCGGAGTTCTCTGAGCAGCATCTCGGCGGTCCTGTCATAGTCAGGAATGCCGCCTCCCATTAAATATCCCCGTCTGGCTGCAATGGCATCAAACAATTCAATGACATCATCAGGAAGCTCCTCAAGATTATAGCGTTCTTTGAGCAAATCCGGATATTCATCTTTCAAAAACCGGAGCAAAAACACTGCAAGTTCACCGAAGTCAAGAAGAGGGTCTTTGATTGCGCCAGTTACAGCAAGACGCAATCCGACTTTTTCTTCCTCAAATTTCGGCCATAAAATGCCCGGTGTATCCAGCAGCTCGAATTCTTTTCCGACTTTTATCCATTGCTGGGCTGTAGTCACCCCGGGCCGGTCCCCTGTTTTTGCCGCTTTTTTGTTTGCAAGCCGATTGATGAGCGTCGACTTGCCGACATTTGGGATGCCAAGAATAAGTGCCCGTACCGCTCTCGGGTTCCTGATTCCTTTCGCCTGCATTTTTTCGAATTTTTCTTTTACGAGCAAGCGTGACTGTTCAATGATATTTTTTACACCGCTGCCGGTTTGAGAATTGACTGCAAGCGCGGCAAACCCCTGTTCCTTAAAGTATTGTATCCATTCAGTCGTCACCCGGGGATCGGCCAAATCTGACTTGTTGAGGATAACAAGCCGCGGCTTGTCTGCAGCGATTTCATCAATCATTGGATTGCGGGAGGACATCGGCAGGCGGGCATCGACCAGCTCAATCACTACGTCAATGAGCTTGATTTTTTCCATCGCCTGGCGTTTAGCCTTGGCCATATGGCCGGGAAACCATTGAATCGTCATACCGTCACCTTCTTTGCTATCACCTGTTTAGTCGAAGAACTCCATATGGGAAGGGGGCCAGTAGATGACATTCGCTTCGCCGATGACACGGTCCATCGGGATCGTTCCGATAATTCTGCTATCCTTGCTGTAACGCCTGTTGTCACCCATGACAAACAACTGCCCTTCTGGAACTTTCCCTTCCTGGAGGATTTCCTCCAGTGTGAAATCGAATGTCAGGTTCCCTTCATCCGTCCGCCGCTTAAAGTCTTTCAAGAACGGCTCTTCCAGGGGTTCGCCATTTATGAAGAGAGTGTCATCCCGATAGGCCACGTGGTCACCAGGCAATCCGATCACTCTCTTGATATAGTCTTTCTCTTCAGTAGCTTTAAATACCACAATATCGAATCGATCCGGTTCCCCGACAAGATAGCTCGCCTTATTCACGATCATACGGTCCTGATCTTTCAAGGTCGGCATCATGGATTCGCCGTCCACCACAATTGGGGCGAATAAATAGAAGCGGATCACACCCGCGAGAATAACAGCAATCGCCAGTGCTTTGATCCATTCCCAAGCTTCACGTTTTTCGGTTGCCATGCTGATCCTCCACTCTCTTTTTCGATATATTGGGGCATGTCCAGTCCCATGCAGGTTATACCCATTTTACCGGCAAACTAAAAGTTTTTCATCCAAAAAGTGTCAACCCCTGCATCATTTTTTCCACAGGAGGATTTTTTTCAATAATTAAAGTGAAAAAAGGAGCTTGCTGTAAACAAGCTCCCCTTTTGCTTAATATCTGATTTCTTTGATACGGGCTGCTTTACCGCGCAGATTACGCAGATAGTACAGCTTGGCACGGCGTACTTTACCGCGGCGCACAACGTCGATCTTCGCAATACGTGGTGTGTGCAGCGGGAATGTACGTTCAACCCCAACACCGTATGACACTTTGCGGACAGTGAATGTTTCACTGATGCCGCCGCCGCGACGCTTGATCACAACACCTTCGAACACCTGAATACGTTCGCGTGTACCTTCGACAACTTTAACGTCAATACGTACAGTGTCGCCGGGACGGAAGTTTGGCAGGTCAGTTCTAAGCTGCTCTTTTGTGATTTCTTCAATCAATTGTTGCATCGCTGTTTCACTCCTTCCAACAGACATTCATGATTATGCTATTAAATCATATCAGCGGAATATCGTTCTAAAACCGGACACCGTTCGATATCCAAGTCACAAGAAATATCATAGCATAACGGGACTGCCGTTTCAATACTATTCATTTTCTTTTTTGAATTCCTCAATCCAGGCGATCTGCTTTTCATTAAGGCCCAGTCCTTCCAGCAGGTCCGGCCTTCTGTTGAAGGTGCGGCGAAGCGATTCCTTTTCACGCCATTCTTCAATTTTGGCATGATCTCCCGACAATAGGACATCCGGCACTTTCATACCCTGAAACTCGGCCGGGCGTGTATAATGAGGGTGTTCCAGAAATCCGCTCGAGTAGGAGTCGAGTTCCGGTGACAGGGCATTGCCAAGAACCCCCGGAAGCAGGCGGGTGACACTATCGGCTATGACGAGCGCACCCAGTTCTCCACCGGTCAGGACGAAATCGCCTATTGAGATTTCGTCTGTCACCAGACGCTCCCGTATCCGCTCGTCGTATCCTTCATAGTGGCCGCATATCAAAATCAGATGATCCTCTTGTGCCAGTTCTTCAGCTTTCTGCTGGGTATACCTCTCCCCTTGAGGGCATAGCAGGACAACGCGCGGCTTTTGGGCTGCGCTCAGTTCTGTGAGCTGCTCCACTGCACTGAACAGCGGCTGCGGCGCGAGAACCATGCCTGCACCGCCGCCATAAGGATAATCATCCACTTTTTTATGTTTATTTTCCGAGAAATCCCGAAAATTGTGAACGCCGAAACGGACAGCCTCCTTTTCTTGTGCCTTTTTTAAAATGGAGCTGTCAAGGATGCCGGGAAACATCTCAGGAAACAGTGTCAGAAAGTCGATTTTAAGCATCAGAGCAGCCCTTCCATCAGATGGATTTTAACGAGTTGCTGATTGATATTGACGTTGAGCACAACACCATCAATGTATGGGATCAGCAAATCTTTTTCCCCTTTCCGCTGAACGACCCAGACATCATTGGCACCAGGGGATAAAATTTCCTTGATTCTGCCGATTTCTTCCCCGGTTTCATCGACCACACGGCAGCCAATGATTTCATGATAGTAAAATTCATCAGCCTCCAGTTCGCCCAGTTGATCTGTGCTCACTTTCAGCAGGCTGCCCTTGTACCGTTCCACATCACTGACACTATCATGACCTGCAAATTGAAGGAGATCAAACTGTTTATGCTTGCGGTGATGCGTTATCGTCACTTTTTCCAGCTCTTCGATTCCGGGTGTTTCAACATATAATGTATTGCCCTCTTTGTACCTTTCATCAGGGAAATCTGTTCGTGATATGACGCGGACTTCACCTTTTATACCATGCGTATTGACAATTTTTCCAACGTTCAGCCATGCAGTCAACAGGCTAACCCCCTTACGTTTTACTCGATCTTGATGATAATGCCATCCTTCACGACAATGGAACGGTCTTTCGCTGCCTGTTCCCATTCATCCCCGACACGCACATCCACATATGCCTCGGATTCTTCCTGAATGAGTTCGCTCCCATTTGGCAGACGGCCAAGTTCTTCGAGATTGAATTCCATTTCTCTTATTTTGCCCTTTCGCCGTTCGATTTCTTCATTGAAACGTTCCTCAATCCGGTCCCGGTTCAATTTTTCCTTCTTTTGGAGCTTTTTCATTTCGAATTGCAGCTGTCTGCATTCGGTCTCCAATTGCCCGATTTGCCTGGCAAATGTTTCCCGCAGTTTATCCCGGCTGTTATCCGTAAGGACTTGCTTAATAAGTACTTTGACCAGAATCTTCATTGCACACCTCCGGCTTCGGGAGCAGCAGCAAGCTGCCGGTTTGCTTTTTATATAGGCTCTGTTAAACGCTAGTGTTGATTTCCGTTGCAGGTACTCGCTTTCACCA
>JAENYN010000090.1 GCA_016841765.1 Guptibacillus hwajinpoensis
CCTAAGATAAACAAGTTTTATTTTTTAACCTGTCTACCTTAGGGGGAGCATATCATTCATAACGACCCATGCGTTTTGCCGTTCCTTTCAGCTCCAGGTAAGCAGGCGCGGTTTTTCCCTTTTGCTTTAGAATAACAGATGACCAGTGATTGTTCTTTATTTGCTTAAGCCGTTCATTTTATGTTATCTTCTAGTGGAAGTCCCCCTTCGGTACTTAATTCGAGGTCAATGCATGACACTCTCTATCGTACCAGGGGGCTTTTTATATTCAATGGCGGGATTTTCTTTCACTTCTTCCCTATAAAACTGGCATCCTTATGTTTGCGACATATCCGGGAACCGGAACTCCTCCGGCAGCTTGATCCCGGAAGATTTTACGAACATCATGCAGGAAGAATCCACCGTCTTTTTCATTTTTTCATCTGAAAAGTCAGGTGTAAAATGAAAGACCGTTTCCTTTACCTCTTCCCCTGTTATTTGTTTGAGCACATTTTTCATCGAAAACGGCTTTGTACTCAGCATGTCATACAGGTGCCGCGTTCCGTCCTTTATCTCAAAAACGATGATGAGATCATCTTCTTCTGCGTAATAAATATCCTCTCCAAATACAAACAGAAAGTAAAACATCAGGATATGGCGGTCATTTTTAACCCCGAACCGGTTGGATGCAGGCCGGCGGTTTGCTGACAGCCGCAAGATAATGTCCCGGTCCCCATCATTTTTCATATCGAGCTTTCGCAGCTTCTGCTGCGGCGCGGACGTTCGGCCAGAAGGCAGCATATACAGCGTTTCATCTATCCGTTCGAAACCGAAGCGCGGATAAAAATCGAGGACATTTTCATTGGCGGAGAGATAGAATAACTCATAGCCTTTCGCTTCATACTCGGCCAGGACCTTGCACATCAGGCTGGCGGCAAGCCCCTTGCCCCGGTAGTCCGGATCGGTCATGACAGTTGCTAGCTGCACCGCTTTTTTCTCCTCTCCGTCAATGACAAGCGTCATATCATTTGCCGATACATTAGAAACCACACGATCCCCGTCAACATATGAATAGCACACATAGCGCTCATCCCAGTATCCTTCTTCAAACCACGCTTCAAAATGGATGCCGAACGTTTTGAACGCCAGGTCAGAAAAGCTTTTCCGGTATGCCGCATTCTCTTTATAATTTGTTATGAATTTGTATCGGTTCATTTTTTCCTCCACCTGTTACAAAAGAAATGAGAACTCATTCAGTTAATTCTAGAAATTGATCCATTGCTGTCAACGTCGGTTCGATGGCGCGGTTCCAAAACGCCGGGCTGGTCAAATCTTCGCCAAGGTGCTTCATTGCAAGCTCTTCCACCGTCATTTTCCCTGTATCGCGCAGCAGCGCGTCATATTTATCAGCAAAAGCCGGCCCTTCCTGCTTTGCCTTTTCGTAGATGCCGTTACTGAAAAGGAAGCCGAATGTATACGGGAAGTTATAAAACGGTTTATCCGTCATGTAAAAATGGGCGGTCGCAATCCAGCGGTACGGAAAATGGCTTTCAAAATGGCCGCCGAGAAACCTGTCCTGCTCTTCATTGAAAAGTGAAACGATATCAGCGGCAGTGAGCATCTTTTGCTGGCGCTGTTCATACAGCTTCAATTCAAACCGGTAGCTCATCGGCACCGTCAGCAAATACAATATACCGTTTGTGATTTGCATTTCCAGCAGCGCAAGCTTGTCCTCAGCGCTCGAAGCATTATCGATTGCCGCATCAATGACGAGGTTCTCCGCGAATGTCGAAGCCGTTTCGGCAAGGCTCATCCCCTTTTTCTGGGCAAATGCAGGCTCTTCATGCAAAATCGAATCGTGATAGGCGTGTCCGAGCTCATGGGCAATCGTCACCACATCATGCATCGTCCCCTGATAGGTCAGGAAAATCCTTGTCTGCTTTGAAAGCGGCATTTCCGCACAAAAGCCGCCCTGCCGTTTCCCTTCCCTGTTTTCCGCCTCAATCCAGTTCTGTTCAAATGCTTTTTCAGCCAGATTCCCCATCCGGTCACTGAAAGCATGGAACTGCGACATGATGAAAGCTGCGCCGTCGTCATATGCGATTTTTTCCTTCGCTTGAAACAACGGTGACATGACATCATACCACGATAATTTATCAACATTCATCAAGCGCGCCTTTCTCTCAAAGTATTGCTGAAGCTTATCCTTGTGCCGGTCAATCGCCTGCATCATGGCAGCGAGTGTTTCTTCTTGCATCCGATTATTTTGCAGCGGTTCTTTCAAAAGGCTGTTCCAGCCGCGGTGCTGATAAAGCTTCAGCCGGAAGCCGGACAGATGGTTCAAAACAGACGCAAACAGAGCCGCATTCTCCTCGCATGCTGCCAGAAAAGCCTCCCCTGTATGTTTGCGGGTGTCCCTGTCATTTGATAACATCGCTTCCTGCATCGCCTGGCCGAATGAAAGGACCCGTTCTTTGCCATCGTCCTGGACCTTAATGTCCATTTCACCAGTAAGTGTTTGATAGTGGTCGCGCCATCCGTGGTACCCATCGATCGCCAGGTCATGGAAAAGCTGCTCCAGCTCCGGAATTTGCTTTTCTTTTGCCTGCTGGCGCTGTTCATCAAGGAATAAGCGGTACGGTTCTGTCTCTTCCTGGTTCAGCACTTCCTCCCATGTTGCCTCTGGCACCCCGGCCAATAACTGGCCAACATTCCCCATCAGCGAATTGAATGAAGCCATAAGCCCTGACACAGCTCCGAGCAGCTGCCCTGCCTTCTCATCTCTCACATTATCTGCATACAGGCATGTGATGAAGTCTTCCGCTTCAACCACTCCTGACATGACGGCTTGCAGCTTTTTAAATAATCGGATTAACTGCGGTACGATCGGCTCTGTCCCTTCCTTGCCAAAACCGAGGACAGTCTCGCCGATCTTTCTGATCTCTTCCTCAAGGTTCTCCATAAGGGACGACAACTGTTCCGAATCACTGCCGCCCGGATAAAGTGTGTCCAAATCCCATTTCTTGCTGTATGTGTGTCCCATCCGATGCCCCCTCTAATGCTTTTGTGTGATGAGATTCTTCGAGTCCGTGCCTGTCATCTCCTTCTTTTAGGAAATGACAAATTTTAAACAAACGTTTATTTAATATAACCGGATTGTTACGCTGGAATGTATTGCGGCTTTTAAACAAACGTTTATTTGAATACCGGCTTTTTAAAAAAGTTTGATTCGTTCTACAACAGAAATTCCAGGAAATCATGTTTATCATTATTGAATTATCAAACTAACGAACCCTTTAACTGATTAAGTATTCCGCGAATGTGATATTTGGCTGTTCTGGAGTGTGCCCTTTCTTTTCCGCTGCAAGTCTGTTTCACGCGCCAGTTGATTGGAGCGGAAGGGGCTCGACTCCGGCGGGAGCAGCGGGACAGCTGAGACCCCGCAGGGAGCGTAGCGACGAGGAGCATTCCTGTAATAAAGTAATATGCGGATAAATGGAAGGTAGAG
>JAENYN010000037.1 GCA_016841765.1 Guptibacillus hwajinpoensis
CCTATATCTATGTTCATAAATCCAGTCACTATGTCGTAACACTTGGCTTACTAATAAGAAAGGGGCCTGATAAAACAAGGCCTCTTTTCACTTCAACGACAGCTTCGTCTTATTCTGCTCATTAAAGAATTCATTCACTTTTTCCCGGTCCCGTAAAGACATTTGAACGAGCTTTTCCATATCTTCCTTACTTTTAAAACTGTAAAGCTCTTTTCCGTACCACGCTTGCAAATCATTCTTTGTCACTTTAAATAGCTGGTCTTCAAAAGAAAATGTAATCCAACCAGCGTTCTTCACCAACGCAAACAGAAATGCCCCATTGGTTAATACCATATCTTTAATGGCTTCATGATCTAAGGAAGAATTCCCGCTGCTGTAAGCTAAAACCATTCCATAAGGCTCTTCTTCGTCACCAATTCCATACCTGTAAATTCTTCAGCGTTAGGCAACTGCCTGATAATGCTCCCTACCGCACTTGCATCTCCTATATATGTGCCCTTAAACTCGAAAATATCGTCAGTATTTATATCAGGACTGCAGCCATTTAGCAAAAGTAAATAAACCATGATGAAGAGCAAAATCTTTTTTGGCATCTTTCTACCTCTTTTCATATAAAAGTACCTCTTTACTGGTACGTTGCAAAAAAAGAATTGTTTCACTCATAGAGGAAAAAGCCAAAATAAAACCCCGGATTCCCTTAATCCGGGGTTTCCTCCATCATTTTTTCACCAGCACAACCGTCCCGCCGTTTCCCCGGCCGGGCAGTTCAACGGTCACAACGGAACCTGCACTAACACCATACTCCTTGCCTCCGTACAAATCAGCATAAACGCCTTCCTCTTCCAGGGAAACCGGAATCTGCACAATCCGGTCTTCCTCCGATAGATTCAAACCGACCAGAACCTCTTCTCCGCGGTAACAGCGTTTGAAAAACAGGAAACCTTCCTCATTGCCGCCTGCCACCTTCACCCTTGTCCCTTTCGAAAAGACCGGCGAATGAGCTTTGCGGATGTTGAGCAGCCGCCGGTAATGATTGTGCATATCATTTCCGACCCTGCTCCAGTCGAAGTCATATCGGTTTTCGCTGTATTCACCGGCATCCATATCACCGGCGTTTTTGCCGGACTGGCCGACTTCTTCACCATAATAGATGACCGGCTGGCCTTTGGCTGTGATCTGAATGGCGGCCGCGACTTTCATTTTCCCTTCATCCCAGCCGGCCCGGCAAGCGAGGAACCCGTCCTCATCATGGCTGCTCAAAAACTGGCCGATCTGTGCGGTATTATTCAATTTGCCATTGCGGGATTCAAGGTACTGTTCTGTTTCATCAATCTGTCCATGAATGAATTGATCGGCCTGGTGCTTGAATTCAAAGTCGAGAATCGAATCCATTTCGCCGTTATTCAAGTAGCCCCCGTCTTCATCGGCACTGCCGCCGAAATATTCGCCGATCAGCTTGAACTCCGGCTTCAACTCGGCCAGCCGCGCCTTGAACGCCCTCCATGTCGTATCTTCCACATGACGCACGGTATCGACACGGAAGTAATCAATCGTATCTCCGCGTCCTGTTCTCGACCGTTCAATCCAGGCTGCCTGCCATTCGATCAGCTTGTCCCGAACTTCCGCTTTTTCAGTCAGAAAATCAGGCATTCCCGCCAATTCCCCTTTTACCGTATCGGTCCCGCCCGCGCGGAACATGCCGCGGAAGCGTTCACGGTCAGCATCCACCGGGAAATTCGGGATGCCGTCGCCCCTGTCATTCTCTTTCAGCCCATAGCCGGCATGATTGAGAACAACGTCGACCATGATTTTGATACCGCGGTCATGGGCTTTTTCCAGCAATTCTTTAAATGTGTCAAGGTCACCTAAATGTGCATCTATTTTTGTGAAATCCTGGGCCCAGTACCCATGATAGCCATATTGATATCCGCCGCTGCCCGCACGCACGTTCCAGTGGATGTTTTCGACAATTGGCGTGATCCAGATAGTATTGATGCCGAGGTCCTCAAGATAATCCAACTTATCGATAATCCCCCGGAAGTCGCCGCCATGATAGGTTTCCGGATGGTGTTTATCATACTGTTCACCGAACGGATCGTCATTGTCCGGATCACCGTTATAAAAACGGTCGGTCAGCATGAAATAAATGCGGGCTTCATCCCAATCGAAATCATCTGGATCGGCTGCCAAATCTTCTGCCACTTCGATTTGCACAGCACCGGCATGTTCATTGCCAAATTCATCAACAACCGTGACAGGCAGTGTTTTGATGCCGGCCGGAATGGACTGCTTCACAGCGATCGCCTGGCGGTTCAGTTCCGGATCGAACGATTGCCTTCTGCTTCCGCCGATTTCAGACAGGTCTGCATACATCTCTTTGATGGAAACAGCCGGATCAGAAATGTCCACATCAACCGTCAACACTGCATTTTCCCGGTATGTCACTTTCCGGGGGATCACCTTTGCATCAACTTGCACATCAGGCCGCTTGTAGACAATCGTTGACCTGCCGTTCCAGTGGTTGGCCGGATCTGTCCGCTCTTCCGTCAGCCCTGCTTTTGTCACGAGAAATGAATAAGGGTAAACACCCTCATCAAGCCCTGTAACTTCAAAGACAAACCGCTCTTCCTCTTCAATATATTCCATGCTGTACGCCTTGCCGCCAATCTGCAAAATGACACTTTCAACTTGCGCCATCCGGCCTTCTTTAAAAAGATCATAATCACGATAAGTGAAAAGGATGGAATCCTTGTTAAAAATCGGGCCGGTGTTCGCTGGAACTTGCATGACATCTGCTGTTCCATTTTCAACCAATACTTTTGTATAGGGTTCTGGTCCGATTTTAATATGGCGATCAGCACTATACGGGTCTTTCACATCCCAGCTGTCCCACCGCCGGATGACAAATCCGACTTGCCCGGTTGTGCTGTCTGCTTCTATGTAGGCGACAGCCCCCTGGTCGGTAATCTGTTCAAAATCGACCTGGCCGCCCGCAATGCTGTTGCCCCATGTCCAGATATTCCATCCCTCATAGTCATTGTCATGGCGTTTATATGTGAACTCGATTATGCGTTTTTGATCGTCCTCATTCGTTCCAGCCGGTTCGTTTGCATAATAAATCCGGGCATCACCCTGGACGAGCAAAACATCGGCATGATGCTCATCTACCGGCATTTCAATCGTATGAGTAATATCCTGCAACTCCCATTCGCCTTTACGCGGTATTGCATGAATGGATGCAGACGGGGACATTACTGTGACAGTCGCAAACCCGTCACTCACTTTCTGGAACGGATATGCATGCCCGGCTTTGCCATCCTCCCAGATCCACAAATCCCAATTGCGGTAATCTGCTTCCGTATGGGCAAAGTGGATGGTGAACGCATATAAATCTCGTATGTTCGTTTGATGCCGCTGCTGTTTACCGATTAAAAAGTCGTCTAGCGAAGCATGGGATTGTCTTGCTGCCTCCATGATGATACCCCCTTTGCTCGTCTCTCTCATTTAGAATGAGATGATTATGACTGCCCGGTCGTGCCGTTTCTAAAATTATACCCTTATTTGCTTAGACAAAAACCGACGCAACCGTTTGCCCCACAATAATAAAAAAATTGTAGAAAAACCAAGGATTCTGTCTTATCCACTAAAGAAAGCGCTTACACTTTCTACTTATATACTACCATAATAGGGTAAAAGGAACCATATTATATAAGGTAAATTCATGAATTTGGTATTTTGCACAGAAAAAAAGCCTGTCTTATTTACCAGGCGGGCTTTCGACAATATTTTTAATCCTCATTTTAAAATGCTTATTCACCAATTCGTTTGGCATAAATAATATACCGATCAGGTGCATTGCCAATAAAGCCGAACGGATAACAGGTAGAGACGGTCAGCACTTCATCAGGTGCTGTTGACCTGATGACCGAAGTATCGTCAGCACTTACGATTTCAGTATCATCAATTTTATATCGGAAACTTCCTGTTTCCATTTCAACCACCAATTCATCTCCGAGTTGAAGCTCTCCCAGCCTTCGAAAAACGGTATCCCTATGTCCCGATAACAGAATCTGATCCTGCTCTCCTGGCAAGGCCGTTCCGCTATAATGCCCTACTCCCTGTGCCAATTCATCCTCGTCAGTTCCTTCAATAATCGGCAGTTTCTCATCAAGTGCCGGCAGCCTTAGAACGCCGACAACTTCTCCCTCGGCAAAGGTAAGTTCCCGGGATAATGAATCAGCTTCCTGCTCCTTCTTATCAGGCGGCTGATTAGCAGCCACTATTTTTTCAGCAAGCGCCAGATTCTTGTTCGTCTGATCTTCGGTTTTGTAAAGCTGAAAACCGGCATATCCGGCTGTCAATAAACCTGCAATCACGAAAAGCAGCCCAATTTTCTTCATCCTCCATCCCTCTTTCCTAAAACGTATGTATGAAAACGATAAGTGATAATGCTGTCTTATAACTACATTTTACGATATAAATCTGTTCTTTAAAAGGAACAACGTGATGATTTTTCTTGCTCAGAATCAGTAATGATTTATCAAGCGCACTGAAAGACCGACTCTTCTGGACAGGTGGCACCACCCGAATAAGACAACAAAAAACCCATCCCCGGTAACAGGGGATAGGTCTACATCGTTATCTTATTACTCCATTTCACCCATCAGCTTCTCCAGAATCGCACCGTCTTCAGTAGAAACCTCATTGATATAGAAGTCACGTACCGGTTTTGCCTTTTCTTTGAAGGCCTGGCGCTGTTCTTCGGTAAGCTCGTGGATTTCAGTCGGATGTTCTTCATTTTCTTTGATTTTCGTCAGCATTTCTTCGTTCATTTTTGTCTGCAGGTCAAAAGTCCAGTCCCGCATTTCGTCAACAGTTTCCGTAATCAAGGTCTTCACATCATCAGGAAGGCCTTTGAACCAGTCGGTATTGACGGTTGTCATTGCCACATAGTTGTTGTGGTTGGAAATCGTCATGTGATCTTGCACTTCGTGGAAAGACGCATCTTCAATAAAGAAGATCGGGTTTTCCTGGCCTTGAACGGTGCCGCGGTCCAGCGCAGTGTAAAGCTCGCCCCAGCTCATTGGCGTCGGGTTGGCGCCGTATGCTTTGTAAGATTCAAGAATAAGCGGAGATGTCTGGGTCCTCATTTTAAAGTTCTTGAAATCCTCAGGTTTTGTGATCGGCCTGTCGCTTGTCCACTGCATCGCACCTTCTGTCCAGTATGCGAGCGGCGTAATGTTATGTTCCTCATACTTTTTAGTAAGATCTGTATTCAAGGCTTCACTTGTATTCAGGATTTCCTGCGTTTTTTCCAGGTCATCCGGGAACAGGAAGTGCAGTGCGAATAGCTGGCCCTCTTTTACCATGCCGCCTGTGAAGCCCGGTGACATAATGGCAAACTGGACAGCACCATTTTGCAGCTGCTCAACCTGGTCGACTTCGCTTCCAAGTCCGCCGAACTCATAGACATCAATGTTAATCTTTCCATCAGACTTCTCATTCAAACGCTTTGCGAATTCTTCTGCATATTCATACTGCAGCTGGCCATCCAATTCCTCTGTCACAAAACGCCAGTTATAGCTCTTCATCTCACCGTCAGATCCGCCTTCTGCGTTGCCTTCTTCCGTATCGCCTCCGCCGCAGGCAGCCAGCACCATGCTGACAACCAGCATAAAGGCAATCGCTAATATCGATTTCTTTTTAAACATGTAATTCCCCCTAAAATGTAATGGTGTTCAAATAGTCTATAAAAGGAAAAGTGAAATTTCCTCAAATACAATCAATAGAACGGCAATTGTCACCAGAATGAGAATATAAGGCGGTGTGCCCCTGATGACATCCAAATACGGTTTATTGAAAACCGCACTCGCCGTGAAGATATCGACCCCGAACGGCGGAGTAGCCGAACCGAGCGCCGCCTGGAATGTGATGATGACGCCGAGATGAATCGGGTCGATTCCAGCCGCTACCGCCTCGCGGTAAAAAATCGGCGTCAGAATCAAGATGACCACAATCGGATCGACGAACATACAGCCTATAAAGAAAAAGATTGTGACGATGATCAGAATGTACATCGCCGACGGGTCAGTGCCGAGCACCGTTTCCGTCACCATTTGCGGAATCCGCGCAAACGATATCGCCCATGTGAACGCCTGTCCGCCCGCAACAAGGACGAAGACAGCCGATGTGACCAGGCCTGTAGAAAGGGCAATGCGCGGCATGTCACTCAATTTGATGGAACGGAAGATTAAAACTTCAAGAATAAAAGCATATAGTACCGAAACACCGGCCGCTTCAGTCGGGCTGAATATACCGGAGTAGATGCCGCCGATGATGATAATCGGAAATCCGATCGGCAAAAGCGCCTTGCGCATGACCGAAAAGCGTTCTTTCCATGGAACTTTATCGGCAAGCGGTATTTTATAAATTTTGGCATGAATCCAGCTGTACGCTGCAAAAGCACCGAATACGAGCAGCCCCGGCCCAATTCCTGCCACGAAAAGATCGCCGACAGATGTGCCAGTCACCAGGGCATAGATGATCATGCCGATACTCGGCGGAATCAAAAGTGCCACATCACTTGAATTGATAATCAAAGCAATGGCGCTGGAATCTTTATAGCCCGCTTTCAGCAGGCGCTCGCGCATCGGTTTCCCGATCGCGACAACGGTTGCCTGGGTGGATCCGGAAATCGACCCGAAAAGCGTACAGGCTGCAGCCGTTGTGATCGCGTAACCGCCGCGCAAGTGCCCGACAAAGGAACCGACAAAATCAAGCAGCCGCTGGGAAGTCTTTCCCGTTGACATGATGTCGGCGGCAAAAATGAACAGCGGCACTGCCAGCAGAACGTATGCTGATATCCCTTCCATCATCTGCTGGACGAGCAGCATCGGATCAAGCCCTTCAAAAAACACAAGGACGATCACAAGCGGTGCTGCAATCAATGGAATCATCATCGGAAAGCCGAGCACCAGTAAAACAACCATAATTGTCAATAACGTCGCAACCATATTCTATTCCTCTCTTTGATTTATTGGTTCATTTACGTGATGCATCACCTAAATATAATCCTTTTTCTCGGTCGCTAAGTATACTTCGTCTTCTTTAATATTGATCCACGCATTCCGCAAGAACTGCAATGCTCCCAAAAACAATCCGATTGGAACCCAGATGATCATGATATACACAGGAAGCTGAAGTGCAGGTGTCACACGGCCCGAGTTATAAACACTCATCGTATACTGGTAAGCGTAATAAGTAATGACAAATAAAATGATCGCCGTTACAAACGGAATGAGGATAGCTAAAAATTTGCGGATTTTTGGAGGTGCGAGATCAAAAAAGGCGGACATGCTGATGTGTCTCCCTTTCCTCGCTGCATAGCCGATGCCCATAAAAGTAGCTAAATAAACAGCAAATTCACTGACTTCAGAAGAAAAAGACCAGCTCGAACCGGTAATGGCACGGTTCAAAACATTCCCAACGACCATGAGTGCAATAATGATAATGGAATAACTCAGGATCTTCTCCTCTATAAACATCAGCGCGTTATCAATTTTTTCAATGACTTTCAACGATTTATCCCTCCTTCGATAGGGATTTCAGAATTTTTTATGTTTTCTGTATTCTCCGCCCACATTACTAGTATAGCGAAGTAATAATTCTGTCACAAATATGTAATGTTCGCATAAATCAGGATATTCTTTCCCTTTAAGCCCTCTCGGATGTGACAGTAATAAAATTTATCTAAATACTCCTTAGTTCTTCCGTATGGACAGGCATTTAATGAGACAGACAGCACAAAATCCTGTTATTAGGTTTTATTATGTTTATGTTATCTCTATTAAGTGTTTAAAGGGTATATCAGTGTTAATTCTCCATAATCCTCCTGTATTATTGCATTTCCATATCTGCCTGTTTTTTATATTTACACCAATTCTTCAAAAAAGCACACAGAAAAACCCCTTCCATTACAGAAGGGGCTGCAAAATTACTATTCTATGTTACATATTACTCAATTTTTTCAAACTCATGCACCCAAACATTCATCTCTGGAATCCAGACATTTTTGGCGGGCGTCTTGCTCGAATGCTTATGCATGCTCATAATATAGTCACGGTATTCATCAAGCGAGCTGAACCCTTCACATTTTGCATCCTCATCGGAAATGCTGCGGATATCCTGCTGGTAAACGTTTGTCACTTTGAATTTTTCATCACGGAGTTCCATAACCTCGCCGACATCGGCATAGCGGCCGTTGCGGCGCGCTGATTTCTTCCTGCCGTCCAGCACTTTTTCGACGTCCTGCTCAACGGTGACAAGCAGATCGATTGTACATGTTTTCGGCGGCAATGGTTCATTGTTTCCCATTTTTATTACCTCCTTTTTAAATGGCAGAGCATCACTAAATGAAATTCTTTCCGATGATGAACAGCCCTGCACCTACAAACACAATAATATACGTAATCAAAATGGCGAAAGAATACGTCCAGAATTTTGACGCTTTTTCATCTTTGCTTGCTTCAAACACACCTTCCGTCTGGCCTGCCCTATAAGTTGTGTAAAGCATGAACACAAATAGGGAGATTCCCACTGAAAGGGTTCCAAGGAAAAGAATCGGGCCAAGCGAGTCCAGTACAACTTTATATTCATATATAGAATAACCGAACTTCTCCACACTCGTCATCCGAATTGCTTCGCGCATGATTGATACGCCAAGCAGGGTGACAAATCCGAAACCCATGCTTAATAGGGCATACTTTACCGGTTCATTACGTGCAAAGAACACAAACGCCAGCGTCAGGACAAGCACCAGCACCGCCGCCACTGTGACTGGATGGCCGATAAATCCGTCCATCACCAGGTAAGTGATGAGAGAAACAATCGAGAGCATACCGAAACCGAGTGTAATCCCTGTCCCTTTTTTCGCAAACGTTTCCAGATACTCCTGATCGATATCCTTCCGTTTACGGAAATACCAGCTATAAAGCGACATATATATCCCCGTCACTGCAAACGATAGCAGCATGAAGAACAAGTAGCGCGGGATGTTATACGCATAAATCGCCCAGCCGCCTGTATTCATTGACTCCCCGCCATTCGTATACCAGTCGACCCACTTATCCGGAAACAGCTCGGCATAGCTGAAAATGTGCATAATGAAGCCGGCTGCCATGACGAGCACAATTGAAAGGACCGGAAAAATGATGATCCACTTCGGTGCACCTTCTTTATTTTTGAAGTAAAAAATATACAGCATATAGTAAGCGACAATCAGGATCGGAATAAAGGTGATGACCCAGGAAGCCGACAGGTTGTTGGCAGTATACCAGAGCGGATCATAGATCACCTGGGTGAACAGGAGTGGTGCAACCCCGAAAACAATCGCCAATGAAAATGAAATTTTTGCGATTTTTGTAAGTGAAATGGATGCTTTATTCCAGAACCGATCTTTTTTCAAAAATCCATACATGCTTAATCCGAGCCCGCCGACTAGCAAGTTCACGAAAAACATATGAAGCGTCCAGGTGAGCACCATCAAAAATTGGATGACACCCGGAAAAAAATCCAGTCCGCCCGGATATTGCAGCTGATTCAGCATTGTGCCTGTATCCATCTATTTCTCCCCCTTACTTCGACTCGGCGAACTGTGTCGTTCCCTGTTCCGCCAGATAATTCCGATTCAGTTCCGCCAGATACTCCGCAAGTGCGCGTTTTTCTTCTTCTGTTCCGACAAGTTCCGGCATGTACGGTGCACCGCCATGCTCAGGGCTGCCGCTCAGCCGGACGGACAGAAAGTTGTAAATGACATCCGGGTCCGTGAGTGTATCAAGTTTCTTCACGAGCGGGCGCGGGCCCATCGGATCGACACTGTGGCACGAGGCACATTGCAGCAATGCAACGGTCCGGCCCGCTTCAATGTGGTTGTCGCTTGTCACCGTTTTCAGCTTTTCCGGAACAAACGGATGGGTTGCGAGCAGCCCGTTTTCATTAATTTTATCAATTTCACTTTCAATCCCTTTTGACGGTACATCACGGGCGATAATCTGGTTGACCCAGACGAACTCACCGGCAACATACGGCTTGCGCAACGTTTCACGGATCTTTTCCTCCGGCCAGAGCGCAAGCATGAGCACGAGCCCCATCATCCCGATCGCAACAGGCAGGAATCTCCGGGAACTCGCCCTAAAATACACGATGACAAAAAAGAGAATCGTACCCAGAATCATGAATAAAATGGAGTTTTTGAAATTCTGGGAAATCGCATAGTCAAGCGTGATGCGGGAATTATCCGGCAGCGAGACAAGGTACAATAGGAAGAAAAGTGAACCGAGAATGATTCCGCCGATTCCCCACTTGGCCATCGTTTTATTCAGGCTGCGCTTGAGCTCTGGATTTTTCACCTTCGCGGCAACAACGATACCCATCAGTCCTGCAAGCGCCAGCATGTATGAAGCACGCATCAGGACATGCGGGAAGTAGTTTTTATTATAAAACGCATCCATGACATTTCCGGATGTGAACCAGACATCGCTTCCCGGTGACAGCATGAATGACAGAATGCCGACAATCAGCATCAGTGTCATAAGCGAGGCGCCGGCGAAAATCCAGGTCAGGCGCATGAACGTTTTGCGGTCAACTTTATCCATAATGTAGTAAAGCAAATAAACGAGAACCACTTCTGTGACAAACCAGACCCATTCTGCCGCCCACATCCAGACAAAGTTGTGGACGAGGGTCGAAATTTCACGCGGATTGGCAATCGTGGCACTGAACCAGATGCCGGGCCCTGTGATTGATCCGATAATGTATGAGGTGATTAATAGTGCAAAAATATATTTTTTCGCATAATAGTAGAGTTCCTCCGTTTTGTCCCGGTACGCTTTCGTCGTCAAAAATGCCAGCAAAAACGAGGCGCCGACTGCTGTGTGTGAAAACAGCACGTGGATAACTGCGGTTATAGCCAGTACGTAGGCTGACCCAAAGTTGGGCACATACCAGTACGGAAATAAACCGATAAGCTCTTGCATCTCTCTCCCTCCAATCAGAAAGCTGTTATTCTTTGCTGGATTCCTGGTCCTTGCCGCTGTCGGCTTTCACCGTTTCACCGCCAAGCCCCATCCATGCCTCCAATGTTGCTTGTTTATCCTTTTCTGACATCTCCTGCTTTGAAAGCCAGGTTTCAATCACTTTTTGCTTTGCTTCGGCACTCAATTCTTTGTTTTGTTCATGCCATTCCTTTAATGCTTTTTCTTGTTCTTCAGGTGTCATCTTGGCCAGTGTCGGATAAGCGGCATCATCCGGCGCATCCCCTTTCGGCCAGTCAAAAATTTTATGCGGCTTATCCGGACGGATATTTGAATTGATATACGCCGCCAGATTGACCGCTTCCTGATCGGTCAGCTTGCCCGGGCCCTGTGTTCCCATATGGGCTTTCGGCATATACTTCTGGATGAATCCCGCCGCCGTGCGAAGACGCGCCATTCCTGCACCGTTATTGTAGGAATCCTTTCCCCAGACAGCCAGTCCATACCGGGAGCCTTCATCATTTCCGCTTCCATCGATGGCATGGCAGCTGGCACATGACAGGCGGAACATTTCCTCGCCAGCTTTGGCGTCCGCTTCCGGAAGATCGCCTTTCATCTTGACTTCAGCCCACGGCCGGCCTTCAATCCCATCCGGCACATATTGGGATATATAATCCAGATATGCGACCATTGAATCCATTTCCGGGCTGTCCAGCGGCAACGCATTTCCATTCATACTCCGCGTGAAACAGCCTGCGACACGCTCGCGGATATCCGTCATATCCGCCCCCCGGCTTTTGTATTGCGGGTACTCTTTGGTCACCCCGATCAAATCAAGTGAAGGCCCAAGCCCGGCATTGGCGTGACAGCTTGCGCATGAAAGCTTATTGCCGACGTAACCATCAAGCGCCGTACTCGTCTCCATGAACAGCTTATGCCCTTCCCTGATCTTGTCGCCTTCCTCCCCTTCAGGGATATCAGCAAGGCTCGGCGCCTTCGGGACATAATTCGGGTCATCAACTGCTACTGCCGGATGAGCCTTCGTTTGATCCCAGTAATACCAGCTTCCGAATGCGACGAGTAAAACCGCCATAGTTAGTAAAGTAAACTTTAGCTTTTTCATTTATACCCCCCCTGGTAATTATTTTGACAAAAAAACTTCTCCACTCCCAAATGACTGGTCACAAATTCAATTCATGCTCCATAAGCAAGCAGGCAACCGTTCACTTTCCTGAACCAGGCCACCCTTCATGAAGGGAACTTCAACAGACAAAGTAATCGCTTTCAAAACTTTTCCAGAAATAGATTTTACCTCCTTTTCCCTGCCATTTTGGGCATAATTGCAATGTTAGTATAGCATAATAACCCCCTTCCCCCATCGATGAATAACTGTTATGCTAAAATCGAATAACAAAAGTCAAGAGTATTTTAGTTAAAAATATGTCAAAAATGTGAAATTTTATAGTGCAGCGAAGGATGAACCGTTTATTTTAGTTCACAAACATAATGGGTGGGACCTGCGTGAAAGCGGTTGTTTTGCCGAAGGGATTGCCGCTTACGTCAAAGTCCGCTGGCGGTTGGAGCGAGACAGACAACAACAAATCCGAAAAGTACTTGCTCACGATTCACAGGCAGAGCGTCACATGAGGCTGCAATGCTTCTGACGATAACCGCTTGAATCACATCCATACACTTGTCAAAGGCATCCACCCAAATTTCATTAATTTCAAATTAATGGTTACATCCCGTGCTTTTTTCTGCTAAACTTGCAAAGGAGTTTACACCATAGAGGAGGATTGCCATATGTTGCAGGCAGTCATCATTTTTGCCGTACAGCTTTTGTTCGTTCCTGTTTTGACACTGAGAACTATCCTTGGGGTCAAAGGGATGAAGAAACAAGCTAGTGCGATGGGAATGCTTGAAGGATTCATTTATGTTATCGCGTTGGGACTGGTGTTCAGTGATTTATCAAACTACTATAACATGATCGGCTATGCGCTCGGCTTCGGCACCGGCGTCTATATCGGCGGCATGCTGGAAGAGAAGCTCGCCATCGGTTATGTGACGATAGAAGCAAATATACCGCAGAAAAACACAGCGCTGATCAACCGCCTGCGGGAAGTGGGCTTCAGCGTTTCGACAAGCGAAGTGGAAGGGATGAACTCGCTCCGCTACCGGCTCGACTGCACCGCACGCCGGGACCGGGAAAAAGAATTTTACCGCACCATCACAGAGTTCGAACCGACCGCCTTCGTCGCCTCCTACGAACCGCGCAACTTCAAAGGCGGCTATATCACAAAAGCGATGAAAAAGCGGCGCGAACTTTTCATGAATAAGAAAAAAAGCAGAGAACAAAAAGAACTCGCACACGAAAATGCATACGAGTCGTAATCCTTCCATTCAACATGAGTCCGGTCACCAGAAGTTGCCCGGGCTTTTTTCTTTTGGCCGCCGAAAGCCTTTTCATCTATACTCGAAATCTGGCTTTCAGCGTATATTTAAAACGATCTATTTAATGAGGAGGCCTGCCAATGATTACACTGGAAAACATGAACGCAGAAGATTACAACCGGTTTTATGACTTTGCCGTTAAAGACTACGCCAGCGAAAAAACGAAAGCCGGCAATTACAAGGAAGAAGAAGCGCTGGAACGCGCTAAACAGGACTTTGCCAATCTGCTTCCGGGTGGGCTTGAGACAGAAAATCACCTGCTTTGGACAATCATGGTCTCTGAAACCGCCGAAAAGGCCGGCTACCTCTGGGTTTTTGCTGAAAGCAGCAAACAAACAGCTTTCATCTATAATATTGTCATCTTTGACCACTTTCAGGGAAAAGGCCTGGGTACACAAGCACTTGGCAGTCTTGAAAATGTGCTGAAAGAAAGAGGGATCAAAAAATTGGAGCTGCATGTGTTCGGGCATAACGAAGGAGCTTTCCGTTTATATGAGAAGCTTGGGTTTGGCGTGACGAATATCATTATGGCGAAGGATCTTTGACAGTGTTGGCGGTTGGGGTGCCTGACCCCCGGTGCACTAAAGCACCGGGGGTCAGGCACCCTATTAACATTTTTTGTAACTTCCCCAATCAAAAACCCGTCTAACCTAAAAAGGGGGAAGTAACTGTGAAAATAATCCATGTGATCGTCCTGTTTCTCACCATACCGATGCTCTCAGCCTGCAATGCCGGGCAGAATCCTCAAGAAAACCTGCCGGAAATTTACTCACTTGCACTCGATTCGTTCATGAAGCAGGACAAGGGACTGAACAACGATATGGAATTCATTGCAATTGATATGGATAGTCTGAAACAATTAAGCGAAGATGGTAAAAAAGAAGTGGCGGATTTTTTCAAAGAAACCTACCAGGTGGACGTCATAGATGCCACGTTTGAGGAATTGAAGGAGCAAGGGCTGTTCAATCCTGAAACGATGAGCTTAGACGGCGTACTTCTTCAAGTGGAAGAAGTCGATTTCACTTTTACAAATGATGCTGTCGTAAGTGGGTCCAAGTTTAAATCCGGTTTAGGGGCCATTTATGTGGAAAGCATAATTCATTTTAAAGATGGTGAATGGCAGGTCAAGGATACAAAAATAACGGCAATAAGTTGAAACGGTGCCTGACCCCCGGTGCGTTAAAGCACCGGGGGTCAGGCACCGTTTATGCACTATAGGCACCTTCTAAGCATTTTTCGCCTTCATTTCCCCCTGCCGATTCTTTAAAAACATATAGAACGATGCTCCAAATATAACAACATATCCGATCACACTCAGAACATCCGGCACCTGTCCGAACAGTACCGTGCTCAGAAGTGCCGAGAACAGGATATTCGTATAAAAGAAAATCGAAATCTCCCGTGCCGGCGCAAACTTATAAGCAAGCGTGATGCCGAACTGTCCCACTGTTGCAAACACCCCGGCAAGCAACAAGAAAATCGTCTGCCGGGATGTCATCGGTTCATAAAAAGCGATGACAAACGGCAGCAGGACTACGGTTGAGAAAAAGGAAAAATAAAACACGACTGTGTAGTACATTTCTTTTGCACCGAGCACCCGCAAGACAGTGTATGCCCCCGCTGCAAACACTGCTGAAAGCACACCAGCCAGATACGGAATCGTATCCCAGGAGAACTCCGGCTTAATAATCAGCAAAGTCCCCAAAAATGCAACAAGCACCGCAATAATCTGGTAACGCTCCGCTTTTTCTTTCAAAAAAATAGCAGAAAATATGATCAGCAGAAACGGGCTCAGTTTATTTAGCATGTCCGCATCGGACAACACCAGCTCATCAATCGCATAAAAATAAAATAAGACCCCGAGCGTACCGAGTGCAGAGCGGAGCAGCAGGATTTTCTGGTTTTCCAGCTTCCCGAACAGCCGCTCCTTATAATGGATGACAAACCCGAATGCAATGACCGCCGACACAAGGTTGCGGAACAGCGTCTTTTGGATTGTCGGCAAATCCCCCGATAATTTAACGAACGCCGACATCACCGCAAACCCGAAAGCCGACAGCAGCAGAAGCAGAATTCCTTTCATTTTATCACTCATGAACGTTCCTCCATACGAATCAAGCAAAAGTAGAAATACAACTATTCCTCTGACTCATAGTTTATCAAACAAAAGGGTATTTTATCGGAAGGAACGGTTCCTGTCAATGAGCTGCTTCTGAACCAGGGTGCCGCATTTTATTCCGACTTTTTATTTTTCCATTAATTTCTCTACACTCCTCTTCAAGACATGAACAGTTGCAACACAGTCACTCAGCGTGGACCACTCAGCCGGATTGTGGCTGATTCCATCTTTACTGCGGGTGAATAACATGGCCATCGGCACATATCTCCCCATAATCATCGCATCATGGCCGGCACCGCTCGGCAATTGGAAAGACCGGATTGAAAGCGCCTCTTTTACAGCTTCGGAAGCGGCTGTCTGCAACTCCTCTTTAACAGGAGTCGGCGGAACTCTGAGTGTTTCGTTAATGGCAACGTTAATGTTCCGCTTCCCGGCGATTCCCCTGGCTTCCCCGGTGATAAGATCAACAAGTTCATCTCTCGCCTTCTCCTCAATATCACGGATATCCACACTCAGGCGGACTTGTCCTGGAATAACGTTCACACCGTTCGGTTCTACCTGCAGTTTCCCTACTGTCGCCACGGCTGTAGCACTAACCTCCTGCGGCAAAGCCTCCACTCGCAAAATAAATTCGCTTGCCGCAGCCAGCGCATCATGCCTCTGGTCCATCGGTGTATTTCCCGCATGTCCTGCTTCCCCTGAAAAGGTCACGTTAAGCCAGCAAGGTCCTGCAATCCCGGTTACAACGCCGACAGGGAGACCCTCTTTTTCCAGCCGCTTACCCTGTTCGATGTGCACTTCTATAAAAGCGGCAACGTTCCCCAGATTCCTTCTCGCATTCTCAAAGCCTTCGGAATCCAATCCTGCAGATCTGGTAACCTCTGCAAACAGCCTTCCCTCATAGTCCTTCAACTCCATTTGCTTTGCAAGGTTAAATTCCCCCGTCATTGCCCGGCTGCCCGTCAATCCGCCATTGAAACGGGCACCTTCCTCATCGGTAAAGATGACAACCTCATATGACTTCGATGGTTCATAGCCTTCAGCTTTCCATGCTTCTGCCACCTCGAGGGCCGCCAGCACACCAAGCGGGCCATCAAAGTGGCCGCCATTCGGAACACTATCGACGTGTGAGCCCGACATGATGATTCCCTCTTTGTCTGCCTTTCCCTCAATCCTGCCAATAACATTGCCGGCCCCATCTTCAGAGACAGACAGCCCCGCTTCTTCCATCCACTTTTTTACAAGTCCCTTCGCCTGGCGTTCTTCCTGTGAGAAAGCAATGCGGTTCACACCGCCATCGTCAGTCAGACCGATTTCAGCAAGTGCAGCCAAACGTGCAGCCAGGCGCTCACCGTTCACTCCTGACCGATCAAGGTTTTTATCATATGTGCTGATCAGATTCCTATAAAAATCACGCGTACACGAATTTGGATCCATCACAAAACCTCCCAGTAGTTTCCCGAAAAAATCTTTTTATTGCAAACACTATTACTATTTTAGCTCATACCGACGAGTGGAAATTGACCTTGAATCTTATCCTCCCGCCTGAGTTTTAACCAAAAAAGAATGCCAGGGAAGTGCTCCCTCCCCGGCATCCCTTAATTTTATAAATGTCCTGCTGCCGCCTGCTTACAGGGCAATATCATCCTTAGGCACAGATACCGGCTTTATATCATCCAGCGGAATTTTTGAATCTTCCACAAACCGGTTTACATGCGCTTCATCCATTTGCTTTGTCATCAAGCTGACACCGGCAAGCAAAATCGAATTGGCAATCAAGCCATAAATGCCGGCGTGAATTCCGAGAGGCGGTGCAGCAAAGAACGAGTAATAGATCGTCACCAGCGTTCCACTGATCAACCCCGCATAAGCCCCCGCAGTTGTCGCCCGTTTCCACCAGAACAGCGCCACAATCAGAGGGAAAAACTGAACGACAGCCCCGTACGAAACGAGCAACAGCTGAACGAGCGATGCCGGATTCAGCAGCGCAAAAGCATATGAAATTGCCGCAATCACAAGCACGGATAGCTTCGTATACATAACAAGCTGTTTTTCAGAAACCTTTGGATTGAACAATTTTACATAAAAATCCTTAACGATGACAGATGCCGCCGTATGGGCAAGGTTGGCACCTGTCGACATGGCTGCGGCTAGGGCACCCGACAGCAGAATCCCGACAAGGAACGGCGAAAACTCCGCCCTGTTCACAAGCTCAATCAAAACAGTATCAGCCTGTTCCAGCGGACTATCCTGGAAAACGAGAATGCCGGCAAAACCGACGAAGAAAATCGGTACCAGCAAGTATCCATATAACGGATATAGAATAATCGTCTTCTTCATCGTTTTTTCACTGTCGGCACCGTATGATTTACTGAACAAATGCGGCCACATTGTAAGACCGATGACACTGACGACGATCGCACTGGAAAATGCGCCCCATCCCATCGTGGCACCATGACCCGGAATCGTTAAATACTCTGGCGCATGGGCAGCGATATTTTGGAACATTTCCGAGACACCGCCGTAAAACTTGTACGGCACAGCGAGTCCAATGATCCAGGCGACCGCCACCATTAAGAGGCCCTGAACAACATTCGTCCAGCCAATGCCGCGCACTCCGCTGACAAAAACGTAAACTGCCATGACTCCGAACGCCAACAGCGCACCGAGCCAGAATGGGATATTCCCGCCGGTTGATGCCTCGAACAAGAACCCGGCACCTTTGATCTGAGTCGTCAAATAAGGAATGAACGCACCAACACTGACAATAGCCATCAAACCTGATAGCGATTTGCTTTTAAACCGGTCTGACACCAGTTCAGCCTGCGTAATATATCCATATTTCTTTCCGAGCCGGGCAGTTTTAGGCCCGAGCACCCACCACGGAATCAGGCCCAGTCCTAGATAGCCGAGAATATATAAACCAGGGGCCCCTTTGGAATATGTCCACCCAGGCCCTCCAAGGAAGGCGAATGCACTGAAGATTTCTGCACCCATAATGAAAAATAGTATAAAAAGACCGATATTGCGCCCATCCGCCATATATCCTTCAAGGCTGGATGATGACTCTTTGCTTCTCGCCCTTACGCCGATGTAAAGGACAAATGCAAGGTACCCAAATGTAATTAACGAAACGATCATCCAATCCTGCATTCACTCATTCCCCCTTTGAATATTCAAGTTTGTAGGTGACCACACAGCCAAGAAAAATAAAAAATGTCCACAGCACATACCAGAACATGAAAAACGGCATCCCCAGCACAAACGGCTCGATTTTGTTCACCCATGTTGCAACCGGCCAGATAAGAGCAATAAGACAAACAGCAAAATAAATACCCATCGTGACAGCTATTGTTCGTTTCTCCATGAGACTCCCTCCCAATATGAAATTTTATTGAAATAAAGGACAACCATACTTTATGTTTCGTTCTCTCCAGGCAGATACTCCATGGCAAGGGCCATATAATACCGGATTGACTCAAGGAAAAGCGTAATCTCCACCGTTTCATCGGGCTGATGGGCAAGCTGCTGGCGGCCAGGCCCGTTAATAATCACCGGGATTTGCAAATGCGGCCAAAACACTGAAGCATCCGTATAATAATTGACCCCTTTTGCTGACAGCTCTCTGTTCAAATGCTTCTCACCTGTCCGGATTGCCAGTCTGACAAAGTCATCCTCAGCATCTGTTGAAACAGGGGGCATATCATTCACAACCCGAATGTCCGACTTTCCGCCGTATTCACCAACCTCCGATTCGACGAGCTCCGTTATGTCACGGAGGACATCCTGGTGGCCCTGGCCGGGCACCGTCCGGATATCAAGAGTCAGCGTACATTCATCGGCTACCACATTCGTTTTGACACCGCCGGAAATTGTGCCGACATTCATTGTCGGATGCCCAAGCAGTGGGTGGGGATTGTATGAAAACTCGTATTGCTCAAGTTTTTCCATGACTTTTCCCATAATCACAATGGCATTGACTCCCAGTTCAGGCATAGAACCATGGGCTGTTTTACCGAAAATCGCAATCTCGAGCCACAGGCAGCCTTTATGCGCAGTGAACAGCTCATTCGTGCTCGGCTCGGAAATAGCCATGGCAGTGGCCGTGTCGAGCTGCCCCTTTTCAACCATCTGTTTGGCCCCGTATCCGTCAACTTCTTCACCGGCGGTGCCGGCAAACTGCAGCTTCCCGCCAGGCTTGATGCCAGCCTGATCGAGATACTTAAGGGCCAGCACCATTGCCGCCACGCCGCCTTTCATATCGGTCGTGCCCCGGCCGTATACTTTTCCGTCAACCAATTTTCCCGAAAACGGATCGTGCTCCCACTCAATTTTTCCGGTTGGCACTGTATCAAAATGACCGCTGTAAACAAGGTGTTTGCCCTCGTTCTTCGCATGAGGATAGGTGATAAATAAATTGGCCCGGTTTTCTTTCAAATCATCCAGTTCAACAAGCAGGCCAGTTGGCTGAACAAACTCCTGAATCGTTTCGGCAACCTTTTTTTCATTGCCGGGCGGGTTCACGCTGTTGATCTGGACAAGTGATTGCAAAAAGGATACAGCTTCATCTTCATCAATGTATTCAAATACTGATTCCAAAAATCTTCCTCCTCTCTTTTGGACTTCACCCCGGTCTGTCATTCCGCGGACTTTGCCGCTCCGGTCAGTTCTCCTGCCTGTTCACCCGCCAGAAAGCGAACGGCTGCCGCTGCCATGACCTTTCCAGCAACGAGCATCGCTTTTTCATCGATATCGAATTTGGCATGATGGTGGGGATAGTGTGCTCCTTCCGCCTCGTTCCTGGCTCCTGTGAAGAAAAAGGCACCTGGCACTTCTTTTAAGTAATAGGCAAAATCCTCGCCGCCCATAATCGGCTCCATCTCAATCACTTGATCAGCAGGAACAACCGTTTTGGCCGCTTCCGCCAACAGTTCTGTTTCATGGGCATGGTTCCAGAGGGCCGGGTAGCCCCTCTCATATGAAAAAGAACACTCCGCACTATTCGCTTTACAAATTGATTCAGCCATCAGCTCCATCGATTGCTCAACAAGTGTCCGGACAGACTCGTCAAATGTACGGACCGTCCCTTTTAACTCTGCCTTGCCGGGAATAACATTAAAGGCATCACCAGAATGGAAAGAGCTGACGGTCAAAACAGCCGATTTCAACGGATCAACTTTCCTGCTGACGATCGTCTGGAAGTTTTGCAAAATATTCGCTGCGGTCATGATCGGGTCAATTGTTTCATGGGGCATTGCGCCGTGTCCGCCTTTACCCGTCACTTCCAGATCGAACCGATCCGCGGCCGCCATCAGGTACCCCTTTCGATACCCCACTTGCCCGAACGGCATCGGTGACCATACATGAGTGCCGAAGATGCCATCAACACCATCAAGACAGCCATCCTCGATCATCGCCCGGGCCCCGCCCGGTGTGATTTCTTCGGCAAATTGGTGAATGAAGACAACATTCCCCTCCAGCTCATCTTTTACGTCATGGAGCGCCTTAGCGAGGCCAAGCAATGTTGCTGTATGGGCATCATGGCCGCAGGCGTGCATGACGCCGGGGATCCGGGACTTGTACGGGACATCCTTTTCATCCTGAATGGCAAGGGCATCAAAATCCGCCCGCAATGCCACCGTTTTTCCAGGTTTTCCCCCTTTAAGCGTTGCCGTGACGCCGCGGCCGCCCACTCCGGTTTTCACCTGCAGGCCGAGCTTTTCATGAAAGTCAGCTATGAATTCAGGTGTCTTCACTTCTTCAAAGGAAAGCTCGGGATTCATATGCAGATGCCTGCGGATATCAACCATTTCACTGTAATTTTTCTCCAATAAACTGTTGATTCGTTCAAGCATACAACGACCACCTTTAATTTGACAGAATATTTTAACTTATTTTACAGGAAGAGCCTATCCTATGGCTATGTGTCATTAAACAAAATAATATAAAAAATATTGTTAATCTTCACAATAGACAGATATAATGAATGAAAATCAAGGTAAAGGATGGTTTGATGAATGAGCAACTAACGTATAAACAGCTCCATTATCTGATGCAAGTGTCAAATATTCTTAATTCAACGCTTGATTCCAAAGCCATCATTGAATCGATCATCCAGGAAATCATTTCGATCATCGAGGTGGCGGATGTAGGCATTTTATTTCTATATGATGAGGAAGAAAATGTGCTCATTTCCAAAAGCTCTTACGGGTTCAATCAAAACGTCATTTACGGCACCAGGCTGAAGCCGGGGGAATCGATGACAGGAATGACCTTTCAGCAAAAGAAGCCGCTCATGTTCAAAAACAGAAATGAAGTCATCAAAGCCACCGGAAAACTGACCGGGTTCAATTACGAAATTCTCCAGGCTTCATTACCTGAACTGCCTTATTCGGCTATTTGTGCGCCCATCATCGTCAGCGACGATTGCCTTGGCGTTATCACCCTGGATTCCCTCCAGCCCGACAAGACGTTCACACAGGAAGACCTCAACCTGCTCGAAGCCATTTCCCATCAAGCCGCTGTCGCTCTTGAACGATCCCATTTGTATAAAGAAAAAGAAAAAACTGTCGCACTTCTGAGCAAACTGAACAAAACGATCACACAGCAAAACACCCTGCTCGCCCGTTCTGTCGATACACACAAAAAACTATCCAATCTCGTCGTAAAAGGAGAAAACTTGAATGTGATCCTTATTCATCTTTACAAAACCATCGGAACTCCTTTAATTCTTACGGATTCATTCGGCGACATCATTGACTATCAGCCCCGCTCGCTCGAACCGGTGCTGCCCGATCTTCTTGAAGCAATCCAGCCGTTTCCCAGCGGCGGCTTTTTTGAAGAAAGGCTTATCGACCTGCCTGCTTCCGGCGGGCGTAAGCTTGAGACTTTTCCGATCGGAAGTAAACATAATCGTTCGGGCTACCTGGCGGCCCTTTCTCCTGCACCGCTGTCAGAGATTGATACGGCAGCACTTGAACATGCATGCACAATCTTATCGCTTGAGCTTGTTAAAGAGCAGGACCTCCATGAGATGGAACAAAAGCTGAAAGGGGAATTTCTGGAGGAATTGGTCACAGGCAAGGTGACCTCACGGTTGTTGCAGCAGGCCAAAAACCTGGATTTTGACCCAAACAACCTTTACCGGATCATCATTTTGCAGCTTGTTCCATTTCATTCGGAAGAAGAAACCGAGAAAAGTGTCTTACGGAAGGTGAATCGCGAAATTTTACAGGTTATCCGCCAGACATACGGACGGGAAACGATGATGGCTGTAAATAGGAACAATCATATTATTATTCTCTTGTCCGAAAAAGAAGAACATCGTTCAGAAATGCAATTCATCGAGGAGCGAAATGAAAAATTGACCCGTTTCATTAAGAAAAAAGGGCTGTCGCCGATCATCGGGACAGGCGGGGAATACAGAGGAATCGAGCATGCCCGCGAATCATTCCAGGAAGCCCTGAAGACAGTCGAATTTTTAAAAACCTTCACAACCGGCCATTCATCACTATCCTATCAGCAGATGGGCGCCAGCCGCTTGTTCATGGAAAACAGCGAGGAACAGTTGATTTCCTTTATAATAGAAAAACTGGGTCCCCTGCTTATGTATGATTTGACAGCAGGGAAAGAGGAATACTTCCCGACTTTTGAACGGTATCTTTCCAATGGCCACAGGGTGAAGGAAACCGCACAGCAGATGCACATTCACTCCAACACACTCACCTACCGGCTGAAAAAGATAGAGGAACTGCTTGATTGTAACCTGAATCAATTTTCTGACAGGACAGACGTTTATATAGCGGTGACACTTTATGGCTTGATGAAGGAAAAAGCTGACGCTGTCATACAGAACCGTTTCCGAAGGTAAGCCCGGCATTACCAAAGGAGGGATAAAAGACTGGTGATATTCCGGCCTTCATCATCTAACATTCTTTCTCACATTCAACTTCGCTTTAAAATCTGGTAAGCTAAAGTCACCAACATAAAAAGGGATAAAAGGGTGTGGAACAATTGAAAAATGACATACGCCTCATCGCCATTGACATGGATGGCACATTACTGAACAGCAAACATGAGGTTTCCGACCAAAACCATAAAGCGATCCAGCGGGCTAAAGACAAGGGCATCCACGTCCTGCTCAGCACTGGCAGACCGCTTGCCCATTGCCGTGAAATTGCTGAATTGCTTGGTCCTTCCTCTTATATCGTGACAGTCAACGGCGGGGAAATATACGACGAGGAGTTCAACCTTGTCGACCGGATTCCTTTAAAACATGAACATGTCAGGCAGATGTGGGAATTGAAAGAGAAACACAACGTAAGATTCTGGAGTTCAACCGTCCAGGGGGTCTTCAACCATCAAAACCCATTTCCAGGCAAACTTGAATCATACGAATGGCTGAAGTTCGGGTTTGACACCTCCGATAACCGCATCCGCCAAATCATCCAGGATGAACTGACCCGGAACAAGGAACTTGAAATCACCAACTCCAGCCCCACCAACATCGAAATCAACCCGGCTGGCGTAAACAAAGCCGAAGCCCTGAAAAAAGTTTCCAGCTGGCTCGATTTGACGATGGACCATGTCATGGCCATCGGCGACAGCATCAACGATCTGGCCATGATCCGCGAAGCCGGCCTTGGTGTCGCGATGGGGAATGCGCAGGATATCGTGAAGGAACATGCACAGTGGGTGACCGTGACGAATGAGGAGCATGGGGTTGCGAGGGCGATTGAGCGGGTGCTGGGGTAGTGTAGAGGGGTCTGACCCCCGCTCTGGTGAAGCAGTAAAGCGGTGCCTGTCCCCCACCCCTGTAACGCTTTAGCGGGCTGGGGGTCATGCACCCAAAAACGCTTTCACCTCATTCACCCCCGGCATCCCGCCCTGTGCCCCAAATTCCTTCACAGACAAAGCTGCAGCGGTATTGCCGAACCGGCAGGCATCTGCGACGCTCATCCCCTTACTTACAGCCACCCCAAAAGCACCGTTAAACGTATCGCCTGCTCCGGTTGTATCCCGCACTTTTACTTGATAGCCGGGAACAGCGACCTCTTTATTATCCTTAAAGTAACTAACACCTTCCGCACCTTTCGTAACAATTACCTTTTTTAAAAGCTCATCCCTGTATCCTTTATCGATTGATTGAAGAAGATCATCAAATTCATGTTCATTCGGTGTAATGTAGGTCACATCACGCAGCAATTGCTCCGGCAGCGGCTGAATCGGGGCGGGATTCAAAAGCACAGGTGTCCCTAGCTTCTTGGCTGTAGCCGCTATACTAATCACCGTTTCCAGCGGAATCTCAAGCTGAAGAATGACAAGATCACTTACCGCTATCAAATCCTCATACGTAAAGACATCATTGGCTGTAAGTTCATGATTTGCACCCGGCACCACAACAATCCGGTTATCCCCTTCTGTTAAGAGAATGGTTGCCACCCCGGTCGGACATCCTTCCGCCGTTTCAACCCCATCAACGTGAATCCCTTCATTATGTAAATGATCCCGCAAGTTCCCGCCAAATGCATCATCTCCGACACGGCCGACCATATGGATATCGGCTCCAAGGCGTGCTGCTGCCACCGCTTGATTAGCCCCTTTTCCGCCTGGTGCCGTTTGAAAATCAGAGCCCATGACCGTTTCACCCTGTCCCGGGAAACGGTCGGTGCTTGTTACAAGATCCATGTTGATGCTGCCGAATACGGTGATTTTCGGTTTCATTGAGATGCCTCCATTCGTTTCATATCTCACTTTAGTGCAAGCATATTTCATAACATTCGACGTTTCAATTAAAAAACCGGCCCAAACCGATTAAAGGGATGGACCGGTTAAAACTTTTGCGGCTGAAAAGTGGCGGTGCCTGACCCCGGTGCGTTAACGCACCGGGGTCAGGCACCATTTTTAGCCTCACTCCATATACCTCTCCAATCCCGCCTTCACCTCATTCAACGCCTCCTGCGCCACAACCCCATCAATAATCCGATGGTCATAACTCAGCGACAGCGACATGACAGGCGCGATCTCAATCCGGTCCTCGCGAACAATCGGCTTTTTCTCAACCGTCCCGATTCCAAGGATGGCAGCTTCAGGATGGTTGATCACCGGGGTGAACCAGCCGCCTTTCGCCGAGCCGATGTTGGAGATGGAGCAGGTGCCGCCTTCCATTTCAGCGGCAGTCAGCTTTCCGCTTCTCGCTTTTTCCGCCAGGGAACTGATTTCAGAAGCGATTTCCAGCAGCCCTTTTTGATCGGCGTTATGGATGACGGGGACAAACAACCCTCTCTCTGTGTTAACGGCAATCCCGATATTGTAGTAGTCTTTGTAAATGATCTTATTTTGTTCCTCACTCACCGCCGCGTTCAGCACCGGGAATTTTTTCAAGGTGGAGACGAGGGCTTTTACTGCATAAGCCAGGTAAGTAAGCTTGGTGCCCTGTTCCTCTGCTTTTCCCTTCATTTCCTCACGGTGCTTCACGAGCCGGGTCACATCTGCTTCACCGAAATGGGTGACGTGTGGAATCGTCTGTTTGGAATGGACCATGGCCCGGGCAATCGCTGCCCGGATTCCGTCCATCGGTTCATGCCGTTCGCGCCCCCAAGGACTTTCCAGAACATCTGAAGGTTCCGCAGAGTTCAGCTCAGCCTCCATTTCCTTCCGGATCCCGTGCTGTTCCGCATACCGTTCCACATCCTCGCGCGTCGCACGGTTATCAGGTCCTGATGGCTGAACGCTATTTAAGTCAACGCCAAGCTCACGGGCCAGCCTCCGGACTGACGGAGCCGCCCTTACCGGCTGATCGATTTTCGCTTCACTTTCCTGTTCTTTTTCAGCGGACCCGCCGCCTGCAGTTGCGGCTTTTTCCACATCTTCCGCGGTAATCTTCCCATTCGGTCCTGACGGAGTAACTGCGGCAAGATCTATTCCGAGGTCCCGCGCCAGCTTTTTCACCCGCGGAGAGGCTTTGGGTTTTCCTGAACTCTGACCCGCATCCGCTTGCTGAATACTTGTTTCCGCAGACGGAGAGCTTCCACTTTCCTCCTGAGGTTTCCCGGTAACTTCAACCTGCTGATCGTCCTCGGTTAAAATGACGGCAAGGATGTCGCCTTCCTTTGCCACTTCAGCCCGTTTTTTTAAAATCCGGCTGACAAGCCCATCGGCAGGGGCTTCCACTTCGGTCACGGCTTTTTCCGTCTGGACTTCGACAAGTGTGTCGCCTTCCGCGACTGAATCCCCTTCTTCAACGTGCCAGAATACAATTAAACTTTCATCGGCTGATTCGGATGTTTTCGGCAATTTCACTTCGACTGTCATGACGGCCTCCTATCCTGTCGCGTGTTATTCGTTCATCAGTTTTACGGCTTCGGCAGCAATTTTATCTGTATTCGGAAGCACATATTGTTCGAGCGGCCGGCTATAAGGAATCGGCACATCCGGTATGGCAAGCCGCTTCACCGGCGCTTCGAGTTCGTATAAGGCTTCTTCGGCCACAAGCGCAGCAATTTCAGCAGTCATACCGTATGAGCGGTAGTCCTCATCAACAATGATGAGCCGGTGCGTCTTTTTCACAGACTCCAAAATCGTTTCCTTATCGAGCGGAACGAGCGAACGCAAATCGATTACTTCCGCTTCGATGCCCTGCTCTGCCAACTTGTCCGCTGCAGCTACGGCATGATGCATCATCATCTGGATTCCGACAATCGTGACGTCAGACCCTTCCCTGACGACCTTGGCTTTGCCGAGCGGCACGGTGTAGCGTTCCTCAGGAACATGTCCGACAGACGCGTCGAGTTGATCCATCCAGCCGAGGCCCTGCAGTGTTTTATGGAACATGAACACAACCGGGTTGTCATCGAGTATGGCCGATGCCATCATTCCCTTCAGGTCATACGGGGTTGACGGGGCGACGACCTTCATGCCCGGCAAATGTGCAAATGTTGAATAAAGCGTTTGGGAGTGCTGGGCTGCATCATTATAACCGCCGCCGACCGCGGTCATGAGCACCATCGGCAGCTTCACGTTCCCGCCTGACATATACGGGATTTTCGCCATGTGATTATAAATTTGGTCCATGCAGACACCGAAAAAATCGACAAACATCAACTCGACGACCGGACGCATCCCTTCTGCCGCTGCACCAATCGCCGTACCGATGAATGCGGTTTCAGAGATTGGCGTATCCATCACCCGTTCAGGCCCGAACTCATCAAGAAGGCCCTGCGTCGCTCCGAAAATCCCGCCGTATTTCCCGACATCCTCACCGAGCACAAATACATCCGGATCCCGTTCCATTTCAAGCTTCAGAGCTTCGGCCATCGCTTTATTTCCAGTCAATACACGTTTTTTCGTCGCTTCCATTTAGACAAGCTCCTTCCTGAATGTATTTCCCACGAACACATCCTCCAGCGCCGCTTCAGGTGCAGGATATGCGCTTTCTCTCGCAAAAGCGTAGGCCTCATCCACTTCCTGCTTCGCCTTTGCTTCCATTTCAGTAATCTCTTCCTCCGAAACGCCATGTTCACTGGTGAGAATGCCAGCCAGGCGCTGAATCGGATCATTTTTGCGCAGCATCGTCACTTCATTGTCATCACGGTATAATTCCGGATCACCCTGGAAGTGGCCGAGATAACGGTCTGTTTCAATCTCGATAATCGCAGGGCCTTCACCGTTCCGGGCCCGTTTAACCGCCGCTTCGGATGCCTCATACATCGCAACCGGATCGTTATCTTTCACATGTGAGCCTTCGATTCCGTATGCACCCGCACGAAGCTGGTTGGATGTCACGGACGTAGAAGCTGCCTGCGGAACGGAAATGCCGTACTTATTATTTTCCACAACAACAATGAACGGCAGTTTCCAGAGCGCCGCGAGATTGAGGGACTCATGGAACGCACCCTGGTTCGCAGCCCCTTCGCCGATAAAAGCGACCGCCACCCAGTCCTGCTTTTTCTTTTTAGCCGCCAGAGCCGCGCCGACTGCATGTGGGATACCTGCTGCAATAATCCCGCCGCATGAAAACTTCACTTCCGGGTCGAACAAGTGCATATGCCCGCCTTTCCCTTTGCCAAGGCCTGTCTCTTTTCCGAACATTTCAGCGGTCATCTTTTTCAAGTCGACCCCTTTGGCAATCGCATGATGATGCGGACGGTGCGGAGCGGTGACGGTATCTTCTTTTGCCAAATGGGCACACATTCCGACTGCCGCCGGCTCCTGCCCTGTCGCAAGATGCATCTCACCCGGAACAGGCCCTGCCCCGATATTGAATACAGGTGCCTTCCCTTCACCGTATGCTTCGACCATCGAGTCCTCGTAGTAACGGATTTTGTACATGGTCTCATACATCCATTTCAGCTTTTCAACAGGTACTGTCAATGCATTCTCCTCCTTTATAAAAATCGTTCCGATAACATATATTGCAAGGAATATGCCAACCTGCCGAATAAAATAAAAAAAGCCCGGTGAGCCGGACGTTTACCATTTCTAAATGATTCTTTTTTCCTGATGCAATCTTGAAAGGTGTTCCATTTTGGCACAAAGTGTCCCACTGGAATGAGACACTTTGCAACAGTTTGCGACACATTTGAAAGTAAAAAGGCACACTCAGGTAAGTGCACCTTATTCCATATACTCATACTTTTTCTTCCAGCCCGAACCTCCGGATCTGCCGGTAAAGCGTACTCCGCGACACACCGAGGCGGCGGGCGGCCTTGCTCATATTGCCGTTGCTTACTTTGATCGATTCAAGCAGTGCCATCTTTTTAATCTCATCCTTTTTGGGCAGCCCCATACTCTTCTCGGCAAGCGGGCCAGCACCTTTTAATTCCTCCGGCAAATCGTCATAGGTAAGGATATCCGTCCGCAGCCGGTTCATCGACCGCTCTACGACATTTTGCAATTCCCTGATATTCCCCGGCCAACTGTAGCGGAACAGCGGCTCAAAGTAACCGGGGTCAATTGAAGGAATGTCGCGCCCGAGCCTGATGCTCAGCTTGTTGGCGAAATGCCTGACCAGCAGCGGAATATCTTCAATCCGGTCCCGGAGCGGAGGAAGCTTTACCGGCATGACATTCAGCCGAAAATACAAATCCTCGCGGAAACTGCCTTTTTCAACTTCCCACTTCAGATCCTTATTGGTTGCAGCAATGATACGGACATCAACCGGCGTGACTTTATGCCCGCCGATCCGGACAATCTCCTTATCCTGGAGCACGCGAAGCAGCAACACCTGCATTTCCAGTGACATCTCGCCGATTTCATCGAGAAACAGCGTGCCGCCATCCGCCAATTCAAATTTCCCCGGGCTTCCCCCTTTCCGGGCACCGGTGAAAGCACCTTCCGCATACCCGAACAGTTCACTGCCAAGCAAATCCCGCGGAATACCGCCGCAATTGATGGCGATGAACGGCTTATCCTTGCGGGCACTTTCGTTATGGATGGCCTGTGCGACCATATCCTTCCCGGTGCCGCTCTCACCAAGCAAAAGGACATTCGAGTCTGTCCGCGCCGCCATTTTCGCATCAGTGATCCGCTGGATGAACCGCGGGTGATTCCCGGTCATTTCCTGAAATGACACCTTCGCCTGATTACCCGAAAGATGGTTCACAAACTGCCGGACCTTATGAATCTCCTTCATGGAAACAAGCGACCCGATCAGCTGCTCCGAATCATATACCGGGGTAATATTGACGAGCACATGGGCGTGAACATTCCGCCCCGGCATCTTCAAGCGGACTTCCTTGTCCTGGATCTTCCGGTTTTTGTGCCGGAACGTTTTATTTAAAAAAGCCTCACTCAGCGTTTTCCCCTGCAAATCGGAATCCCCGAGCCGCAGCATTTTCTGGAGCCGGTTATTCGTTTTGATGATTTTCCCTTCCTGGTCGGTGATGATGAGGCCTTCCGTCAATGTGTTCGTCGTCGCCTCAAGATATTTCTGCATGAAATAATGTACTTCCGATTTCTCGATCAGCCTGAGCTGATACTCAATCGCTTTCACAGCAGACATCACCATGCCGAGCGTATGCGGATGGACATTCTCAAATGAGCCTGACATATTCAGCACCCCGGCAACCGACCCATCCGAATCAAAAATCGGTGATGCCGAGCAAGTCCACGGATGGCAAATTTGCGCATAATGCTCATTGGCGAAAATCTGCAACGGCTTCTTCTCGACAATGCAGGTGCCAATAGCGTTGGTGCCGATCGCCTGCTCGCTCCAATCGGCTCCCTCCATAAACAGGATGGACTCCCCTTCCCGCTTCACATTGTCATCCCCAATGACCTTCGCTAAAATGCCATCCCCGTCACACAAAATCACCAGAAAACCCGACCCCTTCACGATCGAATACAACCCTTCCATCAGGGGAGAGGCAATCTCAATTAACTGAAGCTGCTTTTCCGATAACACCTTATTCCCGGCCAACTTCCCCTTCGGCTGAAACGGATCGACTTGATACCGCTTCGAACGCTGCCAGGAATCCTGTACAATCCGGTCAAGCCTGTCATCCAGCTGGCCGTCAATCACAAACCGATCCCACATTTCTTTTAGACGGTCACGATCCTTCAATCTTTTTCACCCCGTTTTGCCGCGTTATAAAGTAAGGGTTCGGGATTCGGAATCGATTTCCTGCTAAAGAGGTGCCTGACCCCCGGCGCTTTAACGCGCCGGGGGTCAGGCACCCACTATTCAGCGCCCGCTTCCTTCCGCATAACGCTGGATGAACTGTTCCCTTGTTTAAAATCCAAACGAACTGTTAGTCATCGATTCAAGCCCTGTTTCAGGATCATCAGGCTGAGCCCAGTAAGCTACGATCGAAAGCTCCAGGTCTATGTCTCCGACAATTGTGTCGGGTTTTCCGATTGGGATGAACCTCGCTTTTTTAATATTAATCGAATGCATTCCGACAAGTGTGTCGAATGCTGTTTCCGATCTCTCCCGTTGAACCGTGTCATGCTCCTCCATTGCCATCCACCGCTACTTCACACCTGCTTTATCATCCTCCTTTTCTTCCATCTTCCTTCCAACAAACTCCCGATAATTCTCCTTCACAGGCTCCGGAAAATACCCCAGCAGCTTTTGCTGATCGACAAAAAGATCAATAGAGTCTGATATGTAAGACTTATAGCTGCTCCAGAGATAGTCTTCCGGCTGCTTCACAACACCGGCATCGACCGGATTCAAATGAATATACCGGCTCACTTCCAAAAAGTAATCATCCGATTCAATCAGTTTGGAATGATATCGGCCCTGAAACAAATGGCCAATGTAATCATACTTGCGGTTGAAAGTTCTTGCATAACTGCCGTGCAGTTCCTTCATGATAAGTTGAATATGGCTGGAAATTGTTTCGATTTGGAGATGAATATGATTGGGCATTAAACAGTAGGAGTGTAAAACGAAGGGATAGCGGCTGCGGGTATCATCAAGCATGGATAAGTAGCGGCGGTAATCATCCGGATCATAGAAAACGGAGTTCTTCCGATTTCCGCGGGCAGTAATATGATACATGGCACCCGGATACCAAATTCGGTGTTTCCTGGACACTTCATCACCTCGGTTCTTATTAATAGAATCTATTATAATGCAGGAATTTGTGTAGAGGGTAGGGGGATCTGGGAAGTTTGTTGAAAGTTACAAAAAAGGTGCCTGACCCCCGGTGCTTTAACGCACCGGGGGTCAGGCACCCACTATGCACTCCCCATTCAAGCAGCAACCCTAACCTCTCTCTTAATCTTCCGATACTTCACAATCTGCTTTACATATAGAACCCCGGCCAGCGCTGTCAACACCAGCCCGATGCTCACAGACACCCCGTAATCCATGCTAAGCCCTTCAGGAGCATAGAAAATATACGTATTGATGACCCCGGTCATGAACATTGCAGGGATTCCGGCAATCCAGTGGTTCTTATGTTCTTTCAACAAGTACGCCGCAGCCGTCCAAAGCATGATGGAAGCGACCACCTGGTTTGTCCAGCCGACATACCTCCATAAAAATGTGTAATCGATTGTTGCGAGGAAAAATGCCGGTACCGCAACAGGAACTGTTGCTGCCAATATTTTCGCCTTCGTATCCATTTTGAAAAACCTGGACAGAATGGTCGTAAAAATCATCCGCGATGAACGGAGAGCTGTATCACCTGTCGTGATCGGCAGAATGATAACCCCTAAGATAGCCAGGATTCCACCGAACGTCCCAAGAAGAGATACTGAGATTTCATTGACAACTCCTGACGGCCCACCAGCAGCAAGGGCTTCCTGCAAACCGCCTGTTCCGCCAAAGAACGTCATGCCGGCCGCTGCCCAAATCAGGGCGATGACACCTTCCGTAATCATGGCGCCGTAAAACACCTTGCGCCCGTCCGATTCCTTTTTCATAGTACAGGCGACAATCGGGCTTTGCGTGCAATGGAAACCTGAGATGGCACCGCATGAAATAGTGACCATCAAAAGCGGCCAGATCGGCAGGCCTCCCGGATGCAAGTTGTCCACTGTCAGATTCGGAATCGGCTTGCCTGAAAAAAGCAACGTGACACCAATAGCAACAGCCATAAACAACAGAATCCCGCCAAGCAGAGGATAAATTTTTCCGATGATGCGATTGATCGGCAGAATTGTCGCCAATAAAAAATAGCCGAAAATCAATACAAGCGCCACTGTAAAGCTAAGCGGGCTCAACTGGGCAATCAACTGCGCCGGACCGGCAGTGAACGCAGCAGCCACAAGAATCATCAAAACGAGTGAGATGCCGTTCGTAAGAGTACGGGCGAATTTGCCAAGATAATGCCCGACAAGAGCAGGAAACTGGGCACCCTTATGGCGCAGCGACAGCATCCCGGAAAAATAGTCATGGACAGCGCCGGCAAAAATGCTCCCGACCACAATCCATAAAAATGCAACCGGGCCATAAAGCGCGCCTGCTATGGCTCCATAAATCGGACCGAGTCCTGCAATATTGAGCAGCTGGATCAAATTGCCCTTCCACCAACTCATCGGCACAAAATCCAAATTGTCCCTTTTCGTATATGCCGGTGTTTTTTGATTATCATCAATCACAAAAACCCGTTCAATAAATTTCGAGTAAAACACATACCCGATGATAAGTAATCCGATTGCTCCCAAAAATGTCACCATGGTGCCTGACCTCCCGAGTTGTCATATAAGTTTGAATAAGCAAAATAATAACAACCCTGTTATGGAAAGTAAATACATTTTTCTGAAAAAATTTAAAATTTAGTGGTTTAAAGCGTTTACATGGAAAATAGAAACTGAAAAGGGAGAAAAAAAGTGAAAAAGGTGCCTGACCCCCGGCGCTTTAAAGCGCCGGGGGTCAGGCACCCACTACACAAAACCACCCTCAATCCACCAACCCAACATTCCGCCCAATCTCCAAATGCTCCTTCAACCGAGCCGACACCTGCAGCCGCTCTTCTTCAGATACCAGTTCGTAATATACTCCGTTAATTTTCGTTCCCTCTCCCCTGACTTCAAACTGCTTGACATTATTCCGCGCACTCGCATAATTCTTCCGTATTTCATCCATTTCTTTAAGGCTCATATCCGTTTTGACATTGTCACCGAGTACATTGAGAACATCATTAAAGTTGGTTACAGTAGAAGCGCTTGCTCCTTTATCAATGATTGCCTGGAGTACCTGGCGCTGGCGCTCATTCCTTCCCACATCACCGCGGGGATCCTTTTTACGCATGCGGACATAGCCGAGGGCTTCCTCACCGGTTCGAAGTTCAATTTCTCCCTCCGGATAGCCGGCCCAGGCAGTTTTATTATTCACAGTCACTCCGTCAAGGGCATCCACAAGATCACTGAATGCTTCCATGTTCACTTTCACATAGTGGTCAATCGGTATATCAAGAAAATGTTCGACGGTAGTCACAGACATCTGGACACCTCCATAAGCATACGCATGATTGATCTTATCCTCGATGCCCTTTCCGGCAATTTCCGTCCTGGTGTCACGCTGAATATTGAACATATACATGGAATCTTTTTTCGGATTCAGCGTCATGACGACCATCGTATCTGAACGCCCAACATCCCCTTTGCGCTCATCCACGCCGAGCAGGAGGATGGAGATCGGTTCCTGTTTATCGACATCAACCGGTTCGTCACGCTTGCTTGAATGCTCCCTGTTAAGCTCTTCATTCATTCCTGTTACGGTGTCCTGAATATTTAGATACACATAAAAAGCGGCACCAGCTCCCAGGATGAACAACAAGCCGATCACTTTGAACAGAATTCTGAATTTCTTTTTCAGCCTTCTTCTTTTTCTTCTTCTCCCCATATTTCCACCTATCTCCCTTTAAGAATCGTAGAACAAACGGGGCAAGCCCCTTCTCTCTTTATGATGCCAACAACAAAGTTAGTTCGTTCTTCTATGGATCTATCTGTAGGGAGTGAGGCAAAAAAAGTGCCTGACCCCCGCCGCTTTAGCGCGTCGGGGGTCAGGCACCCACTTCACGGCACAACCGGAAGCGTCACAAACGAAGCGTGCTCATCATCATGCAGCAAACTCACCATACCGCCAATCTCATCCACCTGCATCGGCGCCGGCGCCACCGAATGAGGAAAATCGCTCGGCCCGATCGCCACACGCAGCCTGTGACCGGCTTTGATCACAGCGTTTGTCGGGAAAATTTCAACATTCAGCTTCATCGGCTCACCAGCTTCAACCGGCAGCACCGAATCCTTCGTGAACGGATGCCACGGCTGCACATTCTCTCCATCGAGGAAACGGCTCTTCGATTCATCAACTTCCCGGAATGAAGCGGCGAGCCAGCCTGCTGTCAATTCAGTCGAGGTTCCATCCGGGGCAACGTCGGTTATCCTTACAGATAAAACCGCATCCTTTGCTGTTGTTGATACATTAATCTCTGCCCCGATTGGACCGGAGATTTTCAAGTCTTCCTCCATCGGCTCTGTCGTATAAGTGACCTCTGTCAATTCTGTCAGCCGGTTATCCTTCGTACACGGCACCGCATCAACCAATCCGGCCAGCCACTGGTTCGTGCTGCTCGAGCAAATGCCGTTGACAGGCTCCTGCAGCATGATATCCGCCGTTTCCGCATGATTCGGAGCCTCCGCAGACAGCTTGTTTCCAGAACGCAAATAGAATTTTTCCGCCCCGGCTTCCGGATGCGGCCAATCCGCCTGTGTTTCAAAACGTTCCTCACCGAGCACAAACTGGGTGACATCCGGAATTTGCTGCGGTTTTGTGTTCATCCCTTTTAAGTAATGATCGAACCACCGCAAAGCAATCTGGTCAAGTGCCGGAATCCCGTCAGCAGGCAACCCCTCACCGACATTTCCGTGCGTCCAGTTCCCTATCAGAATTTTTGCCGGCACGTTCTTCTTCAATTTTTCATACAGAAGCGGCTCCCCGCGCTGGAAAATATCATGCAATCCGCCGACGATGAAGGTCGGAACATTCACTTGATCCACTACTTCAAGCGGTGAACGCTGCCGGTGGAACGGGCCGTCATACGCCACCTCGCCTCCTGTCAGTACTGAAGTCAGCGTATTCGTCTGAAAGTTCAATGCCGAAGCGGAGTGGCCAATTACCGTCGTGGTCGCTCTTACTGGATCCTCCGCAGTGTAAGTCGGCGGCAGGATGCTCGTTGAACTGACAAGACCGAGCCACATCGGGATAAAGCCTGTGTTCACCAGGCCGCCGGACATGACGATATCCCGGTATGTATCACCCATCGGCACAATCGGGAAAATCGCCTTAAGACCCGGGGGCTGCTGGGCAGCAGTCAGGATTTGGTTGATCGCCATATAAGACATGCCCCATAAGCCGACATTGCCGTCACTCCACGGCTGGTTGGCAGCCCACTCGACAATCTCATAACCGTCCCGCTGTTCTGTCTCGCCAAATGAGTCCCACGCCCCCTGCGAGCCGCCCGTACCGCGCACGTCGACAACAACATGAACATACCCACGCTCAACAAAATAATCATTTCCCGCTGCCAGCGGAGCATTCTTATTATAAGGCGTCTGTGTCACAATAACCGGAAATTTTTCAGTGGAACTTGCCGCCGGCCGGTAGACATCAGCATTCAAAATGACTCCGTCCCGCATTGTAATGGCAATATCCGTTTCATGAACCACTTCATATTCAGAGGCACGGTCATACGATGTCCACTGCTGACTCCCCGTTTCCTTCCCGGTCTGAGCAAAGACTCCCGCTGACGGAAAAGCAAACAACACCATCATCAACATACCTGCAATGAGCAATCTGAAAAAAGCTGGCTTCACCTGGAAAACTCCTCCCTTACCATTTGTTTCATCGCTTGGCCTTACCATCTTTCTTTAATGATACCAACTTTCACCGGTGCCAAATTGTCTAAATGAGGTAATACATTCGGGGTATTTTTAGCGGGATGCTTTGTGAAACAAGGTTATTCAGGGAGTGACAGGCACCTGTCGTTCCCTTCCATTACAAAGCAAAAGCGCAAGGCGCCCGCTTAGCGGCCTACGCATAAGCGGGGGTACCCGCAGGAAGGTGATTTTTCCTTCGGGAGGGGATCACCGCTTATGTCGATAGTCGCTGGCGCCTGGAGCTGGATGACTCCATTCTCGCTGTTTATCCACAACGCAAAAATTTTATAATTTTAATTTCCTTAACAACAAAAAAAGTGCCTGATCCCCTGGAATGGGATCAGGCACTCTATAAAAACGATATCCTTTTTATTTATATATTAATACTTTACCAACCGTTCCATCCGCACTTTGGCCTGTCACACGGAACTTCAAACCGTATTCCGGCACGTTGCGTCCGGCATCGACTAGGCCTATGTTGCTGTAGTCGGCACTATCGTCGAATAGCGGTGTGCGTTTCGTATGGTTATCTGTCATTGTAAACCCGTACAAATCAGTATAATCAAGGAACATTTTTTCAGTCTTGGCCAGGCTGAATGCTGCATCATGCACCTGATAACGGGTGGAACCAACGGCTCCATCACTCCAATAGTTCGTATGCTGATCGGCATCTACTACGCCAAGGAAACCGTCGCCAGGATGCATGCCTGTCCAGTTGTTGTCATACCCTTCATCGACATACCATACAACAAGGCCGGAATCATATGTCATCAGGCTGTCACCGCGGCGGATATGGGAAAGCCCTTCATCCACGCCGTTATGGGAACGCCATTCCAGCAAGTAGTAGTGTGGGGATGTGGATGAACCGGAATGCTTGTCAAAGCCGTCAAAAGCAAATGCACTCTCTTCTTCCGCTCCATCAAACAGCACTTCACTGCTATCAGCCTTTACGCTGATATTATCGACGAACATACCTTCCAGAGCGGTGCCCCAGTCTGTCATATAGCGGAACTGCAGCATAATCTCTTTACCGGCATACTGATCCAGGTTGATTGACTCATTTATCCAGCCGTCGCTTGTACCTGTGTATCCCGGCATATTTTGTTGAATGGCAGGATATCCACCTTCTACAATTTCAGACGTTGTATTTGGCGTAGACAGGGATGTCCATGTTTCGCCGCCGTCTTCAGACACCTGTACCATGCCGAAATCCCAGTGCCCTTCAATGTTATACCACACATCAAAATCCAATGTCGCACTGCCGGCATTTGTCAGATCGACAGTTGTCGCCATTTTGTGGTCCGCTTCATCGCCAGTGCCGCCGTAATATTCAAAATCACCAGCAGCCGGCGTGTTGATGACTTTCACCTTGTCAGGCAGGTTAACACGGACAGCATCATGATTTTTACCTTTCGTAACCGCCTCATCAAGGAGGACTTCAACACCTTTTCTATTTACATCATCCGCATGGATAGTTTGGCCGGTCAGCCAGTTGCTGTTACCCATGGTTCCCTGCAAGAACTCTTTCGACCAGGCACTGAATCCGGTCGGTTCGGTGCCTGGGATGTCCCCGGCCCAGCTTCCGCTCGCCATGATCGACCAGTAGGATACAGCTTCGCCCGCACCGGAATAGATTGTGTCATACTCATCCGGCAGGCCTAAATCATGGCCGTATTCATGTGCGAATACACCTGCAGCCCCGTCGGCCGGTTCGATTGTATAGTCGTAAGCTGCCATTGCTCCGCCCCAGTAAGGGACTTCAGCTTGTGTCCCAGGAAGAGCCGTCACTCCTTCAAGGCTCCAGCGGTGGGACCAGATGGCATCTCCGCCAAGCTGTCCACCGCCTGCTTCTTCACCGACTGAAGAATGGACAATCATCAAATGGTCGATCAAGCCATCCGGCTCACGTAGGTTTCCATCGCCATCAAGATCGTACCGGTCCTCCTGGTCATACTGGCTCAAATCCAGATTTGAATCTGCCGCTGCGGCTATCAATGCCTCTTTGACAAGGCCGCGGGCGTCTTTATCATTGTCTGCACTATTATTTCCGCCATATGCAGCTGCTGGCTTTGACGCCTTATACCATCCGGCTACTTCCCCTTCTATGGAGTAACTGCCGCCGGATTGCTCTTCATAAAATTGCTTGACGGACACCAGTTTTTCTCCACTAGGGCCTTCATAGCCATCATCGCTGAACAACATATCTGTGTAATGTTCTTTCGTGTATTCGTCATAGTACATATCCGTGTTTTCGGCCTTAATGGAAGACGCCGGGAAATCAGGATATTCGATCAGCAGCGCCAGGACCTTGTCGACCCGCTGTCCGCCATTCCATTCTTCCTCTTCGACACCCTTAACTTCCTTGGTGTGGCCAAGCTTATTGCCTTTACCGTTCACCAATCCATTTTCAGATGCCTGTTCCTTCATTTCGTTTAAAACTTTTTCCCTTTTGCCATCCAGTTCGCCTTTACCCTGTGCAAGGCCTTCAGCCTTTTTCTTTAAAAATTCATTCAGCGCTTTCTCGGCTTCAGCAGGAGTCGCATCGCTTGCGATTTTGCCTCCTTTTTTCAGCATTTCGATAAGCCGTTCATCATTTGCGAGCGCCAGATCGACAGGCACACCCCCATATGTATGGGACTCTTGGGCATGTAAGTCTGGAGACTGTACATCCTTATTTGCTGCGCTCGTATTAACTGCAGGCAAGCTTGTCCCCAACATGCCTACACTTAATGCCAGCGCCGCAGCAGTTGACATAAATTTAGGTAATTTCACAACTCTTCCCCCTCAATAAATTTGAAAATTATAGTAATTACTCTAGCAAATAGAATTTATTGGTAATTACCGATAATTCTAATTTATCAGAAATATGAAACAATTGTAATAATACAAAAGTACTATTACTTTGGTATTCTATTAGGAATTTAAAACTATTTCGTTTCTCTAATCACTGTTCAGCCTATATTGTTTATAAAGCAAGGTCTTGTCGGTCCGTTATCACCTTGATTAGAAAAACCTTTGCATGATATATTTCTATCTTTTACTTTATATATAAATGCACCCGTCTCTTTCCATTAAAATCCGGGTTGGAGTTCATCACAATATATACAACAAGATTGGGGAAGACGGCGTACCTCAACATTACATAATAAAAAATGCCTGACCCTCTGGAAATAGGATCAGGCACTTTATAAAACTACTTTATCAACCGGTAAAAGAATACAGGTGAGTGACAGTAATACTGCCTTTTCACCACATCTGCAAATAAACCTCCACCACAAAATAAAACAATACCCCAAATTTCCAATTAAACTTAATACTGTTCTCAAACGTACTCAACCGGTTAATTCCGCTGAACAAAATCACCGGAATAATCAGCGGCGACAGCATAATACTCAATGCACTACCCAGGGTCATCGCAAGCACAATCACCTCGGGCGGATACGGAAGGTGGATGCTTTTCACAACACCCGCTATCAATACCGCTACAGTAAGCGGTCCAATTCCGACAAAGCCGAGCGCCAGCACAATCAGCGGAAGGACCCACAGGAAATTCAATCCCAGCACGTGCTCTGTAAAATCATATAAGCTTTGCATCAAATCCACCGACAAACCGGTCTCGTTCATTGCCACAATCAACAGCCCGGCCGAAAACAGCAGCCCCGTTTCCTGTGACTTCGTCGCAACGCCTTTTGTAAAATAAAGCTTCCCTTCCTGAAGGAAAACCGGCACTTTCCGTTTCACAATAAAATACGAAACCGCCCACACCGCAACAACGAGCGGAATGACCGTCAACAGGCCTACAGGAACAAGCGCGTTGACAAGCAAAGTCAATGCGAGGAGCGACACGAACAGCACCGCAAACTCCACCGGATTGCGGTAGCGGCTGCCCCCGCCGTTCGCTTTTCCTTCCGCCTCCTGGATTGCCCGGCCTATTTCTTTAGAAAATGATACACCCTGCTTCTTTTCATACAGATGCAAAAGGAGTACGGAAAGCAAAATGCCAACCATTGCAAAAACAAAGCCCTGAAGCAACGTCAGCGTCAACGAAGCATTCAGCGTTTCAACTGCATAGGCGAAACTCGGAATGCTGATCACCCAGATCGGTGTAAGCGCAAACCCGCGGAGTGCCGCAGTCGACTTAAACACCTTCCAGGCGTATGTATCCTGCTTTGCGAAGAAAGACTGGACAATCTGGTACACGACCGGTATTGAACCAAATAACAGGAAAAAAGAAATGATTTGCGTGATGAACATTTGGACAAAATAAAATGCTTTTCCATTCGTTAACCGCTTTTTAAGCAGCAGAATCGTATCTTCCACATAATTTTCCTGCTTCAGCACCCAGCCAACAATCGGGATAATCATGACCATCGGAATCAGCGACCGCATTCCCCTGGCCCCTTCCCAGATCAATTGAGCAAGGCCAATCTGCGGATCCGTAAAGCTTATCCCTACAGCGAGAATGATTAAAAAAGCAGGCAAAATAACCGCTCTTGCACTGAGAAGTATCAGCGCAAAAGCCAGTCCGGCAATTCCCGAAATCGACAAAATCCCCAGAAATAATGGATTCTCCCAAATCAGCGAAACAAAATGGGCTATGACATATACAGTGATAGCGGCGGTAAAACCCCACCACGGAATTGTTCTGTTTGACATGCAGACATCTCCATTAACGTGCTACAGTCTATCTTATCATTTTTTACCCTGCCTTTCTTTTATGATGATTAGAAAGCATGTCGATTCACGGGTGTAAAAAGGAAAAATATAGGAGTATTTGTCCAACGGTTTTTGTTTCATCTCCGGGAATCTGGTGGTATAATTTACCTAAATCAGAATATTCAAACAGATAAAGGCAAACTGTCCGAAAGGGCGGGACGCAAAGCTGCAGATCTAAGGGTTTTTACACTATGATGGCTGGGCTGCCTGTAATACGTATGGGAGTTGGTCTAGTTGAATATTTTTAGAGGATTGGTCTGCCATTTTAAGAAGAACCACAAAATCGACTATTACACACATAGCTGTATCAGATGCGGGATGAGGAGAAGATCTGCATAAATGCGGCTCTTTTTTTACCCGCACCCCCCTGTCACTCCATAAAAGGTTACCGCCAAATTCAAAAGCTGTTAGTCGAATGTATTGATAAACCTGTTACACAGTTAAAAAGCGTGAAACTCACCATACAACATAGAGAACTATTCATTAAAAACAGGGAGTTGGTCATTTGAACATCATCAAAGGAATGGTGTGCATTATGAAAAAGAACCACAAAATCGACTATTACACAAAAAGATGCGTGAGATGCGGCAAAAAGAAATAAATCCCTGAAAAAAGTGTAAATAAAAAGCGGGCAGTCAACTGGAATGACTGCCCGCTTTTTATGCTCAACTATACTAAAAGCAAAAACGCTTCTGACAATTATGCTGCCTTACCGCTAATATATTTTTGTCTGACTTTTTGATAGGTTTTGGTTCCTAGATAGACAGAGAGCTTTATCCCCTGATACCCGGCAAATAATACGATAAATCCCCATAACCCAATCACCGCATCCTGGAACTCCATATTGCCGCGGCTGGTGATTTTTTGCTGAATTTCAATAGCAAAGACAAGCACCACGAGGAGCGTGAACGTATAAATGAATGAGATGACGGTTATGCTCCATCTGGAAACCAACTTGAAAAGCTCATGAACCGCAAAGAAAAACACAATACCAAAAATCCCGATCACCCAGAAATGCAAATCTTTATCTGTTAAATCGAGGCCAAGCCGCATTGTGATTATCAGCAACAAATCATGAGAAATGTTGACTATTTCGGCCAGGAACTTAATGACTTCTTTCATTTTTCACGGATCCTTCCCATTCATTAGATTAAGGCCAATAAAGATTCTTCTTTATAATGGCACCGGTCTAAACTATCATTTGTGCTTAAAAACAGAATATACTCTTTCATTAACGGCTTTTAAGACATTGCTCTCACTTCCAACACCTTGTTTCTAAAAAAATTAATATATTACATGTATCGGCAGTTCTTACAAAAATATGAATAGACGGCTTGTAAAAATGCTGATATATAGAAAAAAATTAAAGCCTGTAATTACGGCGACCAGGTGTATAGTGTGATAACCTTATTCACTGCCGATAAAATAAAGGGAAATATAGACACAGATCAAAAAGAAATTGGGAAGGTGAAGTTTTTTGAAAAGGGATCTTTGCCGGGCAATCTGACAAAAACATCGGCCGAAATATTGCGGGTTTATAATTCGAATAGTGACCAATAATGTTTCTCTTCTAAAATGACTTTTGGGGATACCGTTACCCTCATACTTTTTATCAACATGTTACCTTATTATAGCTTGCTGGATTGAAACCTACCGGAAGAGTCATTTTCTCCCCCAAAAAATAACTTTAAAGACCCTAATTATTATCAGGAACTTCGAAATAATATTGTATGTTGAGGTTTATTATTCATTAAATCAAGGAATAAAATATTAAATTTCTCATACTATTAAATAATCCATTGAGTCCAATATGTTTTTTAGAAAAATAATAGGAGTTGGTACAATGTCCACCTTTTCAAAACTCTTCTTCAGATGGCATGTTTTCATTAGGAATTACAACCAGCAGCTCTATGCAAGTTGCCTGGATCCTGACATAAAGAGAACACTGAAAGAAAAAGTCAACCATCATCATATGAAAGCAGTATCGTTGCAAAATAGTGTAAATATCCAATAATAAAACAGCCGGCAATCGATCCATAAGATGATTGCCGGCTTTGCTGAACAAATAATTAACTCCCGCGACTAATTTCCAAATGTTCTTTTAAACGAGCTGATACTGCCATCCGTTCCTCTTCTGAAATCAGCTGATAATAAATCCCGTTAATCTTTGTACCTCTGCCTTTAATCTCAAACTGCTGAATATTGTTACGGGCACTGGCATAGTTTTTGCGGATATTATTCATATCATCAAGATTCATATTGGTCTTCACGTTACTTCCAAGGACATTCAAAATGTCATCAAACTTCATGACGGAAGAAGCACTCGCCCCTTCTTTAATGATCGCCTGGATAACCTGGCGCTGCCGTTCGTTACGGCCGAAATCGCCGCGCGGATCTTGTTTTCGCATGCGGACATAGCCGAGGGCTTCCTGTCCTGTACTAAGGTTGATTTGGCCTTTCGGATACCCAGGCCAATCCACATGGTTATTCACTGTCACACCACCAACAGCATCGACCAGGTCACTGAAGGCTTCCATATTGACTTTAACAAAATAATCTATCGGAATATCGAGAAAATGCTCGACCGTTTTAACTGACATCGGTGCACCGCCAAAAGCATAAGCATGATTTATTTTATCGTCAATGCCCTTGCCGATAATTTCTGTCCTTGTATCACGCTGGATGTTGAACATATACATAGAGTCTTTTTGCGGGTTCAAGGTCATAACAACCATCGTATCGGAGCGGCCCCTGTCCGATTCGCGTTCATCCACACCAAGCAGCAGAATGGAAATGGGGTCCTGTTTATTCATATTAACCGGCTGTATTCGCTTATCCGATTGTTTTCGTTCGATGGATTCGTGCATTCCGGAGACTGTTGCCTGTACATTGTTATACAAGGAATAAATTCCAACAGCACCTATTAGCAGTAAAACCCCCAGCATACCAAAGATAATTTTCCATCTCTTTTTGTTATTCTTGTATCTCATACTTCCACCCTATCTCTATTAAAATACAAAGAGCTTACTGCAAATAACAGAATAGCTTAGCCGTTCTTCATAACTATTATTTCTCCCGCAGAGAATTAAAACTTTCCGCCAGGTTTTGTTCCCCCTTCATGTACAATGCCAGTACACCCACCATTTGATTTGTATTGATGCGGCCCGTTTCACCAATGCCCCTGGCCAGCTCCATTAGTTCCAACAACCTGCTTTGGTTAATCGACACGGGTCTTGCCTTGTATTGATACTCTTCCAATTCAAGCCTCTCCTCCTGTATCTCCTATCACTACTTTCATTCAAAAATATATGTATATTATTTCTGTAGAAAAAAATAGAAATACATAAGTTATTAAGATAATTTGTCTACTAGTTGATTATAAAATATTTCCATATGGATGGGAAGAAAAATTTTAGCCACCCTTTAGGGCGACTAAGTAAGTAATTCCCATTCTCTATTTCTTGAAATAATCCACATACCACTCGGCAAACTCTTCTAACCCTTTTTCGATGGAAGTCTCCGGCTTAAATCCAACAGCCTCCTGCAACCGATCCGTCGACGCATAAGTAGCCGGCACATCCCCCGGCTTTATTGGCTCAAATACCTTATCAAATTCAACCTCTCTACCAGTAGCTTTACTCAACGCCTTCTCCAACGTCCCGATAAAAGTCATCAACTTCTCCGGATTGTTATTTCCGATGTTGAAAACTTTATGTGGAGCCCCCTCCACCAACTTAACAGGAGGAGTACCCAGCAGCCTCTCAATTCCAATCACAATATCATCAATATAAGTAAAGTCCCGATATAGATCATTCTCGAAGTCACCGTTATTAAAGATTTTAATAGGCTCACCTGCAAAGTATTTATCTGTAAATCCGAAGTAAGCCATATCCGGTCTTCCCATCGGTCCATATACGGTAAAGAACCGGAGCCCTGTAGCCGGGATGTTATACAGGTGGCTATAGGTGTGGGCCATCAGTTCATTTGATTTCTTGGTTGAAGCATAAAGAGATACCGGGTTGTCCACAAAGTCTGTTTCCTCAAATGGAACTTTTTTATTTGCTCCATAAACTGAGCTGGATGAAGCATAAACGAGATGATCCACTGGGTGATACCGGCATGCTTCCAGGATATTATAAAATCCAATGATGTTACTTTGGATATAGACATCTGGATTCTTTATGGAATACCGAACACCTGCCTGGGCAGCAAGGTTCACCACAACATCCGGCTTGTACTCTTTAAAGATGTCCATTACCATCGTTTTATCTGATATATCACCTTTTACAAACGTGAATGCTTCGTAAGCTTTTAGCTGATCGAGCCGAGTTTGCTTTAGTTTTATATCATAATAATCGTTGAGATTATCAATACCAATTACCCGGCAACCCTGCTCCAGCAGTTTTTTAGACAAGAAATAACCTATGAATCCTGCTGCGCCTGTAATTAGATATGTTTTACTGAGATTACTTTGATTGTAGTTCAACTTGCTTCGACTCCTTTGTTCCAGCTCTATATACCGGCTCTCTACCAATAGAGTGATACTCCACCCCAGCTTCTTTCATATCTTTCACACTGTAAATATTTCTTCCATCATAAACTAAAGGTGTTCTCATCAACTTTTTATATTCGTCAGCAGTAATCGCTTTTACTTCTCCCCATTCTGTAAAGATAAAGCATACATTCGCACCTTCAAGTGCAGATTCTACATTGTCTACATACGTGATGGTTCCTGGACCGTTTGCACCTTCTGGGTACAGCCTGGCAAAGTTATCTGCACCTGCAGGATCATAAGCGTAAATATCCGCACCTTGTTCCAACAATAGCGGTACATTCACAAGGGAGGCGGCTTCTCTTAAGTCATCCGTTCCAGGTTTAAATGTTAAGCCTAATACCGCCACTTTAAGACCGTTAAAAGTAATCAGCCGTTTACTGGCTTTTTTATATAACATGGTCTTTTGTTCTGTATTTACATCTATAGCAGCTTTTACGGTTTTCAAATCATAACCATTCTGTTTAGCCAGATAATCCAAAGCTTTTGTATCTTTCGGGAAACATGAACCGCCGAAGCCAATTCCAGCATTTAAAAACTTCGCTCCAATCCGCTCGTCAAAACTCATCCCTTTTGCGACATCCTGGATATCAGCGCCGACCAATTCACAGAGATTGGCGATATCATTCATGTATGAGATTTTAAGAGCAAGGAAATCATTCGAAGCATACTTAATCATCTCGGCTGATCTTCTATTTACAGAAACAATGGGCAGATGAAATGGCTTATAAATATTCATAAGCATTTCCTCTGCCCATTTGCTTTCTGTTCCTATGATAATTCTTTCAGCATGTAGAGTATCATGTACAGCTGAACCCTGTGCCAGGAATTCCGGGTTTGATGCAACTTCCACTTTCACATCATTAACTAAAAAGTCATTAATGAATTGTTCTACCTTATCATTTGTTCCCACTGGTACTGTTGATTTAACAACAACCAGACAGTCCTTTTCGATTGTTTCAGCAATTTGTCTTGCAACTGTTGCGATGTGTGAAAGATTTGCTGATCCATCCGGTTGTTCTGGTGTACCAACACCAATAAAAATTGCATCTGCATCTTTATATGCTGATTTATAGTTTGTTGTATAATC
>JAENYN010000038.1 GCA_016841765.1 Guptibacillus hwajinpoensis
ACGAACTTGTTTTTTCAGCTTAACTGATTATTAGTAAACAGTATTACGTTGAATATAAATTGTCCGTCTCTAGCATGACTTATTTAGTTATGTCCCAACCTCTCTATCTATACATATGCTCTTCGTATCAACAAGGCCGCATATCCATAATAGCCTTCTTTTTCTTGCATTTATTTTGTCAAATCCCTGTGTCAAAAATGCGGTTTTATATATTGCAAAGAAGAAGAAGACAGAGTATACTATGTTTCGTACTTGAAAAAGCGGGTGACCATAGTATTACTTAAAGGGTTAGGACCTCTTCGGACTAACTTTCCCCCGTGGTAATCACTACTCACCTGGCCGATTCTTCAAATTTTTTCACAGGGGGGAACGCACTCATGGATACTATGGGTCGTCATGTAATTCGTGAATTATGGGGATGCGATACTGAAAAGCTGAATGATATGAAACTGATTGAAGAACTTTTTGTGAATGCTGCTTTACAAGCAGGTGCAGAAGTGCGGGAGGTTGCGTTTCATAAGTTTGCCCCGCATGGAGTGAGTGGTGTCGTCATCATCTCCGAATCCCATCTGACTATTCACAGCTTTCCGGAGCACGGCTATGCGAGTATTGATGTTTATACATGCGGCGACCGCATCGATCCGAATGTTGCTGCCGATTTCATAACCGAAGGCCTGGAAGCTAAAACAATTGAAAATCTTGAAGTGCCAAGAGGCATGGGGCCTGTCAAAGTGGCAAGCACAAATGTCAAAGCACTTTAAATGATAGGATAAGAGGCAAAAGAGATGTGTGAAGATGCATCTCTTTTTTTTCACTTTTCAAAAGAGTGCAGCTGCCGCTATGCCTGGATGGCAGCTATGCTGATTACATATTTTCGGAAGGTGGAATTGGTCAATGAGCATAAAACAGACGTTGGCAAAGTATGCCGGCAAGAATGCTGAAACAAGTGAAAAGCACCCGGCAGAATCGCTAAGGACCCACTATTATAAAACGAAACAGGAGGAGGCCTTCTGGGCTATCAGGAACATCCTGTCTGCAATGGACGGCACTGTCATCCGCGGTGAATCAAAGGAACGCGGTGAGATCAGTGCCGATCTGGATAATGGCAAAGCCTTTCTTGTTGCCACGGCAGTGACGGTAAAGCCTTTTCGGACAGCGGTCGATTTTTCTGTTTCAATGAATTCGTCAATCGTTCCCTTAAGCTTTGGTTATCCGTGGGCAAAGATTGAATTTTTATATCGTGAGCTAAACAAAGAATTATCTTTTATCGGCACGGGATTGGCAGACAAGCTGTAGTATAGGAGGGCAAAATGGACTTGTGCCCGTTTCGCAATTTCTTTATCATATAAAGTAAGAAATTGTCGTATGACGTTTGGAGTGAGGAAGATGCGCTGTCCTAATTGCCAGCATAACGGCACCCGTGTTCTTGATTCGAGGCCGGTGGAAGACGGAAGATCCATCCGGAGAAGAAGGGAATGCGAACAATGCAATTACCGCTTTACGACATTCGAGAAGGTCGAAGAAATCCCGCTTATTGTTGTGAAGAAGGAAGGGACCCGGGAAGAATTCAGCCGGGAGAAAATTCTTCGCGGGCTTATAAAAGCATGTGAAAAACGGCCTGTTCCCCTGCAAAAAATTGAAGACATCACACATGAAGTCGAGCGGGAGCTTCGCAACCAGGGTGTATCCGAAGTGAAGAGTGAAGACATCGGTTCGATGGTGATGGATCGGCTGGCAAGAGTGGATGAAGTCGCATATGTCCGCTTTGCTTCAGTATACCGTCAATTTAAAGATGTGAATGTGTTTTTGGAGGAGTTAAAAGACTTGATTAACCGGACAGATGAAAGCTGATTGGTTCAGTACAACCCCTGCAACTGCGGCAGCCGGACATCCTCTGGCGGATTTGTTAAAAGCCTGATGAAAAGGGCCATATATGATGAGAAATTTCAATTGGAACGGGGCGGAGGCAGCTTGTGAAATTCTGCATGCGGCCCGCTTTTCATTTGAATCGGAAAGGTCAATCAAAATGAGTGAAGAAGGAGCATCAAGCATGGGAGAACATCACTGGCAAAACCTGCTGCCCGTCGACCGTTATCAGGTGAAAACGAACGGCAGCCCTACAGACGATGAGATGTTGACAGTCACCCGCCTTTACCTTCCCTTGATCGGCAGTGAAGCCTTCAGCCTGTATATGGTCCTGAAGGCTGATGTTGACTCTTTCCGCTGCTGGGGAGATGAGGGAGCCCATGTGTCGCTGATGAGCATGACAGGCCAGGATATGAAACAGCTTTTTGAAGCCAGGAAGACACTGGAGGGAATCGGCCTCTTGCAGACATACCTCCGCACTGAAAAAGATGTTCGCCATTATGTATATGAATTGCAGCCGCCGCTTTCTCCCAATCAATTTTTCACAGATGGCATGTTGAATGTCTACTTATATAATAAACTTGGAAAAACAACCTTCCATAAAATCAAAAGGGATATGGTGGTCGAATCCCTTGCTGAAGAGGGCTTTGAACAGGTCACTCACAGTTTCAACGAAGTGTTCACTTCTTTGAACCCTTCAGAACTTCTCCAAAAGGCCGGATCGGAAATGGAAGGGGCATTCGAGCTGCAGGGCGCAAATAAAGAATACAAAAGCAAAGCGGACGGAGGCGTTTCGTTCGGCCCGGCCGACTTTGATTTTGACTTTCTCCTTGCCGGTATTTCAGATCAATTTCTTCCTCAAAAAGCCTTCACAACAACAGTGAAAGATGCGATTATTAAAGTTGCCTATATTTATAACATCCCTGAGATGGACATGCAGCAGGTCGTCCTGAATTCAATTGATTTAAACACTGACCAGATTAGCATTGAACAGCTCAGGAAAGAGGCAAGTTCATGGTACCAGACGAGGCATGGCGGCGGCCTGCCTGACCTTGTGCGCAGGAAACAGCCCGCCAAATACCGCACCGGCACGGACGCGCCCGCTACGGAAGAAGAGAAGAAGATCCGATACTGGGAAGAAAGTTCGCCATATCAGGTTATCAAGGATATTTCCGGCGGCGAACCTTCAGCAGCAGATTTAAAATTAGTGGAAGACATCATGTTCAAGCAGAAGCTCCTCCCGGGCGTCATGAATGTCCTGCTGGAATTTGTCATGCTCAAGCATGATATGAAACTAACTAAAAGCTATATCGAAAAAGTGGCCTCACACTGGGCCCGCAAAAACATAAAAACGGTAAAAGAAGCAATGGCATATGCAAGAGCAGAACACCAACGAACACAGACAGAGCAGACGGAAAAGAAAAACCGTGCATCAAGAAAGAAAACGATCCGTACGGAAATGCTGCCTGACTGGCTGAAAAAGCAGGAAAATAAACAGTCGAAGGCAGAAGAAACAGCTGATTCGGACTCCTTTGATGAAGAGCGGAAAAAGCTTGAAGAAAGCCTCCGTGAATTTAAAAAAGAAAATTAGGCCAACTGCGGCCAACTAAGTGAAGGCAGGTGATCCGGCATGGAGCCGATACAGGACTCTTTTAAAAAACTGCTGCAAAACCCTTCTTTTAAAAAAGAATATGCTCAACTGAAAAATTCCGTACTGGCAAATCCGGATGTTAAACTGTTTCTTGATTATCATAAAACAGCCATCAGCACTGAGACAATCGATCGGAGCTTGATGAAACTTTACGAATACACAACGCAAAACCGGGATTGCAGCGGATGTGAGAGCCTGGATCGCTGTGGGAATCTGATGCCGGGTTTCGAGCCTGTTCTCGTTCTTCGGGACCGTTATATTGATATTGCCTACGAACCATGTCCAAGAAAGCGCCTGGAGGATGAAAAAAGGAAGCAATCGAGACTGATAAAAAGCATGGCCGTTCCGCGTGATGTCCTGGAAGCTTCGATGTCATCTCTTGAACTTGATGATCCAGGGCGGTTTGAAGCGATCAAAAAAGCGCGTGACTTTGTGAAACAGTACAATGAGGGAACGGAATGGAAGGGCTTATTCTTCCATGGGCCGTTCGGTGTCGGAAAGACATACTTTCTCGGAGCCATCGCCAATGCACTTGCCGAAAAAGGAATTTCTTCCATGATCGTATATACGCCGGAACTTATCCGCGAAATTAAAGGAGCAATGTCTGATGGGACGTTGAACCAAAAGCTTGATACAATCAAACAGGCAGCCGTTCTGATGTTTGATGATATCGGCGCCGAATCGATGACAAGCTGGATGCGTGATGAAGTGCTCGGTCCGATTCTTCAATACAGGATGATGGAAAAACTGCCCACCTTTTTCACATCTAATGCCAACTTCGAAGAACTCGCCCACCATTTTACATATACACAGCGTGGGGAAGTGGAAGAATTGAAATCAGCCAGAATCATGGAGAGGATCCGCTACCTCGCAAAGCCGGTCGAAGTAGGCGGCAGAAACAGGCGCAATTAATTAGTATGGCCAACAGCCAAAAATGGAAAATGAAGCCGGGAATCAGCTGAAACATGGAAGGGCCGCCAGTCCTTCCTTCGACTGATACCGGTTTTTTGTGTTGTTGGCTGTGTTAAAGCTCAATGTTGATTTTTTACACTAGTTGATTGGAGTGGAAGGTGCGAGACTCCTGCGGGACTAGCGGGACAGGTGAGACCCCGCAAGAGCGATAGCGATGAGGAGGCTCACCGCCCGCCCCGCGGAAAGCGAGTACCTGCAACGGAAATCAACACTAGCGTTTAACAGAGCCTTGTTGTTAAGGAAAAATGATAAAATTTTTGCTTTGAGGATAAAAGGCGGGAAGGGAGTCATCCAGTTCCAGGCGCCAGCGGCTATCGTCATAAGCGGTGATCCCCTCCGGAAGGAAAGGCGGGTACCCCCGCTTATGCGTACGCCGCTAAGCGGGCGCCGTGCGCTTTTGTTTATTGTCCAGAAAAACGGATAGATGCGAGTTCGGTTTGGCCACACTTAGTTGGAGGCACGGCCATTTCAGAGGTACATACCCATTTCGGCGGGAAAGGTCGAGTAACCTGGCCGCAGTAAATGTGGATTGACTTACTTTTTTTATACATCATTCTATATCTTGAAATTGTTTTATGTTTAATGGACATGTTTCTTTCCTCTGCCCCATATAATGTAACAGTTAACCGCCAGAAGGAGGGGGAAGCTTGCTCGCCATACAGTTTGAAAATAAAGTCGATGCAGCGCTTTTATATGCAAAGCTGCAGCAAAATTGTGTTAAATATCCCGAATATGCAGATGATATAAAATACCTGTACAGCAAGGTGACCATCCAGGAGCCCTCCCGCAATCCTGACCAGTGGATGCATGCCTTTTTAATCCCTTCTATTGCTGAGTTCATTATCCAGGCCTATGAAGAATGCTGGATGGCTGAAATCATTGAACAAAGGTTTTTATTTAAAAGCATTGAAGAGCAAGAACAAATTGTCGCAATCGCCCGTTCGATCATCGCTGGAGAAAAAAGAGATATTCCGATCCAGGGAATCCCATCCGAAAAAGACAGGATTGTGCTCGTGCGAGATGCCTTAACAAAAATTTTTACCGATACGCCGGTTTTTTCCTTTGAATCTTTTGTGCGATTCCGTCTGCGCGAATATAGGGATAGACTGCATAAATATGTGGAAGCTGCCATTGATGAATTTAAAATGGAGCAGGAGTATCAAGATTTCATCGAAAATGCCAGGCGCTATGTCGGCTGCAAGCAGGCGGCGGCCGCTGTCGTCCACCTTATCCACGGGCGAAAGGTTCTTTTTTTTGACTCCGAATGGAAGCCGATACGGCAGGCTGACGTGCTCGAGCCGGTGGAGGAACAATTTATCAGGGATCAGCATCTGGATCCGTCCACATTTGTCATTGCGCCTTTGCTGTCACTTGTCCCGCAGAAGATCATCATTTACACAGACCAAATCGATCATGGAATCGTTCGGACTGTCCAGAACATCTTTGAAGAGCGGGTTTTAATCCTTCCGCGGCAAAAAAATCCGCTAAATATTTAAAAAGGTCGGCAACGTCACTTGATTTTGCCGGCCATTCTTCATATAATTCTTACATAGAATAACAATTGACGATGACTTGTTATGACGAGGACATGAGGCATTATTACGGTTTGCAGAGAGGGGAGCCTTGGCTGGAAGCTCCCTAACACGGATAATCCCTTACCCCCTCCGAACTTCAGCAGTGAACTTGCCAGTAGCTGCTGACGGCCAGTGCCGTTATCACTTCAAGCCGCCCGCTTCGTTTGACAGTTGCGGGAACCAGGGTGGAACCGCGAGTACAGCACTCGTCCCTTTTTCAGGGACGGGTGTTTTTTATTTTCAGTAACACCAGGCTTGCCGATAAACGAGCACTCTGTCAGACGGATTGTCATTCAGGGATCCGCAATAAATATTCGCAAGGCTAAACGAAAAAGGAGTGGAAGGAAAAATGGCAGAGAACATTAAAGTGACGTTTCCTGATGGAGCTGTGAAGGAGTTTCCGCAGGGGACAACAGCAGAAGACATTGCGGCTTCCATCAGCCCCGGATTGAAGAAAAAAACACTTGCCGCAAAATATAACGGCAAACTTGTTGATTTGCGCAGCGGGCTTACAGGCGATGGTGAGATTGAGCTCATCACTCCAGGTTCGGATGAAGCGCTCGAAGTTTTGCGCCACAGCACCGCCCACTTGATGGCACAGGCAGTCAAGCGGCTGTATGATGACGTCAAGCTTGGCGTCGGGCCGGTAATCGAAGGCGGTTTCTATTACGATATCGATATGGAACATAAGTTGACGCCTGAAGACCTGCCGCTTATTGAAAAGGAAATGAAAAAAATAGTGGATGAAAATCTTCAGGTGGAATGTGAAGAGGTATCCCGCAAGAAGGCAAAAGACATCTATCGTGAAATAGGTGATGACCTGAAGCTCGAGCTGATTGACGCCATACCTGAAGGGGAGAATATCACCCTATACAGGCAGGGTGAATTTTTCGACCTTTGCCGCGGGCCGCATGTGCCGTCCACTTCAAAAATCAAAGTATTCAAGCTGATGAACATCTCCGGTGCCTACTGGCGCGGCGACAGCGACAACAAAATGCTGCAGCGCATTTACGGAACTGCTTTTTTCAAACAATCAGAGTTGGAGGAACACCTCCACCTCCTCGAAGAAGCAAAAGAGCGTGACCACCGTAAACTTGGCAAGGAACTTGAACTGTTCACAGTATCCCAGAAAGTAGGTCAGGGCCTTCCGCTTTGGCTGCCGAAAGGGGCGACAATCCGCCGCATCATCGAACGTTACATCGTTGATATCGAGGAGCGTCTCGGCTATAACCATGTGTACACCCCTGTTCTCGGAAGTGTCGATCTTTATAAAACTTCCGGCCACTGGGATCATTACCAGGAAGATATGTTCCCGGCGATGGAGATGGATAACGAACAGCTTGTCCTTCGCCCGATGAACTGTCCGCATCACATGATGGTCTATAAAAACCAACTTCACAGCTACCGGAATTTGCCGGTGCGCATCGCTGAACTCGGCACTATGCACCGATATGAAATGTCAGGGGCCCTTGCCGGCCTGCAGCGTGTCCGTGCCATGACACTGAACGATGCCCACATTTTCGCCCGTCCGGACCAGCTTAAGGATGAATTCATCCGTGTCGTTCATTTGGTCCAGGCGGTTTATAAAGACTTCGGCATCAACGATTACTACTTCCGCCTGTCTTATCGTGATCCGGAAGATAAGAAAAAATATGTGGACAATGATGAAATGTGGGAAAAAGCCCAGGAAATGCTGAAGGAAGCGATGGATGATCTCGGTGTTGACTATGTGGAAGCTGAAGGTGAAGCTGCTTTTTACGGCCCTAAGCTTGATGTCCAGGTGAAAACGGCTCTCGGCAAAGACGAAACACTGTCGACTGTCCAGCTTGACTTCCACCTGCCGGAACGATTCGACCTGACCTATATAGGCGAAGACGGCAAAGAACACCGGCCGGTCGTCATCCACCGCGGTGTCGTGTCGACAATGGAACGGTTCGTCGCCTTCCTGATCGAAGAGTACAAAGGCGCTTTCCCGACATGGCTTGCACCTGTGCAGGCCCGCGTCATCCCGGTTTCCGTCGATGCCCATCTTGATTATGCACGCAAAGTCCAGGAAAAATTGCAGTTTGAGGGAATCAGGGTTGAAGTGGATGAGCGCGATGAAAAAATCGGTTATAAAATCCGGGAAGCCCAGGTTCAAAAAATCCCTTATGCCCTTGTTGTAGGCGACAAGGAAATCGAAAACGATGCAGTCAATGTAAGGAAATACGGCGAACAAAAATCCGAAACCGTTGAACTTGATTCCTTCATGAATGCCATCAAAGCCGAAATCAACAACAAAAGCAGATGAACGTAAAAAAAACTGGCGGATCATGCGGATTACAATATAATAAGTAGCATTTTGAATTCGAGTATGGAATTAGAGGGATTCCATACTCGATTTTTTGTTGATGTGCATTTATTCTTATTTCGTTAACGGGGCAGGATTGTTGAACAAGCATTGATTAAAATTTCTATTATTGTAATACTTGAAAGTAGATAAATCAGGAGGTATTAAATGAAAAATACATTGCTAATAAGAACAGGAGCTTCTTATTCATTAAATTTTTTGGTTTATATCCAAAATATATTTTTAAATCGAAGTCAGAAAATCGAAGAATTGAAATTCCCTTACATACGAACCAAGTGTGAGTTTCGAAATGACTTTAGAATGCGTTATAAAGAGTTATGGGATGAACTATCTAAACGAATTTCTGAACATCCAATAAATGACATGAAAATTTTTACGGAAGAGAAAAACCTATTTTATCAAAGTTTATTCGTTGAAAATGATGATACTTTAAATGAATTTTATGAAATATACCAATCCTTTAAAGTATGGTGGGACAGCTTTGCTGGGCGTTTTTTAGCAGAAAGGTCTATTGATGAATATACGCATAAAATTTATGTGGAATTATCGAATTTGCTTATAGAAACAGGAATTAAACCTCAAAGGGAATTGGATATTAGCCTAATTTATGATGAATGTTTATTAGTTGATTTAGAGCCCTCTTCTTATTTTGCAGTTCTTTCTATAAGAGATTGTTTTGTTAACAATAAAGAGTTAATCCCAAAATTACAGTTAAGTATTTGTTAGACGCGCAGCTGCCCCAACAGGTGGCTGCCGCAATGGGAAAAATCCACAAAACCAAAAACAGCAGCAGTAAGCAACTGTCTGCAGCAACAACTTTAAATATGCAGAGATGCTTAGCCAGTAAACAAACAGATTCACAAATACTTGAAAAAAGCCTTGCATTTTCAAGAAAAGCCCTGTAATATAATACTCGTTGTTTAATCTGACCGACCACCTTAAAAGTTGACATCTGATTTCTATTGATGTTATAGTGGTTAAGATATGAATACGAGTTTGTGAACAAGAAGAAGCGCCCGCTTCTCACCTGATTGACGCAAGGTTGCTGTTGACAGGTTTTCGAATGATAGCCTTCCATGATGGATAGATCATGGTTACTATGTCGAACTGTGTGGGTGCTCAAATACCCGCACTTTTTTTATGCAATCATCAACCCTGTAAAAGCAGCAGTTGCTTCAGTTAAGGCACAAACTAACAATTCATGAAAAAACCATGGAGGTGGCTGGTTATTAGTAAAGATAATGTTATCAATGAGTCAATCCGTGCCCGTGAGGTTCGCCTTATCGGGGCAAATGGAGACCAAATCGGCGTGAAGTCACGTCAGGAAGCGCTTGATATGGCCGCAAACGCCAATTTGGATTTGGTTCTGGTAGCTCCAAATGCCAAACCGCCGGTATGCCGTATCATGGATTACGGAAAGTATCGGTATGAGCAGCAGAAGAAAGATAAAGAAGCACGTAAAAATCAGAAGATCATCAATCTCAAGGAAGTCCGTTTAAGTCCCGGAATTGAGGAGCACGATTACAATACGAAGCTGCGCAATGCCCGCAAGTTCCTTGAAAAAGGCGACAAAGTGAAGGCAAGCATTCGTTTCAGGGGCCGTGCGATCACTCATAAGGAATTGGGGCAAAGGGTGCTTGAAAAGCTTGCGGAAGACTGCAAGGACGTCAGCACAATCGAGTCCAGGCCGAAAATGGAAGGACGCAGTATGTTCCTGATTCTCGCACCAACGAACGAAAAGTAATCGAAGCGATTGTAATTTTTCAAGGAGGAATACCACATGCCTAAAATGAAAACTCACCGCGGTTCAGCGAAGCGTTTCAAAAAGACAGGTAAAGGCAAGCTGAAGCGTTCACATGCGTTTACAAGCCACTTGTTCGCGAACAAGTCACAAAAGCAAAAACGGAAACTCCGCAAATCTGCCCTTGTAAGCAAAGGCGATTTCAAGCGTATCCGTCAAATGCTTGACAACCTTAAATAATATCTTCGGATTAGGAAAGACTTAGGAGGGAATTAATATGCCACGAGTAAAAGGTGGATATGTGACGCGCCGCCGTCGCAAAAGAACATTAAAGTTAGCTAAAGGTTATTACGGTTCCAAACATGCACTCTTCAAAACTGCCAACCAGCAGGTAATGAAATCATTCATGTATGCTTACCGTGACCGCCGCCAGAAAAAGCGTGATTTCCGTAAGCTATGGATCGCGCGCATCAATGCTGCAGCGCGCATGAACGGCATTTCTTACAGCCGCTTGATGCATGGTTTGAAGCTTGCCGGTATCGAAGTGAACCGCAAAATGCTTGCTGAACTTGCTGTCAGCGATGAAAAAGGCTTTGCACAATTGGCAGATCAGGCGAAAGCCAGCCTGCAGAAGTAATAAACCTGAATGTAAAGGCCGCTCTTCTTTTGGAGCGGCCTTTTTCTTTGGTAAGGAAATGATAAAATGTTTGCGTTGTGGATAAAAGCGAGAATGGAGTCATCCAGCTCCAGGCGCCAGCGGCTATCGTCATAAGCAGTGAGGTAATTCCCTCCAGAAGGAATGATCAACCTCCGCTTATGCGTGCGCAGTGCGCTTTTGTTCATTAAAGCAGTCCGTCTGGCTGAAACAATGATATCCTTATCTCAATAAGGGAGGAATAATAATGGAACTTACATACCTGCTGGCCGGATGGGCGATCCTAATAAACTTGGCCGGCATGGCCGTGATGGGCATGGATAAACGGAGAGCAGTGAAGCAGCACTGGCGGATACCGGAGAAAACAATCTGGATGATTTCGATCCTCGGAGGTTCGGCAGGAATCTGGGCCGGTATGAGCCGCTTTCGGCATAAAACAAAACATACTGTTTTCAGGATCGGGATTCCGGCACTCTTACTATTTAATATGGCAGCATATATAGGGCTGTTTGTCCTGATTGAATACTGAATACATCATGGGCTTTGCTGGTGCATACCCTTTTAATAAGGAGGGGGAAGTATGGAGCAAACCACATTGATGCTGGCAGCGATTGTAAAGACAACCGGTTTATTTGCTCCGGCCTTATTTATTATCCTGCATATCCTTCGGCCCATTCTGTTCATCCCGGTGGCAGCCGTCTGTGTGGCTGGCGGTGTGCTGTTCGGGCCGCTTGCAGGAGCGTTTTATTCGGTGATCGGCATTTCTTTCGTCAGTTTCACTTTTTATTATGCGGGACGTTTATTTCCGAGAATGATTGAGCGGCTTTCCGGGCTGAAGAAGAAGTGGTTCGGGCGGCGAGCGCAATTTTCGGCAGGGCAAATCACGATTTTGCGGCTGCTTCCATTCATGCACTTTCATTTGCTTTCACTATGTATTATGGAGAACACCAAAAATCTTAAGGATTATATGAAAATATCGGTTTTCGCGAATATTCCGCTTGCCGTGATCTATACCGCCTTCGGCGGCATGATCGACAAATTGTCGCCCGGGCCGGCCGTTCTGTTTGCCGGATGTCTCGCCGTTTTATTTTATGCATTCAGAACAAAAAATGCCGTTTTCAAGTGGGATGAATTTTTCGGAGTGCGGTCAGTGTCTTAAATTAAAGGCCTGTACCCCGCGCCGTTTTTAGATGATTAATGATGCTCCGGCTTGCCGCTTTGCTATTTTATTTGGATAGATGTTGATTGTAGCCGATCGGCAAGGGGAGAGGACGATATCGATGCCTTGAAGACATGTATGAAAAAACTCGGCGTTGGAAGAGCTTCAGCTCCCCGTATCAATATGTTGAAATTCATGTGGCTGCGCCGAATCCTTTTTTGATAACGCAGCAAGCAAAAAACCATGGGAATCGCCTGTTCTTCTGCGGCTTCCATGGTTTTTCTATATGGTGCTTGTTATTCTACATCATCGTCAAAAATTCCTTAACAGGGCTTTTCCATTCAACTTTGGCATTCGGATAGCGGATCAGGATTTCCTTCTCGATAAAGTAGAAGTCTTCCCGGTCCATCCCCACAAGCCGGTCAGGCTGTTTGACCCTCATGGAAATATCAACGACCTCAAACGATTTTTCGGTTGTTCCGAGATACTTTTCCCCTTCAAACAACACACCTTTATACGTCAAGAGCATGTTTTTCCGCACGTTATTTTGCTCATCAAGAAGATAGAACTTTTTTTGATCATGGGCCAGTTCAAGCTTCCGCATCGGATTCAATACATATTTGAACGCCGAATAAATCAGCAGGATGACGGCTGCGAGGATAAACAGCCGGAATAAAATGATAATCATTTGCCCCTCACTCCCTAAATATCCGACATGGCGTTACATGAATAGCACCCATTTGGTAAAATAGGAAAAGCAGTATAATTGCGTATTTTGCAATCATACCTTTTTTACGATTATAGCTGAAAAAGGTTTCAAAGTTTAAGCATATTGCAAAAAAATTTGGAGGTGAAGCTATGCGTGACCAGCTGGAAATTAAACGCCTGATTCAACTGCAGAAAGAGCTGGACAGCAGAATCGAATCGGAACGGGGGCTTGGCGGCCAGGACTTGACGGAAAGGAAAATACTGGCGCTGTTCGTTGAATTGGGAGAACTGGCGAATGAGACAAGGTGTTTCAAGTTCTGGAGCAGCAAACCGCCTGCAGCGGATGATATCATCCTGGAAGAATACGTTGACGGCCTTCATTTTATTCTTTCGATCGGGATTGGTTTGGGATGGGAAGATGAAATGGAAGCTGACATCATGCCATCAGAAGAAGGGTTGACTTCTTTATTCAATACTGTTTTCACCGATGCAGCTGATTTTGACAGGGACAGGACGCTTTCGCGATTTTCAACGTTGTTCACCGCCTTTCTCGCGCTCGGTGGAAAGCTCGGCTTCAATGGTGCCGATATCCAGCGCGGGTATTTTGACAAAAACAAAGAAAATCATAACAGGCAGGAACAGGGCTATTAAACATTTCGGATGTCTAAGCTTTGTCAGAACCTGCGAATAAGTTATAATATGGGATGAATACATAATGAAGGGGGATTTTGCCTTATATGGCTAAGTTAGACGAAACACTGCAAATGCTGAAAGAGCTTACGGATGCAAAAGGCATTCCGGGGAACGAACGTGAAGCGCGTGATGTCATGCGAAAATACATTGAGCCATATGCGGATGAAATGCTGATGGATAATATCGGCAGTCTTATCGCAAAGAAAACGGGTAAAGAAGGCGGCCCGAAAGTAATGGTGGCAGGTCACCTGGATGAAGTCGGCTTTATGGTGACCCAGATTGATGATAAAGGGTTCCTCCGCTTTCAGACAGTCGGCGGCTGGTGGTCACAGGTCATGCTGGCCCAGCGAGTGACGATCCAGACAAGAAAAGGGGATATCACTGGTGTGGTCGGATCAAAGCCTCCGCACATCCTGCCTCCGGATGCCCGCAAAAAACCGGTTGAAATCAAAGACATGTTCATCGATATCGGTGCATCCAGTAAGGATGAAGCCATGGAGTGGGGCGTTAAGCCGGGAGACTCCATCGTCCCTTATTTCGAATTCACCGTCATGAATAATGAGAAAATGCTGCTTGCAAAAGCCTGGGATAACCGCATCGGCTGTGCAATCGCGATTGATGTGCTGAAGAAGCTAAAGGACGAAGACCACCCGAATGTTGTATACGGGGTAGGAAACGTCCAGGAGGAAGTCGGGCTGCGCGGCGCCAAAACTGCAACCAACCTTATCAAGCCTGATATTGGATTTGCTGTCGATGTCGGCATTGCCGGTGACACGCCAGGAATCTCTGAAAAAGAAGCACAAAGCAAGATGGGAGAAGGTCCGCAGATCATCCTTTATGATGCTTCAATGGTTTCCCACAAAGGCTTGCGTGACTTTGTGACGGATACAGCAGATAAAGCAGGGATCCCTTATCAGTTTGATGCCATTGCCGGCGGAGGTACTGATGCCGGTTCCATCCATTTGACGGCAAACGGTGTGCCGGCGCTTTCCATTACGATTGCGACTCGTTATATCCATTCACATGCGGCCATGCTGCACCGGGATGATTATGAAAATGCGGTTAAGCTGATTGTCGAAGTCATCAAGGGACTTGATGAGGAAAAGGTAAAGGAAATAACGTTTGGTTAATTAAATGGATGAAAAAAAGCCGGATGATCACATCCGGCTTTTTTCATGCGGTTAAGAGTGCCGTACGCCAGAGGCTGTTCCCCTTATGCATACGCCACTGACCATCGCCTTCCGCTTTTCGTGTTGTCCAGCTGCAAGCACCAGCGGCTAGCGCCATAAGCAGTGGCCCCCTCCGGAAGGAAAAGGCGCCTTCCTGCGGGTACCCCTGCTTATGCGTACGTCGCTAAGCGGTGCCCTTCGCTTTTTGAGATGTCCAGCTGCGGGCTCCAGCGGCTAGTGACATAAGCGGCCCCGCCTCTTGAAGGGAAAGATCACCCTTCCAGAGACGGTTCCGCTTATGCATACGCCGCTAACCGTCGCCTTTCGCTTTTCGTTATTGCTTGAGCCCTGCTTCCATTGCTTCAAGCATTTCCGTATGTTCCTGTTCGTCTGTGTTATTCCACAGCACTTCAAAAAGGACACCGAGCCCCGGGAGCATTTTCTCTTCTCCGCTTTGAAGGGCATCCAGGATGGTTGCTTGAAGCTGCTGCTGATCATGTCCCGTAATGTTTGCCATAATGGCCTGTCTTAAATTGAAATCCATGTCCAGCACCTCTTTACGTTTAGTTTTGAGCGGGCATGTGTAGTTTTTGCAATATCGTTTGGATTATGTATGAGGGACGGGCTATAATAGGGATGGTTCAAAGGAAAAGAGGGATCACATTGAAACGAATCGAATCACCAAAAAATCAACTGGCAAAACAACTGAAAAAATTACATACAAAAAAAGAGCGTGAAAAAAGCGGCACGTTTCTCATTGAAGGCTGGCACCTGGTTGAAGAGGCACTTGAGTCACAAACGGGAATTTTGCAGCTGATCATCAGTGAGGAAGAGAGCTTTCCCGCTCATTGGGATGTTTCAGGAATCGACATCATATATGCATCACCGGACGTAATGAAAGCCATCAGTGATATGGAAACATCACAGGGAATTGCAGCGGTTTGTGCCATTGAAGAAAAACCGCCAGAGCAATTCGAAAAGCTGCTGTTCATTGACGGAGTCCAGGATCCGGGCAATGTCGGTACGCTGATCCGCACGGCTGATGCGGCGGGACTTGATGGAGTTGTTCTTGGAAAGGGAAGCGCAGACTTATATAACAGCAAGGTGCTCCGTTCCACCCAGGGATCCTTATTCCATCTGCCTGTCATTCGCGGTGAACTGCATGACTGGATTACTAAAGCCCGTTCAAACGGAATGGCGATTTATGGGAGTTCACTTAAGGATGCGTCGGATTACAGGGAAGTGAACTCTGGCAGGCCGTTTGCCCTTATCGCCGGAAGTGAGGGCAGCGGGGTTTCGCCGGAACTATTAGCAGAAACAGACGAGAACCTTTACATCCCTATTTCAGGAAAAGCGGAGTCACTGAACGTGACGGTGGCAGCCGGCATCCTGCTGTTTCATTTGAGATAAGGCCTGTTACTGCAAATAAAAATCAAACCTTAACACTGTATGGCAATAAAGAAGGTTGCACCCGGACGATATTCCATCTATAATAATAAAATAATTGGATAATGACATGAAAGACGAAGAAGGAGAGCAGTACATTGCCGCTCGCCCTGCCAGGGAGAAGATGCCGCAGACTGGAAGCATCCTCATGTGCGAAGCAATAGAATTCACTCCGGAGTCGGCGCCGGGACTTTTCCTGTCCGGGAAAATAAAGGCGCATCGGTGAAGAGCCGTTATATCAATGAAGTGAGCCGTTATGCCGCTTATTGCGGATAGATGGTTAACAAGGGTGGTACCGCGAACTGAAACCTCGTCCCTTTTTGGGATGGGGTTTTTTTATGTATTAGCGGATTCCCGGAGTTTTATACATAAATCCATAAAGGAGGAAAACTGATGGAAGAGAAACTCATGAGCCTTAAAGAAGAAGCGCTCGGAAAAATTGAGGAGGCAGAAGAACTTAAGGAACTTCAAGATGTGCGGGTCGCTTACCTTGGAAAAAAAGGGCCGATAACTGAAGTTCTGCGGGGCATGGGGAAACTCCCTGCCGAAGAACGCCCGAAAATGGGCCAGCTGGCCAATGAGGTGCGTGCTGCAATCACTGAGACGCTGGAAAGCAAGCAGGAAGAACTGAAAAAACGCGAGGTAGAGAAAAAACTTGCCTCTGAGCAAATCGATGTGACCTTGCCGGGCCGGCCGGTGAAGCAGGGTAATCACCATCCCCTTGCTGCGGTGATCGAGGAAATTGAAGACCTATTTATCGGCATGGGGTATTCCATCGCTGAAGGCCCGGAAGTCGAGACCGATTATTACAACTTCGAGGCGTTGAATTTGCCGAAGGGTCATCCTGCCCGCGATATGCAGGACTCGTTTTACATTTCCGAAGAACTGCTGCTGCGCACCCATACTTCCCCGGTCCAGGCCCGTACGATGGAAAAGCATGAAGGAAGGGGGCCCGTCAAAATCATTTGTCCCGGAAAAGTGTACCGCAGGGATACAGATGATGCGACCCATTCCCATCAATTCATGCAAATTGAAGGCCTTGTCGTGGATGAAAACATCCGGATGAGCGATCTGAAAGGGACACTTGAAGTGTTTGCGAAAAAAATGTTCGGTGAAAATCGTGAAATCCGCCTCCGGCCAAGTTTCTTCCCGTTTACTGAACCTTCCGTGGAAGTGGATGTGTCGTGCAAAATGTGTGGTGGAGACGGATGCAGCGTTTGTAAGCAAACGGGCTGGATAGAAATCCTCGGGGCCGGCATGGTGCATCCGAATGTGCTGGAGATGGCAGGATTCGATTCGAAAAAATATACAGGTTTTGCGTTCGGCATGGGGCCTGAGCGGATTGCAATGCTAAAGTACGGCATTGAAGACATCCGTCATTTCTATACCGATGATCTCCGTTTCTTGAAGCAATTCAAAAGGGCATAATCTGAAATGATGGAAAACGGCACAGGAGGGAGCAAATAAAATGCTGGTATCTTATAACTGGTTGAAAGAATATGTGGATGTGACAGAACTGACCCCTGAAGAGCTTGCTGATAAAATAACGCTCAGCGGCATTGAAGTGGAAGGTGTGGAAAAACTCGACAAAGGATTGAAAAATATCGTTGTCGGTTTCGTGCTCGAATGCGAACAGCATCCGAATGCAGATAAATTGAATGTATGCAAAGTGGACATCGGTGAAGGGGAGCCTGTTCAAATCATATGCGGTGCACCGAATGTTGCGAAAGGCCAAAAGGTGGCTGTTGCGAAAGTGGGGGCCGTCCTGCCTGGCAACTTCAAAATTAAAAAAGCGAAGCTCCGCGGAGAAGCATCCAACGGCATGATTTGTTCATTGCAGGAACTTGGCATTGAAAGCAAGCTTGTTGCAAAGGAATTTGCCGATGGGATTTATGTCTTCCCGGAAGATACGGAAGTCGGCACGGATGCGATCGAACAGCTGAACCTTGATGACGCTGTTCTAGAACTGGGCCTGACGCCGAATCGGGCCGATGCCATGAACATGTTCGGAGTCGCCTATGAAACGGCTGCCATATTGAACAAGGATATCAAGTTCCCTGAAATTGACCTTAATACGGGAGAGGGCAAGGTGTCAGAAGCAGTCTCTGTGACGGTGGAAAACCCAAAAGACAATCCGTATTACGGTGCGCGGGTGGTCAGGGATGTGAAAATCGGGCCTTCACCGCTCTGGATGCAAAACCGACTGATCGCTTCCGGCGTCCGTCCCAGCAATAACATAGTCGATATCACGAACTATGTGATGCTTGAATACGGCCAGCCGCTGCATGCATTTGATCTTGATCGTCTCGGTTCAAATGAGATTGTCGTCCGCAGGGCGAAAGACGGGGAAAAAATCACGACCCTTGATGATGTGGAACGGACTCTGACTTCCGATCATCTTGTCATCACCAACGGAAAAGATCCGGTCGCGCTTGCCGGTGTTATGGGCGGAGCCGATTCAGAAGTCCGTAGCAATACAGGCAATGTCCTGATTGAATCGGCTGTATTTGACGGCCAGAGGATCCGGACAGCATCTAAAGACCATGGCCTGCGCAGTGAAGCGAGTTCCCGGTATGAAAAAGGCCTCGATCCTTATCGGGCGAAGGAAGCTGCCGACCGTGCGGCGGCTTTGATGGCTGAATATGCAGAAGGTACGGTGCTTGACGGAATCGCCGAGGCTGACAACCTGACAAAGGAACCGGCAGTCCTGACAATCTCTGTTGAAAAGATCAACCATGTGCTGGGAACGGAGATCAGTGTTTCCGAAACAGAGCAGATTTTCAAAGCGCTCCGTTTTGATTATGAAGTAAATAACGGTGATTTCACGGTCACGGTTCCGACGCGGCGTCCTGACATTTCGATCGAAGAAGACCTGATTGAAGAGGTGGGACGATTATATGGATATGATAAAATCCCGACCACGCTGCCTGTGCTCGAAGCGAAACCGGGCCGGCTGACTGAATATCAGGAGAAGCGCCGCATGGTCCGCCGTTATCTTGAAGGAGCAGGGCTGATGCAATCCGTCACCTATTCATTGACAAGTGAGGAAAAAGTACATTCCTACACGATACATGAGGGCAATACCCCGGTGAAACTGGCTATGCCGATGAGTGAAGAACGAAGCATGCTCCGACTCAGCATTGTGCCTCACTTGCTTGATGTCCTGCAATACAATATTGCCAGGCAAATTGAGGATGTAGCTGTATATGAAACGGCATCTGTGTTCCTTTCTGAAGACGGAAGTACATCCACTCTACCGGATGAGGTGGAGCATCTTGCCGGAGCTGTTACCGGTTTATGGGAAAGTCATCCATGGCAGGGTGTGAAAACACCGGTCGACTTTTATGTTGTCAAAGGAATTCTTCAAGAACTGTTCACCCTTCTTGATGCAGACGGGGATATATCTTATCGGCCTGTGCAAATGGCAGGGATGCATCCGGGCAGGACAGCTGAAATTCAGTTCAAACAGGAAAAAATCGGCTACATCGGGCAAGTGCATCCGGAAACGCAGGCCGAAATGGATTTGAACGAAACATATGTATTTGAGCTGAATCTCGAACGGCTTTTGAGTCAGGAAGCGGATGAGCTTCAATATACACCGATTCCGCGTTACCCTTCCATCACAAGGGATATTGCCATCGTTGCAGATGAAAGCCTTTCAGCCGCCAGGGCAGAGGAAGTCATCAAAGAGGCGGGCGGAAAGCTCCTCAAGGAAACGTCCCTCTTTGATGTTTACCAGGGTGAGCATATGGAAGAAGGCAAAAAATCGCTGGCATTCTCTCTTAAGTATTACGACCCGGAGAGGACGTTGACGGATGATGAAGTGACTGCAGCCCATAACGATGTTTTGCAGGCGCTTGAAAAAAAATTGAATGCATCACTCCGCAGCTGATTTAAAAGTAAAAAAGCAGCTTATCCGTCCTTTGGCGGTTAAGCTGCTTTTTTTCATTTTTTAATAAGTTTCAGCGCCTTTTCTGTATTTGCAAAATGGACTTTGGCTAATTTCCGCATCGCTTTTGTCCCGTGTTTCCTCATCAGTACAGCTGCAGCTTCGTCAACCCTGGATCCTGCTCCTTTAGGAAGAACCATGCCGGCGGCTTCTGACAACTTTTCAAATTCTTTAATGAATGCATAGCGGGCGATGATGGAAGCGGCTGCTACACTTAAGTGGACCCCTTCCGCTTTTGTGGAAAAATAGACATTTTTCGTTATTTTTTGTTGTTTACCCTTGATATGTTTAAAATATACCGCAGGCTGGGCAAATTGGTCGATCAGCACGCCGTCCGGAACTTCCGGCTTTATTTTTTCCGCAAGATGGTTGATTGCCTGGTTGTGGAGCAGCGCTTTCATTTTCCCCTGGGTCATGCCGCTTTCCTGGAGTTCATTGTATTTTTCGTTGCGGAGAATGAGCAGGCTGTGGGGAACAATTGACTTGATCGCCCTGGCGATTTCTGTGATTTGTGTATCATTCAGGTTTTTGGAATCTTTTACGCCAAGACTTTTTAACTTCCCGGCCATATCTGCTGACACGTAAGCCGCTACAACTGTCATCGGCCCGAAGTAGTCGCCGGTGCCAACTTCATCAGAACCTATAATCGAAAGTGACCCAATGTTGGCCGGCGGCCTGTATTGCGGCTCGGATTTTGGTGCTGAAGATTTCTTAGGTGCCCCGCCGGCCCCTTTTGCTTCCCAGGCGGCGATTTCCACACCGGACTCTTTCCCCTGAAACAGGACTTTCCCGGACTTGTAAGCAGTGATTGTGCATCCCGGAAGTTTTGCGGTGAAGATGCCGCCCTGCGGCACTTTATCCTGAAGATACTCTTTATAATGATTTTTCATTTCATGTAACATATTATCAGGCATTTTTAATACCCCGTTTGACACGACGCCAACCCCTTTCATCTATTCCATCGTACCATGAATGGTTTCACGGAAAAATAAGAAACTGGGTGTACTCCAGGTTCACCCGCCGAAATCCGGGCACCTCGCTTATAAACCATAAATTTTTTCACAATCCGTTTTTTTCATGTTATGATATGAATTAGGATTCTTTGAGATGCGAAGATTGGGGGTCTCCTGCATGGCAGATGGGAAAAAATCAAGGACCACCGTTGAAATATATGGACAGCAATATAAAATTGTCGCCGACGAGTCAAAAAGCCATGTCAAAATGGTGGCAAGTCTTGTGGATGAAAAAATGAAAGAGCTAAAAGAAATGAATTCGACTCTGGATGTGAATAAACTGGCTGTACTTACTGCCGTGAATGCGGTGAATGATTACTTGCTCCTTGAGCAAAAATACATCAAACTAGTTGAATCTATACAGAAAGAAGAGGAAAACGAACAATAATGCTTGATTTAATATTGCTTATCGTGCTGATTTCCGGTTTTGTCGTTGGTCTGAAAAGAGGGTTCATTCTTCAGCTTGTTTATCTTGCCGGATTCATTGTCTCATTTGTCATTGCCTATTTATATTTTGATGACCTTGCTCCGCATTTGAAATTGTGGGTGCCTTATCCCGCTTTGCCTGATGGCAGTTCAATCCAGTTGTTCCTGGACAACATACATATTGAGGCTGCCTATTACCGTGCTATCGCTTTTGCCGTGCTGTTTTTCGGGACAAAAATCATTATGCATATCGTCGGGGCAATGTTTGATTTCCTGGCCGATTTGCCGGTTTTGCGGACGTTTAACGGCTGGCTGGGCGGCGCGCTCGGATTTATTGAGGTTTACTTGATTGCTTTTATCCTTTTATATCTGGCGGCCTTTATGCAAGTGGAATTCATTCAGCAAGCGCTGGCGGATTCAATCCTTGCCCAAGTCATCGTTGAGCATACGCCGGGTTTTTCCAGGCTAATTACGAATTTATGGGTGGAACACATCGCAACACTTCTCCGTTAGGAGGAGTGTTTTTGCACGTAAAGGGAATTACTGAAAAAGTGAAACGCAGCCTTACCGAAAAAACAGATGCTTGGAGGGATTGCATATGCTTCAGGTCAATAAAAAAGACGTCATCAAAACATTGGAAACAATTGCGGTTTATATGGAATTGAAGGGTGAAAACAGCTTTAAAGTATCAGCATACCGAAAAGCTGCACAGGCCCTTGAAACGGATGACCGGAGCCTTGCAGATATTGAAGATCCGACAGAATTGAAGGGGATCGGAAAAGGCACGGGCGAAGTGATAACCGAACTGATGGAAACAGGCAAGTCCTCTGAGCTTGAACAACTGAAAAAGGAAGTTCCGGCAGGGCTTGTTCCGCTTTTGCAAGTGCAGGGGCTTGGCGGCAAAAAACTCGCCAAACTGTATCAGGAGCTCGGTGTAACTGATGCTGCTGCGCTTAAAAAGGCGGCAGAGGAAGGGAAAATTCAGAAGTTGAGCGGTTTTGGCAAGAAATCGGAAGAAAAGATCCTTTCTGCCCTTGAAGAAATGGGTACCCGCCCTGAGCGCCTGCCAATCGCATTTATGCTGTCGGCTGCCGAAAAGGTGGAGGCGTTTCTGGATGGTATGGACGGCATTGACAAGTGGTCAAGGGCCGGGAGCCTGCGGCGCATGAGAGAAACCGTAAAAGACATGGATTTCATAATCGCGACAGAGCAGCCCGGAAACGTGCGGGATCAGCTGCTGAAAATGGATGGGATCGAGGAAGTCATTGCGAGTGGGGATACGAAGGTTTCCCTTGTAATGGCATTTGGATATGATGTGGCTGTCGACTTCAGGCTTGTCCGTCCAGACGAGTTTGCGACTGCTCTCCACCATTTCACCGGGTCGAAGGACCATAACGTCAGGATGCGGCAGCTTGCCAAGGAAAAAGGCGAAAAGATAAGCGAGTACGGTGTTGAGATTCAGGAGACCGGGGAACTTCTCACTTTTAAAAGTGAGGAGGATTTTTTCCGCCATTTCGGACTTCCGTTCATTCCCCCGGAAATCAGGGAATCGGGGGAAGAGGTCGATGCTTATCTGGAAAGAGAAATCAAGCTTGTGGAAGCCGCCGATATCAAAGGGGATCTCCATATGCATACGACCTGGAGTGACGGCGCCTATTCGATTGAAGAAATGGTTGAAGCAGCGCGGAAGCGGGGTTATGAATATATTTGCATTACGGATCATTCCCAATACTTGCGGGTGGCCAATGGCCTGACACCGGAAAGGCTGAGGGAACAACGCAAAGAAATCGACCGTCTTAATGAAAAATATGATGATATTGTTATTCTTGCCGGCACTGAAATGGATATCCTGCCGAATGCCGGGCTCGATTTTGATGAAGAATTGATGGGTGAACTTGATCTTGTGATCGCTTCAATCCATTCCAGTTTTTCACAGGACAGGAAAACGATTATGAAGCGTTTGAAACAGGCAGTCAAAAGCAATCATGTGGATATTATCGCACATCCGACGGGGCGCTTGATCGGCAGGCGGGAAGGATATGATGTCGACCTGGACATGCTGATCGAGTTGGCGGTTGAGACAGACACGGCACTTGAACTGAATGCCAATCCGCATCGGCTTGATTTATCTGCAGAATGGCTTCGAAAAGCCCAGGATGCCGGCGCCAAGCTTGTCATCAACACGGATGCCCACCAGATCGATACCCTCGAACATATGCAAATCGGTGCAGCGGCAGCCAGAAAAGGCTGGGTGAAAAAAGAGAATGTCATAAACACCTGGAATATCGCTGATCTTACTGCATTTTTAAAAAGGAATGATAATTCGTAAGGGCGCGCTGCGCATAAGGAAGGTGAAACAAATGAAACATGCACTTCATACTCTTGAATTTGACAAGGTAAAAGAAAGGTTGAGGTCACATGCCTCTTCCTCACTCGGAAAGGATAAAGCCGACAAGCTTAGCCCTTCATTTGACCTGGCTGAAGTTGCTTATCTGCAGGATGAAACGGATGAAGCCGTGCATGTTCTCCGTGTCAAAGGGAATGTGCCGCTTGGCGGCGTGTTTGATATCAGGCCGCAGGTCAAGCGGGCTGAAATCGGCGGTATGCTGAATCCGAAGGAATTGCTGGATATCTCAAGCACATTGTACGGTGCAAAGAACATGAAGCGGTTCATTGAGGACCTGATCGAGGAAGAAGAAATCGAGCTGCCGATCCTGGCCCGGCACGCTGAGGAAATTGTCCCTCTTGCCAATCTTGAACGGCGGATCAACCAAAGCATCGATGACAGCGGCCGGGTGATGGATAGTGCGAGTGAAAAGCTACGCGGAATCCGGAACGAACTCAGGACGACGGAAGCCCGTATCCGGGAGAAGCTAGAAAATTTAACGCGGAATTCATCCACTCAAAAAATGCTTTCCGATGCCATCGTCACCATCCGCAATGACCGGTTTGTCGTACCGGTGAAACAGGAGTACCGCGGATCATTCGGCGGCATGGTCCATGACCAATCGGCTTCAGGCGCGACCCTTTTCATTGAGCCGCAGGCCGTTGTGGAAATGAATAATAAACTTCAAGAAGCAAAAATGCGTGAAAAGCATGAGGTAGACCGCATCCTTGCAGAGTTATCAGCCCATGTCGCTGAAGATGCCGAAATCCTTCTGCAGCTTGTCGGAGTGCTCGCCAGTTTGGATTTCATGTTCGCAAAAGGGATGTACAGCCAGGCGATCAAAGGGTCAAAGCCCGCAATTAATGATGAAGGCTATATGAAACTTAACAGGGCCCGCCATCCGCTTATCCCGCTTGATGAAGTTGTCGCAAGCGATGTTGAACTGGGAGGCGATTTCAGTTCCATCGTCATAACCGGTCCCAATACGGGCGGAAAGACGGTGACATTGAAAACAATCGGCCTGATTGCACTGATGGCACAGGCAGGGTTGCAGGTTCCGGCGCATGATGGCTCAGTTGTTACGGTTTTTGAGAAAGTATTCGCCGATATCGGTGATGAACAATCGATTGAGCAAAGTCTGAGCACGTTTTCATCCCATATGACCAATATTGTTGAAATTTTAAAGGATGTTGACCATAAGAGCCTTGTTCTGTTTGATGAATTGGGGGCTGGAACCGATCCTCAGGAAGGCGCGGCGCTTGCCATTGCCATTCTTGACGAGGTATACAGCAGGGGGGCGAGGGTCGTTGCGACCACCCACTATCCTGAGCTGAAAGCGTATGGCTACAACCGTAAAGGTGTCGTCAATGCAAGTGTAGAATTTGACATCGAAACACTCAGTCCAACATACCGCCTTTTGATCGGCATCCCCGGAAAAAGCAATGCTTTTGAAATTTCAAGCAGGCTCGGCCTGGATACTTCCATCATTGAGAATGCCAGAGGGTATATCGGCACCGAAACGAATAAAGTGGAAAATATGATCGCCTCGCTCGAACAGAGCCGTAAAAGTGCTGAGCGGGAAAGGGATGAGGCCGAACGCCTCCGGATGGAAGCCGCTGCGATCCATCAAGAACTGGAACAGAAATTGGCCGCTTTTTCCGAACAGCGGGAAGCGATGATGGAGGCTGCCGAAGAAAAAGCGAAAGAAGCGGTCAAAAAGGCACAAGAACAGGCAGAAGAAATAATCGCCGATATCAGGAAGATGCAAAAGCGCCAGAATAGCGCAGTCAAGGAACATGAGCTGATTGAAGCCCGCAAAAAATTGGAAGATGCGACCCCTGAGCTTGCAAAAAAGCGCCCTTCAGCAAGGAAAGCGGGGAAAACCGGGCAGCATGAACTGCTTCCCGGTGATGAGGTGAATGTCATCAGTCTTGGCCGACAGGGACATATCGTTGAGCAGTCAGGTGACAATGAATATACGGTGCAGCTTGGCATCATGAAGATGAAAGTGAAAAGAAAAGACCTGGAATATATCAACAGGCCCCAGCCGGTCGAAACAAAGCCGATGGCGACTGTAAAAGGGAATACGGGCCATGTGAAACCGGAAATTGATTTGCGTGGTGAGCGGTTTGAAGATGCCTTGCTCAAAGTGGAAAAGTATCTGGATGATGCTCTTCTGGCCGGTTATCCGTCTGTTACCATCATTCACGGCAAAGGAACGGGCGCACTGCGCAAGGGCATCCAGGAATGGGCCAAAAAACAGCGGGCGATTAAAAACATCCGATCCGGCGGCATGAATGAAGGCGGCGGGGGAGTAACTGTCCTTGAGTTGAAATAAGCGTTTTTGATGATTTACAGCCGATAAAAATATATTGCCGATTTCGCAAATGTGCGAAAGCAGTGATGACAAAAGCGAGGCACAATGCAAATGGATAACTTTTGGGGGAACGTATACGTCGATACTGCGGCCAATTATAGTGTGGTCATCCTGTCCGTTGTAGTTTTCATGACGATATTTGAACTCGTGACCAAGTACCAGAATTGGGAAGAAATCAAGCGGGGAAACATATCAGTCGCTATGGCGACAGGCGGAAAAATTTTTGGCATCACCAATATTTTCAGGTATTCCATTGCCCATAATGATTCACTCATCACGATGATGACCTGGGGAGCGTTTGGGTTCTTACTGCTGCTGAGCGGATACTTTATATTTGAGTTTCTGACGCCTAAGTTTAAAATAGATCATGAAATTGAAAAAGATAACCGCGCTGTCGGTTTCATTTCAATGGTCATATCAGTCGGCCTATCTTATGTCATCGGGTCTGGGATTGGCTGATATCTGCTGATAAGGAGACGGATAATGGAAACACTGGCAAAAGTCCTATTGGTCCTTTGTGGGATCTTTCTCGTATGGGGCATCGTGTATTTACTATTTTAAAAAAGAACAACCGCCAAAAGGCTGTCCCTGTAGCGGACGGCCTTTTTTTGGTTGGCCTCCACCTTTGCCACCCGACATTTTACGCCTTTTTAAGTCAAATTATTTAAAATATTTTAACTAATTAAGAAGTTTCCGGTATAATAAAATTATATTATAAAGGAGGGTGATGAAATGGAACAAACGTCCCGGAATCCATGGCTTAAACATTATCCGGAATCAATCGGGAGAAAACTTGATTATCCGAATAAGCCAGTGGGCCAGTTCTTGAAAGAAGCAGCCGAGGAGATGCCTGAAAAGAAAGCGCTTCATTTTTTGGGTAAAGAAATGACCTATAAAGAAGTGTATGAGCAGGCAGTCAGGTTTGCCAATTACCTCCAAAAGCTTGGCATCCAAAAAGGCGACAGGGTTTCCATCATGCTGCCCAACAGCCCCCAGGGAGTCATCAGTTATTATGGCATTGTGCTGGCGGGTGGCATTGTGGTCCAGACAAACCCAATGTATATGGAACGCGAACTGGAATACCAGCTGAATGACTCAGGTGCCAAAGCCATTGTATGCCTTGACTTGCTGTATCCGAAAGTAAGCGCTGTCAGGGATAAAACACCGGTTGAGCATGTTATCGTGACGGGAATCAAGGACTATCTTCCATTCCCGAAAAATGTGATTTATCCGTTTATCCAAAAGAAGGAGCATAACATTGTCGTGAAGGTGGAAAGCGGCCCAAACACACATTTGTTCACGGATGTGATCCGTTTCGGCGAATTTAAAGAACTGGAGATTCCGATCAATCCGGAGGAAGACCTGGCCCTGCTCCAGTATACAGGCGGTACCACCGGCAGCCCGAAAGGAGTCATGCTGACACATAGAAACCTCGTGTCCAATACGGCAATGAGCATGGCGTGGATGTATAATTTGAAGAAAGGCGAGGAACGGATTCTGGCAATCCTTCCATTTTTCCATGTTTTCGGCCTGACCGTCGTTTTAAACCTTTCCGTCATGTTCCGTGCCAAGATGATTATCTTGCCGAAATTCGATGCAGAAGATACACTTAAGACAATTGAGAAACAAAAGCCGACGATTTTTCCTGGTGCGCCGACAATTTATATCGCCCTTCTCAACCATCCGAAAATCAAGGATTACAACCTGTCCTCCATCGATTCCTGTATAAGCGGGTCGGCCCCGCTGCCTGTTGAGGTCCAGGAGAAGTTTGAGGCTGTCACCGGCGGCAAGCTTGTTGAAGGATATGGCCTGACCGAAGCGTCTCCAGTCACCCACTCCAATTTCCTCTGGGAAAAACGGGTTAAAGGAAGTATAGGGGTGCCGTGGCCTGATACGGATGCCATGATCATTTCCCCTGAAACAGGAGAACGGGCAAAACCGGGCGAAGTTGGTGAGCTGGCAGTGAAAGGCCCGCAGGTGATGAAAGGTTATTGGAACAGGCCGGAAGAAACGGCGGCGACTTTCCTGAATGGCGAATGGCTTTTGACAGGCGATCTCGGCTATATGGATGAAGAAGGCTATTTTTATATCGTAGACCGGAAAAAAGATATGATCATTGCCGGCGGCTTCAATATTTACCCGCGTGAGATCGAAGAAGTCCTGTATGAACATGAAGCGATCCAGGAAGCAGTGGTAGCAGGAGTTCCTGACCCTTACCGCGGCGAAACGGTGAAGGCATATATCGTTGTGAAAGAAGGACATACGCTGACAGAACAGGAAATCAATGAATACTGCCGCAAAAACCTTGCCGCTTATAAAGTTCCCCGACTGTTCGAATTCAAGGATGAACTGCCGAAAACAGCTGTCGGTAAAATCTTGCGCAGGCAGCTCGTAGAAGAAGAAAAAGAAAAAATCAAGACGGCCCAGTAGACCCGGGGAGCCAGCAGCCACGGGCTCTTCTTTTGAATTTCTTTCTTTGAGGTTCTATATTGACAGTAAATTTAGAATAATATAGAATGAAGTTGTGAATGAATCATCATTCATTTTTTTAGAGAGGGAGACGGGGGCTGTGAAACAAAACAAACCAAAGTATAAAAAAATCATTGAGGCTGCTGTTGATGTCATTGCGGAAAACGGATACCATCAAGCGCAGGTGTCGCGTATTGCAAAACATGCTGGTGTAGCAGACGGAACAATCTATCTCTATTTCAAAAACAAAGAAGACATTCTCATTTCACTCTTTCAGGTCAAAATGGGAATTCTTGTTGAGAAAGTCCAAAAAGCCATTGAAGGAAAAACGGATGCCGAAGAGAAGTTATTAGCATTGACCAGCGTGCATTTCTATCTTTTATCAGAGGATGTGAACCTGGCCGTCGTTACGCAGCTTGAACTCAGACAGTCATCAAAATCCCTTCGTCTCAAAATTAACGAAGTGTTGAAAGACTATTTACAGGTTATTGATTCAATCCTTGAAGAAGGGATGGCCGCCGGCACGTTTGATCCTGAACTTGATGTCAGGCTCGCAAGGCAGATGATTTTCGGGACGCTTGACGAAACGGCAACCAACTGGGTCATGAATGACCATAAATATAATCTGGCGGCGCTCGCTGCTCCTGTTCACCGTCTGTTAGTGAATGGGCTCAGCAATCAATCATAAAAAACATTGCTGTATTAATTCTTACAGGGGAAGAGGTGTATTGATGGAGTTTCTTTCTTGGTCTGTAAAAGAGCGCATTGCTGTTGTCACATTGAACCGTCCGCCTGCAAATGCGCTTGCATCCGGCCTTCTGGACGAATTGTCACAGATGCTGGATGAAGTCGAAAGTGAAAAGGGAATAAAGGTCATACTCATTCACGGGGAAGGCCGCTTTTTTTCAGCAGGCGCCGACATCAAAGAGTTTACGAAAATTGAAAGCGATTCCGATTTTCGAAATCTTTCAAAAAAGGGACAGCAGCTGTTTGACAGAATGGAAAACTTCAAAAAACCGATCATTGCCGCCATTCACGGAGCGGCGCTTGGCGGAGGCCTGGAACTCGCAATGGCCTGCCATATACGCCTTGTGACCGAGACAGCTAAGCTTGGGCTTCCTGAATTGACACTTGGCTTGATTCCTGGGTATGCGGGAACACAGCGCCTTCCGCGATACATAGGCAGGCCGAGGGCAATTGAAATGATGTTGACAGGTGAACCTATTACCGGCAAAGAAGCTGTCCAGCTGGGCCTCGCCAATCATGCGTATTCAGATGAAACACTGATGGATGAAGCGTTTGCCCTTGCCGGCAAGATGGCATCAAAAAGCGCTGTTTCCGTTTCGTATGCGCTGGAGCTGTCCAATTATGCGATAGATTCACGGTTTGAAGATGGCGTTGAAAAAGAAGCGGAACTGTTTGGCCGCGTCTTTCAATCAAATGATGCAAGTGAAGGGATACAGGCTTTCATTGAAAAAAGGAAGCCGGATTTCAAAGATGAATGACTTGCTGCCGATCCAGTCAGTATCCAGGTCAATTTATTAGGGAGGGGACTGCTAATGAACATTTATGTGATCATGAAAAGAACATTCGACACGGAAGAAAAAATCTCTATCGAAAACGGACGGATTGCCGAAGAGGGTGCTGAGTTCATCATCAACCCTTATGATGAATATGCAATCGAAGAAGCGATCCAAATCCGTGACAACAATAGCGGTGAAGTGACAGTAGTTACTGTCGGCGGGGAAGATGCGGAAAAAGAGCTGCGCACTGCGCTGGCAATGGGCTGTGATAAAGCCGTTTTAATTAACACTGAAGACGATGTAGAGGAAGGCGACCAGTTTTCGACTGCCCGAATCCTTGAACAATTTTTCTCCGATAAGGAATATGACCTGATTTTGGGTGGCAACGTTGCCATCGATTCAGGGTCCGGGCAGGTTGGCCCTCGTCTTGCTGAGCGTCTGGAGATTCCATACGTCACCACAATCACCAAAATTGAGGTTGATGGTGAAAATGTGAAAATTGAGCGCGATGTTGAAGGGGATACAGAAATGATCGAAACCTCGCTGCCGCTGCTTGTAACGGCCCAGCAAGGACTGAATGAACCCCGCTATCCATCTCTGCCGGGCATCATGAAAGCGAAGAAAAAACCGTTGGAAGAACTGGAAATAGATGATCTTGATCTTGATGAGGACGACGTTGAACCTAAAACGAAGACAATCGAAATTTTCCTTCCTCCTGAAAAAGAAGCAGGAAAAGTGCTTGAAGGAGAATTAGAAGATCAGGTGAAAGAACTGGTTTCATTACTTCGCAACGAAGCAAAAGTAATTTAACGGGGGGATATCCACATGTCAAGAAAAGTATTAGTTGTAGGAGAAATTCGCGATGACTCACTTCGAAATGTATCATTCGAAGCCGTTGGAGCAGGTAAAACCATTGCGGAAGGCGGCGAAATTGTTGCCGTTCTGCTCGGTAAATCCGTCAATGATGAACTTGCCCAGGAAATGATCCGGCATGGTGCGGACCGTGCCATCAAAGTTGAAAACGATAAATTGGAAAATTATACGCCGGATGGCTACGGCCAGGCATTGATGCAGGTGATTGAGCAGGAAAACCCTGAGGGAATCGTGATGGGCCATACATCCATCGGGAAAGACCTTTCCCCAAAAGTGGCCAGCAAGCTTGGTTCCGGGCTGATTTCTGATGCGACAGAAATTGAAGAATCCGGTGGAAACATCGTGTTCACGCGGCCGATTTATTCAGGAAAAGCATTTGAGAAAAAAGTGGTGACAGACGGTATTCTCTTCGCGACAATCCGTCCGAATAACATTGAAGCGCCTGAAAAGGATGAATCCCGTTCAGGCGAGGTGTCAGCAGTCGATGCAGATATCAAAGACCTGCGCACAATTGTCAAGGACGTGCTCCGCAAAGCCACAGACGGTGTCGACCTTGCAGAAGCGAAAGTAGTCGTTGCCGGCGGCCGCGGTGTGAAGAGTGCAGAGGGTTTTGATCCGCTGAATGAACTTGCCGAAGTGCTAGGCGCGGCAGTAGGAGCTTCCCGCGGAGCATGTGATGCGGATTACTGTGATTATTCACTGCAAATCGGGCAAACCGGTAAAGTGGTCACGCCGGACCTTTATATTGCAGCGGGCATTTCTGGGGCAATCCAGCACCTTGCCGGGATGTCGAACTCAAAGGTCATCGTAGCCATCAATAAAGATCCGGAAGCCAACATCTTCAATGTGGCTGACTATGGTATTGTCGGCGACCTGTTTGAAGTGGTGCCAATGCTGACCGAAGAATTCAAAAAACTCAAGGTGAACGCATAAACCGTTATTTCTTCTTAATGGGTACGGTTGCGAGTGCAATATAATAGTAACGAACAATTAACAGTCCATTTCGTAAATGAAGTGGGCTGTTAATTTTTTACTGTGACAGGGGAGTGGTGTTTTCTGTGCTTATCATTGAGGGAGTGGATGAATAAAGGCTTTGAAGGGAGTCTTTTGTGCCTGTAAGTGAGAGAAGACATTGGTTCCGTTTTTGAAAATGCACGTCCCTTTTTGGGCATGCATAACTCCATTCACTACCTTTATGGTAGGATGCTGACCATCATTTCTTACCCACTATAATTTTGATAGTATTACACGCCCAATCTGCCATTTTCACAAACCTCGCGTCATAGAAGACACCGTCCGTGCAACCCGAGATAAGCATGATCTGACGCCGCCCCTGCGCCGCTTGAGAAAGCGGATCCATGCAAAGGAAACCGATCTCACATTTATGCTCACAGCATGTTTCAGCTATTTAGGTTAGACACCACAGCATCCCCCACTGCCGCTTGCACGTTTCGGTGATACGCCGTATAGTATGGAGTTGAGCAGCAGGATGTGTAATTTCCATTCAAAAGGGTACGTTATATATGAAAACAAAAATATGGCATGCAATATCCTTGAATGGTATACTTTGATGGAAATGAGTTGTTAGAGGAGGATTTGTGAATGGCAATTGTAAATGTGACAGACCAGACTTTTTCAAATGAAACGAACGACGGTGTAGTACTCGTTGACTTCTGGGCACCATGGTGCGGACCTTGTAAGATGATCGCTCCTGTACTGGAAGAAATCAACTCAGAGATGGGCGACAACTTGAAAATCGCCAAATTGAACGTTGATGAAAACCAGGAAACAGCAGGACGCTTCGGTGTAATGAGCATCCCGACACTTCTTGTCTTCAAGAATGGTGAAGTGGTGGATCAAATCATCGGCTTCCAGCCAAAAGAAGCACTTACCCAAACCCTGCAAAAACATATGTAATTCATAAGCAATCAGAGGATCCGGAGGACAATCTCCGGGTCCTTTTTATTTTTGTAAGCAATAAAATTTATGCGATGTGGATAAAAAGCCAGAAGGGCATCATCAAGCTACAGGCGCCTGTGTCTATCCGTCATAATCGGTGATCACCTCCCTGAAGGAAAGACACATTCCGGCGCCCCCGCTTATGCATACGCCGCTAAGCGGGATTCTTGCGCTTTTGTACCGGCTAGAAAAGGAACGTAAAAAGCCGTTCACAAATTGTTCATTGACAATGATAATCGTTATCGGTAAAATGACAATTGTACTTATAAATGAAAAGCATTATCAATTACATTGATGGAAGGGGAAAGCATTCATGAAAAAGAAAACGTTGACATTAGTAGCAAGTGCACTACTTGCCGGAGGTGTTCTTGCCGGATGCGGAAATCAAGAGGCAGACGAACCGAAAGAAGAGCCGAAACAGGAAGATCAGGCGACTGAGGAAAATCAGGCTGAACAAAATAACGAAAGCGAAGAAAAGGATGCCGGGCAAAATGCGGCTGATACAAATACAGAAGCAGAGGTAAACGCATATCAGGCCATGATGGACTCTCTTGGTGCCGCAAAAGAAGGCAACGAAGTGGACTGGGATAAGGTCAAGAGTGAATACGATGGGAATTTAAAGGAAGCAGTGAATGCCGTAAACGGTGAGTTTGACCAGGCGATCCAGGCAGCAATCAGTGCCGGGCAGAGCGGGGAACTTGATGCCAATGTGGCAAGGCAAATCATTGATAAGACGACTCAATCCTATTTCTATCAGAAGCATAAGGGTCTCCATTCCGATACGGCAGCAGCACTTGAGGAAGGAAATGCTGAAGAGGCCGGCAAAATATTTGAAGACCTGAACCTTCTAATTGATAAAGTGATCATCCCTACTGCTGAAAAGAGGGACAGTTACTATGAGTTATCAGGTGAAGACAGTATCGTAGAAAATATCAACAGCGGCCTGAAGGCACAGAAAGAAGCTCTTGACGCCGGAAAAGCCGACGATTTCGGAGTATATAAGCAAATCACTGACAAATCCATTTACAGAAGCCACTATCTTGCCGCTCAATCTTATGCAGAGAAAATCGAGAAGGCGGTACAGGAAGGAAATGCAGATGAGACTGAATTGAAAATCATGCAGGCAGAAGGCTGGGGTTTCCTCCAGGCAATCAAAGGATCACTTGCTGGCGGTGATGAAGAAGCGGCAAACAAACTGAATGACCTGTTCAGCCTTGATAAGACTGAGCCATCCGCAATAAAGGCTGATGAAGTTTCCCAGCTGTTTACCGATGCGTTTGCCGGAAAAATCACCGGTTACCATGAAAAAGTTCCGGCTGCCCTTGAAGAAGGAGAAGTGGCAGAGGCTCGGACTGAAGCTATGGAAGCGAATGTATTCCTGAAGGCGATTGAAATGGAGCTGGCTGACAAGCTTGGTGAAGAGCAGGCTGAATCACTGCTTGATAAGGCGCAAAAATGGTATGAAGCAGTTGCAGTGGAAAATGCTGAAGAAGCATCGAAGTTGAGTGATGAGATCACTGCCTCTGTAAAAGAGGTTTCATCTAAATAGTAAGGAGGCCGCCGGTCAGGCGGCTTTCTTTCTGTACTGCCCTTCATCTGGAGGCTGACAAAACGGCCTGTCCATCTCATCTATGATAGAATATTGACTAGCCAGCGGAACGTGGGTATACTGTTTTGGCTTATTTCTCTTCCCTGGTACATTTATAACTTAAATGACAATTGTCAACGATATCAATGAGGTGTGGTTTATGAAAATACTTATTACAGGCGGTGCTGGTTTTATCGGAAGCCGGCTGGCTAAACAATTGATCGGGAAAGGCCAAGACATAATGATTTTGGACAGCTTGCACCCATACTATGATCCGGCCCGGAAATTGGCACAGCTGGCAGATATCAAGGAAACAGGTGATTTTTTATTTAAGGATGAAAACCTGCTGAATGAAGAAGCGGCTTTGGCCATATTCAAAGCTTTCCAGCCGGAAGCAGTCATCCACCTTGCTGCCATTCCCGGTGTGCCGGCTTCTCTGAAAAAACCCCATGACTATATCGATTATGATATCAAAGCGACTGTAAATGCCTTGAAGGCTGCGGGTGAGTCAGGTGCCGGGCAATTTATTTTTGCATCCTCTTCATCCGTTTATGGTGAACAATCGGGCATGCCCCTTCATGAAGGACAGGCATCCGGAAATCCTGTTTCCCCATATGCTGCCGCAAAATTCGGGGCTGAAGCGTTTTGCCGCGCCTACCAGTCGATCTATCATTTCAATTTGAGCATCCTCCGCTTTTTTACAGTTTACGGGCCGTGGGGCCGGCCGGATATGGCCATTCCAATCTTTCTTGACAGGCTGCAGTCCGGTGAAAAGATCACCTTGAATGGAACAGGCATTGCAAGGGACTTTACGTATATCGACGACATTACCGGAGGCATAGAACAGGCACTTGCATATCCGTATCCTAATGAAACGTTCAATCTGGGTGCAGGGAAGCCGGAGAAAATGGATACCTTGCTTGCACATTTGAAAACACATTTTCCGGAGATGGAGGTCGAACAGAGGCCGTTCCGGAAAGGCGATGTTACCGAAACTTGGGCAAACATTTCAAAGGCAGGGAAAATGATTGGGTATAAGCCGGAAATTACACTAGAAGAGGGCCTTGCACGCACCATTGCATGGCATAAAGCGTATAACCATGGCAAAGCGCATCATTTTCGTTAGTGCCGGCGTTATTCTTACAGTCATTTTTGCCATTCTTTCGGTACGCTTTTTTGATGTTCAAGACCTTATTCGGTACGGAAGGCTTTTTCTCGGGGACCCGCTGGCCGTTGCAGCGGTTTTTGCCGCGTATACGGCTGCTTTTTTACTGCGGGCATGGGCCCATTATTTATATATCGGGTGCCGAACATCGTACGCCGTCCTGCTGCAGGGAATCGGCTACAGCCTGTTTATAAATCATTTGGCACCTGTCAAAGTCGGAGATGCGGTCAGGATTGGATATATTATGAACAGAGGGGGCTTGAAAGCTGATGCAGCCCTTCATTCAGTGGCCGTCCTCAGAATGCTTGATATGGCGGCACTCATTTTCTTTGCCGGTGCCGGATTGGTTGTTTTCCAGCAGGGAATCCGGTTCACACCTTTTTTTATTGCAGTTGGAAGTGCTGCATTCATCTTCATCGGAGCTGCTGTCGCACTCTCGTTCAAGAGTGGGAAGATAAAGCGATTGGCTGCAAGACAGATCCTTCTTCTCAAGGAAGGGCTCAGAGGGAAAAAAGGAGCCGCCGCGCTACTGATGATCGCGTTGAGCTGGGTGCTGGAAGCTTCCGTCATTTTTGAAATTGCCCGTGCCGGAGGGGTTGGATTGTCCTTTTCGGAAGCGGTTTTCGCCAACAGCCTTACGGTCGGGGGACAGGTTTTCCAGATTGCGCCGGGCGGCATCGCGACGTATGAAAGCATGATGACTTTCGCTCTTGCAATGACGGGGGTGCCCGCCTCGTTCGGATATCAGGCTGCAGTTTTATCACATCTATTCAAATTTGCTTTTTCATACCTGACCGGGTTGTTGCTATTTATAACGGCCCCGGTGAGGGCAGATGATATGAAACAATGGATTAACAAGAGGAGAGGTACGAGATGAAAGAGGCTTCACGTTTTGAAAAAACAGCAGCACGCGCCTGGAATTTACTCAATGAAGGCAAGCCGTTCACTCCGATTTTCACGGTCGGCACGATGCTGTTATTTACAATTGGCAATTGGGCGGACCCGGGATTCTGGTATGCGCTGGTAAGCAGCCTGATTCTTGTGCTGCCCCTGTTTATTTTCTACTTCACATTCGATTTCCCGCTTTTCTTGCGGAATTATTTATGGATTCCTGTCATCGCGTTTCTGGTGATCTGGGATATGGCACCGCTCGGTTTATGGTTCACCGCGGCAGCCTTATATTTTTTCTTCACCGTCTTTTTCTGGGGAACCCTATATTACCATTTACGCATCGGGACAAACTGGCTGAACTTCACAAGATTTTGGAAGCTTGTTTTGAAAAACAGCGATTCGACAAGCGGCAATGCCCAGGAACAGCTCCCGAAGGTCATGCTCCTCCTTGCTTTCTGGGATGTCCACTTTTCTCATTTTGCTGCAGGTGAAGGGTTCGCAGCTTTGAACTGGCCGGCAATACTGGCGTTCTGGGGAGGCGTATACCTGTTTGCATGGGTCCTGCATACGTACCTCTTTGACTGGAAACCGCAACCGGTTGAAACGTATACAAACAATCTGCCGGAACGTAAACAGGCTGTGAACGAAAAGGTGATCGTCATTGTTATAGACGGGATGCGGAAGGAAAGATTCGAAGAGGCAGATACACCATTCCTTGATAAGATCCGGCGGACCGGAACGGAGTATACAATGATGGAAACCGTTTACCCGGCCCGTACGGTTGTTTGCTTCTCATCCATGTTCACCGGAACTTATCCGTTTGAGCACGGAATCACCTCGAACATGGTTTGGAAGCTCGGCATTAAAACGGAAAGCGTGTTTGATTCTCTAAGAAAGGCCGGGAAAAAAGGGCGGCTGCTCGGAATCGCGCATTTAGTAGATGCAATGGGAAGCGACGTGGATACCGTAACGGCAGTCATGAACAAAGATGAGGCTGATCCGAATATTATGAAACGGGCCAAGCGAATTGTGGAAGCGGAAGATCCAGACTTGTTTGCTGTACAGTTGATCGGCACGGATCAGATCGGACATAGCCGCGGTGTCTTATATGATGAATATTTGCAAAAAATTCATGAAGCTGACCGGCTTATTGAAGATTTTGTAAGCTGGCTTGATGAACAAGGAAAAATGGAGAATACTACTCTGATGATTTGTGCTGATCATGGCCAGGCTGACGGTATTGGAGGGCACGGGCACCTTGATGAGGGGGAACGGTATGTCCCGTTTTTCATGTGGGGGCCGGCCATCGCAGCCGGAAAGAAAGTGGAGGACAAGCACAGCCTTGTATCGATGGCGCCTACCATTTCGTATTTGCTCGGTGCTCCGTATCCGGATCACAGCCGCGGACCGGTTTTATCGGAAGCTTTCAAGGCTTCTGTGAACAAGGAGGCAACAGGATGAAACAGGAGATCATCGTCTTTTTACCGGCTTATAATGAGGCAGATACGATAGCAGATGTGATAAAAAAGGTTCCCCGCCATTTTCACCGAGATGTTGATGTCAAAGTGATGGTCGTAAATGACGGTTCGACAGACGGCACGGTGAAAATAGCACAGGAAGCGGGAGCTGATATCATTGTCGATCATCATGGGAACCGGGGCCTTGGTGCTGCCGTCCGGACGGGGTTGAAGGAATCATTCAGGCAGGGGGCTGATATTGCTGTCATGATTGACGCTGACGATGAATACCCTGCCAGCCAGATCCCTGACCTTCTAGAGCCCATCTTTGCAGGTAAGGCAGACTACACGATGGGCTCACGGTTTAAAGGCACCATTAAAGGAATGAAACTCCACCGCAGGCTCGGAAATTATGTGTTTACGCTGCTGCAAAGCATTTTGCTGCGGCGCTGGATTTATGACGGACAGTCGGGAATGAGGGCATTCACACGCCAGGTGATGGAGCATGCGGAGATCATCCATGACTATAATTACGCACAGGTGCTTACCTTGAACATTGTTCGCAAGGGTTTCAGGGTCAAAGAAGTCCCGATACATTATAAAGCCCGGACGACCGGGGACTCTTTCATCACATTTTCCGGATACCTGGGTTCTGTCCTGCCGGCGATCGCCAAAGAAATGAGCCGCCCGGTAAAACGGATTCAAGTTGAAGAGGATGCCCATAAACTCTCCATAGGCGACAATTCCGATCCCCGAAAAACTGTGGTGAATTCGTAGCTGCCGGAGTCAAAGGAATTGTAAAGATGGCATTTTTGCGTTGAAATTGTGAACTTTCCATCACATATGTGGTGTACACGTTGACTTTTTTATTGATAATCATTATCATTATCAGTGTAGGAGGACGGAAACAGATGAAGAGCAGATTATTTTCAGTATTGATAATGATTTTCATCCTTACCGCCAGCCCATTGCAGGCGTTCGGTTATTCATACGGTGATCCGGGTGAAGAACAACTTGCCGAAGCGTATAAGGAACTTGAAAAATACGCAGAACAAGGAAATTGGGATGAAGCGAGAAAAGTATACGAAAGCTATCAAAAAGAATTCGATCTTTATTTTACAAAAACAAAGCCATTTATCGAACAGGCGTTGGAAGAAGAGGACAAAGAACTTCTGCTGGAAAGTTACCAGGCTGCATTGCGCTTGAACATTGAAAGAAGGCTGCATTTCGCCCAGGAAAAGTTTGAAGATTATGGAGAAGCGAAACTGCTCCTTGCAAAAGCGAGAGGCACTTTCAATGTCCTTGAGCCGGTCGTCGTCGAAAGGGAAGGGCAAAAGACGGCAGATGCCGTTTACAAGCATTTTGACAATGCGCTTGAGGCCCTCGGAAATCCCGGCCTGTTTGGTATCGGAAACGCGGATAGCGACGAGGAGACATTCACAAGAGAAACAAATGCAATCCTGGAAAAGACTGAACCGATTTTTCCGCTTCCGCAAGAAAACGAAGATGAAAGCCATTTGACGGAAGAAAATCTCGAATTAAATGAGGAAGAGGCTGGAAACTCATCTTTCTGGCTATGGTTTACGGTCGGCCTTGCGGTTTTATTCATTGCCATCGTTTTGATAGGCCGGCGCAAGCGCAAATAAACATTGGAGACAAAGGTAAGGGGGAACTGCCGTATGGATTTTCAGGCATTTTTGATCACACTGCGAGAAGCATTGGAAGCAATTTTGATTGTGGGATTGATCCTTTCGTACTTGACCCGCTTGGATGCGGAGAAATATCATAAATGGGTGTATGCCGGCACAGCCCTTGCGCTTGTGAGCAGCTTTGCTGTCGCTCTTGTGTTCCAGGTTGTGTTCACCGGCTTTGCAAGCTTCGGTTCTGAGGTTTACCTCAAGATAGGGATCATGTTTGCATCGGTTTTCCTTTTGACACATATGCTGTCGTGGATGAAAAAAGAATCAAAAGACGTTAACGGCACCATGCAAAAGAAAGTTAACGCCGCGCTGACAGCCGGAAGTGTTACAACCCTTGTTGTACATACTTATCTCGTTGTCGTGCGGGAAGGTGTTGAGACGGTTTTTTTCTTCGCTGCAATCAGTGGAGGAGATGTCAATGAAGTTCTGACAAGCTACGGTGCGCTTAGCGGCCTGCTTCTTGCCGGTATGATCGGCTACCTGTTTTTCAGCGGAACGATGAAAATTTCCCTGAAGGCATTCTTTAATGTAACAGGCGTTCTGATTATGTTTATCGCGGCCGGTCTTCTTGTCCAGGGAATCGGCATTCTTCAGGATATTGGAATGGTCGGATCGGTTGTTGAGACCGCAGATGGCAAACCGGCCGAAATGTATAACCTCGTGGAATTTATGCCGGAGCATTATAATGATGAGCTTCATTATCAGCGTGATACCGGCAATGACGTCATGATCAGCGGACAGGTCGGCCTGTTTTTCTCGGCGATGTTCGGTTACAGCCACAACCCATCCTTTGAACAGGTGGCCGGCTACTGGCTGTATTTCATCTTCGTCTTTGGCTGGTCGAGCCTCATCCACCGCCGGAAGCCGGAAGCGGAGCCCGCCAAAGCGGCGGCTGTAAAAGAAAACAAAGAGTTGAAAAAAGAACGTGCGGTAAACGCATGATTTATGGTACCCCCTTACCGGAAGGCCCGCCAGTTTGCGGGTCTTTTTCGTTGTAAAAATTTTTAACTGTATGCATTTTGGAAGGGAGTCATCCAGCTCCAGGGCTATCGTGATATGCGGAGATCACCTCAGGAAGGAAAAGTCCCGTCCTCTGCTGGTGCTCCCGCTTATGTTGTGCGCCGCTAAGCGGGTGCCCTGCGCATTTGTTCTGCACTTAAGTTAAAATAAGTGTATTAAACACTGCTTTACCAGTTTTTTCTGAAAGGTGCCTTTATATGGGAAAGAAAGAACACAACAAAGCTTATCTTCATATTGGAGCAGCCTTGCTTTTATGGGGAGCGGCCGTCTGCCATTCAATGTTCCGGATATTTACCTTAAACAGGTATGCTGCCTCCTGGGATGCTGTGGATTTTGCACTTGGGGTCATTCAGTTCGATTTATTGCAGATGCAGCCTCATTTCCCAGGTTACCCATATTTCATTTTGGGCGGCATGCTTTTGAACCCCATTCTTAAAAACCCTATCTTGTCGCTTGAAGTGTGGAATATCATCCTTGCCGCCAGTTCATTCTATCCGATTTACAGACTGGCAGCACATAGGCTATCTGGATGGAAACGGCTCTTAGCGGCAGTACTCGTGTATACCCTCAGTTATCCGGCTGTGTTAAGCGTACTGCCCCTTTCCGATTCTGCCGCCCTGTCTTTGTTGTGGTGGTATTTATGGAGCCTTGAGTTCGCAAGGAAATCTGGACGCTTTTCCGCCAGGCTGCTCCCTGCCTTCATCTTCGGCATTTTGATGGGGGTCAGGCTGTCATATCTCCCTTTTGGCCTCGGCCTTGTACTGCTCTGGAGGTATGACTGGAAAAATGAGCAAAATCATCATAAAATGAAAAGACTGGTTTATCATGTATCTGCTGCTATTGCCTTTCAGCTGGTCTGGGTAATCGGGTTAATCCTTAACGCAGGAAGTGTCAGGGCATTTGTTGGAATGGCAGCCGGTTTTACAGGCGGGCATTTTTCCGACTGGGGCGGTGCGGTTACAGCAACAGAAGACTCATTTGCGAAACGGTTGTGGCAGCTTATCGCCAATATTCTGTGGAGCGGGATTGCCGGAGAATCGTTATACTTGTTTATAGGGGTTATCTTTTTAATCCTGGTAAGCATCTGGCTTTTTTTCAGAAAGGAACGGGTGGGGGAAAAAACGGTGTTCCCTTATCTGCATGCCGTTCTCTTTGCCAGTTATTTCTTATGGGCCCTTTTCGCACAGAATGTCGACAAGCCCCGCCATGCCACACCTCTTGCAATAATGGCGGCGTTCCATCTGTTTATTATGTTGTTAAAAGCAAAAAACCGGATCCCGGTCATGGCTGCAGCCCTTTTTCTTGTTTTGCAGCTATGGGGAAGCAGCCAGATCCTTGAACGGCAGGCCGGAGAAATACCGGCCACTTATCAACTTGCATCCTATTTGAACGAGGTGGAGGAGCCGTTCATCGTCTATACATGGGAAGAAAAACGGGTAATGGATTACGTTGGTGCCCAATATCCTTATAAACGAACGCTGACATATGATTATTTCAAACTGGATATCAGCCGGCTGAACGGAAGGCGGATCTTCTTGACCGACCGCGTAGCGGACGGGTTCAAGCAGCAGGGAGCCGCTGTCGATCCTTATCTGAAAAAGGTGGAAACGTTCCATTCTTCTCCGCTTGTGCTGCCGGTTTATCATACAATTACGTTATATGAGTGGCAAAGCCCATCTGAAAATAAGAGCGGAGGTGTCACACAGTGAATCAGCTTGTAAAAGAAAAGCTGACAGTCCTGCCGGAACAGCCCGGCTGTTATTTGATGAAGGACCGGCAGGGGACTGTCATTTATGTGGGCAAGGCGAAAGTGCTGAAAAACAGGGTAAGATCCTATTTCAGCGGTTCGCATGATGCGAAAACGCAGCGCCTTGTCAGTGAAATAGAAGACTTCGAATATATTGTGACTTCATCTAATATTGAAGCATTGATTCTTGAGATGAACCTGATCAAGAAATACGATCCCAAATACAATGTCCTGATGAAAGATGATAAAAGCTATCCTTATTTGAAAGTGACCGCAGAAGCACAGCCGCGCCTGTTGATCACTAGAAGAGTCCAGAAAGATAAAGGAAAATATTTCGGCCCTTATCCGAATGCCCAGGCGGCAAATGAAACAAAAAAGCTGCTCGACCGCCTGTATCCGCTCCGTAAATGCAATAATCTTCCGGACAGGGTTTGCCTTTATTATCATATGGGACAGTGTCTTGCGCCATGTGTAAATGAAGTTTCCACCGAGGAAAACAAACAGATTGTCGATGATATTGTCCGTTTTCTGAACGGCGGTTACAAAGACATAAAAAAAGAACTGACAGAAAAAATGAGCCTCGCATCAGAATCCCTGGATTTTGAGCGGGCGATGGAATTAAGAGACCAGATCAGTCATATAGAAGCCGTCATGGAAAAACAAAAAATGATGCTCAATGACCTTGTGGACAGGGATGTTTTCGGGTACAGCTATGACAAGGGCTGGATGTGTGTCCAGGTGTTTTTCATCCGGCAGGGCAAGCTGATCGAGCGTGATGTATCCATTTTCCCGATATACAATGAGCCGGAAGAGGACTTCCTGACCTATCTGGGACAGTTCTATCTGCAGCGAAACCATATTAAGCCAAAAGAAATCTACTTGCCTCCGCGGGTTGATGCGGAAATGGCGGAAACATTGCTTGAAGTGCCGATCCGGCAGCCGCAGCGCGGAAAGAAAAAAGAATTAGTCAATCTTGCTGAAAAGAATGCCCAAATCGCGCTGCAGGAAAAATTCGCGCTGATCGAGCGTGATGAGGAACGGACAATCAAAGCCGTGGAAAATCTCGGAGAAGCGCTCGGGATACCGGTCCCCCATAAAATTGAGGCGTTTGACAATTCAAATATCCAGGGTACAAACCCGGTCTCAGCCATGGTTGTTTTTACTGATGGAAAACCGGACAAAAAAGAGTACAGGAAATATAACATCAAAACGGTGGAAGGCCCTGATGATTACGCATCAATGAGAGAGGTGGTCCGCCGCCGCTATTCCCGCCTCTTGAAGGAGAACCTGCCGCTGCCTGATTTGTTATTGATTGACGGCGGGCGCGGACAGGTGGGAGGCGTACAGGACGTGCTTGAAAATGAACTGGGGCTTGATTTGCCCGTTTGCGGCCTTGTAAAGGATGAAAAACACCGGACCTCAAGGCTGCTTGGCGGCAATCCGCCTTCGTTCATTGACTTGCCGAGAAACAGCCAGGAGTTTTACCTGCTGCAGCGCATCCAGGATGAGGTCCACCGCTTTGCCATTACGTTCCACCGCCAGCAGCGCGGCAAAACAGCATTCAAATCGGTTCTTGATGATATTCCCGGGGTCGGTGAAAGAAGGAAGCGGACATTGATGAAGCATTTCCGGTCAATTGACAAAATTAAAGAAGCAACGATTGAAGATCTGCAAAAGCTCAATATTCCCCGGAATACAGCCAGGGCAATTAAGGAGCATCTCCAGCAGGACGCAGCTGAAGCGAAAAACAGCGATTCATAGGAAAAGAGGTTGGGACATACCTAAATAAGTCATGCTTTGAGACGAACAATATATATTCAACTTCATACTGTTTACTAATAATCAGTAAAGCTAAAAAACAAGTTCGTTCCATTGCGCTGCAGACACTCGCTTTCACCATAGGCACAA
>JAENYN010000039.1 GCA_016841765.1 Guptibacillus hwajinpoensis
GATAGCCGCTGGCGCCTGGAGCTGGATGACTCCCTTCCCGCTTTTTATCCACAACAAAAAATTTATAATTTACTTAACATTCAAAAAGCCTCCCCGATTTGGGGAGGCTTTTGTTCTGGTTTTAATAAGTTGTAAAGTACTGTTCACGTTCCCACGGATGCACCTGTGTGCGGAACATGTCCCATTCGATTTCTTTCGCTTCAATGAAGTGTTCGGATGCGTGTCTGCCTAGCGCGGTCATTAGCACTTCATCTTTTTTCAACAGTTCAAGCGCTTCTTTCAGTGTGGAAGGAAGGTCGTTGATTCCGATGCTCATCCGCTCATCTTTGTTCATCACATAAATATTGCGGTCAACCGGTGACGGTGCAGACATATTGTTTTTGATGCCATCCAGGCCAGCCGCAAGCATGACCGCCATAGCCAGATATGGATTCGCAGACGGATCGACACTTCGGACTTCAATCCGTGTAGAAAGTCCTCTTGATGCAGGGACCCGGACAAGCGGGCTTCTGTTTTTGGAAGACCAAGCTACATAACAAGGCGCTTCGTAGCCAGGGACAAGTCGCTTATAGGAATTCACCGTCGGATTAGTAATCGCGGTGAAAGCTTCGGCATGCTTGAGGATACCGGCCACAAAATGGCGGGCCGTATCACTGAGCTGCAAGTCGCCCTCTGTATCATAAAACGCATTTTCGCCGTTATTGAACAGGGACATGTTTGCGTGCATTCCTGAGCCATTCACACCGAACAGCGGTTTCGGCATAAAGGTAGCATGAAGGCCGTGTTTCCGCGCGATTGTTTTTACTGCCAATTTGAACGTCTGAATGTCATCGCACGCCCGCAATGCTGAAGCGTATTTAAAGTCGATCTCATGCTGGCCCGGCGCCACCTCATGGTGTGAAGCTTCGATTTCAAAACCCATGTCCTCAAGTTCGAGTACGATATCCCTGCGGCAGTTTTCACCCAGGTCGGTCGGAGCAAGGTCGAAATATCCGCCTTTGTCGTTCAGTTCAAGGGTCGGTTCCCCGTTTTCGTCATTTTTAAATAAGAAGAATTCAGGCTCTGGCCCGATGTTGAAGTCGGTAAAGCCGAGCTCTTCCATTTCTTTAAGCATCCGCTTCAAAATTCCGCGCGGATCTCCCTCAAACGGCGTGCCGTCCGGATTATATATATCGCAGATCAGCCGGGCCACTTTTCCTTTCTCGGATGTCCATGGGAAGATGACCCATGTATCCAGGTCAGGGAACAGATACATATCGGATTCCTCGATGCGGACAAACCCTTCAATGGAAGATCCGTCAAACATCATCTGGTTGTCGAGTGCTTTCGGCAGCTGATCTACCGGAATTTCAACGTTTTTAATAATTCCAAGTAAATCTGTGAATTGAAGTCGGATGAATTTCACATTTTCCTTGTCAGCTAAATTCAGGATATCCTCTTTTGAGTACTTAGACATATTACTTTTCTTCCTCCCACTTTTTTATAAAGTCATCAACAGCAGTAATTTGCCATTAATGGAAAAACCTTGATAACTCACCCTGGCGCAGGGACGCTTTGTTAAATCTGCCGGCGTGTTGAAGCTCATTTCTCAAAATATCACGCAGCTGTCCATCAGAAATATCCGGTTTTGCTGTTTTTTCAGCCGGCGGAGGACCGGTTTCCTCCTGTCTGACTACCAGCTCTTTTATGCCAGCCATATTGATGCCTCTTTCGATCAGCTCTTTGATTTCAAGAAGCCGGTCAACATCATTGAAAGAGAACATGCGTCTGTTTCCTTCTGTTCGCGCCGGGCACACCAGTCCGTGCTCTTCATAATATCGAATTTGCCGGGCTGATAATTCTGTGAGTTTCATGACGATTCCCATTGGGAAGAGGGGCATGTTGCGGCGTATAGTATCACCCATTACAACTCCTCCTGTTCAGAACATTCCTTATTCAATTACTAACAGTTTAACTCATGTTATATATGTTGTCAAATATATGTTAGGTTTTATAACATGATTATTTTCTATACCTAAGGCAAAGGAATGTCAGGCCAGTGGAACAAAAGCGCACGGCGCCCGCTTTTGATGATTGCCGCTGGCGCATGGAGCTCGATGATTTCCTTCCCGCTTTTTATACACAACGCAAAAAATTTAAAATTTCCTTAACAGCAAAAAAGGGCATGCGCCCTTTAGATAAGCTGGCGGTTCACAATGCAATCAGCCCTTCTTCCGCCAGTCGGTCAACTGCCTGGCAGACTGCTATTTTGACATGCTCATATGTAAGCCCGCCCTGCACATAAGCAGTATAAGGAGGCCGGATCGGCCCATCAGCAGTAAGTTCGAGGCTCGCACCCTGAATGAATGTCCCGGCTGCCATGATGACATCATCTTCATAACCCGGCATGTAACTCGGATGCGGTGTCACATGGGAATTGATAGGCGAAGCAAACTGGATGGCCTGGCAGAATGACACCATGCTTTCTGCGTCCTCGAATTCGACAGACTGAATCAAATCTGTCCTTTTACTATTCCATTTCGGTGATGTACTCAAACCTGCTTTTTCTAAAAAGGCCGAGGTGAAGATCGCCCCTTTCACGGCCTGGGCAACAACATGAGGTGCAAGGAAAAAACCCTGGTACATTTCCTGGAGGCTGTATAAGGAGGCACCTGCTTCAGCGCCGATTCCCGGTGCCGTCAGCCTGTATCCGCATAGTTCCACCAAATCGGACCTGCCGACAATATACCCGCCTGTTTTCGCAAGGCCTCCTCCTGGATTTTTGATCAGTGAGCCTGCCATCAGATCGGCGCCGACATGTGCAGGCTCAAGCGGTTCCACAAATTCTCCGTAACAGTTGTCGACGAAGACGATGACGTCTTCTTTCAGCCCCTTTACGAAATCGATCATTTCGCGGATCTCTTCCACCGTATAGGATGGCCGGACACCATATCCTTTCGAGCGCTGGATTCCGATCATCTTCGTGTTGCCCTTTAGCGCTTCCCTTATTCCTCCGAAATCAACTCTGCCCTCTTCAGTCAAATCGATTGTGCGGTAGTTGATCCCAAACTCTTTCAGCGACCCTTTTCCGCTGCCGCGGATGCCGACAATCTCTTCAAGGGTGTCATAGGGGCGGCCCGTTATGTACATTAGTTCATCCCCCGGCCGGAGAACCCCAAAAAGGGCGGTGGATATAGCATGAGTCCCGGAAATGATTTGCGGCCGCACCAATCCGGCTTCCGCGCCAAGGGCCCGTGCATATACGTTTTCCAGCGTATCGCGACCGGCGTCATCATAGCCATATCCGGTAGAAGGAGTAAAGTGGAAATCACTTACCTGGAAATGGCGGAAGCTTTCCAAAACCCTGAATTGGTTGGTTTCAGCTGTTTGTTCGGCCAGGTGGTGAAGCGGTTCGATTCGCTTTTCTATTTCGTTTACATATTGCTTGATTTTATTGCCGTTCGTAAAGTGTTCGTACATGCTTGCTATTCTCCTTTATTTTTAACCAGTTCTTTATATAACGGGACATGGGGATGGATATATCCTGTACAGCGGTATCCCGCTTCAGGTTCACTATACGTTCTTTCCTGCAGGATCGTTTCGGCGGAAAGACGTGCCAGCAGCCTGCCGTCATTTTCATTGACAATTACATCGTAAGCGGTCATTTCCTTGATGAGACAGGATTGCACCTCACTTTTCAACCGATCGATATCATCTGTGTCGTACGCACTGATCAGCAGCTTGGAACCGGCCCGGGTTCCTGGAATGAAGTTTTCGGCCATCTCATCCTTTTTATTGTAGACCGTAAGAATCGGAATGTCGTTTACATCAAGATCCTCAAGTAGTTCATAGACAGTTTCTTCATGATTGAAGTAATCCGGATTAGAAGAATCAACAACATGAAGGATTAAGTCCGCCTCTTTCACTTCCTCAAGGGTTGAACGGAAAGCTGCCACCAGCGTTGTCGGCAAGTCCTGTATGAAACCGACCGTATCGGTAAGCAGAACAGGCGCTCCTGACGGTAATATCATCTTTCTTGTTAACGGATCGAGAGTCGCAAACAGCAAATCTTCCTCGAACGATTCCGCTTCAGTAAGCTTGTTGAACAGGGTCGACTTTCCGGCATTTGTATAACCGACAAGTGCAATCTGGGTCACTCTGTTCCTTTTTCTTCTTTCACGGTACCGTTCCCTGTGTTCGACGATGACTTGCAGCTGTTTTTTTAAATCATCGATACGGCGCCTGATATGACGGCGGTCCGACTCCAGCTTTGTCTCACCGGGACCTCTCGTACCGATACCGCCGCCAAGCCGGGACAACGCTTCACCCTGTCCTCCGAGCCGAGGCAGCAAATATTGAAGCTGGGCAAGCTCGACCTGCAGCTGGCCTTCTTTCGATTTTGCCCTCCCGGCGAAAATGTCCAGGATAAGCTGGGTGCGGTCGATGACCCGCTGATTGAATAAGCCTGATAAATTTCTGATCTGGGAAGGGGATAATTCATCATTGAAAATGATGAGATCCGCATCCTTTTCATCGGCTGCAGCTGCTATTTCCTCGATTTTCCCTTTTCCGATATAAGTCGCCGGATCGATTTTTTGGCGTTTTTGCGTAAATACCGCTGCCACTTCCGCGCCTGCGGTCCCTGCTAAAGATGCCAGTTCATCAAGTGAGTGCCCGATCCGTTCATCCGTATCATTCTGCAGCCACGATGCAACCAGTACAGCCTTTTCTTTCTCTCTGACTTTTCCTTTATCCATGTGCATCCGCCTTTCAACAAACTTTTTTATTATCATAGCAGACAAAACAAATAGTTGTTGCACTTTTGGCCTTTAACCATTACTATTTTCAAAGGATTACTTCTTATTTATCCCAAAATGAAGCGATTTAAAAGTAGGTGTTTACATGACGTGGGATGTTTTCAATGTGGTCGGCACACTCGCATTCGCGGCCAGCGGTGCGGTGGTAGCCATGGAGGAAGATTATGATCTTCTCGGTTTTTATATACTCGGTTTTGCAACGGCATTCGGTGGCGGCGCCGTCAGGAATTTGCTGATCGGCATACCGGTGTCTGAACTCTGGGACCAAAACGAACTGTTCATCGTGGCCTTTGTTTTCATTACACTGATCTTTTTATTTCCCGGTGTCATTTTACCACACTGGCTTAAATGGGAAAGTTTCTTCGATGCGATCGGGCTTTCGGCTTTTGCCATCCAGGGGGCATTGTATGCAGCAAGCATGAATCATCATATTACCGCAGCCATTGTAGCTGCCGTGCTGACGGGAAGCGGCGGCGGAATCATCCGTGATATCCTGGCCGGCAGGAAGCCGGTTGTTTTGCGCCATGATGTATATGCCGCATGGGCTGCGTTCGGAGGGCTGGTTATCGGAAGCGGTCTTGCCAGCAGGGCGGTGGAACTTTATCTTCTGCTTGCGGTGCTTGTTGCTCTGCGGATGATGTCTGTTCATTATCGATGGAAACTGCCATCCGTCCCTGTCCAGAAAACCGGGCAGGATGTCCAGCAAAAATGAAATTACTGAAATCTCGCCGATGGGGGAGCCTTAAGGTGAAGACAGAGGCGTAGCTGCCCTTATCTATATTCTCAGAAGGCAGCTGCGCCGAAATGCTTCCTTGCAGACAATTTATACTTTTTTAAGGTAAGGCTGTATTAAATCTCAATGTTGATTTTTTCACTAGTTGATTGGAGCGGAAGGTGCGAGACTCCTCGAAAATAAAAACCAATTTTCTTCGTGCGGTGTCTACTCGAAGAAGCTTATTCAATGTACTGCGGGAATAGCGGGACAGCTGAGACCCCGCAAGAGCGATAGCGATGAGGAGGCTCAGCGCCCGCCCCGCGGAAAGCGAGTACCTGCAACGGAAATCAACACTAGCGTTTAACAGAGCCTATGGTAAAAAAACTCCGGCAGTCTGCCGGAGTTTTTGTTTGATCACTTTACCTTTTCAAGAACATCAATCAGCGTTCCTTCAATTTCTTCAGCGATCCCTTTAAGATTGCCATCCTCCACCATGCTGATCATGGCGGTCGGCTTCGGCAATCCTATTTTTGTCGTGCCGCCTTCTTCATAAACGACAATTTTGCACGGTAAAAAGTAACCGACCATATGGTTTTCCTGAAGGACACGGTTTGCCTCAAACGGGTTGCATACTTCAAGAACCTTATAGGGCTGCTGAAAGTCAAGACCCTTTGCATTCAATTTTTCCTTAATGTCGAATTGCCATAATACCCCGAATTTCACTTCTTGAAGCGCCGCTTCCAGCGAATCAATAGCCTGGTCCATGCTTTTGTCTGTTTCAACTGTGTAATGGAACATGATTTTCCCTCCTATTTCTGATCGTATACGTATTCTATTACCCTCACTGGTATCATACAAAACAGACAATTTGATGTCAAAAAATTCGGACTGCGTCATTTGATGATATCATTTTGCCGGCAGCCGTAAATCATGACTTCTGACTGTCATCAATTCTGTTTTATCTGCCTGCTCATCCATTAATAACCGCATCGCATGCGCCCGTATAGATTTTTCGATGATATTGCGGATATACCTGGCATTGGAGAACGATTCACCCTGTATTCCGCCCTGAATCTGTTTCAAATGCTCTTTTAGTTTGTGCTCCGCTTCACCGGAAAATACATACTGCCGTTCATCCATCATTTTTCCGGCAATCTCCATTAGCTGGCTCACAGTATAATCCGGAAAGTCGATGACAATTGGGAACCTGGACGGAAGCCCGGGATTAAGCGACAGAAAGTTTTCCATTTCATTCGAGTATCCTGCAAGGATGAGGATAAAGGTATCTTTATGGTCTTCCATTGCTTTTACGAGCGTATCGATTGCCTCTTTGCCAAAATCCTTTTCACCGCCGCGGGCAAGTGAATAGGCTTCATCGATAAAAAGGATGCCGCCCTGGGCCTTTTTGACAAGATCCCTTGTCTTTTGTGCGGTATGGCCGATGTATTCCCCGACAAGATCAGCTCTTTCCGCTTCAATCAAATGGCCCTTTGCCAAAACACCCAATTCAGCAAACAATTCGCCCAATAGGCGGGCGACCGTCGTTTTGCCTGTACCCGGGTTCCCTTTGAAAAGCATATGCATCGATTGCCGGCCTGTTTTCAGTCCGAGGGCTTCCCGTTTCCGGCACATTGTGATCCACGCATAAATTTCTTTTACGTTTGTCTTCATTTCGCTTAAGCCTATAAGTCCATCCAGCTTACTCTCTATCCGTTTCAGCGGTTCTGGCGCAGGGGCGGGTTTTCGTTCGGGCGTCACCCTGGCGGACGGCTGTTTTTTCGGTTTCGGCCCTGAATTGCTCCGATCAAGTACAATGTTGATTTGTCCGTTTTGCTTTAAAGTGACTGGCTGATCCAAAACTCATCACCTCGCATTCAAAAACAGTATACGCGCAGACCCACAATGTGTGACAAATGCCTATGCAGCATTCATATGCAGTATTTTGTCCCGGCATATAAAACCATGTCACTTATTGCGCTTTCCCCGGGAATATTCCGCCTGTCACGGCAGGACACTCATTTTTGGTATAATAGTGAAAAATGGAGGTGGCATAATGGAAGAAACGGGAAACCTGCCTGGTTATGCTGCCGATTACCTTGATGAATTAATTTTAAAAAATCGGCAGCCATCCACAATCAAGCGGTACACATATGATCTGGAAGATTTTTTCAGATGGATGAAAAAGGAATACAAGGACACATCAATCGATAAATGGCAGCATCTTACGGGAGCAGACCTTGATCTTTTTTTCACTCATCTGATCAATGAACGGCACTATACCAGTTCGACGGTAAACAGGATTTTGACGGTCCTTAAACAGCTGTACAGGCACCAGGCGAAAAAAGGTGCAATATCTGAAAATCCGCTGGAGAGCATGACAATTGCCCCCGGTGCACCCAGGTCCCTTGTTCCATCAGATTTTATGACAGGCAAGGAAAAAGAACTCCTCCTATCTGTCGTTCCCGCAAAAAAAGGCCTGACAGAAAATCAGCTGAAGGGGCGGCACCTTCTGGTCGACCGCAACCTGTCCATTTTTTTCTTATTGATGGAGTATGGTTTGACTCTGCATGAACTTGCAAGCCTGAAGATGAAGGACATGCATTTTGAAGACAATACATTGTATATCCCATCCGTTTCCAGCCGATCACGAAGAATACCGATTTCATCTGATGTGAAAAAACAAATCTACAAATACATTAAGCAGATTCCGGAACCAGTCCGCCCCCGTTACAAAAGCCATGACCCTCTCTTAGCCGCTTTCGATTTCCAGCGTCTTACATATAGATGGGTATATGAGACGGAACAGCCGAAAGGATTGACGGAAATCGCAATTCAAAAAATGATAAGAGAAGAGGTGAAACGTGCAGGCCTCAGAAAAGGGCTGTCTGCCCAGCATATGAGAAACAGTGCCGTTTTGGCGAAGCTCCTGCTTGGCTGGCCTGAAGAAAAAATGTTGGAAGTATTCGGCTTCAAAACTCCTGTATCCTTGAGACGATACCAAACGTTTCTGGAGCAATATGGGGATGGACTGGAATTGGCCGATGGCTGAACCGTTACCGTGCACACAGAAACCCGCTGCCTTGGCAGCGGGTTTACCAGCGGGAATTTATCCTTCAAGGTCAATCTGTACATTCTTTTGTGGTGCGAATGTGGAAATGGCATGTTTATAAATCAATTGCTGTTTTCCTTCGGAATCCAGTAATACAGTGAAGTTGTCGAAGCTTTTAACAACTCCTCTCAGCTGAAAACCGTTAAGCAAATATACTGTAATCAGTGTATTATCTTTTCGCAATTGGTTCAAAAATTGGTCTTGAATGTTGATCGCTTGTTTCATTACCGGGGTCCCCCTTTATTGATCTCTACTCTTGTTTTATTCGCTCAAACATTCAGCTTTCCTGCAATAGTTTCAAAAATTTCATTTTTAACTACATCAAATGGTGCAGTGCCCTCTGCCACCTGTGTCATGTCAAACCATTCCACGTCCATTTTATTTCGGAACCAGGTGAATTGCCGCTTTGCATAACGGCGTGAATTCCGTTTCAAATTTTCAATTGCTTCCTCGTAACCTGCTTTACCATCAAAATAGTCATATATTTCCTTATAACCGATTGCCTGTACAGATTGCGTGTCCCGCAATCCGCTTTCATATAACCGTTTCACTTCGGCAAACAGGCCCTGTTCAATCATATGATCGACCCGTTCATTGATGCGCCTGTATAATACGTCCCTTTCCATTTCAAGTCCGATGAGCACATGTTCATACCGGGATTCTTTTGTTTGCTGCCTATGATATTCCGTCATGGTTTTGCCTGTTGCCCTGTGTATTTCAAGCGCCCTGATCACTCTGCGTAAATTGTTGGGATGGATTCTCCCGGCGCTGTCAGGGTCGACAGCGGCAAGATCCCTGTGGATCGATTCGGCCCCCTCTGCTTCCGCCCTCTGCTCAAGCTCGTTTCTGTATGATTGATCTGATACGGCATCAGCAAATTGATAGCCGAAAAGAACCGCCTGAATATACAGGCCGGTTCCGCCGGCAAGCACAGGAAGCCGGCCCCTCCTATTGATTTCGGAAATCAGGCCGGTGACTTCTTCCTGGAACTCAGCTACTGAAAAGGGGGCGTCCGGTTCTTTTAAATCGATCAGGTGATGAGGCACACCTTTCATTTCCTCTTTTGTCACCTTAGCCGTTCCGATGTCCAACCCTTTATAGATTTGCATCGAATCACCGCTGATGACTTCGCCGTCAAATGCCAGTGCTGCTTCAACGGAGAGTTTCGTTTTCCCTACTGCTGTCGGTCCGATGATTGCAATAACCTTTTCTTTCATTTTCATCACTTCACAATTTTTGGCTTTTTATCCATTTTTCATACATCCAAATTGAACGGAAACCGCATTTACTTCAATGGCTTTACATCACCCGCTTGAACATCTTTTCCATTTCATATGTCGAGTAATGGACGATTATTGGTCTTCCATGCGGGCATGTAAATGGATCGCTTGATTTCCTCAGCGTTTCGAGCAGGGCAAAAATCTCATCGTTCCGCAAGTGCCTGTTAGCCTTTATCGCCCGTTTGCATGACATCATAATGGCAGCTTCTTCACGGAGCTTCTTGACATCAACCTTATTCATCCTTAGCAGCTGGCTGATCATCTCTTCAATCGTGTCCTGTTCATGGCCGCGCGGAAACCATGAAGGATGGCTGCGGACGATGTAACCCTGGGGGCCGAATGGCTCAAGAAATACTCCGACTTCTTTGAGGTTATCCAAATGTTCATTGATTTTCAATGCTTCTGCCCTCGTGAATTCAAACGTAAGCGGCACTAACATTTCCTGCACTTCATCGGGGATTTCACCAACCTTTTCACGGAAAAACTCATAGTTTATCCGCTCCTGGGCCGCATGCTGGTCAATGATATACAGACCTTTGTCATTCTGGGCCAAAATGTATGTCCCATGCATCTGTCCGATTGGATACATGACCGGCACCCGGCTCTCTTCGATCACTGAGCCGGCAGTGATGCCGGCTGTCTCTTCCTCTGTTCCCTCCTCATCGGCTGCCAGGTCGGGAACATCAGGAAACGGCCGCTTCATTTCATTTTGACTCGAAGGTTCCGGGTCTGGTTCCGATGAAAGGCGCCCGCTTCCTCCGGCCAATATTTCTGTTGCCTTCTCCAGAATATCAGGTTCGTCATAATACGGGTTTTCAGTACTTTTCCGCCCGTCCGTCTTGCCAGCCTCTTCCGGGTCACTTGCCGTTTTTCTGCTATGGGCGCTGTGTTCCAACGTAAACTGCTGCTGTTCTTCGTTTACTTTTTCCTTTGCCTGCCTTGAAGGCGTTACATCCGGAATCAGCTGCTGTTCTTTCATAACGTCCCGGATAGCCGCCTCCACCAGCTCATTCAGCTCTTTTTCTTTACTCAGCCTGACTTCCAGTTTGGCAGGATGGACGTTAACATCGACGAGAAGCGGATCCATTTCTATATTCAATAGGACGATTGGATAACGGCCGATCGGAAGGAGCGTGTGATACCCGCTTTGAATTGCCCTGACAAGCGGAAAGTTTTTGATGAAACGGCCGTTGATCAACGTTGAAATATAATTCCTGGATGCCCGCGTCACTTCCGGAAGTGCGATAAAACCGCTGATCGTGAAATCAAGCGATGAAGATTCGATTTTCACCATCTTCTTGGCGACCGAAATCCCGTAAACCGCGGCAATAACCTGCAAGATGTCGCCGTTTCCTGTTGTTTGCAGCATTTTTTTTCCGTTATGGGTAAGCTTGAATGCCACCTCCGGATGAGAGAGCGCAATCCGGTTGACGACATCCGATATGTTGCCGAGCTCAGTATGGATCGTTTTCATATATTTCAGCCTGGCGGGCGTATTATAAAAAAGATCCGTGACGGTGATATCGGTTCCTTTGCGCCCGGCTGATGATTCATGTTTGCTGACCGTTCCGCCCCGTATGGCAAGATGGGTGCCGGGGCCATCTCCTGTGCATGTCTTCATGTCCACAGCCGACACAGAGGCGATGCTCGGAAGCGCCTCTCCGCGGAAACCGAGTGTCCGGATTCGGAAGAGGTCATGTTCGTCTTTAATTTTACTTGTCGCATGGCGTTCGAACGCCAGCAGGACATCTTCTTTTTCGATGCCTGCCCCATTATCTGCTATGCGGATTTTCGACAGGCCCGCTTCTTCCACTTCAATATCCACTCGTGTGCTTCCGGCATCGATGGCATTTTCAAGCAATTCTTTCACAACTGAAGCGGGCCGTTCCACCACTTCTCCGGCAGCAATTTTATTCGAAAGGTTTTCATCCATCAACTTTATTTTCGCCAATGCTGCCACCCCTTTCCTCGTCTATCTGTCATCACTGGGATTTCAAATCTTTTTGCAGCCTGTATAGCTCATTCATGGCATCAAGGGGAGTGAGTTCCAGGATGTTCAGGTTCACCAGGCTTTTCAGGACCTTTTCTTCCCTCTTCTCCATTTTTGGTTTTTTTTGCATCCGTCTGTCACTATCCTTGAAAAAACTTAATTGCTGTTCGTCTTCATACACCCCGCCGTCATCGTCAACGTTCTTTGCCGTTGCTGCTTCTTTGCTTGATGGCTGTGCCTGTTCAAAGGCGGACAGGATTTCCTGTGCCCTTCCAATAAGTTGGTCAGGCAGTTGCGCAAGCTGTGCGACGTGGATTCCGTAACTCTTATCGGCTTGTCCCTCTTCAACCTTATGGAGGAAGACAACGCTCCCCTCCTCCTCTATTGCACTGACGTGAACATTTTTCAGATTAGCAAGAGATTGTTCCAGAGCTGTCAACTCATGGTAATGGGTCGAAAAAAGGGTTTTGGCGCCAATGTTGTCATGAATGTACTCGATGATTGCCTGTGCGAGCGCCATGCCGTCATATGTGGATGTGCCCCGGCCGATTTCATCAAGCAGAATCAAGCTTCTGTCAGTCGCATTGGTCAATGCGTTTTTCGCTTCAAGCATTTCTACCATGAACGTGCTCTGGCCGCTGACAAGATCGTCGGCAGCACCGATTCTGGTGAAAACCTGGTCGAAAATCGGCAGCACTGCCTTTTCTGCAGGGACGAAACAGCCGATTTGTGCCATAATCGCCGTTAAAGCGAGCTGTCTCATATAGGTGCTTTTCCCTGACATGTTCGGACCAGTTATGAGCAACTGCTCCCTACCCTCTTCCATCACCAAATCGTTTGCGACATATTCCTGGGTATCCATGACTTTCTCAACGACGGGATGGCGGCCGTCGGTAATGTGTATCATCCTGTTTTCGTTAAACTCGGGCCGGACATAATGATACTCTTCACTGGCAACAGCAAAAGACTGGAGCACATCCAGTTCACTGATGATCCGGGCAAGATTTTGCAGTTTCGGAATGTATGTTTTCACTTCCTGGCGGATTTCCTGGAAGAGATCATATTCCAGCGTTACACTTTTTTCTTCGGCTTCAAGGATTAAAGCTTCTTTTTCCTTCAATTCAGGTGTGATGAAACGTTCGGCGTTTGTCAGTGTCTGTTTCCGTTCATACATACCATCTGGCAAATGTTTCAAGTTAGTGCGGGTTACTTCGATATAATATCCGAACACACGGTTGTATCCTATTTTCAGCGATTTGATGCCCGTCTTCCGGCGCTCTTTCTGTTCAAGCTCAGCAATCCAGCGTTTTCCGTTTTTGCTTGCGTCCCGGAATTGGTCCAGCTCCTTATTGAACCCGTCACCGATGATGCCGCCTTCCTTGACGGACAATGGCGGATCCTCTTTAATGCCTCTTTTCAACAGGCCTGTAAGCTCATGGCACGGATCTGCGCTGGCAGTTAGAAATCTGGCGTATTCATTATCAAGGCTTTCGGCCAGCTTCAGAATGGCTGGAACCTGTTCGAGTGACTTCCGCAGCTGAATCAGGTCGCGTGCGTTCACGTTGCCGTAGGCGACACGTCCGGCAAGCCGTTCGAGGTCATACACCTCTTTCAATTTCTCACGGAGATCTTCACGTTCAAAGAAATGGCTGAGGAGTGTCTCCACCATGTCATGGCGCTTTTCGATTTCATGCCTGTCAAGGAGCGGCCTTTCAATCCATTGTTTAAGCATGCGTCCGCCCATTGCCGTCACTGTCTTGTCCAGAAGCCATAAAAGTGATCCCTTCCGGCCTTTTGTCCGGATGGTTTCCACCAATTCCAGATTCCGCCTTGAATACATATCAAGCTTCATATAGTGCGAGAGCTCATACGTTTTAACAGGCTGCAAATGATCAAGGGACCGGCGCTGAGTCTGGACAAGATATGTAAATAGTTTCCCAACCGCTTCAGTCTGTACGCTGTCAGCTGATTGTGGCGCAAGTCCGGATAACGCGGCCGGCATCGCTGTGTCTGCCGTGAACGTCAGAGTGGCCCCCAATCGTTCCCGGAAAAGGCTGACAGCCTCTGAAGGTGCATTTTCATCCATGATCACTTCCCGGGCCCCGCTCGAAAAAATCTCCTGAAGTGCTTCTTCCCATCCGGCTGTAGTTGTTGTCAGCGTTTCACCCGTTGTCAAATCGGACATCGCCACTGCCGTACCGGTTGTCCCGTTTGAAACAGCTGCTATGTAATTGTTTTCCTTTTCATCTATCATATTTTCTTTCATTATCGTTCCGGGGGTAATCAGCTGGACGACTTCCCGTTTCACGACCCCTTTGGCCTGCTTCGGATCTTCAACCTGCTCGCAAATGGCCACTTTATATCCTTTGTTGATCAGCTGGGATATGTAATTATCAGCTGAGTGATAAGGGACCCCGCACATCGGGATACGTCCGGCATCACCTCCGTCCCGGCTTGTAAGTGTGATTTCAAGTTCCTGTGATGCAGCAGTGGCATCTTCAAAGAACATTTCATAAAAGTCACCTAAACGGAAAAATAAAAAGGCATCTTTATACTGTGCCTTTATTTTCAAGTATTGCTGTAACATTGGTGTATACTGGGCCATATCTAATTAATTCCCCCACAATTGATTCTCTTCCAAGCTCCATTTATTATAGCATAAACCTGCCCTCCTCTCATTCGCTTAACCTTTAAAGTTGGCTGTTATGGCTGAGCGTAGTTACGTTGAAGATCGGCAAAACAAAAAACCAGGGAAACAGGATTTCCCCGGTTCTTACTCTTCTTCTCCAATTAAGAATTGTGGATCGAGATCTTCAAATTCCTCTTCAAAATCATCACTCTCGAACTCCTCGAATTCTTCAGCGCATCCATCAGGATCGACTTTTACGCACACTTTCGTTTCGCCGATGATTTCTGCTGCAAGTTCCCTTTCCACCTGGACAATGACTTTATTCCCGTTGGGTGAAATCGTGGCTTCCAGACAGTTTGGCTGCTGCAGAACCCGGACAATGACTTCAAAATCATCCGAAAGACAGTTTTTGTCACGGACGTGAAGCGGTATTTCATCGTGATAGGTTACTTTTTCAGTTGCTACCTCTGTTTTGGTATTGTCACTGTATGAATACCAGATGTTTGCTTCATAGGAACCGTGGACAATGACACAATCACCGTCTTTTTTTGCTTTATATTCATGGTTGATCAGCCAGCATCCCAAAATGCTTGTCGGCTTGTGGGCAGGCGTAATTGCATGTGTGGCCTGGGTGAATTTCCGGCCTTTTCCGCAAACCGCCTTCGTAATGATCTCTCTATAATGTTTGTGGTGCTCTCGTGACGCCATATGAGCAATACCTCCTCTTTGAATCTCATTTCATCCTATGCAGGGCGAATGACCATTGTGCGAAAAAAATAATAAAATTCCTCAATCTTGCCGCTCTGTAACATTCTATGTACGAACTGCCTGATATGTGCCTATTTTTTTATACGGTACATGAAATTTTATAACTTTTCAAAAGGAGTTGATGAGTACCGGCTTTTCCTTTCAGAAAGGCTGTTTTGGCTGCTATTGGTGATGCTATGGCTTTTTAACGGGAGGGAAATCTTTAAAGCTCTTTGGAATTGACACCGCACGAAGAAGCTTAATCAATGTCCTGCGGGAATAGTGCTGAGGAGGCTCCCCGGTCGCCCCGCGGCAAAGAAGACACTGTGTGGTGAAAGCGAATGGCTGCAGAGGAAAGGAACGGACAAGATTCGGAAAACTAAATTCCTTCCTTCCACAATCCCGCCCGTTGAACTGTTTACTGACAATTTTTTCTTTCTATCCGGCAAAAAAACCCCTGCCGAAGCAGAGGTTTCAAATTAGTGATCGCAGCCTGCGCCACCGTTTTTAAGTTTTGATCCAGTTTCGCCGTGAAGAATATCGCCGCCGGTTGATTCAATGATATAATCGGTCACCCGGTTAGAAATTGTGCTTGCGACGATCTGCAGAAGGTCATTCACATCAGACTGCGACTGCTGGAATTCTTTAATGATCGGAATCTCGTCAAGCTGTGCATACAAATGATCGATCTCTTCTTCAACCTGTTTCAACGCTTCATGCTTTTGATAGTGCTGAAGATTGACGGCCTGCTTTTGCAGTGTCTTGATTTTACTGATCAAGGCGCTTACTTTCTGGTTTTCATTCAACTGGGCTTCTGCCCGTTTGAAAAAGTCGACTTCTTCGGTATCGGAAATCATTTTCGCAAGCTCCTGGGCCCTGTCCATAATGTCTGTGCGCGTATACTTTGCCATTTATGTCACCTCAATATTTTTCGATTGTAATTTCTTCATCGGTTGCCTCTCCGTCAAGAGACCATGTCTTTGCAGCAGTGATTCTGACATTGACCAATTGCCCGATCAGATCTTTGGAACCTTTGAAGTTCACAAGTTTATTCTTCCGGGTATGCCCTGACAATGTATCAGGATCCTTTTTACTGACGCCTTCCACAAGCACTTCAACGACCTGGTCCTGGTAGGACTTGTTTTTCCGGGCGGAGATGTCATTTACAACCGCATTAAGCCGCTGAAGCCGTTCCTTCTTGACTTCCATCGGAATGTTATCAGCCATTTTTGCGGCAGGCGTACCTTCACGTGGCGAATAGATGAATGTATAGGCGCTATCGTACCCGACCTCTTTCACCAGTGAAAGGGTTTCTTCAAACTGCTCGTCTGTCTCGTTCGGGAAACCGACGATGATGTCTGTTGTAAGCGAAGCGTTCGGCATGGCCGCTTTAATTTTTCCGACAAGCTCCATATAGCGCCCCCTGTCATACTTGCGGGCCATCAGCTTCAGGACATCAGAGCTGCCGGACTGCACTGGGAGGTGAATATGGTCGACCAGGTTCCCGCCTTTCGCAAGCACTTCGACCAATTTGTCATCGAAATCACGCGGGTGGCTCGTTGTGAACCGGATGCGGGGAATATCGATCTTCCGCAGTTCATCCATAAGATCACCAAGGCCATACTCCATATCTTCTATATCCTTGCCATAAGCATTCACATTCTGGCCAAGCAGCGTGATTTCCTTATAGCCTTTGGCGGCAAGGGTGCGCACTTCAGCAATAATGTCTTCCGGACGGCGGCTCCGTTCTTTTCCGCGTGTATAGGGAACGATGCAATAGGTGCAAAACTTGTCGCATCCGTACATGATGTTCACCCAGCCTTTAATGCTTCCGTTCCGCACTTTCGGCAAGTTTTCGATGACGTCGCCCTCTTTGGACCACACTTCAACAACCATTTCTTTTTGGAACATGGCATTCTTGACGATTTGCGGAAGCCGGTGGATATTATGGGTGCCGAACACCATATCGATATGCTGATGCTTTTGGAGGATGCGGTTTACAACCGATTCTTCCTGGGACATGCAGCCGCATACTCCTAGAAGCAAATCAGGCTTCTCTGTCTTCAATGCTTTCAGGTGCCCGATTTCGCCGAAAACCTTATTTTCGGCATTTTCCCTGATGGCACACGTATTCAACAGGATGACGTCGGCATCGGCTGTTTCGTTTGTTGCTTCAAAACCCAGTTCTGTCAAAATGCCGGCCATAACTTCCGTATCGTGTTCATTCATCTGGCAGCCATAGGTGCGGATTAAAAACTTTTTCCCTGTGCCGATTCCGGACATATCTTCCGGTATTGTGAAGTCATCGTGATAGAGCACCTGTTCTTTACCGCGCCGTTTCGCTTCTTTCAGATTCGGCGGCTGATACGTTTGCTCAAAATACTTGGCAAAGTCTGCAGAAGTCTTGGATTTTACGTCCAGCTTCGGTTCCGTTGCCACTGATCCCTTGTTTGCTTTTCGCTGCTGTTCGTTCATATTGATCCCCTTCCTATTCGCAAATAAATAAGCGAACATACATTTTACAATTATAACCTCTAAACCGTTTTTGGACAATCCCAAAAAGGTTGGCTGCCCATGTATCAGGGCCGGCCTTGCCCGGCCGGCCCTTCACAGGTCTTATTCATTTATTCGTGACTGGATTATACAAGCCCGAGTTGTTTACCCGCTTTCTCAAATGCATCAAGCGCCTGCTGCAGTTCTTCCTTTGAGTGTTCCGCAGTCACAATCGTACGCACCCGGGCAGCTCCGCGCGGCACAGTAGGGAAGGCGATTCCTTGAGCGAATACCCCGTTTTCAAGCAGTTTGTCGGAAAGTTCATGAACCTTCGCATCATCACCGACCATCACCGGTGTTATCGGCGTCTTGCTGTGACCGATATCAAAACCGATTTCTTTCAAGCCGTTTTTGAAGAACTCGGTGTTATCCCATAATTTCTCAATGAGTTCAGGCTCATCAAGCAGTACATCAATCGCGGCACTGGCCGCTGCCACAACTGCCGGCGGATGGGAAGTCGAGAACAGGAATGGGCGGCCTTTGTGAATCAAGTAATCACGAAGTGTCTGTGTGCTTGCCACATATCCACCGAGCACACCGATCGCTTTACTCAGGGTGCCAACCTGGATATGTACGCGCCCATCAAGTCCGAAATGATTGACGGTGCCGCGGCCATTTTCGCCCAGCACCCCGCTCGCATGTGCATCATCGACCATGACGAGTGCATCATACTTCTCGGCAAGCTCCACGATCTCCGGAAGCGGCGCAATGTTTCCATCCATTGAAAATACACCGTCAGTCACGATAAGACGCTTACGGTAACCGGCTGTTTCTTTCAAACATTCTTCAAGATGTTCCATGTCAACGTGGCGGTATACTTTCCGCGCAGCCTTTGTCAGCCTGATGCCATCAATGATGGAAGCATGATTTAAAGCATCCGAGATGACAACGTCCTCTTCGGTGAGGATTGCAGACAGAACCCCCTGATTTGTTGTGAAACCGGATTGGAACACAAGGGCTGCTTCCGTATGCTTGAATTTGGCAAGCTTCTCTTCAAACTCTTCATGCATTTTGAATGTTCCGGCAATCGTACGGACGGAACCTGTACCGGCGCCGTATTTTTTTACAGCCTCAAGGGCTGCTTCTTTCATTTTCGGGTGAGTTGTAAGGCCAAGATAATTATTGGAAGAAAGCTGGATCACTTCTTTGCCCCCGATGGTCACTTTCGATCCCTGATCAGACTCAAGCGGGACCAGTTTCCGGAATGTCCCGCTCTTTTTCATGTCATCCAGTTCGGCCTGCAAGTATTCAAAACCTTTCATTTTCCCACTCCTTTTCCATTGGCTCTGTGCATTGCATTCAGATCTAAACAATGCCATTTCTTCTGATACTCTTTTTTTCTACGGCTTCAAAACAACTTTCCCACATTTCCCTTCATTCATCAAGCGGAACCCTTCTTCAAAGTCCTCAAGCGGCAAATGGTGGGTGATCATCGGTGCAAGGTCAACCTGTCCTGATTCAAGCAGTCTCGACACTTGCTGCCAAGTTTCATACATTTTCCGCCCGGTGATGCCGTTCACATGGATTCCTTTAAATACGATATCATTTGTGATATCGATTTCGACCGGTTTTACCGGAAGGCTCAGTATCGACATTCTGCCTCCGTTTGTCAGCATTTTAAAGCCCTGATCGATTGCTACAGGGTGGCCGGACATTTCACAAACAACATCCACACCGTTTCCGTCAGTCAAAGACATGGCCACCTCAATCGGATCCGCATTTTTCGAATTGACCACTTTTGTCGCACCCATCTTTTCTGCAAGCCCGAGCCGGTAGTCGTTCAGGTCAAACGCCAACACCTGGGAAGCTCCTGCTGCCCTGGCAACACCAACAGCCATAAGGCCGATTGGCCCGCAGCCGATGATTGCAACCGTTTTACCTGCAACCTCTCCGGAAAGCACGGTATGAACCGCATTTCCCATCGGCTCCTGCACAGATGCCACGTCATGCGGGAGGTTATCCGGGTTCTTCCACAGATTTTCCGCAGGGATTGCAGTATATTCAGCAAAACAGCCGTTTGTATCGACACCTAAAATTTTTGTGTTTTTACAAATATGATAGTTTCCGGTACGGCATTGTGGACAGTCATGGCATACAAAATGGGTTTCAGCGGACACATAGTCACCAACTTTGACATTCGTGACATTTTCACCGATTTCCACGACTTTGCCGGCAAATTCATGGCCGAATATATAAGGGGGATTGACCCGGCTTTGTGACCACTCATCCCAGTTATAAATATGAACATCCGTCCCGCAGATCGATGTTGCCTCAACTTTGATCAGTGCCTCATCTGGACTGATCGATGGGATGTCAACTTCCTGAAGTTCGGCCCCCGGGCTTCTTTCAGCCTTGACGATCGCTTTCATTTTTCCATTCACTGTGAACACCTCTTTTTCCGTCAATAATCGAAACGCGTTGAATCTCTTACATTTTAACACTAAAGATGAAATACGGTAAAGGGTACTGTACACTCAGGAAAAACACTTGCTCACCTGTACGAAAAAATGGCAACTTTTTTAAAAAAAGGAGTGAAAAGTGGACAATTACTGCCGAGCGCAGCTATAGTGAGCACATTTTTTCTGATCACAGCAAAATCAAACCGGTACGCCAAGCAGCATTGTTTTGCCTGTCAAAGCATATTGTGATTGACACAGCAAACGCTCACTTTCCTCAGAGCGGGCGCTGAACTTCTGCAGGAACAGGATATGCTTCACGGACACCGGGAGTGCGGCCTAAACCGAGACGATAGCCGCTTGTGCCTGTATCTGGATGACTCCCCTCTGGCATTTTTCATTTCCTTAACAACAAAAAACAGGACGAATCCAATGGGATTCTGTCCTGTTTTTTCTCGTTACGATTCAGTTTGTCCTTCCATTGCCGGCCGGCGTGAACCGATTTACATAAATTCGGATGCCAGCTCCTTGAACTTGTCTTCACTGATGGTAAGATCACTTTCAGAAAGAGGCTGGTCACTGAAGTTATGGACGAGCTCCTGATATGATGGCTGCTCTTTATTCTGATAAATCAGCCCGGTTACAAGACCGTTATGTTCCATCAAAGTCTGCATGGCCCCTGTCCTGCTTGACGAGTCATATCCTTCCATATCACTGAGCTTCACCAGGTTTTCTTTGAACCAGTCATACGTATTCACTTTGTTATAAGTGACACAAGGACTGAACACATTGATCAGCGAGAACCCTTTATGATTCATGCCCTGTTCGATAAGAGAAGTCAATTCTTTCAAATCACTCGAGAAGCTCTGGGCGACAAAAGTCGCTCCTGCAGTAAGAGCCATTTCCATGACAGACAGGGATGATTCAATCGAACCGTGCGGTGTGCTCTTCGTCTTGAACCCTGTACCGCTTCGCGGCGAAGTCTGCCCTTTTGTCAGGCCGTAGATCTGATTATCCATGACGATATAGGTGATATCGATATTGCGGCGGATAGCATGGACAGTGTGGCCCATACCGATTGCGAATCCGTCACCGTCACCGCCGGAGGCGATGACCTTCAAACCCCTATTTCCCATTTTCACACCCTGGGCTATCGGCAGCACGCGTCCATGAATGCCATGGAAACCGTATGCATTTATATATCCTGAAATCCGGCCTGAACATCCGATGCCGGAGATAACTGCTAGTTCATGTGGTTCCAGGCCGGCGTTGGCAGCTGCCCTTTGGATCGCCGCCTGTACGGAGAAGTCCCCGCAGCCCGGGCACCAGTTCGGTTTTACATTATTTCGGAATTCTTTAAACGTTGCCATTTAGAACAACTCCTTGCATTTGTCGTAAACATGACTTGGTGTAAATGGATTGCCATCATATTTCTTCAAATTGACGACTTTATCGGCAATCGGCAAGTTCATCTTCATTAGATTAGCAAGCTGCCCGGTTGCATTGTGTTCAACAACAAGAATTTTCTTTGCGTTTTCCACAAGCGGCTTCATTTCTTCAACCGGGAATGGATGTACAAGCCTGATATGGGCATGGTTTACGCTATGGCCTTCTTCTTCAAGCCGCACTTTCGCTTCTTCAATCGCACCGCGGGTTGAATTGAAGCCGACAATCAATACATCCGCCTGGTCGTTGGCTGCATCGATATGTACCGGCGTATCGAATTGAAGTCCATTTAGCTTGCGCAGGCGCTTATCCATTTGGTCAAGGCGGTTTTCGGCGACTTCCGAAGGTTTGCCTGTTTCTGCATGCTCAACGCCTGTGACATGGTGCAAGCCGTTTTTCATGCCCGGCAGGACACGCGGCGACACGCCGTCTTCTGTCACTTTATAGCGCTTGAAATTTTCTTTGGCTTCAAGTTCCGGCAAGTCGCCTTCATTCATGAGCTTGCCGCGGCGCACTTCGATTTTATTGTAATCAAGCGGCTCGACCGTCTGCTTTCCGAGTGAAAGCTGCAAATCGGATAGAAGGATGACAGGACACTGGAATTCTTCGGCAATATTCAATGCCTGGATGCTGTCATAAAATGCTTCTTCAACCGTGCTCGGCGCAATGACAACCTTGGGGATTTCACCATGAGTGCCGTAGATCATCGCCATCAAGTCAGATTGCTCCTGCTTTGTCGGAAGTCCAGTGCTTGGTCCCCCGCGCTGAGTATCTACAATCATGAGCGGTGTTTCCGTGATTCCTGAAAGCCCGATTGCTTCCATCATCAGCGACAGTCCCGGCCCTGCCGATGCGGTAAGGGTCCGCGTTCCGGCATAGTTGGCACCGATCGCCATGGTAGCAGCAGCAATTTCATCTTCTGTCTGAATAACTGTCCCGCCGAAATCAGGCAGCTTTTTAATGAGATATTCCATAATTTCTGATGCCGGTGTAATCGGATAAGCAGCCATGAAACGGACACCGCCCGCTACTGCTCCCATTGCGATCGCATCGTTTCCGATCATGAACATACGCTTTTTGCCGTCCGCTTTTTGGAGCCGCATTGTTTCAAATTCGCTGCCGCCCTGCTGTTTCACATGCTCTGCGCCCTGCTTGATCGCTTCCATGTTTTTGTCGACAATCTGCTGGCCTTTGCGGCCGAAAATCTCGTTGACAACTTCTTCATATTCATTAATATCTATATCCAATATTGCACTTGAAGCTCCTACCGCCACCATGTTCTTCATCAAAGAAGTCCCTAGCTCGGTGGCGATGTCTGTAAATGGAACCGCATACAATGATGCTTTCGACTCATCCGGTATGGACGGGTTGAATTTTGCATCGGCAAGCACAATGCCGCCCTGCCTCAGTTCATGGAAATTGACATCGATTGTCTCCTGGTCAAACGCGACCAGAATGTCAAGGTCATCAGACACCGAGCGTACCTGTGTCGTGCTTACGCGGATTTTATTGTTTGTATGTCCCCCTTTGATGCGTGAGGAAAAGTGGCGGTAGCCATACAAGTAATACCCCAATCGATTCAGTGCTATCGAGAATATTTCCCCGGTACTCTCGATCCCTTCACCCTGCTGTCCTCCAACTTTCCAGGAAAGCTGACTAATCATTTTTCTACACCCCTTTTGTTGCAATCAATGTGACAAAGAATGCTATTGTTTAAGTGCAGCACTGTTCCAATCTTACCACCAGAAGCGAAATACAAGTATTCAAAACTTTCTGAGTGATAGTAATCTTTTGGATATGTACCTCTAAACGCTTTCAATTCTAGACCTATAGCCGCAAAAAAGCAAGTCCCTGCTCCTTTATTATCGACAAAAAATGCAAGATTCATTACATGCTTCACCGCGGAAAATGGTTAATGAAATTTTTATGGGTGAAGTTGTCCACTTGTTCCTTCGAATAATAGTTCATGAGCCGCTCAACAAGTTTGCTATATTGTCTGTAATCTTCAAGATGGCGGGGGGTTCTGCTGATGCCGTCATAATCCGAACCGAATCCGACGTTATCCGCTCCCCCAAGTGAACAAATATAATCGAGATGGCGTATAACGTCATCAATGGAGGCACTGTCTCCGTCATCGTTCAGGAAATCAGGGACAAATGTTATCCCGATCATGCCATTCTTGCTGATAAGTGCTTTGATTTGGTCATCTTCAAGATTGCGGACATGGCTGCATAACGCTTTCGCATTAGAATGGGAAGCAATCGGGTATTCAGCCGTTTCCATAACGTCCCAAAAACCATTCAGCGACAGATGAGAAACATCTGTCCACACGCGGGCCTCGTTCAGCATATTGACCGTTTCAAAGCCAAAAGCCGATAATCCGGCACCGCGGCTTTCCAAAATACCATCCGCAACATGATTGGCAAAGTTCCACGTCAGACCAACTGAAGAAACACCGAGCCGCAGGAGCGTTTTCAGTTTGACAGGGTCGGCACCGATGGCATCACAGCCTTCAAGGGCAAGTACGGCACCAATTTCCCCTTCCTGCAACTCTTCGATATCTTTTCGGGACTGTACCATTTTCATTTCAGGATAAAGCCCAAGGATATTGGAATGAAAGATATCGGCCATTTCGAGGGCTGTCAAAAACCTCTGGCTGTACGGCACCTGCTCCGGTATGTAAATGGCGAACACCTGGACAAAGGCATCCGATTTCTTCATTTTTGCAAGATTGGTGTGCAGGCTGCCGCTGTCCTTGAACCTTATTTCCGGATCAAAGCGCATTTTATATAACACATCACAGTGTGCGTCAAATATTTTCATGATCGATTCCACCTTTTGAACATAAAATAACCCGTTTGCCCCCATCGGGACAAACAGGCTTCTTTAGCTTATGATCAGCGGGGCTCAACAATTAGCTTTATCGCTGTTCTTTCTTCCCCGTCAATTAAAATATCAGTAAAAGCAGGGATACAAATCAAGTCCACTCCACTTGGTGCGACAAATCCCCGAGCTATTGCGACTGCCTTGACGGCTTGATTCAACGCCCCAGCACCAATTGCCTGGATTTCGGCACCGCCCCGTTCACGTAAAACGCCTGCAAGTGCTCCTGCTACAGAGTTAGGGTTCGACTTTGCTGAAACTTTTAATATCTCCATTCCTGGTACCTCCTTGAAAAATAGAAATGAATCTCCTTTTACATATATTCACGACCATAACTCATATTCCTGCTTTTATTTTTCGAAAATTCAAAAATAAGAATAGCACGAAACACCTGATTGGCAATGTGCGAACAAGCGGCACTTCACAAAGGGGATTCCCCTTCGCCGGAACGTGGTGCAGTCCGCTTCCTATCCTTCCGGGGGAAACGCTCAGCGGAAAACGGACTGCCCTTACTGTGCGTATTACTCAAAGAACGGGAAGTCCTCATTGATCATGATCCGTTTAATCGATGACGAAGCGCCGGTTTTTTCATTGATATCAATAAGGACAGCGCTTAACTGTTCCCTTCCTTTATCCACTTCAAACCGAACAGGCAAATTTGTCAGAAATTTTGTGAGGACTGCTTCCCGTTCCATCCCGAGTATGCCGTCATACGGACCTGTCATCCCGACATCACTAATGTATGCGGTACCTTTGGGCAGTATGCGGTTATCTGCCGTCTGGACATGTGTATGGGTACCCACGACTGCACTTACCCTGCCGTCCAGATACCAACCCATCGCCAGCTTTTCACTGGTGGCTTCAGCATGGAAATCAACAAAAATGATATCCGCCTTCCCTTCCATTTCTTCAAGCATTTCATCTATTTTTCGGAATGGGCAGTCAAGCGGCGGCAAAAATGCCCGGCCCTGCAGATTAATAACCCCTACAGTGGTTCCGTTCATATTCAGAATCGTAGATCCTCTCCCGGGTGCGTCCGGAAAATTTGCCGGCCTCACCAGCTTCGGGGCATCTTCGATAAATTCAAAGATTTCTTTGTTATCCCAGGCATGATTTCCGAGCGTGACAGCCTGGGCACCCGACTCGAGAATCGTCCTGTATATTTTTTCAGTGATCCCCCTGCCGCCAGCAGCATTTTCGCCATTGACGATTGTAACCTGCGGCCGATACTTCTTCTTTAATCTCGGTAAGTACTCACTTATCATTTTACGGCCCGGTGATCCTACAACATCACCGACAAAAAGTATTTTCATAGCTCTGATTCCTTTCTCGCTGGTTGTCTTATGGTAAATAGTCTGGCACAAAAAAAGCACAATTGTCAAAGCGAAGCGCATGCTTGCGGCAGATGGTTTCAATAATCGAACAGCGGGTAAAAACATAATGAAAACTCGCCGATTGGCGAGCCTTTAGGCGAAGACAGTGGCGCAGTTGCCCTTATCTATATTCTTGAAATTGGCAGCCTCGCCGAACGACTCCCTTGCTGGCAATTTTTACTTTCCAAAACAGAAATAAAGCGGTGTCGCCACCGCTTTATTTCGCATATTCGACTGCCCTTGTTTCACGAATGACAGTCACTTTTATATGCCCCGGATAATCCAGTTCATCTTCAATTTGCTTGCGTATGTCGCGTGCCAGACGATATGCCTCTAAGTCATCAATCATATCAGGTTTGACCATAATGCGAATTTCACGGCCTGCCTGGATGGCAAACGATTTTTCAACACCCTCGAACGACTCTGAAATATCTTCAAGCTTCTCCAAACGGCGAATATAGTTTTCGAGCGTTTCACTGCGTGCACCTGGTCTTGCCGCTGACAATGCGTCAGCTGCAGCCACAAGAACGGCAATGATGGAGGTTGGCTCTGTATCCCCATGGTGTGATGCGATACTGTTGATCACTACAGGATGTTCTTTATACTTGGTTGCAAGTTCCACACCAATTTCAACATGGCTTCCTTCCACTTCGTGGTCAATCGCTTTTCCGATATCGTGCAGCAGGCCGGCTCGTTTGGCGAGCGTTTCGTCTTCACCAAGTTCGGCTGCCATAAGTCCGGATAGATAAGCGACTTCCATCGAGTGCTTGAGTACATTTTGCCCGTAGCTTGTACGGAATTTCAAGCGGCCAAGAATTTTGATCAAATCAGGATGCAGTCCGTGCACTCCAACTTCGAATGTCGTCTGTTCACCGACTTCGCGGATATATTCATCAACCTCTCGGCGTGACTTATCCACCATTTCCTCGATGCGTGCCGGATGAATCCTTCCATCCTGGACAAGCTTTTCAAGGGCAAGCCGGGCCGTTTCTCTCCGAATCGGATCAAATCCTGATAAAATTACTGCTTCAGGTGTATCATCAATGATCAGGTCAATGCCTGTCAACGTTTCCAGCGTACGGATGTTCCGCCCTTCACGTCCAATGATACGTCCTTTCATTTCATCATTAGGCAAATTCACGACAGACACGGTCGTTTCGGCGACATGATCAGCCGCACAGCGCTGAATCGCAAGTGAAAGAATGTCTTTCGCTTTCTTATCCGCTTCTTCCTTCGCTCTTGCTTCACTCTCTTTAACCATGACGGCCATTTCATGAGAGACTTCTTTCTCGACACTGTCGATGATAAGCTGCTTCGCATCTTCCCGGGATAAGCCGGAAATGCGTTCCAGTTCAACCTGCTGCTGTTCCAGCATTTCTTCCACTTTGCTTTCCAACTCTTCAACTCGTTGTTGTCGTGTCGTCAGAGAATCTTCGCGCTTTTCAAGCATGCTCTCCTTCTTATCAAGCATTTCACTTTTGCGGTCCAAATTCTCCTCTTTGTGCATTAAACGATTTTCCTGTTTTTGTAGTTCGTTCCTTCTTTCCCGAATATCACGTTCCGATTCAGTACGGAACTTGTGAATTTCATCCTTCGCTTCAAGAAGCGCCTCTTTCTTGGATGCATCTGCTTCGCGCTTCCCATCTTCAATGATTTGCTGGGCTGCATGTTCGGCGCTTGAAATCTTCGCTTCAGCAAAGGTCTTTCGAACGAAGTAACCAACAACTGCACCGACGATAATGGCAAGCAAAATGGAGATGATGGCTGTGGTAAAATCCATAATTTCACCTCCCCTTGCTATTAACTTGGTTTCATTCTTTGTCTTTTGTCGGCAAATACATGGCAGTCAGAATCCCTATAAAATCAAGTTATACAGAGAAACACGCCAAACTGTTAAGGATAAAAAAGAAAGAACACAATCTAATTGTATAGGCGGGTTTTTCCAATGTCAAGCTATGAAATGCGAAGGTCGCCTGCTAAGCGGCGTACGCATAAGCGAGGGCATCCGCAGGAAGGTGATCTTTCCTTCCGGAGGAGGCCACCGCTTATGACGATAGCCGCTGGCGACCGCAGCTGGACAAATGAAATGCGAAGGTCGCCTGCTAAGCGGCGTACGCATAAGCGAGGGCATCCGCAGGAAGGTGCCCTTTCCTTCCGTGGAGCTCATCTCTCATCTCAATTGCCGTTAACTGGACAGCATGGAAAATGGGATTCTCCCCGTACAATGTGAGCAGGTTTGCTGTAAGCATTGAAGATTAGAAAAAAGCACAGCGGAAACTGTGCTTTTTCATTTCTATAAGTTAAGTTCTTCCTGACCGTCTTCTTCTTTCGCTTCTGCACTTGCAGAATTATCAAGCCCATGGTACTCACGGACCTGCTTCTGGATGGCGAGACGGGTATCCGGATTCTCTTTAAGGAACACTTTCGCATTTTCGCGTCCCTGTCCAAGGCGCTCTTCATTATATGAATACCATGCGCCGCTTTTCTGGACAATATCCAGATCGGAAGCGATATCCAGGATTTCTCCCTCTTTGGAAATCCCTTCCCCGTACATGATATCCACTTCAGCCGTTTTGAAAGGAGGTGCAACTTTATTTTTGACAACTTTGATCTTCGCTTTGTTGCCGACCATGTCATTGCCCTGTTTCAGCGTTTCGGCACGGCGGACTTCAAGCCGTACGGAAGAATAGAATTTAAGTGCACGTCCGCCAGGAGTCGTTTCCGGATTTCCGAACATGACACCGACTTTTTCACGAATCTGGTTAATGAAGATGGCGATGGTATTGGACTTGCTGATTGCACCGGAAAGTTTACGCAGCGCCTGTGACATCAGGCGGGCCTGCAAACCGACATGCGAATCGCCCATTTCACCTTCAATCTCTGCTTTTGGCACGAGTGCTGCTACCGAGTCGATGACAAGGATATCAACCGCTCCACTTCTTACAAGCGCTTCTGCGATTTCCAGCGCCTGTTCGCCGGTATCCGGCTGTGAAAGCAAAAGTTCGTCAATGTTGACGCCAAGTTTCTGGGCATATACAGGATCAAGCGCATGCTCTGCATCAATGAATGCAGCCTGGCCGCCTGTTTGCTGGACTTCAGCCAGGGCATGAAGTGCAACTGTCGTTTTACCGGAGGATTCCGGTCCGTATATTTCAATGACGCGCCCGCGCGGGTATCCGCCTACTCCAAGTGCCACATCCAGGGCAAGGGAGCCGCTTGAGATCGTGGAGACCCTCCGTTCGGTCTGTTCTCCCAACTTCATGATGGAACCTTTGCCGAATTGTTTCTCTATTTGTCTTAAAGCCATATCTAAGGCTGCTTTTCGATCGCTCAAATTATTTCCTCCTCATATTGTAACTATTACTATTCTACCCTTTTTTTTATCATTTGCCAAGAGAAAAGGCGAACATTTATTCGATATTTTTTCGGCGTTTTCCCTATAAGGAAAAATGGGATTTCCCCAGGCAAAACAGTTTTTTCATCAAGGAAACCCGCTTTTTTCATTTTGGTTGATCTTTGGCGGATTGCCCAAAAGATCGGATCGGCAGCCTGCTGGCGGTGTCCGCCTGCACATAATAAAACCGTTACAGTTTTTTCAATTCCTGAATCAGTTCGAACAGGCCGTGTTTCACAGTCCGGGACCTGATCATATCTCTCGTTCCGGCCAAATTCAACTTATGGACAACGGCTGGCCGTCCATTGCAGGCAACTCCGACATAGACGAGGCCTGCCGGTTTCCCTTCACTGCCGGATGGACCGGCATTCCCGGTGAAACTGACTCCGATATCAGATCCCAGAATCAAACGGACATTTTCCGCCATTGATGCAGCACATGATTCACTCACTGCCCCATCGGTTTCCAGGACACCAAATGGTACGTCCAGCAGCTTTTCTTTCAGTTTGTTGTTATAGGCGACAATGCCGCCGGCAACTGCCTTCGAGGCTCCGGGATAATCGGTCAGGGCACCTGTGAACATGCCGCCTGTCAGGCTTTCCGCTGCAGAAACCGTCATGTTCTTTTCCAGTAGAAGCGAGAAGGCAACTTGAGCGAGAGATGCACGATCGTCCCCGTAATAGTAGTCGCCGACTCGCCCCAGAATATCTTCCTTGAGCGACCCGTTCATTTTTCTCGCTTCATCAAGGCTGGCGTGCTTTGCGGTCAGCCGCAGTGTCACTTCCCCTTCTGCAGCCAGTGGAGCAATGGTCGGATTGCTCTGGGCATCAATCAAATCTTCAATTTCCGTTTCCAGGCTGGATTCTCCGATACCGAAAAAACGGAGTACTGTGGATTCAATCTTTTCCGTGCCATCAAGCTTGCTGTGTAAAAAAGGGGCTGCATAGCGATCGAACATCGGTGTTAGCTCCCGGGGCGGGCCGGGCAGCAGAAGGAACAGCTTGCCGCCTGTTTCTGCGGCCATGCCCGGTGCCATGCCGTTATCATTTGGGAAAACAGTTCCTTTTTCAAAAACAAGTGCCTGTTTTTCATTGTTCGGCGTCATGGTCTTGCCTGTTTTACGGTAATACTCTTTGATTCGTCCCATTGCTTCACTGTCAAGTGTCAGCCTTTGCCCGATCACTTCCGCAACGACATCTTTGGTCAGATCATCCTTGGTCGGGCCGAGTCCGCCTGTCAGAATAATCGTATCAGAACGTTCGGCTGCGCGGCTGATCACCGCCCGCAGCCTTTCAGCATTATCGCCTGCCACCGTATGATAGAACACGTTGATCCCCATCTCGGCTAAACGGCGGGACAGGAACTGGGCGTTAGTGTTGCAGATTTGTCCGAGAAGGAGCTCGGAACCGACTGCAATGATTTCAGCATTCATCGACTATCTCCCCCTGTCATGATATAGAGTGCAGGCTTGCGCACAAGTACGGGTCTTTTACAGCAGGGTCCAGGGGATATCTTTATTTTGACGACAATAGAATTTGTTTGTTCTTAGCAAAATAGTCCCAACCGGAAAGAATGGTAAAAATGATAGCGACCCAGAGCGCAATTTGGGCAAATGGGAATCCGATTGCTGCAAAGCCGATATTATGGAGTAAAAGTGCCGAAATTGCGATAATTTGTGCCCACATCTTGATTTTCCCCATCTGGGCAGCAGCAAGGACTTCCCCCTCACTGGCAGCGACAAGGCGCAGCCCGGTAACTGCAAATTCCCGGAATATAATGATAAACGCCATCCAGGACGGCACAAACTGCATTTCCACCAGTACAAGCAGCGCCGCGGTAACAAGCAGTTTATCGGCAAGGGGGTCCAGGAATTTCCCCAGGTTGGTGACAAGGTTATGTTTACGGGCATAATGGCCGTCAACCCAATCGGTGGAAGCGGCAAAAATGAAAATGAGAGCGCCGACAAGGTGTTCTGCCGGCATGGTCGCTCCGAGCAAAGTGACCTCCCCCCACCCAAAAGGAACAAGCATGATAATGAGGAAAAGCGGGATAAGCATGATTCTGGAAACCGTAATTCGATTAGGAATATTCATTTGTCTGTCCTCCTATATTGTCAGTAATTGTTGGAATGAAAAGTAAACGAGAGCCATCAAATCGATGACCCTTCCATTTACTGTGCAGTATCTGCTGTTTTGTTAATTGTCACGTATTGATGTATCGTTTTGCGGGGATCATTCGGATAGGTGAACGCTTCCCCGTTTATCTTGACATCAAGCTCATAGGCCCGCCCGATATTCAGTTCGACTGACGATTCGCCGCTGACATCGAGCTCAAGAGGCTTGTCCTTTGACACCGATCCGTCAAAGAAAACCTTTCCTTTATCATTTCGGACCCGCAGATAGCTTTCTCCAGGCGAAGTGAAATAAAGGACAAATTGATCGGCATTTTTCAACTCATATGTGGAACGCTTCCCTTTTTGTTCTGTCTTGACAAGCTCTTGCGCCGGCGCCTTTTCTTCGGCAGGTTCCTGTTTCTGATCTTCATCGGAACCTGATCCGCTGCCGTTTTCTCCTTTACCACCATCCGTTTCTTCCGGCACCTCTTCCCCAACTTCCTTTTCGACCGAGGTTTCCTGATTGCTGCCGGCAGAATCTGTTTCATCCGTCACGCGCCCCTGAAAGAAGATCCACAGGGCTCCAATAAGCAATACAATCAACGTGATCGTCACGATCATCGGCAAAATGCTTGCTGTACTTTTCCGCCGTCTGGAAGGCGCAGCTTTTTTACTCGTCTGCACCCTGGAAAGCTGTGGCGCCATTTCAGTTGCACTCGGTGCAGGGATGTCGTCTTTATATTCGTCAAAAATCTTATCCGAGTGCAGCCCGACAGCTTCAGCGTATTGTTTAATGAATGCCCGTGTATAAAACTTGCCTGGCATGATATCATAGTTCCCTTCCTCGATTGCGGCCAGGTAACGTTTTTGGATCTTGGTATGTTCCTGGAGGCTTTCGAGGGACAGGCCTTTTTCTTCTCTCGCTTCTTTGAGCCGTTGCCCTAATTCAGTCAATAAAAACACCTTCCACTATTTAGAAATCGAACATGGAGAAACCCGAGTCCGCTGCCAGCGGGCTTTCATCCATAACCTCATATTTTATTTCCTCTTCCGGATCATTCCGCAGCTCAATGATATAATCAAAATCTTCCAGCTTGTATTCCGATTCCCGCACAAAAATATCCGGATGTTCAATCACCTTGACGGCCGGCATCCGCATGATTTCACGGACGAGCTGCCAGTGCTTTTCCGATGCGCGCTTCGTTGAAACGACACCATCAATGATAAAAATGTTATCTTCACTGTATTCATCATGCAAAAGCGAACTGCGGACTGTTTGCTTCAGCAAGGTCGAAGATACGAACAGCCATTTTTTGTTGGCACAAACGGCACCTGCAACGATGGATTCCGTCTTCCCGACTCTCGGCATGCCTCGGATGCCGATCAATTTATGGCCTTTTTGCTTGAAAAGCTCCGCCAGGAAATCGACAAGGAGACCGAGTTCGTCACGGACAAACCGGAATGTCTTTTTATCATCGGCATCCCGCTGAATATACCGTCCGTGCCTCACTGCAAGGACATCCCGCAGCTTGGGGCGCCTCAGCTTCGTAACCGTGATATTATCCATCGTCTGTAAAATCGATTCCAGCCGTTCGACTTGTTCGTCTCGTTCACAGAGAAGCAGCATGCCGCGCCGGCTGTCATTTACTCCATTGATTGTCAGGATATTTATGGAAAGCATTCCAAGCAATGACGAAATATCACCGAGCAGGCCCGGCCGATTAATATGGATTTCATATTCAAGATACCATTCTTTTTTAGACATGGTTCCTCTCCTCTCCATCATTTACTTTCATATAAATGATGTGTATGTAATGACCATGAAAGATAACCTAAAACTATCATATCTAATTTTTCCAAGTAAGAAAAGGGAGAGAAGGAATAGGAACAAAAATAATTATACCTTTAAAAACCGAACCGTTGCATTTCCCCCTCTGCATACAAATGAGTGCCAGGCACTAATGCCTGGCACTTCGCTGACGGTATATAACTTTAAATAAAGGAGCGCTTCTGTGTTTACTTCTCCTGTTCGACAAGCTTTACCATCATATTGGCGATGGCATGCTGTTCTTCCGGGGATGCAACATTCCAAAGATCTGCAAGGACTTTTTCCTGCTCATTTTTCGGTTCTACTTGCCTGGCAAGATAGTCGCCGATTTGATAAGCAAGATCGGTGACTGTGTTCTCATTGATTCCTTCCTGTTCTGCCTGGCCAAGCCTGTCTCCCAAGAAATGTTTCCACTGTTCCCAGTTATCAAGTACTGACATGATATTCCCTCCTTAAGGTATGTTCGATGCTAGTTTGTACCTTTTTGAAGGAAATATGCATGAAAAATCAACAATGCCATGCCCCGTTGACGGATAACACTTGTCCGCTGACATATGCACTTTTTTCTGACGCCAAAAACATGATGGAATCAGCAATTTCTTCTGGCCGGGCAAATCTTCGCATCGGGATTTCTTCACGAAGGTGAGAAAGGTCTTCTTCACTGTATCCTTTCATCATTTCTGTATCAACAACTCCAGGCGCAACAGCATTCACCGTGATGCCGTTTGCCGCCGTTTCTTTTGCCAGCGCCTTTACGAACGCGTTTTGCCCGCCCTTGACCATTGAATAAAGAACTTCAAAGGACGCTCCTGTCAATCCCCAAATCGATGAGACGACAATGATCCTGCCATGCTGTTTTCTCAGCATACCGGGAATGAGGGCACGCGAAATGATGAACAGGCTTTCCAGATGGAGCCTCGTCAATTCTTCGACAGCTTCATCTCCGGTATCACCCACAAGGCCGGTGACGCTCTTCCCTCCGGCATAAATCATCACATCGATATCATGCAACAGGGATGTCAGCAGATGATTTGCGCCGCCGGGCCGGGACAAGTCCGCCCGGACAGGGTATGCTTCCACGCCGAGCATCCGGGCAGTGCCGGTCAATTCTTCGATTGGATCGGGATTGTTATTGTAATGCAAATAAACAGAATAGCCATTTTCCATCAGCTTGAGGGCAGCGGCTTTACCGATGCCGCCGCTGGCCCCGGTTACAAGTGCCGTTTTCATCATTCTACCATCCCCTGCATGTTGGTCCCGGACATTGAAAGTTTCATGCTAAAATCAACTCGGCGCTTTAACGATGCATGTGGTAAAACGGTTTTCGCCGATGAAATCGTCAGCCGCCCGATTGATATCTTCCGCTGTCAGCGATTCGAGAACCGGAATCACTTCAAACAAATTCATGCCATTGAACTGATACCTTGTAAATTGGTTGGCGATGAACTCCAGTGAATTTAACGATCGTAAGAAAGATCCGATTTTCTTTTTCTTTGTCCGTTCGAGCGCTTCGTTTGTCAGCGGGTCTGCACGGAAGTCCCGGAAGTACCCCTCGATTTTTTGGGACAGCTTCTCGGGTTCAGCTGAATCACCGCCGACTACGGCAAACCCGAATCCGGATTCTTCCGAATAATTAAAGGAAAAAGTATCATCAATCAACCCGTCGTTATACAATTGTTCATAGTTTTTGGAACTTTTGCCGAATAAATAATCAAGCAAAAGACCGATCGACAATTCATGCTTCAGGAGGTCAGTGCCGCTGCGGCCCGGATTCTTCGTTTTCACGCCGAATAGGACCTTCGGTGTCTGAACCGGCATTTCAATGATCCGTTCCCGCTGGTCGGCTTGTTCCGGTTCATCATCAAAATAGCGGGAAATCGGTTCAGGAGGCGGGAATTCTTTTCCGTCCTGATTGTTCCGGATAAGTTCCATCACTTCTTCAGGATTTACCGGACCGGCAACAAAAAGGAGCATGTTGCCGGGATGATAAAACGTATGATAGCACGTATAAAGGAGATCTTTTGTTATATTTGAGATTGATTCCACCGTCCCGGCGATGTCTATCTTGACCGGATGGGCGGCGAACAGATTTTCGATTGTGCCGAAATACACACGCCAATCAGGGTTGTCTTCATACATTTTGATCTCCTGCCCGATAATCCCTTTTTCTTTTTCAACCGACTCTTCTGTGAAATAAGGGTCCTGCACAAAATCAATCAACGTTTCCAGATTCTTTTCCACATTGGAAGTGCTTGAAAACAGGTAAGCCGTTCTTGTAAACGAAGTGAAGGCGTTCGCCGAGGCCCCCTGTTTACTGAAATCCTGGAAAACATCCCCCTCTTCACTTTCGAACAATTTATGCTCAAGAAAGTGGGCAATCCCGTCCGGAACCTTAATTGGCTCCTTGCCGTTCAAAGGGGTGAAATGGTTATCGATCGATCCGTAACGTGTCGTAAATGTCGCAAATGTTTTGTTCATGTCCTTTTTCGGCAAGATATAGACTTCAAGGCCATTGTCCAGGACTTCATGAATCAACTCTTCTTTTAATTGGGTATATTCGAGCTTTTCCAACGTCATTCCCCCTCCGTTCCCGTAAGAAAATATACTGTATCGAGCTCAACTTTTCCGGCGACCCGGCTGATGTCTTCTCGGGTGACCTTTTCCACGCCTTCCAGCCACTCCTCGAAAGGCCTGCCTTTTCCGCCCACAATTTCATGGTATAAGACTTCGATCAAGCCGCCGGCGCTGTCGGCCGTTTCAAGGAGCTGGTTTCTGATGACTGCTTTAGTCTGGCTGATGTCACCATCAGTAAATTCACCCTGCTTCATCAATTCCATTTGTTTTTTTATGATGGTGACGGCCTGATCATAATTTTCAAACTCTATTCCTGACATGACAAGGAGGAACCCTTTGTGGCTTTCCAGGCGGGAGGCCGCATAATAGGCGAGGCTGGCCTTTTCCCTGACGTTAATAAACAGTTTTGAATGGGAAAATCCGCCGAATATGCCGTTGAACACCTGCAAAGCAAAGTAATCGTCATCCGTGTAAGTTGTGTAGGTGCGGAACCCCATGTTCAGCTTGCCCTGATTGACGGGTTCACGGTCAATGACCTCTTTTGGTTCCGGCGGTGCCTTCACGGCATCATCGGCCGCGGCATTTCCCGCCTGTCCGCTGCCGCTTCGGTTCCCAAACTGGAAATAACGGGAAACAAGTGTTTTCAGCCGGTCCATTTCCGTATTGCCGACAAGGTAAATGTCGATTTCATTTTCATTCAGGCATTGTTGGTAATAGTCATATAAATTTTCCGGGGATATGCCGTCAACATCATTTTCGCTGCCGTAAGCAGAGGTCCCGTAGGGCTCGTTTTTGCACATCTCCTCAATGAGGCGGATGCTGGCATACCGCATTTTATCATCCTTCATTGACTGGAGGCGCTGCTTCAGGGCGCGCTTCTCCTTACTGACGATATCAGCAGCAAATGCACCATTTTCAAGGGCCGGCTTTAACATGATTTCACCAAGCAGTTCCAGAGCCTGGTCAAGCAATGGCGTGTTTTCCTGCAGGTATTCACCGTTTGCCACTTCCATGCGGAAGGAGATGATATGGTAATCCCCTTTCTTTGACAAATCGACAGAAAGCGTTGCACCGTATAAATCGTCAAGGCGGCTCCTGATTTTTGTGCTTGTCGGATAAGTTTCCGTTCCGCTTTGGAGCACAAACGGCAAGAGCGCCCTCATTGTTGCGTCCTGCCCGTTCAAAGGCGCCTTCATTTTAACGACAATCGTATTCGTTTTATATTTGTTCGTTTTCACAGAATGGAGCCGTATCCCGGCTGCTTCCTCTTTGACGTGCGTTATTTTTTTCATGTATTGCCCTCCTTTACGCAAAGAGATACATCATATCATTCTGAAGATGCCTCTCAATTTATACGTATGTATAGATTATATTTTCCTATACTGGGAAAAAATCTACAAGAAATAACCTTTATTTTTATTTTCCCCAACAAATTTTTGGTTACAAAGCCAACTATTTTCTAATTTCCATTAAAAATAGCACTCTTCAAGGTTACATAATTATTTTATAATACATGAAAGGGGTTGGGACATAACTAAATAAGTCATGTTTAGAGACGAACAATATCTATTGAACGTCATACTGTTTACTCATAATCAGGTAAGCTGAAAAAACAAGTTCATTCCATTGCGCTGCAGATACTCGCTTTCCACGGAAAGGAAGCTGCGCCTGCGGGGTCTCAGCCTTTCCTCTATTTCCCGTAGAAGTCGAGTGTCTTCCGCTCCATTCCACTCGTTTTTGAAATTCGTATGCAAAATCAAGAGATTTATTGAAGAGAGTAAAGAACAAAAGCGCAGGGCGTCCGCTTAGCGGCGTACGCATAAGCGGGGGTACCCGCAGGAAGGTGATCTTTCCTTCCGGAGGGGATCACCCCTTATGACGATAGCCGCTGGCGCCTGTAGCTGGATGAACAAAAGCGCAGGGCGTCCGCTTAGCGGCGTACGCATAAGCGGGGGTACCCGCAGGAAGGTGATCTTTCCTTCCGGAGGGGATCACCGCTTATGACGATAGCCGCTGGCGCCTGTAGCTGGATGAACAAAAGCGCAGGGCGCCCGCTTAGCGGCGTACGCATAAGCGGGGGTACCCGCAGGAAGGTGACCTTTCCTTCCGGAGGGGATCACCGCTTATGACGATAGCCGCTGGCGCCTGTAGCTGGATGACTCCCTTCCCGCTTTTTATCCACAACGCAAAAATTTAATCATTTCCTTAACAATAAAAACCCGAACGGTCAGGCGCAAGATTCATTGAAATCTTACCTAATCGTTCGGGTTTATCATTAGCTGAAATACTTATGTCCCAGGCTCTTTACTTAACGTTTCCCTTTTATATAAGGGGTGCCTAGAGATTTTGGTGCATCTGCCCTGCCGATGAAACCGGCAAGTGCAAGAATGGTGAGGACATAAGGCAAGATAAGCAGGAATACAGACGGCACTTCCTTAATATATGGCAAGCTTGTGCCGATGATGCTCAGGCTCTGGGCAAAGCCGAAAAACAGCGCGGCACCAAGCGCTCCGAGCGGGTGCCATTTTCCGAAAATCATCGCAGCGAGAGCCATAAAGCCCTGTCCGTTGATTGTGGAATGGCTGAAATCAAGCGAGATGGACTGAGAATATACCGCACCGCCGATGCCTGCCAAGGCACCACTAAGCATCACGGCAATATAACGCATTTTTTTGACGTTGATCCCCATTGTATCTGCCGCCATCGGATGTTCGCCGACTGCCCGTAAGCGTACGCCAAAAGGTGTCTTGAAGATGATGAACCAGACAATGAACGCAAACAGGATCGCCATATAGGATGTCCAGTACTCATTTTTGAAAAACAGTGGCCCAAGGATCGGGATATCAGCCAATAACGGCACATCAAACCTTATAAAGCGCTCTTGAATCATTGGCGTCTGGCCGCGTCCTTCGAAAATTTTCTTAACAAGAAACAGGGAAAGCCCGACAGCAAGGAAGTTGATAGCAACACCCGAAACAACCTGGTCGGCCCTGAATGAAATCGATGCGACCGCATGGAGCAGGGCGAAAATTGCCGAAACGGCCATCGCGACTAAAAGAGCGACCCACGGTGTGGCAGCTCCGAAAATATCGACAAGGAACAGGTTCGAAATGATGCCGATAAAAGCACCCATGACCATAAGGCCTTCCAGTCCGATGTTAACGACACCGGAACGTTCACTGAATACGCCGCCAAGGGCAGTGAAAATAAGAGGAGCCGCGTAAAAAATAGCAGACGGTACGATGAATGCCAGTATTTCCATAATGCTCATCTTACTTCACCTCCTTTGACTTGCTTATTCGCTCAAGAAAGAGTCTGATTACGTAACTTGAAGCGACAAAGAAAATAATAATGGCGATAACGATCGAGACAATTTCGGTAGGAATGCCGGCTTCATTCGGCATATTCAGAGATCCATACTTCAACGACCCGAACAAAACAGCGCCGAATATGACACCAAGGGGTGTGTTTGCACCTAATAGGGCTACGGCGATGCCGTCAAAACCGACACCTGTGAATCCGCCCTTGACAGAGACGTATTCAAACGTGCCAAGTGCTTCCATCGCACCGCCAAGACCGGCGAATGCCCCGGAAATGACCATGGAAAGTACGATGTTGCGATTGACATTCATTCCTGCATACTCAGATGCATGCTGGTTGAAACCGACTGATTTCAGCTCGAAACCGGTTGTCGTTTTTTCAAGAATGAACCACATAACAAGGACGGACAGTAGTGCGACAAAGATTCCGGTATGAAGCCTCGAATAATCGGTTATATTTTCAAGGAACGCAGAGCGTAACGATGCTGATTCATGGATTTTATCCATTCTGTCGCCGCCGTCAGAAATTTGCCTGATGAGCGCATTGGTCGTATGGAGTGCGACATAATTCATCATGATGGTGACAATGACTTCATGGACACGGAACTTTGCCTTCAAAATCCCCGGGACGAAAGCCCAAAGGCCGCCTGCTACTGCCGCAGCGAGCATTGCCGCCGGCACATGGATGATTTTCGGAAGGTCAAAAGCAAGTCCGACATAGGCGGCAGCAAACCAGCCGACAATAAGCTGCCCTTCAACCCCGATATTGAACAGACCTGTCCTGAATGCAAAAGCAACAGCAAGGCCGGCCAGTATATAAGGCGTTATCTGCCGGATGGTTTCTCCCATGAAATAAATATCACCGAAAATCCCGTTCCATAATGCACCATATCCTGCAATTGGATTATAGCCGCTGACCAGCATGATCAGACCTCCGACAAGTAAACCGAGAATGACGGCAATTGCCGGAACAAGTATATTCGTAAGCCGATTAGACATCTTCTTTTTCACCCGCTTTCCTGGAATGGCCTGCCATCAGCAAGCCCAGTTCCTGCTCTGTTGTTTCTTTCGGATCGACGATATCCACGATTTCCCCTTCGTAAATGACGGCGATCCTGTCACTTACGTTCATGACTTCATCTAACTCGAATGAGATGAGCAGAACCGCTTTGCCGTTATCGCGCTGTTCGATCAGACGTCTATGGATGAACTCGATCGCCCCGACGTCAAGCCCCCTCGTTGGCTGGGCCGCAATGAGCAAGTCCGGGTCTCGGTCCACTTCGCGCCCGATGATTGCCTTTTGCTGGTTCCCGCCGGAAAGTGACCGGGCCGGTTCATATTCGCTCTGCGTCCTGACATCGAATTCTTCAATGATTTGCCGGGCCTTATCATAAATCGCTTTATAGTTAAGGATTTTATTTTTAGAAAAGGGTTTTTGATAATAGGTTTGCAGGACCATGTTTGCCCCGATCGGATAATCAAGCACAAGCCCATGTTTATGGCGGTCCTGCGGGATATGGCCGACACCGGCTTCCGTTACTTTCCGAGGCCTGTGATTTGTGATGTCTTTTCCGTCCACGAGCACTTTGCCGGATTCCGTTTTCCGTAATCCGGTTATGGCTTCAATGAGCTCGGATTGGCCGTTGCCGTCCACACCTGCAATCCCTACGATTTCTCCTCTCCGTACTTTGAGGTCGAGCCCTTTCACTTTGAGGACTCCGCGGCTGTCTTTCACCTTGAGCCCTTCAATCTCAAGAGTGGCCTCTGCCGGGTGGGATTCGCCTTTTTCCGTTTTGAAAACGACGTCCCTTCCCACCATAAGGCTGGCGAGATGGTTCGGGTTCGTCTCACTCACATCAACCGTTCCGATCCCTTTCCCTTTGCGGATGACCGTGACCCGGTCGCAGACTTCCATAATTTCTTTCAATTTATGGGTGATGAGAATGATGGATTTGCCTTCTGCTACAAGCCGTTTCATGATTCCGATAAGTTCCACGATTTCCTGTGGCGTAAGGGTCGCTGTCGGCTCATCCAAAATAAGAATGTCCGCGCCTCTGTACAGTGTTTTTAAAATCTCAACGCGCTGCTGCATGCCTACGGAGATTTCGGAAATTTTCGCATCAGGATCCACTTCAAGCCCATAGTTTTTTGAGAGTTCGGCGATTTCCTTCGATGCCTTTTTGATGTCAACAACTCCGCCTTTTGTCGGCTCGCTTCCGAGAATGATATTCTCTGTGACGGTGAAATTTTCAACGAGCATGAAGTGCTGGTGCACCATGCCGATGCCAAGGTCATTGGCGATGTTCGGATCGGTGATTTGCACTGGTTTGCCCTTGACTCGGATTTCGCCGCCCTCCGGCTGATACAGACCGAACAACACGTTCATGAGTGTCGATTTTCCGGCGCCGTTTTCTCCAAGCAGTGCATGGATTTCACCTTTTTTCACCTGAAGCGTTATATTATCGTTTGCAACGAAGCTGCCAAATTCCTTGCGGATATTCAGCATTTCAATAACATACTCCACTTTGTTCACTCCCTTTGAAGTAACTCAAAATTAATACAGGAAAAGCTTCAGCCACTGAAGCTTTTCATCTATCAACCTTAAAGCTTTGTTGATTTTTCCCGAAAACGAAGGCTAGTTATAAAAACTAGCCTTCAATTTCCGGAAGGGTGTTATTCTACTTTGAAAGACTCCAATTCCTTTTTGGTTGCAGGAACTGTGATTTCACCGTCAATGATCCTTTGCTTGTATTCGTCAACTTTTGAAAGGACATCTTCAGGGATCGCACCGCGGGAATCAGCTAGTCCGACACCGTCTTCGGCAAGGCCGTAGTATGTGACTTCTCCGCCCGGGAAGTTTCCGTTCATTGTCTTTTCAGCAGTGTCTTTAACACCTACGTTTACTTTTTTGACCATGGAAGTCAGTGTAACGTTCGTATCGCCGACAGCGCCTTCTTCATACTGGTCGCGGTCAACGCCGATCACCCAAATGTTTTCATCAGGATTTTTCTGTTTGCGTTCCTTTGCTTCAGTGAATACGCCATTGCCTGTAGCACCTGCCGCATGGAAGATAATATCCACACCGGAGGAATACATCCTGTTTGCAGTTGTCTTTCCTAGAGCAGCATCATCAAATTTGCCAGTATATACTGCATCCACCTTAATATTAGGATCTACAGCCTGAACACCAGCGAGAAATCCTGATTCAAACCGCTCGATAACCGGGATTTCCATGCCGCCGACAAAACCGATCTGGCCGGACTCACTCATAAGGGCCGCTGTGACACCGGCCAGGAAAGAACCTTCGTGTTCCTTGAACATGACGCTTGCAACGTTATCTTCTTCAACGATTCCGTCAATGATCGCAAGCTTTGCCTCTGGGCGCTGAGGAGCGATTTCTTTCATTGGTTCTTCCATCAGGAAGCCGACACCGAACACAAGGTCAAAATCGCGGCGGATCAAATTATTGATGTTTGTATTGTAATCTGCATCACTTTTGGATTGGAGATAATCGATGCCTTTCCCTTTTTCCATGTCATTCTCTTTTCCAAATTCCTTCATGCCTTCCCATGCGGACTGGTTAAATGACTTATCATCAACACCACCGACATCAGTTACCATCGCAACAGTGAACTGATCTTCTTTCGCTTCACCGCCACCGCCGTTGCCTTCTTTCTCAGCCTCTTCGCCAGATCCGCAGGCACCGAGAATTGTGCCCGCTGCCAGTACCAGGGACATAGCCATTCCGAACTTTCTTTTCTTCATATTGAATTTCCCCCTTAAAATAAGTTTCAGAAAAACATATTTCCGTAACAAGTGATGCTGATTCCGCAGCCCCACCCCCTTAAAGGTTCATATTGCGCTTTCAGAACTCCTCACAATTGAAAGCGGTTTCTTTTATACTCGTCTTCTAAGTACATGGAAGCTGAATTTGTCGGCCCTGAAATAATTGATTGAAAACAAGACCGGTTCGTCATGCTCATCATAGTGTACCTGTTTGAGTACAAGCAGTGATGTTTCGGGTTCACATTCAAGGATTGGCGAAATCCGGTCATGGTACCCGAGCGGTTCGATATACGTGACCGCATAGGTGATGTAACGGCCGGCCTTATGCTCGAGTATGTCAAACAGCGACTCCTCATCGTGGGTGTAGTTATCCGGGAGCAGGGATTTCGGCATGACATCCAGGCAATATACGACCGGCAGCTTGTCCGCGGTACGGACACGTTCGACAGTTAAAACATCGTTGTTTGCTTCGATATTGAGCTTGGCGGATTCTTCATCGTTTGAAGGCCTCACATCCGAAGACAAAAAAATCGTTCCCGGTTCCTGGCCGCCCCGCTTGATCATTTCCGTCACACTGAAAAGTTCCTCGATGCCGGCGGAAAACGCGGGTTTTGAATTGACGAATGTCCCTACGCCATGGCGGCGTACGACAACCGCCTCCTCTTCAAGGATGCGGAGGGCTTCCCTCAAAGTCGCCCGGCTGATCCCAAGCTGTTTTGACAGTTCGAATTCAGACGGCAATTTTTGCTTCTCCTTGTATGTTCCATTTTCAATATCCTGTTTAATTCGATCGATGACCTGTAAATAAAGATGGCGATGGTCTGACTTTATGCTCATTTGATTTCCTCCATCATCCGTTTCTGATCCTTTAAAGGACCGTACATCAGACATCTGATGTTAGACCGTATCATTTATCGTGAATAATATACCATTATTTAATTGATAAATAAACAACCTTCGTAAAACTTTTGTAATATTATTATCTTTTTTTGAAAATTTTTTGGAGATTTTGGAGATTGTTATCTACCCTTTTTTCGGTTACGGGATAAAATTGTTTAGTACTTTTTTCCCGGACAGCGGCCCGAACAGTGAAATTTTGCGATATTCCCTGGATAGGCAGACAGTTCATCCGGATAGGCTTGCCCTATTTTTGTTGGCCGTATTTCAGACCCCTTTTTGATAGCGGTGATAAATCTGGATCTTTGTTAATTGTTTCCCTGTTTAAAACAAAGGCTTTGTTAAACGTTAGTGTTGATTTCCGTTGCATGTACTCGCTTTCACCATAGGCACAAGTGCGACATCTGTTCCTGCTTCCCTTCGGTCGCACTCACAGTGTCTTCTTTGCACCAC
>JAENYN010000091.1 GCA_016841765.1 Guptibacillus hwajinpoensis
AGTTTTTAAAAATAGGTTGCAAAATTAAAAAGAGAGTAAATAAAGACCCGAACGGTCAGGCGAAAGGTTCCTTGAAATCTCACCTAATCGTTCGGGTTTAACAATAGCGAAATACTTATGTCCCAGCCTCTTTTTGCTATTTGATATCCACTGTTACATCGCCGTTGCCTACTGATAAATCCATCACATGCTCTCCATCTCCAAGTGTCAGTCCGCCTTCTTTTTCATAACGGGCGCTGTCTTTCTGGTTTGCCCGGACCCAATCAGCTGTCCCTTCAACAGACCCGTTTTTTGCAGCAGCTTTAACGGTTACATCATTGGATGCAGCAAGTTTGAAGATGATGTCACCATTTGTGAGACGGACGTTCCAGTTACCGGTCACTGTTCCCGGGTCTGCTTCAATTGAGCCGTTGACGGCTTCGGCTTCCACTTCACCCTCTATGTTTTTTAACGTGATATCTCCGTTTGTAAGACTCGTGTCAAGACCGTGAATAATATCGGCAGCCTCGATTTCGCCATTAACCAATTGGATTTCAGCACCATCGGATAGGTTTTCTGCAGAAACATCACCATTCGTTACTTTGATTGATGTGTATACATCTGATGGAAGTTGGACCTTGACATCTGCATGAAAGCGATCCAGGTTCAAAAATGAGGACTTTTTAGGCTGCTTTATTTTAAAATAAGCTTTATTTCCGGATGTCGTGAACGTGATGGCATTATCAAAAGCAGCATCTGCCTCTTCCCTGCTTTCAGCGTTTGCTTCAAGTGCTCCTGATACCGTCATTTCATCAGACTCTTCACCTGCCAACACAAGCTCTGCATTGGGAATGTCAATCTGGATTTCCTCTATTTTATCATTGATACTAAAGGATTCATTGATATCCCGGGAATATTCTGGCCCGCTCACAATGCCTTTTACGGCGGTGAATACGCCTGATGCTTGCATGGTATATACCCCAACGCTGATAAAACCGAGAAAGATGAGCAGAGTGATACTAAAGAAATCTATTTTGACAGGCGTATCTTTACGAAACAGCTGGAAAAAAAGGATTTCAGCACCAAGCAAAATGAGGAGAAACGGCCAGCCGTTGCCGATAATCCGGTCGAGCGGAATATTCCATACCTGGCTGCCAAGCCAAATCACTCCGATTGTAATCAATAATATCCCGGCGGTGAATGTTCCGATTTTCCAGTGCCTCATTTGAGTTCCCCTTCTTTCCAATCGGCATCAGGTACATTTGTTGCCTCCGCGCTGCTTTCAGGCTCGATTCCTGATTCATTCTGGTATCCAGGAATTTCAGAGTCGTTTTCTTCATGTTCTGTTTCCACCTTTGAGATGCTGCTGCCTCCCCTGCCCTTGATTAAGTACCAGCCAAGGAAGATGAGGAGCACCCCGATAAGAGCATTTCGCATCATCACGAAAAGCGGCATGTGGAAAAAGTATACTGTTAGCTTATCAAGAATCAGCAGAATGCCAAGGATAATCAAGCCCCATCCGAGCAAGTCTTTTCGTTCATGAAGCTGCTCCCATTCAAAAAACGGACGGTCTGGATGCCCGCCTTCTGATGTGACGAGCCGGTGCTGCTGCAGAGCATCGAATAAACCGAAAAACCAGATCACAGGCATTAAAAAGCCGAACAGGTGAAACAGATCACTTAGAAACATGACGGAAAAAAAGGCAATCATGATTTGGAGACCCCTGTTCATCAAACCGAGATAAAAATGGCCGAGCCCCGGGACAAATGATAAAAAGAATGTCAGCCCTTTCGATTTATGCTGCATGGAAATTTCCCCCTTTTACTTGATCAAATCAATCACTTTGTTCCAGTTGAACTGTTTGAATACATTGAAACCTTCATTAAAACTGTTCTGCATATAATCGGTTGTTTGGTCGAGAGCACCGATCATATAAGTCGGCAAATTGCTGAATTCCTGCATCCATCCGTAATAGATGAAGAGGAAGGTGGCGGCAGCGGCGAGGCCGAGGTTCAGCCAGGTTGCTTTATTCGATGGAAGTTGTTTTCTTGCTTTGCCTGTTCCAGGGTCATCATCAGCTGACAGGCCGGGCAATGACGCCATGACAATTTCAGTGAATTGTCCATCATCCCATTTTCCGGCAGGCGAGTTCCAGGCTGCATGAAGTTCTTCCAGGTCCTGTTTCAACTCATGGCATTGCAAGCATGTTTGCAAATGGTCCAGTACAGCTGCTTCGGCAGCAGGTTCCAATTCACCGAGCTGAAGCAAAATGAGCGTATCTGAATCAATATGTCTTGTCATCCGAGCCCCTCCTTCCTGAATTGTTCGCGGAGCATAGCTTTTGCCCGGTAAAGCCTGGATTCGACTGTCTTGACGGCTATATCCAAGTTCCCGGCGATATCCTGATAAGATAAGTCCTCAAAGTAATAAAGCTTTAACACCGTCTGGTATTTCTCCGGCAGGCAGTTTATCCGTTCAAGAATGAATTCCTGATCGGCTCTTTTGATAAGCAAATCCTCCGGGAGCAGTTCCTGTATCGGAACGATTTTCTCGCTGACAGTGATATCCTGTTCCGTTGCCTCCCGGAAATGTTTCCGTTTCCAGTCAAGTGCCTTATTCATGGAAATGCGATAGATCCACGTTGAAAAACTGGATTCAAACCGGAATGAGCCTAATGAACGGTAAATCTGAATAAACACTTCCTGTGCAACATCTTCAGCATCTTTACGGTTGCCGGTCACTTTATAGGCAACTGCAAGCACTTTGTGTTCGTAGCGGGAGACAATGTCCCTGAAAAAAGTTCTTTTTCCGGATTGCACCAATTTGATCAGTTGTTCGTCACTGTACATTGTCTCCCCCCTTTCGGCCCTTCCATTTACTTTGACGATTCGAACCGGCTGAACCCTGCAAAAACTTTTAAATAGGTATAGATTTCTCTTGATTGAAGAAAAAATAAGGCATAGGAGGTGCTGTCATGGATAAAAACAACAGCCGCAGAGACATCCCTGATTTTGATCAGCTTAATGACAGGGTGATTATGGAAGCATCAGAAAGCCCGTCTCTCGTCATCAAAACGAATCTCGATCCTGCCGATTCGAAAGTTGAAAATCCCTATAGGGTCAGGGACGAAAAGAATGAAAAGGAAAAACGGAAATCAGACCGTTTTTTCGGAAATAATCCTCAATAGTGTTTGGAAACCGGCATGTGATAAAGCCGGTTTCTTTTT
>JAENYN010000040.1 GCA_016841765.1 Guptibacillus hwajinpoensis
GAAAAAACTTCTTTGAAATAACACCGCACGAAGAAAATGGGTTTTTATTTTCGAGGAGTCGAGTGTCTTCCGCTCCATTCCACTAGTTTTAAAAAGGCTCTGTTAAAGCTCAATGTTGTTTTTTTGCACTAGTTGATTGGAGTGGAAGGTGCGAGACTCCTGCGGGACTAGCGGGACAGGTGAGACCCCGCAAGAGCGATAGCGATGAGGAGGCTCACCGCCCGCCCCGCGGAAAGCGAGTACCTGCAACGGAAATCAACACTAACGTTTAACAAAGCCTTAAAAATAGTATGCAAAATCAAAAGATTTATTAAAGAGAGTAAATAAAGACCCGAACGGTCAGGCGAAAGATTCCTTGAAATCTCACCTAATCGTTCGGGTTTAATATTATCTGAAACACTTATGTCCCAACCTCTTACTTTTTGCACTGCTGCTTTTTTTGCCGGTCCTCACTTCATGGCTGAACAGGCCGGTGAAGCTCCTTCACGAAACATCATCTTTATACAATGAAAGCAGGTGGCCGACTGCATCATCGGTGTTTTGGATGAAAGAGACAAGTTCTGTGTTCTGGGTGCTGTAGTTATCCAGTGTGGCAGAAATTTCTTCGAGAGAAGCCGTTGATTGTTCCAGGACTGCAGCAAATTCAACAATCGCTGTATCAATGGATGTCGATGTTGAACGGATACGGTTGGTGATGTCGGAAAACTGGCTGGCGCTCGTCTTCAAGTTCTCTACCGATTTATTTATTGTAATGAAAGATTGCTTCATGCCTTCAGCCGTTTCCACATTATCTTCCATTTGATCAGCATTACGGATCATGATTGTCTGTGTTTCTTTTGTGACATCATTAACTGCAAACAGGTTTTCAGAGATCCGGTTGGCGGTGTTCGCTGTCAGTTCGGAAAGTTTTCTGATTTCATCGGCGACCACTGCAAACCCCCGGCCGCTTTCGCCTGCCCGGGCCGCTTCAATCGATGCATTCAACGCGAGCAGGTTGGTCTGGGAAGCGATTTGCTGGATATCTTTCACAAAGCCTGTAGATTCGGAAATTTTGTCAGCGAGCATATTCATCGTTTCAGACATGTTGGTGATGGACAGCTTGAAGTCATGAATTTTTGCAAGCATCTTCTCGCCATGCTGCCTGCCTTCTTCTGAAACGGTGTTTGTATCTGACGCCTGTTCCTGAAGAGCTGCAGAAGCTTTTACAAGGGACTGGACAATATTGTTCAGTTCTTCTGCTGTCCGGGTGATATCAGAAGCATGTTCATTTTGCGACTGCATGCCGGAAGAGACTTCCTGTACGGCAATATTCATTTCGTTCAGCGAATGCTGCTGCTCCTCACTTTGGGTTCGGACCTGGTCAATGTTCCCGCCGATTACTTCAGAATTCTGCTCGAGTACCTGCCGCTGGGTTTGCATCCGGGCCAGAAGCTCCTGCGTCTGGTTCTGCCAGCTTTCCATATCATGTGCAAGCCGGCTTCCCACCTGGAACTGGAACAAAAAGCCGGTTGTCACGACAGCAAACAATAGAAAAATGATGCCGGCCTCTTTTTCTTGCAGAGCGAGACCTTGCCCAAAAAGCAGGTAAAAAGCCACGGTTTGAACGCCGCTTAGAGCAATCCCCAACCATATGATCGGCTTTTTGTTATACACCGCCGCATTCACCAGCAAATAATACGGAAGGATGAACATAAGAACGGATCCGGAGCTGTACATGATGGCAAAAGTGATGGCCGCTAGTCCTGCAATTGTGAAGTATGGCAGCAACTCGGGAAACTTCTTCACTTTCATGAAAAAAGCAAGCAGTCCTATAAACACCACTCCCCCGATCCCGATGGTAAGAATCGTTGCCAGCGGGCGCCCGAGCGCGATATCAACTAACAAAGCAAGTGTTACGGAAATGATGGTGGCGATCAGGACAAGCTTATTCTTTCTTTCAAGGTCCTGGATCATTAACTCCTTGAAACCGAAATTGTTTTCCATAGCAGGCTCCCCTTTTGTTTTCAGAAAGTACTGAGTCTTTATTCTTTATATCGTACATCCTCTGGAAAACGTTAAATGTTTTTTGTGGTCTGATAAAAACTTTTAGGCGGTGAATCGTTTTTTCTTCCCGACCGGATGGGTGGGCAATGGGCTTACGCATGTGGGGACGACATAAGGGGGTGTCAGCCAGGCGGAAAAAGAAAAACCGGCGATTTGGAAGAAAAAACATGAGTTTTAAAAGATAACTTCAAATTTTGGAAGAAAAAACTGGTGTCTTGATCGGAAAGGATAAGCACTGTGCTTGCGTATGTGGAACGGCTAAAGAGGATGTTATCCAGGCAGAAAAAGAAAAACCGGCGATTTAGAAGAAAAAGCATGTGTTTTAAAAGAAAAATTCAAATGTTGAATGAAAAAGCTGGTATCTCGATCGGAAAGGGTAGCCCTGTGCTTGAGCATGTGGAACGACAAAGAGGGTGTCAGCCAGGCAGAAAAAGAAAAACCGGATTTAGAAGAAAAAGTATGTGTTTTAAAAGAAAAATTCAAATCTTAAATGAAAAAGCTGCTGATTTAAAAGTAATCTCTGCCCAGTAAATGATATCGGGGATTTCTATAGCCGTTGCATACAAGGAAAAGCAATCCAGATGTATTCATTTCAGCCGATTTGCTCCTTTTTCTAAAATCCCTGCGTGTATAGCTGGCTCTTTTCGCTCCAAAAGGCCCCAAACTATCCACTTTGCTGCGCCAATATAAAAACCCCCGCAACACACATGTTGGTGTCATCAGGGGGGCCGTTCAATCATTGTCATATATTCTGTCGTATAGTTCCTGCTCTTCTGCATCCAATATATCTTCATATTTTTCATGCAGTTTTGTGGGCACGATGTTGATTTGGCTGCCGGTTATATCGGTTGAAACGAAATTTTCGAGTGATTCTGTAAAACCGACTGTATCCTCGCTGCCGATGTACATCTGGTTATAATCGGTCATGTTCGGGTCGACAAAATCGGACGGGGTTTCACTTGTGCCAAACATCCCAACCCGCTGAAATGAGTCTTCCGCATCAAAATAGTTGCCGTCATCAGCTGATTCATTTGTATAGGAGTAAAACGGTGTGCCAAGCGCCCCCTCTTCTATAGGCCGCTGCCTGGCAACAGTTTGGTCTTCTGCATGTTCTTTGCATCGGCTGGCGGTTGGAATTGCCTGAAGCCGTTCGTAGGGGATTTCTTTTCCGCAGATTTCACAAATGCCATAAGTTCCGTCTTCCATGCGCTGCAAGGCATCTTTTGCTTCTTCCAACTGTTTTTCAGTCAGGTCGTTCAATGCGATGTCTTTTTCACGTTCGTACAATTCGGTGCCGGTATCGCCAGGGTGGTTATCATAGTTGGCGAGTTCACCGATTGACCATTTGTTCGCTTCCCGATCGAGACCGTAATGATCGCTGTCCCGGAGCAGTGATTCAGCATCATGCTTTAGTGCAGACAATTGGTGCCGCAGCCCCTGAAGCTGTTTGTCTGAGAGCATCAGCTACCACATCCCTTTCTAATGTTTCATATGTGTAGTATTGTCCAGCAAGACAAAATCATGCTGGACAATAGCGGAAGGGATGGAAAAACCCCTCTTTGATAAGGGGCTTTATCTTTTCATACAGGGCTTGACGGAAGGGCCAAAAGACCACATTTTTTGCTTTCCGCACCAAAGAGATTTCTTTCCGCATTGGAAAGTGCATCTGCGGCTCACATGGCCGGCGATTCAGGCAGTTTTAAAAAGGTTACATTTTAGTCAACTTAACATGCACTAGAAAGGATTAACCGATAATTGCGGTTGTGCATCTGGAAACTGAGATCAAATTTCCTTCTTCGTCTGTGATTTTGATGTCCCACACCATTGTTTTGCGCCCTCGGTGAAGAGGTACGGCAACTGCTGTCACAGTACCGGATTTTTTACTGCGGATATGATTGGCATTGATTTCAATTCCGACCGCAGCCTGGGTATCCGGATCAATATTCAAATAGGTTCCGACACTTGCCGCTGATTCTGCAAGTGCGACGGAAGCGCCGCCGTGCAGCAGCCCGAGTGGCTGATGGGTTTTGGGACCGACCGGCATGGTCATGACAACTTTATCTTTCGTCAGTTCAACATTTTCAATTCCAAGAACTTCAAGCATCGTATTTTTATAATCCATGTTTGATTCCTCCAGTTTTGGTTGAGTTTAATGTGTGTTAATAAAAAAACACGGCTGGTAAATCCAACCGTGTTGTTATGACATGTAGCTGAAAAGGATTCCAAGTGTCAGCAAAAAGCCGAAAAATGTGTTGGTCTGGGCGGTTGCCTTCATTCCAGGCATCATCTCGACCGGTTTCTTTTTGTTTTTAAATCCTTTAATAGCATCCCTCGCTTTGGCAGAGCTGATAAAGATGAGCAAAGCCCATGGGGTAAGCACACCGGCTGCAACAAGGATGGCGATCCATGCGTAAGAAACAATGAACATGCCTGCCAAAAAACGGACTGCCTGTTGCTGGCCAAGCAGGATGGCGAGCGTTTTGCGGCCGTTTTGCTTATCACCGTCATGGTCGCGGATGTTGTTCGCCATCAATATGCCTCCGACCAGAATCGCAATTGGCGTGGCAATGAGAACGCTCTCGGCGGTGACGGTGCCGGTTTGGACATAAAAAGAAATTAAAATGATTCCGTAGCCCATAAAAATGCCTGAAGCGAGTTCGCCAAACGGTGTGTATGCAATCGGGTATGGGCCGCCGGTATAAAAGTATCCGACTGACATGGAAACGAGCCCGATTACAGCAAGCCACCAGGTTGTCGCCATACAAATGTAAACTCCCAGAGCGATTGCCCCGGCGAAGAAGCCCAGTGCCAGGTTCAGGACGGTTGATGCAGAAACGCCTTCCCGGACAATTGCTCCGCCGATACCCACCGATTCATGGTTATCAAGTCCGCGCTTGAAATCATAGTACTCATTGAACATGTTGGTCGCAGACTGGATCAAAATGCTGGCAAGAAACATTGCGAAAAACAATTGAAAATCTATAGGGCCATCCTGTACAGCGATCGCTGTACCCAGAAAAACGGGCACAAAGGATGCTGTCAGCGTATGGGGACGAAGCAGGTTCCACCATACCCTCCAGCCCTTCTTTGGAGCTAAAGCCTCTTTCTGAGTGTTTTCAACAGTGGGCTGCATAAACTTCTCTCCTTACAAATTTCGTCAATCTTTCACAATTAAGTGTAGAAAAACCGTGCCGATGTGTCAATCTTTTTTAAAATATTGGAAGCGTTTCACCCTCATGAAGCGGGGGAATGGTATTATAATAGGAAATAACTGAAATTCCCCGGGGAAACGCCGGGAACTATACATAAGAGCTTGTCCCCTGCAGCCGGCCTGTAGATGGGGAGCTCTGGAACGCGTATGAATATTGACAGTAAAAGGGATTGAGGTGTATCTTAATAGAAGTGTCAAAAACGTTTTCAACTGTTTTACAGAGATTAAACTATTGTGCCGATGGAAGCAAACAGAACACTGTCGCTGCCGGGCAAATTCAGGGGGGGAACGAATATGATTACGATTCAGCACGAAGCTCTGCACAGCAAAATCACTTTCGGCGCCGAGAGGGCCAGAAGGCTGCAGAGGCCTGTTCTTGTCAGTTATAGCCTTGAAACGGAACAGCCGGTAGATCCCCTTGCTTTTTTTGCAGCCGGCCAATCAGTTTTTACCGGTGAACGGTCATTCTGGTCAGATCCATCCAGAGAACTTGTTCTCAGCGGGGCAGGTGAATCCCATGTTGTCCGCCCTTCTCCGGAACATCGTTTTAAGGAAGCTGAAAATGAATGGAAACAGCTGATTGAAGCTGCTGTTTTTGATGAAGATACGGATGCGGAAGGGACCGGCCCGCTGCTGATCGGCGGTTTTTCATTCGATCCATTGAAGCCGGTGACAAAGCTGTGGAGTGCTTTTGAACATACGAAGTTAACTGTCCCTACCTTCCTGCTCACGCGTTTTAAAGACAGTTTTTATTTGACGATAAATGTGATGGTCGATCAGACAACTGATGCAGACAGTCTGTATGAAAAAGTTATTGGAGATCAGGAAACTCTTTTCAGAAGTCTCGATGCGCAGCCTTCTGTTTCTTTTCCTGCTCATGTATATACCGATGAAATTGCGCCAGGCCACTGGAAAGAATCCGTTGCGAAGCTGGCTCAGGAAGTGCGTTCAGGTGTCATTGAAAAAGTGGTGACTGCCAGGGAGCTACGCCTGTACGGCAGTAGTGCTTTTTCACCTGATGCTGTGGTCGGACGGCTGCTTGAACAGCAGCCGCAAAGTTATATTTTTGCGTTTGAAAGCGGCAAAGACTGTTTTGTCGGCGCCACACCGGAACGGCTGATAAAACGAAGCGGCACGGAGGTTCTGTCAACCTGCCTGGCAGGTACAATCGCACGCGGTGCAACGCTAACAGAAGATGAGCAGCTTGGCGAAGAGCTTCTGCAGGATGAAAAAAACCTCCATGAGCATGCACTCGTTGTCAAGATGATAAAACAGGCGATGCAAGCGGGTTGCGACCATGTTGAAGTTCCAGACAGCCCCGCTCTATATAAAGTGAGGGATATTCAGCATTTATATACACCTGTAAAAGGAAAAGCGAAGGCGGGTGCCACATTGCTGTCAATGGTGGAGAAACTGCACCCGACCCCTGCTCTTGGCGGTTTTCCCCAGGTGCAGGCTATGGAAAAGATCCGCACAGAAGAAATCATGGACAGAGGCTGGTATGCCGCGCCGATCGGCTGGATGGACGGCCGCGGCAACGGTGAATTTGCTGCAGGCATTCGCTCGGGTTTAATACAGGGAGATGAAGCCTCCTTGTTTGCCGGCTGCGGGATTGTTGGGGACTCCGATCCGGAAAGCGAATATATGGAAACCAAAATGAAATTCAAGCCAATGCTCTCTGCTCTGGGAGGGACACTAGATGACAACAACGAATAATGCCTTAACCCGTTATACAGCGGCATTTGTGGATGAACTGGTTAACAGCGGGGTTACGGATGCTGTAATCAGTCCCGGATCACGTTCCACCCCGATGGCGATGACAATGGCGCATCATCCCGGCATGAACGTCTGGCTCGAAATCGACGAGCGTTCAGCCGGTTTTTTTGCGCTGGGAAAAGCAAAGGCTTCGGGCCGGCCGATTGCGCTTGTCTGTACGTCAGGGACGGCGGCAGCCAATTATATGCCGGCGGTTGTGGAAGCTTATCTATCCAGGATTCCGCTGCTTGTCCTTACGACTGACAGGCCCCATGAGCTCCGGGATGTGGGTGCGCCGCAGGCAATAGATCAGATAAACCTTTACGGCAAGTACGCGAAATGGTTTGTTGAGATGGCTCTCCCTGAAGAAACAGATGCCATGCTTCGATATGCCCGAAGTTTTGCGGGCCGCGCAGCCGCAACGGCCAAACAAGGCCCTCGAGGCGTCGTACATATGAATTTCCCTTATCGGGAACCGCTCGTTCCCGACTTTACAATCGACAATTTGTGGGATGGAGGCAGAATGGACCGTGAAACGTTTATTGCCGCCTCTTCGGGAACGAAAACTGTAAATCAAGCCCTTCTTAAAAGGCTGGGTGATGAGCTGGCCGGAATTGAGAACGGCCTGATCGTTTGCGGCCCGCATGAAGAAGACGGCTTTGGAGAAGCGGTCACAGCCCTGGCGGAACGGCTGCAGTACCCGATACTCGCTGATCCGCTTTCACAATTGCGGACAGGTACGCACAGCAAAAAATGGATCATTGATGGGTATGATGCTTTTTTACGGAGTGAAAAAGTAAAGAGAGAGGCAAAGCCTGATGTCATTATCCGATTCGGTGCCATGCCTGTGTCCAAGCCGTTCCTTCTTTATTTGAAGGCTCACCCGGATACAAGGCAAATCATCGTTGATGAAGATGGGGGCTGGCGGGATCCGACCTTGCTTGCTTCAGACATGATCCATGCCAATGCTGGGCAGTTTTGTGAATCCTTGAAAAAGATGATTGAAGTGCGGGATGAAACCGGCTGGGCGAAAAAGTGGCTGGACTGGAATACTCAAACTGTCAGCATTTTGAAAGCTTCTTCAAGAAAAGACGAGCTCTTTGAAGGCCAGGTATTCCGTGAACTGCAGGATCTTATGCCGGAAGGATCGTTGCTTTTTGCCGGAAACAGCATGCCGATACGGGACCTTGATACTTTTTTCTTTAATACTGAACAATCAATCAGGACCATGGCAAATAGGGGGGCAAACGGGATTGACGGTATTGTCTCAAGTGCCCTTGGTGCTTCGTCTGTACAGGAGCCAATGGTGCTGGTGATCGGCGACCTGTCCTTTTACCATGACATGAACGGCCTTCTTGCCTCGAAGCTTCACAGGCTGAATGCCACCATCGTTGTCGTCAATAATGATGGAGGCGGGATTTTTTCTTTCTTGCCTCAAGCCCGGGACCCGCAATATTTTGAGGCTCTTTTTGGGACACCGCATGGTCTTGACTTTAAGCATACGGCGGAGTTGTACGAAGGATCTTACGAAAAAGCGGATTCCTGGACTGCATTCCGGTCAGCGGTGTCTGAAGCGGTTATGCATGAGGGCCTGAATATCATCGAGGTGCCGACTGGCAGAGAAGAGAATGTGCATGAGCACAAAGAAATCTGGCAGGCCGTTGCGGAAGCGGTGGAGTCCTTTGACTGACAGTCGTAATGTCGAAATTAACGGGCTTACTTACCGGTATGAACTAAAGGGGAAAGGCGTTCCTCTTTTGCTTTTGCATGGCTTTACAGGTGACGTTTCCACATGGGAACCTGCTGTTGGCTTGCTGTCGAAACATTTTTTGACGATTGCCGTCGACTTGCCGGGTCATGGCGAAACGGACGCTCCAGAAGATCCGGTCCGATACAGTGCAGAAAACACTGCAGCGGACCTGGCAGCCTTGCTGGATGAACTTGGCATCGATCGGACTTACGTGCTTGGCTATTCGATGGGCGGCAGGCTCGCTCTCTCGTTTTCTTTTTTGCATAAAGAACGAGTAAAAGGGCTTATTCTGGAAAGCGCTTCTCCCGGGTTGGAAAGTGAAAGCGAACGGTCAAACAGGAGGAGCCGTGACGAAAAGCTGGCAGCGATGATTGAATCGGAAGGGATCGAAGCATTTGTTGATTACTGGGAAAAGATCCCGCTGTTTGCCAGCCAAAGAAGGCTTCCTCAAACCAGACAGGCTGATATAAGAACGCAAAGACTGAGCCAGCGGCCACAAGGCCTGGCTAACAGCCTTCGCGGATTTGGAACCGGAACGCAGCTTTCATGGTGGAATCGGCTTGGGCAATTGGATGTGCCGGTCATACTCCTTGCCGGGGAACTTGATGAGAAGTTTGTTTCCATTGCCGCCAAGATGGAAAAAAGGCTGAAATATGCGGAAAAACGTGTGATTAATGAAACTGGGCATGCAATACACGTGGAACAGCCGCAGTTTTTTGGTAAAATAGTAGTTGACTGCATGAAAGTGTTGTCAAAATTGTCAAATTTGTAAGGAGGATTATACATATGTCTGCATTTGAATGGGTAGCTGAACGGAATTACGAAGACATCCTGTATGAAACATACAACGGGATTGCGAAAATCACCATCAATCGTCCGGAAGTCCGGAATTCTTTCCGTCCGAAAACGGTAATGGAATTGATTGATGCTTTCGCTTACGCACGTGACGACAAAGAAATCGGTGTTATCGTCCTGGCTGGAGCAGGGGATGACGCATTCTGTGCCGGTGGTGACCAGAGAGTCCGGGGCCACGGCGGGTATGTCGGTGAAGACCAGATTCCACGCTTGAATGTACTGGATTTGCAGCGTTTGATCCGGGTCATTCCAAAGCCGGTCGTTGCAATGGTAAGTGGTTATGCGATTGGCGGGGGACATGTCCTTCATGTTGTCTGTGACCTGACAATTGCTGCTGATAACGCGATTTTCGGCCAGACCGGCCCTAAAGTTGGAAGCTTTGATGCTGGATATGGCGCAGGCTACCTTGCCCGTATCGTCGGCCATAAGAAAGCGCGTGAAATCTGGTACCTGTGCCGCCAGTACAATGCACAGGAAGCGTTTGACATGGGGCTTGTCAACACGGTTGTCCCACTTGAAAAACTTGAAGAGGAAACGGTGCAGTGGTGTGAAGAAATGCTTGAGAAATCACCGACAGCCCTGCGCTTCCTGAAAGCCTCCTTCAATGCTGATACGGACGGATTGGCCGGTCTTCAGCAGCTTGGCGGCGACGCTACTTTACTCTACTATACAACTGATGAGGCGAAAGAAGGCCGTGATGCGTTCAAGGAAAAACGCAAGCCGGACTTCAAACAGTTCCCTCGTTTTCCTTAAGCCTCAAAAGTTAGCCTTGCGACACGTTCGCAGGCTAACTTTTTTTGAGCGTTTAGGAACGAACGAAATGGCAGTGAGGAAGTTTTTCGGCGTAGCGGCCAATTAAAAAGTTGATGAGCAACTGCGCCTCTGCCTTCTCCTAAAAGGCTCGCCGGTCGGCGGGTTTTCTTTCTTATTTTTCAAGAGCTTCATTTGCAGACTTCCCGCAGATAACAATCAATTTAAAGGAGGCAACGGCATGCATGCAGAAATGATGCCGAATTGGCTTGGAAAACGGGCTTTTCTTTCACCGGAAAGGCCGGCATTGATTTATGGCGAGGTTATGATTACGTTCCGGGAGCTTGAAGACATCGTCAATCGTTATGCCGCCGCCTTTCAGGCACAAGGGATTGACAGAGGGAGCCGCTGTGCGCTCCTGATTGATAACTCTATCGATTCCGCAGCGGCCATATACGGTCTTCAAAGCATTGGGGCCGTGATGGTATTGCTGAATACGCGGCTGACCCATGCTGAGTGTGCCTGGCAAATAGACGATTCAGAAGCGGAATTACTTGTTTACAGTGGGGCGAGGTCGGACCAGGCTAAAAAAGCAGCAGAAGCTGCCGGAATTCGTGCCGTGCCGCTTGAAAGTCTGCCTGAGACCAATTTGCCGAAGCCCGACCTGTTACCGGAGTTTGATTTAAACGCCCTGCATTCCATTATTTACACGAGTGGTACGACAGGGAAACCGAAAGGTGTACTGCTGACGAATGGCAACCACTGGTGGAGCGCCATTTCTTCTGCTTTGAACCTTGGCATTAAAGAAGATGACAGGTGGCTGGCCTGCTTGCCTTTTTTTCATGTCAGCGGACTTTCGATCTTGATGAAAAGCGTGATTTATGGAATGAGCGTTGTTGTCCATGATCAGTTTGATCCGAAAAGCATCCATCGATCGCTTATGCAGGATCGCGTGACGATGATTTCGGTTGTAAGCGTCATGCTTGCGCAGGTTCTTGAGGAACTGGGAAGCAGCCGGTATCCGGAACACTTGCGGTGTGTGCTGCTTGGCGGCGGTCCGGCACCTAAATCTTTGCTTGAAAAAAGCCGGGATAAGGGCATACCGGTCTTTCAAACATACGGGATGACCGAAACGGCTTCTCAAATAGCGACACTGTCACCGGAACATGCACTTGAAAAACTCGGTTCGGCCGGGAAGCCGCTGTTTCCGGCGGAGCTTTCCATCTTTTCAGGTTCACATGCTGCGGGCCCGCATGAAATCGGCGAAATTGCCGTAAAGGGGCCGAACGTGTCAAAAGGGTATTATAAAAGGGAAACAAAAAGGCAAGCAGGGTGGTTTATGACCGGTGATCTCGGCAAGCTTGATGAAGACGGCTTTTTATATGTTGTGGACAGGCGCAGCGATTTGATCATTTCCGGCGGGGAAAATATTTATCCTGCTGAAATTGAAGAGGTGCTCTTGAGCCATCCCGATGTAAAAGAAGCAGGGGTATACGGGATGAACGATGAAAAGTGGGGAAGCGTTCCGGCCGCGGCTGTCGTTCCGGTGCGGGAGACGACTGAACAGGCGCTGCAGGCATTTTGTAAAACACGTTTAGCGGGGTACAAGGTGCCGAGGAAGATATGGTTTGCGGAAGAACTCCCCAGGAATGCTGCCCGGAAACTTCAGCGCCATCGCCTGAAAGACATGGACAAGAATGGACGTGAGCGGCAATGAAGATAAATCGATTCATTTTTCATGTCATAGAAAACAAACTGAAAAAGCCGTTCACCAATAGTTTTGGCACCGTTGAAAGGCGGGAGAGCGTTATTGTGGAAGCGATTGATGATGACGGTGTATCAGGATGGGGGGAATGCGTCGCTTTTTCTTCGCCCTGGTATTCAGAAGAAACGATTACAACGTGCCTTCATATCATGGAAGCCTTTCTTGTTCCTCTGGTGTTTGCAAAACCGGTCTCCCACCCTTCTGAATTAAAAGAGAGGTTCAGGGAGGTGCGAAGGAATCCAATGGCCAAAGCCGCCATTGAGATGTCCATCTGGGACCTGGCCGCAAAAAAGGCTGGAATGCCGCTGGTCGATTTTATCGGGGCAACATCTAAAAAAATACCGGCCGGGGCAGTGGTCGGGATGAATTCACCCGAACAGATGAAAGCGGAAATACAGCAATATTTAAGGGAAGGATACAGGCGGATCAAGATAAAGATATCGCCGGATTGCGATGAACGGGTCATCGGAAACATCCGCCACCACTTTCCAGACCTTCCGTTAATTGCGGATGCCAATTCCGCCTATACGCTCGAACACATCGAACAATTGAAAAATCTTGATCAATACAATTTACTGATGATCGAACAGCCGCTGGGGCAGGGCGACTTTGCCGACCATGCCGTTTTGCAGCAGCACCTTCATACCCCGATATGCCTGGATGAAAGCATTGCTTCTTTTGAGGATGCGAAACAGGCGCTTGCACTCGGGAGCTGCCGAGTCATCAATGTGAAAATCGGGAGGGTCGGCGGCGTTCAGGAAGCACTGGACATCCATCAATTTTGTATTGACCGGGATGTACCCCTGTGGGCAGGGGGGATGCTTGAAACCGGTGTATCACGTGCGTTCAACATCGCGCTGGCCGCCTTGCCCGGTTTTACAATTCCGGGCGATATTTCATCTTCATCCCGATACTGGGAAAAAGATATCATAATTCCGGAAGTGAAAGTGGAGGATGGATGGATTGATGTTCGGGATGACCCCGGTATAGGTTATAAAGTTGATGATCGACACCTCAAAACGCTTACATTGGAACGAAAGATATTACGGGCTGGATTATAATGTAAGGAAGAGGTCTGAATCGGCTTCGTAAAATACCCATTCCAGTATTTCATCAGGGAGGATTTATACGTGATTCAATCTACTGGTACCGGAAAAGACGAACTGTTGAAAGAAATAGAAGGACTGCGGCAGCAAATGTATAAGATTACAGGCACGATAAATGAAAACATCCTCAGCAGCCGTGAATATTTGGCTGTCAGCAGAGAACTTGATCAAAAAATTTTTGAGTTTCAGACATACGGCAAATGAACAGATGGGTTAAAAAGAAGCGTTTTTCTTATGGAAAGACGTTTTCTTTTTAGCGGTTTGCGGAAAAGAATAAAGAAGAAGAGGCAATGAAGAAACACTAAAAAAGATTGCATAAAATCCAGTAAAGAGCATAATTCTGGACGAAGAAGGATAAACACGATACATTTAACAAAGCATATTGTAAATAGATAAGAGACTGTTTTCGAAAAACAGACAAAAAGATGTGAACACCTGTTGACATTTTTATATACGTTTTGTAATATACCCATAGGGGTAATGGTAGTAAGTATTTATCAGCTAAGTTCTGAAAGAAATACCGTTAGTTTGGAAAACTAAAAGAAAGCATACAAATTAAACTGAGAGGGGAATTTTATAATGTCTGTCAAAACGGTTATGACACCAGATGAAGTGAAACAAAAGCTTGAAAAGGGTGAAAAGCTCAACATTATTGATGTCCGTGAGCAACAAGAGGTGGCAGAAGGAATGATTCCTGGTGCCAAGCACATTGCGCTCGGCGAAATTCAGGAACGGGCTGGCGAGCTGGAAAAAGGCAAGGAATATGTTATGGTTTGCCGTTCGGGAAGTCGCAGCGGGATGGCAACCGAATACTTGAACAGCCTCGGCTATACATGCATCAATATGGTTGGCGGCATGATGAACTGGACCGGGGAAGTCAAGTAACAGATTACATTTCATGCCGATTGAGGGAGAGGTTACTGATTTTCCGATATTGTTGATTTTGCGAAGGAGCACCTGAAGCCACGGTCAACAGCAGCGTTTGACCTTATACAAAAATAGAACCCAGGAGGTCGAAAAAACATGGCTGAATTGAAATTGATGACAGCTAAAGAATTGACCGAAAAAGTAATAAATAAAGAAGAGTTGTTCATTCTCGATGTGCGGAATGAAAGTGAGTTCAACGATTGGAAGATTGAAGGCGAAGGAATCGAGATCATCAATAAAGCATATTTCGAACTGCTTGAAGGACTTGATCCAGTGATTGATGACCTGCCAAAAGATAAAGATATCCTCGTTGTCTGTGCGAAAGAAGGTTCTTCCAAGTTCGTTGCAGAACAACTCGTTGAAGAAGGATTTGAAAATGTCAGTTACCTTGAAGGCGGGATGAAGAGCTGGAGCGAATACCTTCATCCTGTGAAAGTTGCCGACCTTAAAGGCAACGGCGAACTATATCAGTTTGTCCGTGTCGGTAAAGGCTGCCTGTCCTATCTGGTGGCATCCGACGGAGAAGCGGTCATCATCGACTCTTCCCGTACAGTCGACAATTACGTTGACTTTTTGAAAGAAAACGATCTGAAATTGACCAACGTCCTTGACACACACTTGCATGCCGACCATATTTCCGGAGGACGCAAGCTTCGTGAAGAAGCAGGGGCGACTTACTGGCTGCCGCCGAAAGATGCGGAGGAAGTCACGTTTGATTATGAGCCGCTTGAAGAAGGCCGCGAGTTGAAGGTCGGCTCGTCGACAATCGCCGTACAGCCGCTGTACTCACCCGGCCATACAATTGGAAGTACGTCATTCATCATTGATGACAAGTACTTGCTGACAGGCGACATCCTGTTTGTCGAATCAATCGGCCGCCCTGACCTGGCGGGATTAGCAGAAGATTGGGTAGGCGATCTTCGGGATACGCTTTACAGCCGTTATAAAGACCTGTCAGATGACTTGATGGTGCTTCCGGCACACTTTGCACACCACACGGAACTCGGTGAAAATGGTGAAGTCATGGCCCGGCTCGGTGACCTGTATGAGAAGAATGCGGGGCTGCAAGTGGAAGATGAAGATGAATTCCGCAAGCTTGTAACCGAAAACCTTCCGCCGCAGCCGAATGCATATAAAGAAATCCGCGAAACAAACATGGGTAAAATTGATCCCGACGGCGAAAAACAGCGTGAAATGGAAATTGGACCAAACCGCTGCGCTGTTCATGGGTAATTCATTCTATAATTAAACAATCAGGGGGTAACAATAATGGAAGCGAATAAAGTAGTAGATGCAAAAAATCTGGCATGCCCGATGCCGATCGTAAAGACAAAAAAAGGCATGGATGATCTTGAATCAGGCCAAATCCTTGAAGTTCAAGCAACTGATAAAGGAGCAGTGAATGACCTGACTGCCTGGTCCAAGTCGAAAGGGCACGAACTGCTTGAGCAAACTGAAAAAGACGGCGTTCTGTACTTCTATATCAAAAAGGCGTAATTGAGGAACCGGGGCATCGCTTGGTCCCCGGTTCCCGCTATGCCCGGGATCCACACAAGCTGAAAAATTCTAGTAATAGATACAGTTTAGGGAGGAGTTAGCGTGCATGATGTATTGATTATCGGAGGCGGGATTGCCGGGCTGTCTGCGGCTGTTTATACGGCTTACGGGAAATTGGATACGATCGTCCTCGATACGGAGGCGTCCCAGATCAAAAAAGTCGGTACGCTTCATAATTATCCCGGCATCCTTGAAACCTCCGGTGAACAATTGGTGGAAAACATGCGAAAACAGGCAGAGTCTTTCGGTGCCAATGTGCAAGTGGATGAGGTGAAGGAGATTACTCCTCACGATGGCGGGTTCAGTGTTGAAACTGAAACTGGCACGCTGGCAGCAAAAAATGTCATTATTGCAACCAATATTAAAACAGATCTTCTGGAAAAAATGGGATTTAATTTAACGATCAACGGAAAAGTGCCTAGCGGTAAAATTAAGCAAGTTGAAGGCGTGGGGTTTGATGGCAAAACTTCACGGGAAAACCTTTATATTGCCGGACTGCTGACGGGGCTTTCAAGCCAGTCGGTCATAGCAGCCGGCCAGGGTGCCCAGCTGGGTGTTGATATTGTGACAAGAGAAACCGGGAAAACGTTTATCTGGCATGATGTATAAGTAAGAAGTTCAAAACCGGCAATTGCTATTGACAATGACTGATAAGTTTAATACTATACCTGTAGGGGTAATAGTGTTAAGGTAAATTGGAACGAAGGGGGATAAATAATGGCAATTAAAGCAGATTTTACAGTAGATGCTAAAGGCTTGTCTTGCCCGCTGCCGATTGTAAAGGCGAAAAAGGGCATGAACGAAATTGATCCTGGCCAGGTCCTTGAACTGCAGGCAACCGACAGAGGTTCATTGGCTGATATCCAGGGCTGGGCTAAAGGAACAGGGCACGAATATATCGGCACACGTGAAGATGGCGATGTGCTGAAGCATTATCTCCGCAAAGCAAGTGATGAAGAATCCAAGGAAGAGGATCCATATCCTCATACTGTTGATAACGAAGGGCTAGAGAGCAAGCTCAACGATGACAATGTAACGGTTCTTGATGTCCGTGAATCTGCGGAATATGCATTCAAGCATATCCCTGGAGCGAAGTCCATTCCAATGGGAGAACTGGAAAACCGAACCGACGAGCTTGATAAGGACTCCAATATTTATGTTGTCTGCCGTACCGGAAACCGCAGTGATATGGCATCAAAGCTTTTAACTGAAAAGGGCTTTGAAAATGTCGTGAATGTCGTTCCGGGCATGAGCGAGTGGAACGGTCCTTCCGAGGAAGAAGAATAGTTTTATAAAAATCAGCAACAACAATTTAGTATATAGGGGGAAATTGTTTATGAGTAAAAAAATCGCGATTATCGCAGCAAACGGTGGAATGTTCGACGCTTATAAGGTTTTCAACATCGCAACAGCAGCAGCGGCAACAGATGCAGAAGTACAAATCTTCTTCACATTTGAAGGGCTTAACCTGATTCACAAAGAAGGCCATAAGCAGCTTCCGATGCCTGAAGGAAAAGAACATTTCCAGGAAGGCTTCAAAAAGGCAAACGTCCCACCAATTCCGGATCTGGTTGAAATGGCAAAAGACATGGGCGTTAAGTTTGTTGCATGCCAGATGACAATGGATGTCATGAGCCTTGAAAAAGAGCATTTCGTTGACGGAATCGATGTTGGCGGAGCGGTGACTTTCCTTGACTTTGCACAGGGTGCGGATGTAACACTTACTTTCTAAAACAAACGAAGCACTTTTTTACAATCGGGGGCCGGATATTCCGGTCCTTTCCAATTTCAGACATAAAGGCTGTGAATTTTAATATATCCCAGACAACGCTGCATTTCCGGATAGAAAGCAAGTACAGGGTATTGAAATCAACAGCTTAATCAAAAAATGCCCAAACGAAAGGGGAAAAAATCGATGGAAGCAGCAAAAACAGTGGATGCGAAAGGCCTTGCCTGCCCGATGCCGATCGTAAAGACCAAAAAAGCAATGGATGAGCTTCAAACAGGTGATATTCTTGAAATTCAGGCAACTGACAAAGGGGCCACAAACGATTTGACTGCCTGGTCCAAATCAAAAGGTCATGAACTGCTAGAGACGAAAGATGAAGGCGGCGTATTGACTTTCTGGATCAAGAAAGGGTAATTGACCTTTAATCTGGAAAAATGCCGAATATGCGGGACACCTCATAAGTGTTCTCGAAATGTTCATGAATCGGAATTGAATTTCAGCTTTGTCTCATGTAGGATAAGAGTCGTTGATTACATCCGGGAGTATAGTAAAGTGGCTCCGGATATTCTATAGGAGGGAACATCATTGTCGATTCTTCTTACTGTATTCGGCATTTTTGCAGGTACAGCTTTATATAAACGATATATACCGGTTAAAGGAACACCATGCGTGGACGGGCTTGAAGCCTGCAGCCGGGATGAAAGCATTGTATTGCTTGATGTGAGGGATTTCCAGGAGTCTTCAGCAGATCCAGTTGAAGGCAGCATGGCTATTCCGCTTGCCTATTTAAAAAGGTTCAGCAGTGACATTCCGGATAAAAAGGTTGTGCTGATTGCGGATTCATTTTTGTTAGCCAATTTGGCTACCCGTTTTTTGCGCCTCCGCAAATTCGAAGTTGCCGGCGTTCATTTCAAGGGGATGCCTAAATCTGAGAAAAAGAGGAGTTGTTGCCAGTGGCAGGACATCGCTTTAACCCCGAAAAAGCAAATAAACTAGTCAGCAAGGATCGATATGACCGGCTGCCGCCCCGGCAAATATTTGATGATTTTCACATAAAGCCGGGTGATATAACGGCAGATCTTGGTGCGGGCAATGGTTTTTTCACTCTTCCGCTAGCCGAAAGAACCGGTGCAGACGTATATGCCGTTGATATCGAGCCGAAGATGCTTGATATGCTGAAGGAAAGAGCTGAGACACAGGGCGTTGATAAGGTCCATTATATCGAAAGCGATTTGGATCATATCAAGCTGGAGGACCAATCTGTTGATAAAGTCATGATTTCCTTTGTATTGCATGAGGTGCCTGATCTTAATCGTACACTTGCCGAAATCAAACGGATTTTAAAACCCGGCGGAATGCTGATTGCTGTTGAATGGGAGGCACTTGATGAAGAAGCGGGACCTCCTCTTCATCACCGTATTCCTTCCGAAGAGCTTAAAGACATTTTCACGGAGAATGGGTATGCCGTTGAAAAAGTAACATTCCCTAATCCGTCTAATTATGTTGTAGGTGCTACCGCGCAATAACCTTATTCGGGGAGAGAAAAATGATGAAAAAAGCAGTGGCGGGGATTTTCGTTTTTCTATTGTTGGCTGTGTTGGGGGCATGCGGAGGCGAAGCAACTTATCAGGATGTGAGCCCGGAAAAAGCGCAAGCCTTGATTCAGGAAGAAGACGTTAAGGTGCTTGATGTCAGAACACCGCAGGAGTTTGCGGAAGGACACATCCCTGGTGCCACGCTTATTCCGCTCCAAGAGCTGGAAGGGCGGCTTGGCGAACTTGAAAAGGACGGCAACTATGTAGTCGTTTGCCGAAGCGGCAACCGTTCGACCCAGGCGAGTGAAATCCTGGCTGAAAACGGCTTTACCAACATTCATAACATGAACGGCGGCATGAGCCAGTGGACCGGTGATCTTGAGTTTTAGAAGAGGCCGGGATAAAACTGGCAAGGAGTTGCTGCATATAAGGGTTCCGCTCATCGATTTTGATGAGCGGAACCCTTTTTGTTTAGCGCGGGAGCCAGTCTGGCGAGCCTATAAACCAGTTTCCGCAGTGAATAGAGGCACGAGCTTCGGGAGGGCGTGCCTATAAAGCGTGAGCGGCACTGAATACAGGCACGAGCCTCGTGTGTGCGTGCCTATAAAGTGTGATTAGTAAGGAATATAGGCACGAGCCCCGGTCGTGCGTGCCTATAAAGCGAGAGCAGGACTGAATATGGGCACGAGCCCCGGCCGTGCGTGCCTATAAAGCGTAATCAGTACAGAATATGGGTACGAGCCCCACCTGTCGAACCTATAAAATGGGTTCAGCCCTGCTTATAGGCACGGGACCCAGCTTTCGAGCCTGTAACGCATGCTCCTTATGCTTACCTTTTGTTCATAGGCCGTCCATGCGATCAGTCAGATTGCTTTCTGTTCATTTTACCGTATATAAAGCGGAAATTGTCACCAAGGAAGTTTCCCGGCCGTGACAGTGTTTAGGGATCTAGGAAAGAGATGTGGAGCCAGCTCTCTGTTTTCAAACGGACAATTCACCCTTCAGCGAGTTTTATTTATTTTGCCGATATAGCAAAGTTAAAAAATCGTCAAAGTTTGCAGACTCACAGGAAAGCCTGCTGCGGTATAGTTGAAGTGTCAGGCATTTGCCTGTGAATGAAAATTTGGATGAAAAGAGGCTGTACCAAGATGATGCACGGTATGGAATACTATACGAATAAACTGCGCGAAACCGTAATGCTCCAGCAGCCTGTCCGGAACTGTTATGAAATGCTCCATGAAAAAATCATGGAAAAAATAGATGAACCGGACATGAAGGTTGAAGAAATTTCTTTTTTAGATCAAGCATTTGAACGGGTTAAGTCTGAATTGATTGATATTCAGTAAAGATGTACAAAGAGAGGGTTCTGCCTGATAAAAGGTTTTTCCGTGCCGCCGCCTGTTTTGGTTCCGGGACGGATCTTTTCGTATTCAGGGGCAGCCTGGTTCCTCTCAGAGAAATCCGGGATCGTTTTGTCTCTTCCTGATGATTGGCAGCAGGGGTGAGATAGTGAAATAAAAGGATTCGAACACGGCTGATAAATCGCAATCCATCAGCTTTCAAACCATACACAGGGGGAATCGAAGTGACATTAGAAGCGATACAAGAACGGCCTTCAGCTGTAAAATCGGGTCAAAAAGAATACAAGCCGCGCCTCATTTTTTGGGAACTTACGGAAGGGTGCAATTTAAAATGTGTGCATTGCCGGGCGACTGCCCAGCCGCAGCGCAATAAGGAAGAGCTGACGACGGAGCAGGCATTCGGTGTTCTGGAACAGATTGCGGAATTTGCCGATCCAATTCTAGTGCTTACAGGAGGGGAGCCCCTCTACAGGCCTGATTTTTTTGAGATTGCTGAGTATGCGAATAAGCTTGGAATTACAACAGCCCTCGCTTCGAATGGAACGTTGATTACAAGAGAAATTGCCAAAAAAATCAAAGATGCCGGAATAAGGAGGGTCGCAATCAGCCTTGATGGACCGACAGCCGGCATCCATGATAAATTCAGGGGCCTTCCCGGTGCTTATGAAGCAGCTTTACGGGGTGCTTCTTACGTGAAAGAACAGGGAGTCGAACTCCAGTTCAATACGACAATAACAAAACATAATGTTGAATACGTGGAAGAAACCGTCCAGCTTGCCCGAAACCAGGGTGTTGATGCCCTGCACTTGTTCATGCTCGTCCCGGTTGGCTGCGGCATCCAGATTACCGAAAGCCAGATGCTTCCCGCTGAACAATATGAGGAGGTGCTCGGCTGGTTTTATGAACGGTCACGTGAAGTGCCTTTCGAAATCCGGGCTACCTGCGCCCCACACTATTACCGCATCATAAGGCAGAAGGCAGCGGAAGCAGGAGAACGCATAACCGCGAAAACCCACGGAATGGCAGCTATGACGAAGGGGTGTCTTGCCGGAACGGGTGTGAGTTTCATTTCCCACAAAGGGAAGGTGCAGCCGTGCGGTTATCTCCCGGTACAGGCCGGGGATCTTGCTGGACAAAGCTTTGCGGAAATCTGGAACGACTCTCCAGTTTTCGGCAAACTGAGAAACAATGAAGAGCTTGAAGGGAAATGCGGTGCATGTGAATTCATCAATGTTTGTTCCGGCTGCCGCGCCCGGGCTTATTATGAAACAGGCAGCTATATGTCAGAAGAGCCTTATTGTGTCTATACTCCGGAAAAATTGCGTGCAGAATAAAGGATATGCCAATCCCGGCTGTCCTGCTTCTGCTCCGGCTTAGTGAGAAATGGGACAAGACCAGGGTTTTGCCAGGTTCATGACTGAAAAAACGGCGGAAGGTGCTCAAGCACTTTCCGCCGTTTTCCTATTCCCTGTCCGTTTCCTCTTCGTTTTTGTTTTTTGCAGAAGGATTGTCGGGCAATTCGTCCACTGTATGCTTATATTGATACCCCTTTGAAATTGCAAGAACACTGAGAAGGAGTACGACAATTACGAGAATGACGGATATGATCAAAATTTTCATCATCAGGATACCGCTCCTTTAACACCGTTTTATCAGCAAAAATGTCTTTATTCTTATTATACTACACTACCATTGCCTCCGTTTGAAAGGACCATTCCAACTTACTTGACCAGATAAAAGTTTTTCAGTTTTTTAAGGGCCTGTCTGCGCCAGCCGTTGTATGCGGATTCTGAAACACCGGTCATCGCCATGATTTCTTTCCGGCTGTAACCAAGGAATATGTGGTGGATGACCCAGAATGTTTCTCTTTCCGATAAAAGATCCCATGGAAAAAAGTCATACTCGTTTTGCAGCCATATCTCCGGTGTGTCAGTTGAGTGCACTTCTATGCCAAATGCCTTCACTTTCTCGGCTATCTCGATCTGGGCCGACTGCTTTTTCAAGTAAGTGAGCATCTTTCCCCTGACAGTCTTGATCGCAAAAGCGCCAAATGACCCTTTCTCGTTATCAAACCGTTCGATTGCTTCCCATAGTCCGATCATGCCGATTTGATATAAGTCATCCTGGTGAATATTGTTATTGAAAGAGATGAGCTGCTTTTTCACAATCGGTTCATATCGCCTCAATATTTCGTCTGTTTCCATTCAATATGCCTTTCCCGATGCGCATCCTGTTTTTGTAACCGGTTCTTCTACAAAATAATGGATTTGGAAGTTAATTTCATATTGGGAAATGGTCATAACAGAGCTTTCTCTTTGTGGAAATGCGGTTAATCCGATAAGAGAACAATAGCAAGACGGGGACAAGCGGGCTATTCTGTCCATTACAGTGATTCTTTTTCCTGATATACTTGAATAAAGGAAAGTAAGGGGGAATACGAATGATAGATTTACGAAGTGATACAGTCACAAAACCGACTGAAAACATGCGCAAGGCCAGCTTTGAGGCTGAAGTCGGGGATGATGTGTACGGTGAAGACCCTACCGTGATAAAACTAGAAGAAAAAGCGGCGGACATGCTCGGAAAAGAAGCTGCATTGTTTGTTACAAGCGGTACACAGGGGAACCAGATTGCCGTTTTGACCCATTGCCGCCCTGCTGATGAAGTGATCCTTGAAGCGGAATCCCATATATTCTACTATGAGGGGGCTGCCATTTCAGCATTTGCGGGTGTACAGCCGCGGACAATTGTCGGCGACAAAGGCGCGATGGACCCGGCCGAAGTGGAAGCGGCTATCCGGCCTGATGATATACATATGCCGGAGACCGGCTTGATTTTGCTGGAAAACACTCATAACCGGGCAGGGGGCGCTGTTGTTCCGCTTGAAAATATGCGAGCGATCAAGGAAGTTGCCGAAAGCAGCAATATTCCTGTTCATCTTGATGGTGCCAGGCTTTTTAATGCAGCAGCAGCTCTTGATGTCCCTGTTAAACAGATTGCCCAATACACAGATACAGTCCAATTTTGCCTTTCAAAAGGCCTCGGCGCTCCCGTCGGCTCCATCATCGCAGGCAGCCGGCCATTTATTGAAGAGGCCAGAAAGTGGCGGAAGCGCCTGGGCGGCGGGCTGCGCCAGGTAGGAGTAGTTGCTGCTCCCGGCCTTGTTGCTCTCACCGAAATGACGGAGCGGCTTGCAGAAGACCATGAAAATGCTGCCGTTTTGGCCAGGGGGATCGCTGAAATAGAAGGTCTCGAAATAGAAAACGATGTGGAAACGAACATTGTTCTCATCAATGTGAAAAATGCCGGCATGACATCTGCGGAGTTTGTGGAAAAGCTGAAAAATGAAGGAGTGCTTTCCGGAGGATTCGGACCATATACGGTCAGGCTGACCACCCACTATGATGTGAGCCGCAAGGACATTGAGAAAACGATTGAAATGATAAAGAAGGTAGTGGCATAGTTGAATATACTGGCTGCCTGAAAAGGTCAGTAGTAGCATACCAGTGAGAATCACTGGTAACAGTCCAATTCCGACTGAATTGGACTTCTTTTTTATTATCTTGGTTCTGTTAAATGTTGGTTCCGCATGTTTGATGGCTCAACAACAACCCATTTTAACATAACCAAAAAAGCCTGGAACATTTTCCAGGCCTTTTGACGGTGAAATAATCCATTACTTAAAGTTGGATTTCCACAGGTTTTCTTATGTGGTTTGTCACGATTGTTTCCTTGCACCTCAATAGTGAGGTTTTTCTATGGATAATGAATATAGGCGGATTTTCCTGTTCGGGGCCCGAAAATCATACAGCCCGTTCCCGAATTTCTTATTGTATGAAACGCAGGTAAAGCATGTTTTTAATGAAGCCGCCTGAAAAGCAGGGAACTTTCCATTTCGCGCGCCCCCATTTTTTGCTTTAACGTCTCAAGCATATAGAGCCCTACCATATCATACAATTCCTGTTCATCCATTTCTTCAATAAGCTCCAGCAAGTCTTCCCTGTCCATTTGCTCCAGAACTGCGAAAGTAATGATATTGGCGTCCTCTTCATCACCTGACAGGTGATATCGGTATCTATTAAAAAGATCATCAACTAATTTCACTTTATCCCTCCTAGGTTACGTCATACCCGGCGTTTGCCCTTCCAAAACAATCCAATACTTCCCGTGTACTAAGTGCTTATATGATCAGTATACCCGTTTCCGGCAATAAAAAAAGAATGTAGGATTGAGAATGACGCTCCTGCTGGAAAAACCGGTCTCTGCATATTTTTCTGGTGCTTGTAACAGATTAAAACCATCAGATCATTAGGAAAAGGAGACCGGAAAATGGAAAAACAAACCTATTATGTCGCCATCGGCAGCGGGGAAATCCTTCCTATCAAAACAGCGACGCCCTTTGATTTTGAAATTGAAGCGACTGAAGAGGAAGTCACCCTGCTTCAGGAGTTGTTTGATGCCAGAACATCAAAAGACTGGGGTGCCTTTATCAGGGCTCACCTCCCGTATCTCGAATATCATCTCGATCGTGAGAATGACGGTTATGATGAACAGCTGCGTGCGGTCTATGGCATGATACACAAACTTGGAAAACCGGAAACAAGGCAGCATATTGAGAGTATCGGGATTTTGGATAGAAGAGCTGAAGACTCTCCTTTTTAAGACACATGAGCAGGCGGCAAATTTGCGCCTGCTTATTTATTATCCAGGTGTGCCGTATACTTTCTTGCCACCTTCGAAACAAACGGATTATCTTTTAACCAAAACCGCCAGGGCATCGCTGTAAACTCTTCGGCATAATCAATATTGATTCTCGGCCCTGCAAGGATTTCTCCGGTTTCCGCCTGGCCGCTGGATGGATCGATCCACAGTGGCGGAGCCGAGAGGTCATTTCCGTACAGATCCATCGTCAATCCGAGTGCCATGGAAAGTTTTCCCGGTCCATTTGTAAGGTTGGCGCGTTTCCTCACAGGCCATGTTTCGGCCGCATCCGGCAGGTCCATACCGCGCCGTTCGGCCATTAATTCAATCCCTTCAACAGGTTCAACCGCCCTGACCAGGATTGCTTCAGGTTTTCCGGGAGGACCGCTCACCACATTAAAACAAAGATACATTCCGTATATCCTGAAGAAATACGCGAGTCCGGCATGTTCAAACATGACTCTTGTCCGGTCTGTTTTTCTGTTCCCGAATGAATGGGCCCCTTTATCCTCAGGCCCCATATACGCTTCCGTTTCGACAATCCGCCCCGCAGCGATCCCTTCGTCCGTCTGATGGATCAAGGTTTTCCCGAGCAGGCTGCGGGCCAGCTGAAGGGTCGGCTGTTCAAAAAAATCCATAACAACACTCCTCCTGGTCCAATCTGCTTTTAATGTACCCGTTTCGTGCATAAAACCTTGCGGCTGATTTAAAACTATCATAAAAATGCCATGAAAGCAGGTCGAGAGAAATGAACAAAAATGCGGTAAAAGGGCTTTTAATTCCAATTTTTTTAAGCATGGCAGCCGGATGCGGACAGCAGGCTTACGAACATGAAACTGATCTGACTGATATACAAGAGGTTAAAACAAATGATAAAGAGAGGTTTGGAAACAGACCGGATTTTTCCTCCATCTACGAACAGCAGGTGATCGGAAGCCAGCTCCAGGCCATAAATGAAACCTTTAACAGGGAATCGGTAAACGGAATCCCTTCCTTTCCGAAAAAAAATTTGGTTGAAGTCCGGAACGGCAACGAGGCTGTCTATCAGAACGGAGCCGTTGTCAACAGGGACGGAATGTTGATTCGGCCGCCGCAGGATGGGGAGCTTGAAGCGGATCAAATCCGGCCTTATATCCGGAAGGCTGTAAATGAAATCAGTTCACAAGCCGTCTATTTGGATGGAGAAAAGAAAAAAATCACAAGGGATTTTTATAAGCAGGGGATAACAGCACGAAAAAAGCTTACCGGAAATGAAAAAGAGGTGTTTGAGAATGATGCAGCGGAAAAGTTACGGGTTATGAGGCGAATCCATAACATGTCGGGGTTCAGCCGGGCCTTGCAAGACTACACAACCGGAACTGTCAACTTGCTTGCTGAGGCAAAGCAGGAAGGCGATTACCAAAAGTATGTGGAAGCAGTAAAAAATATTCAGTCATTGAACCGGGCGGTTAATGTACATTGAAAAGTCTATGTGCTGATGCGGCCAGGTTTGCATTAAAGAAGGGAAAAACGGGGCTGCTGGTGCCGGCCCTTGTTATCAGTTCCACCTTCCAAGGTGCCTCTCTGCAGGGGCCCGGTGAACGGCTTTCCCGCCGTTTCTCACGTTTTTCACGCCAAACCGGCTATTTTTCACGCCGGACTTTACTGGTTTCACGCCACTGCTCCACGTTTTCATGCCTAACGGTTTGTTTCACGCCGTTCAGACATGCTTTCACGCCATACATACCGGGTTTCGCGCCGGGCACGGTTTCTTTTTTAAGATGGCTGATTTGGAGTTCATCCCCATTTATCGGCAAACCGAAATTTTCATTATATCCCCCTTATTTACCTTTACAAAAAAATTGTTCCAATTTTGAAACATAAATGGACGAGTCTCCGTCTATATCTATAGAAGGCCGTACGGTGAGGATAGTATGATTTATCCGTCAATTTGTACATAGAACAGGTTTAACGACTTCCTTTTCATGGGAATAAGGGAAGTAGGCACAAACAGCAAACAGGGGGAGATCATCATGAAAACAGCAAGAAAATGGTTGCCTGCAGCGATAGCCGCTTTTATTTTAGCGGCAGGGGGATTGTTCATGTTTCCGGAGTCTACGGCAAAAGCGCCGTTCAGCAATTTGTTTCCTGATACCCAGGTGGCGCAGGCAACGGAGAATACAGCACAGACAGAATTAACAGAGGAGCAAGCTGAAAACTTATTGACCGAATTTATAGATAAGCTGGTACAGGATACAGATGAGCAGTATATGGTTGGAAAATATCAATCTAAACAAGAACTTATCAATGACTTTAGAAGCATCTCAAAACCTGAGGTTGCAAAAACGTATGTGGATTTTTATTATGAAGAGAGGGATGGCGGATTATATATTGTTCCGACAGAACTCCCGCCGTGGTTTGTGAAAGAAAATCCATATAAACTGAAAAAAGTCGATTCCGGCAAGTACGAGCTTAACCAGAATAATACATCTGATTTGTATGGTTCCTATAGCATAACGGCAGAGTTCACGAATGAAAACGGCAAGTGGATCATCAGTAAGATTAACCACCGCTAATATGGAACGGGACGGTAACGGAATTCATCAGTAATCCGTAAAAAGGATGAAATCACGATATACTATACGAGTTGGAGTTATGGCTATGATTACGTTTCAGGATTACTATGATAACACAGTTAAATTCTCGTTTTCGATGCACCCTTTTTCTGATGATCCACGGCACGTGTGGGTCATCTGCAAGTTTCAGAACAAATGGCTGATGACACGCCACAGAAACCGGGGAATCGAGTTCCCCGGCGGTAAAGTGGAACAAGGGGAAACGCCGGAAGAAGCCGCTGAGAGAGAGGTATTCGAAGAAACGGGCGGCATCGTGGAAAAGCTTCACTATATCGGCCAGTATGAAGTATCCGGCAAAGAAGCGACTGTTGTGAAAAATACTTATTTTGCAGAGATCAAAGAAGTCCGCAAAAAAACGGACTATCTTGAAACGGAAGGTCCGGTCCTGTTCAAAAGATTGCCGGAAAATATCCGCAGCCGTAAAGAATTCAGCTTCATGATGAAGGATGAAATTCTGGCTGAAAGCATGAAGTATATTCGTACACATCATTTTATATAAAACACTCGCAAAGGCTCCTGCTGATGTACATCGGCAGGAGCTTTTTATTTTTCTGCCAGATGCACCTCACTTAGCCTAACAAAACCAAACAAAAACTAACAAAAACGGATTGACCCCAACTGAAACGCGCAGTAGACTTAAATTGCAGGTACATAAAAGGAGTGCATATCAATGGCGAAACCCTTCTTGACTCCGGAAGATGTTGCTGACATGTTGCAGATTTCAAAGTATACCGTCTATGAAATGGTGAAGCGCGGGGAGCTTCCGGTAACAAGGATAGGCCGGAAGATGCGGTTCAACCCCGAAGATCTTGATGTTTTTCTTGGAAATCGGCATGAAGGGCATGTAACGGAAGAGAAACGCTCTTCTGGACAGGCGCCTGACCGGCTCGCACCGCCAGTGCTGTTTATCGGGAGTCATGATCTTTCAGTGGATCTTGTCATCCGCCATATGAAAGAGCGCAGTGCAGGCATTTTGATGCTTCCAGCTTTTGTCGGAAGTATGGAAGGGCTGCTCAGCCTTTATTTCGAAAAAGCGGACATTGTCGGTTGCCATCTGCTTGATGAGGAAACGGGAGATTATAACACGCCGATCGTCAAAAGGATGTTTGCGGGCCAGCCGGTTTATGTTGTGCAGTTTGTGAAGCGGAGCATAGGCTGGATTGTGCCGGAAGGTAATCCGAAACAGCTACAGGGCTGGGAAGATCTGAAAAGAAACGATTTGAGATTTGTGAACAGGCAAAAAGGGGCCGGGACCCGCCTGCTGCTTGATTTCCATCTGAAAAAAATGGGAATTGACCGCCATTCCGTGAGAGGTTACGAGCGTGCTGAACAAACACATACCGATCTTGCTTCTGCCGTTTTGAGAGGCGAGGCTGACGCGGGACTTGGCACTGAAAGCGCTGCCCGGAAAAAGGGGCTTGGGTTTGTGCCGCTCGTCAAGGAAAGATATGACTTTGTCATGAGAGAAGAGTTTTACACGAGTGAGCAATGGCTTTTGATCAAAGAGGTTTTACAGTCTGAGGAGTTACAAGAGGGAATCAAAAAACTGGGTGGTTATGACGTGACTGGGATTGCGTCCGTAATTGAGGAGGTCAATTAAGTGTGAAAAAATCATTGTTATTATTGATTGGTATACTGATTTTGGCCGTGTTTACAGCATGTGGAAACGGAGAAGCAAGTCAGGAAACAGCCGGTGAGAAAAAAGATAATACCGGTGCCGATGAAACGAAGTCGAGTTTTGTCCTGGCTACAACAACGAGCACCCAGGACAGCGGGCTGTTGGACGAGCTTGTTCCGATGTTTGAAGAAAAGCACGGATACATGGTAAAGACGATTGCGGTAGGTACCGGAAAAGCGCTTGAAATGGGCGAAAACGGGGAAGCGGATGCACTGTTGACACATGCTCCGGCCGCTGAACAGGTGCTTGTGGATAACGGTGATGTCACCAACTATCAGCTTGTCATGCATAACGACTTTGTCATCGTCGGCCCGGCAGAAGATCCGGCCGGCATTAAAGGAATGAAAGAGCCTAGCGAAGCCTTGAAAACAATCGCCGATTCAGAGTCTGTTTTCGTTTCCCGGGGCGATGATTCAGGAACTCATAAAAAAGAACAATCTCTATGGGAAGAAGCTGGGTTACAGCCTGAAGGGCAATGGTATCAGGAAACAGGACAGGGAATGGGCGGAACGATAAGAGTGGCATCCGAAAAAAGCGGCTATTCGCTTACGGACAGAGCCACTTATCTGGCGCTCCAGGATGAGTTATCCCTGGGTATTCTCGTTGAGGGTTATGAAAGCCTGAAAAACATTTACCATGTGATGCAGGTGAATCCTGATAAGTCAGACAAAATCAATAGTGATGCTGCCAAAGCGTTTGTGGATTTTATGGTTTCTGAAGAAGCACAGAATACGATTGAACATTTCGGAGTTGAAGAGTACGGCCAGCCGCTGTTCTTTCCGGATGCAAAGTAAAAATACGGCGTGATGCCGGTACATAAGTGTTGTGAACTTACTTGTTCACAGCACTGAGTATCCGTATCAATAGACCGGGGGAATCAGCATGGATATGATATTTCGAGGGATTTTAGAGGCTTTGCGGATGATATTCACCGGCGATCCGGAAATTTTCAGCATTACCTGGCTGACATTGAAAGTGTCCGGAACTGCAACATTGATCAGTTTGATCATCGGCGTTCCGCTTGGTGTTGCGCTGGCCTGGGTGCGATTTCCCGGGCGGAAATTTTTGCTCAGCGTCATCAATACAGCCATGGGTTTTCCGCCGGTTGTCATCGGTTTATGGGTGTTTTTGCTGCTGGCGCGCAATGGCCCGCTGGGTTTTATGAATTTGATTTTTACACCGACTGCGATTGTGATTGCACAGGCTATCATCGCATCCCCGATCGTGATCGGCCTGACGAGCGCAGCCATCATGCAAATCGATGACCGGCTGCTGTTGCAAATGCGGGCATTGGGTGCAACACGTGTGCAAATGCTCCTACTGGCACTACGAGAAGCAAGATACTCTCTGCTTGCTGCTGTTATCGCAGGCTTTGGCGCGGTTATTTCTGAAGTGGGAGCTTCGATGATGGTCGGCGGGAATATAAAAGATTATTCAAGGGTATTGACGACAGCAACCGTGATGGAAGTCAATAAAGGGAATACCGAAGTTGCCATCGGCCTTTCGGTTATCCTGTTATTGCTGGCATATTTTGTGACACTCGGTTTGACGATGTTACAGCAGCGTGAGGTGAAAGAATGATGCAGCCTGTTATTGAGATGAAGGATGTACGACTGGAAAAAAACGGCCGTAGAATTCTTGATGTGCCGGAGCTGTCGATAAAAGAGGGGGAAGTGACCGGCATTATCGGGCCGAACGGTGCCGGCAAAAGTACGCTGTTGAAAGTGATGGCGATGCTGGAGGATCCGGACGGCGGCTCTATTTCATTAAGCGGGCAGCAGGTGATCCCGGGCAATATCACAATCGAGGCGAGACGCCAGACAGCAGTCGTTTTTCAGCATCCGCTCATGATGGATACGAACGTATTCAAAAATGTCGCAGCTCCGCTTTCCTTCCGAAAGATGCGGAAACCCGAAATAAATGAAAAAGTGGGTTACTGGCTTGAGCGGTTTGGCGTGGCCCATCTTGCCGGCAGGCATGCCCGGACCCTTTCCGGCGGCGAGTCACAGCGCGTTTCGCTGGCCCGGGCGCTGGTCACCGATCCGAAGGTGCTTTTTTTGGATGAACCTTTCTCTGCATTGGACTTGCCTACAAGAAAAAAGCTGTTGCAGGATTTTAAGCAGATTTTAGAGGAGACTGGAACAACAACGCTGTTTGTCAGCCATGACCATCAGGAAATCAATTATTTATGCAGCCAGGTTGCAATGATTTATGGAGGCAAAATGATTAAAAAGACGGTATTGCCGCTCAATATCGGGAACGTCCCCGAAGATTTCAAGCAATTTTTAGAAGGATGGCTGGCTCCGCTTTCACCTTGAATATAAGGTGAAGCCATGAGGGGAATCCAGTGTTTCACATGACATCTTTATATAAAAGAAATTAAATCCCGTCCGGTAATCCGGCCGGGATTTTTTATCAATTTCATGACCTTTTAATCAATTTGCCTTCCAGCCATTCAACAGCCTGATACATCAATGTAGCGAAAACGGCAATTAACAGCAGGCTGAGGAGGACAAGGGTGAAGTTGAAAACCTGGAAGCCGTAAATGATCATATAGCCAAGCCCTTCGGCGGAAACCAGGAATTCGCCGACAATGACACCGACCCATGAAAGGCCTACATTCACTTTCAAGGTCGAAATGATGGCCGGAAATGAAGCCGGGAGCACCGCTTCGCGGAATACCTGGCGCTTCGTGGCACCGAACGTTTGCATGACCTTGATATAATTTGCGTCCGTTTCTTTGAAGGCACTGTATATGACCAGAGTGGTAATAATGACGGAAATGACGGTGCCCATCGCAATGATGGATACGAACCCGGGGCCGAGTGCGACGATTAAAATCGGTCCTAATGCCACTTTCGGCATCGCGTTCAAAATGACAAGGTAAGGATCTAGAATATCCGACAGGAATGGCGACCACCAGAGCACAGCGGCCAGCAGCGTTCCAAGCAGGGTCCCCAGTATGAATCCAAGTACGGTTTCAAATAACGTTACGGACAAATGGGTGAGCAGTGACCCGTCTGACAGCTTCACCAGAAACAATCCCCATATTTTAGAAGGTGCACTGAAGATTAACGGATCGATCAAACTGAGCCTGCTGGCAGACTCCCATGATAGAAAGAAGGCGAGAAAGAGGGCGGTCTGCCAAGCCAGCACTTTTGTTTTGGCGGTTTTTATACCCTGCAAGTAATCAGCATGGTCTTTTTCAATATCAATTGGTTTGTTCAAGGCTCTCAAGCTCCTTCCATATGGTTTGGAAAAGCGCCGAAAACCCATCATCCTGTCTTGCGAGAAACGGACGTTTATTCCGAAGCTCTTCTGGCACTTCAAATATTCTGGCGATGCCCCCCGGTTTCCCTTTAAATAAGTAAATCCGGTCGCTCATGGCAATCGCCTCGCCGATATCATGTGTGACGAGAAGCGCGGTCTTCTTATATTCTTTCAAGGTGGAAGAAACAAGGTCTTCAAGTTTAAGTTTTGTCTGGTAGTCGAGGGCCGAAAACGGTTCATCAAGAAGCAGCAATTTCGGATCGACTGCAAGTGTCCGTATGAGGGCGACACGCTGCCGCATCCCTCCTGACAGCTCGTCGGGATATTGCTGTTCCACATTTTCCAGGCCCATATCTTTTAGTAGGCGCAGGCTCCGTTCTTGTGTGTCTCCGTTCAGTTTATTCATTGTTTTTAAGCCGAGAAATATATTTTCAGCAATTGTTTTCCAGGGGAATAAATAGTCCTGCTGCAGCATATAGCCTATTTCCCCGTCAGGCCGCTCGATTTTCTTGCCATTGATGGCGGCCGTTCCTCGTGTCGGTTCCAGCAACCCGGCGATGATTGAGAGAAGGGTGGTTTTCCCGCAGCCGCTCGGGCCGAGGAACGACACGAATTCACCTTCCTCAACGGTAAGGGAAACCTCTTCAATTGCGGTTGTTGCGGAAGTTTTTGAAAAATAGGTGTGATCGATGCCCTCAAGAGTCAGGAAACTCATAAAAAGTCCTCCCGGTTATTTCATCGCTTTTTCTGCGAATTCATTGTTTACAAGCTCACTATGATCAATATCTGCAGGGAGTTCGCCGGCCTCCTTCATAATGGACTTCAAGTTGTTCCATTCCTCTTCATCAAGGATCGGGTCGGTTGCATAGGATCCCTGGCTTTTATACCGGTCGACAACAATTTCGATCAAGTCTTTCGGTGTATCTTCAAAATACGGAGCAATCGATTCAGCGATTTCCGCTGCACTATGTTCTTCAACCCACTTTTGCGCTTTATGGACGGCTTTTGTAAAACGTTCGATTACATCCCTGTTCTCGTTCATATAGCTTTTCTTTGCCATAAAGACCGTATAAGGGACGTGCCCTGATTGCTCCCCGAAGGATGCGACGATATGGCCTTTCCCTTCCTGTTCAAAAATGCTTGCTGTCGGTTCGAACAGCTGGACATAATCACCTTTGCCGGAAGCGAAGGCATTTGCGATGTTTGCAAAATCGATATTCTGGATTAATTCCATATCGTTATGCGGATCGATTCCGTGCTTTTTCAGGACATACTCTCCCACCATTTGCGGCATGCCGCCTTTGCGCTGGCCGAGGAAAGTCGTTCCCTTCAGGTCATTCCAGTCGAAATCGTCCACTTTTTCGCGAGACACAAGGAAGGTGCCATCAGTCTGAGTAAGCTGCGCAAAATTGATGGCCGGGTCGTTTGCCCCCTGTGCCTTCACATAAAGTGTTGTTTCGGCTCCGACCAATGCCACATCTGCTCCTCCTGAAAGAAGGGCTGTCATCGTCTTATCTCCGCCCCATGTCGTTTTTAAATCGACTTCAATGTTTTCCTCATCAAAGAAACCTTCTGAGAGTGCAACATATTGCGGTGCATAAAAAATGGAACGTGTTACTTCTGCCACGCGGACACTGTCCTTTTGGACCGCTCCGCAAGCTGTAAGGCCGATCAAAAGGCCGAGTGCCGCCAATACCATTCCCAACTTGCAGTAAAGACGCATGTGATTTCCTCCCCGGTGAAAAATTAACCATATATGATACAGTATGACGGAGAAGAAAAAGTGTGTATCTGCCCATTTTTCTTTGCGAATAAATGCTTTCCGGACAGGGAAGAGAAAGAAAACCGGAAAAACACAACAAACAGCCTGTATGAAAGGAGGGGAAGGAATTGAAAAATGGGCAAATTATAGAGAAACGGCCATTTCCGTCCCCCAGTCCGCACATCCGGCTTTACGAAATAACGTATAGTAGTGAAGGGCTGAAAGTGAAAGGGTATTTGGCGGTTCCTGCTGAGCATGAAAAATATCCAGCCATCCTCTATTTACGGGGCGGCATCAAAAATGTCGGGATGGTGCGCATTGCCCGGATTGTTCAGCTGGCTTCCGAAGGATTTGCCGTATTTGCCCCTTTTTACCGCGGAAATCGCGGCGGGGAAGGGAACGAAGACTTTGCAGGAAGGGACCGCTGGGATGCAGTCAATGGCTTTGAAGTACTCAGAAATCTTCCGGAGGCCGATCCCGACAGGATTCATTTGTTTGGTTTTTCAAGAGGCGGCGTGATGGCGCTCTGGACAGCGATCATAACCCAAAAAGCGGCTTCAATTGTGACCTGGGGAGGCGTTTCTGATGTGGCGCTAACCTATAAAGAACGCGTAGATTTAAGAAGAATGATGAAAAGGGTGATCGGCGGCACGCCCTGGAAAGTACCTGAAAACTACGCAGGAAGGAACCCGTTGTTGAAGTTGTCGGGGCTGACCGCTGATGTTTTGATCATCCATGGAAAGAGAGATGAAAATGTCTCGGTTCAGCATGCATATCTCCTTGAGCATGCCTTGAAAAAAGAAGGCAATCCGTTTGAATCATGGATATATCCGCAGCAGGATCACTATTTCCCCCCGAAGCTGAACAGGGAAGTGACGGAAAAGGCTTGCGAGTGGATGAAAAGGAGAAGCCTTTCCGGCAGGCAGAATAGCCAGTAATGAGAAAAGTGGTGCGGGGAAGCATCTTTCCCCCATCTCATACAAAGTTTTTATCATTATAAAAAGCAGCTCCCATGCCGGAAGCTGCTTTTTCGTTGTTAAGGATATGATAAAAATGATGCGTTGTGGATAAGAAGCCGGAAGGGAGTCACCCAGACCAGGCGCCAGCGGCACAAAGTTGTGATCCCTCCGTAAGGAAAGAGCACCTTCCGAAGGGTCTTCCCGCTTATAAGTACGCCTTGCACATCTTCTATATGGTCGGGCCCGCTTCTTTGATTTCGTTCGAAACATTCTCAAACTTGATGAAGTTCTCCTTGAACTGCCGAGCGAGTTCTTCCGCTTTTTTCACATAGGCCGATTCGTCGCTCCATGTTTTACGCGGTTGAAGCACTTCATCAGGCACACCCGGGCAGTGGATAGGCATTTGCAGGCCGAAAATCGGGTCGGTCACTGTTTCCACAGAGTTCAGTTCACCTTCGAGAGCCGCTTGCACCATTGCCCGTGTGTATGCGAGATTCATACGATTGCCGACACCGTACTCCCCGCCGGTCCAACCGGTGTTCACAAGGAAGACCTGGACATTGTGCTGATCGATTTTTTCACCGAGCATTTCAGCGTATACATGGGCAGGAAGCGGCAGGAACGGTGACCCGAAACATGTTGAGAAGGTTGCTTCAGGAGCGGTGATGCCGCGTTCCGTTCCGGCAAGCTTACTTGTGTATCCGCTCAGGAAGTGGTACATTGCCTGTTCCTTCGTCAGCTTGCTGATTGGGGGCAGGACGCCGAAAGCATCGGCAGTCAGGAAAATGATTGTATTTGGGTGCCCTGCGACACTCGGGATCACAATGTTATCAATGGCATCGATCGGATATGCCGCCCGTGTGTTTTCTGTTAATGATGTATTGTCATAGTCAGCTACCCTTGTCTGGTCATCCAGGATAACATTCTCAAGTACAGAGCCATAACGGATGGCATCCCAAATTTGCGGTTCTTTCTCCTGTGATAAGTTGATGCACTTCGCATAGCATCCGCCTTCAATGTTGAAGATGCCGTTTTCGGACCAGCCGTGCTCATCATCACCGATCAGGCGGCGGTTCGGGTCGGCTGAAAGGGTTGTTTTCCCTGTACCGGAAAGGCCGAAGAACAGGGCGACATCTCCTTCCTGGCCGACATTTGCTGAACAATGCATGGACAGGGTGCCGCGCTCAGGCAGCATATAATTCATAACGGAGAAAATCGATTTCTTAATTTCACCGGCATATTCGGTGCCGCCGATCAGCACGATCCGTTTTTCAAAAGAGATGATAATGAATGTTTCGGAGTTTGTGCCATCAACAGCAGGGTCAGCTTTGAAGCCAGGTGCGGAAATGACGGTAAACTCGGCTTCATGATCCTTGAGGTCATCCTCATTCGGGCGGATGAAAAGCTGATGGGCAAACAGATTATGCCATGCATACTCGTTTATGACCTGGATCGGCAGGCGGTACCGTTTGTCAGCACCGGCAAAGCCCTTGAATACAAACAGATCTTCCTGTTCTTTCAAATAAGTAAGTACTTTATCATAAAGCGCTTCAAATACGCTTTCAGAAATCGGCTGGTTAACAGGACCCCAGTTTATTTTATCTTTTGTTGATGCTTCCTCCACGATGAATTTATCTTTAGGGGAACGCCCTGTATATTTTCCGGTTGTTGCCCTGAGAGCTCCTGTGGATGTCAGGACTCCTTCATTATGCAGAAGCGCTTTTTCGGTTAATTCCGGTACGGAGAGGTTTTGCCTGACATTACTGCCATTCAGGATGGTGGCCAGGCCAGCTGTAAGATCGACTGAGTTCATTACACAAAACCTTCTTTCTTCATAATATATGTTCCCTTATGAGACTTCACGGTGGATCAAAAGCTTTGGTCCCATATGGATAAATGACCTAATGTATGTTTATTTCGATTTGCTAAAAATAGTATAACACATTTATTTTTTCAGTCTACATTAAACAAGTTGTTTAGCTGAAAAATATACTTATATATGCCCTTTTCTTTGCAAGTAAACACCTTATTTACGAGGATATTTCATTTTTTTCATATGATCTGCCGGTATGGAACATTGTGACCGCATATTGAAATCCCTTTCAACACATATATGTATCAATATGATACACGCGCAAGGTCTGTGCCTGGGGCGGGGCTGTTGGGTTTACTTTGTACTTATCTTGGCAGAGTGATACGCCATTTTTGTTTTCATTGTCATATAGAGGGCAGAAGCAGTCCCCGGAAAAGCCGTAAATGATTGGGGATGCAGCAAATGAAGCAACTTCAGACAAACCAGAATAAATTCCATTTTGATATGACACGGTATAAAGAGTCGGAAAAAGACTGGCAAGCGATTGAATATCCCTTTATAAGTGTGTGCGAATGATGCCTGAAGATGACATAAAAGATCACAAAACTTTCCTTTTTCTTTGCAGAACAGCCTTCACGCCGGTTTTATTGACAGGATCCGGTCAATACGTTATGATAGCACGCGAACGGATACTCTTATCCCGAGCTGGTGGAGGGACAGGCCCAACGAAACCCGGCAACCGTCACCCTATGTGAAAAGGTGCTAACCTGAGCAAGGCGGACTGCCTTGATCGATAAGAGCGAAAGGCACGAGCGTTAAACCTTTCCTCAAACGGGAAGGTTTTTTTCTACTTCCGGCCATTTAAGTCAGTCAGTATCGTCCTTATCAGGCAATGATTTGCTGCAACACGCTGGCCACTTGCAGTTATTGCGCTGACAGGGCATTTTCAAACATCAAGAGGCCAAAGAGGAAGTTAATTTATAATCCCTTTAGGGAAATGAGTACCGTATCAAACAGGAGTCTTTATTAAGGAGGTACTAACATTCCATGACAAAAACCCGCCGTTTGTTTACGTCTGAATCGGTGACAGAAGGGCATCCCGATAAAATATGTGACCAGATATCAGACGCCATTCTTGATGAAATTTTAAAGAACGACCCGAATGCCCGTGTCGCCTGTGAAACAACAGTTAATACAGGGCTTGTCCTTGTGACGGGTGAAATCACCACTTCGACATACGTTGACATTCCTAAAATTGTTCGTGAAACCGTTAGAAATATCGGATATACCCGGGCAAAATACGGATTTGATGCGGAAACGTGTGCAGTCCTCACATCGATCGATGAACAATCTCCTGATATTGCGATGGGTGTAGATAAGGCACTCGAGGCAAGGGAAGGGCAAATGACTGATGCTGAAATCGATGCGATCGGAGCCGGCGACCAGGGCTTGATGTTCGGATATGCCACCAGGGAAACAGACGAATTGATGCCTTTGCCGATTTCCCTTGCACATAAGCTTGCCCGCAGACTCGCTGAAGTCCGCAAAGAAGAAATCCTTCCATACTTACGCCCGGATGGAAAGACGCAGGTTACGGTGGAGTATGACGAAAATGATAATCCTGTTCGGATTGATACGATCGTCATCTCGACCCAGCACCATCCGGAAGTTTCATTGGAACAGATCCAGCGGAATATTAAAGAATATATCATCAAGCCGATTGTTCCTGAAGAGCTGATTGATGATGAAACGAAATTCTTTATCAACCCGACAGGACGATTCGTCATTGGCGGGCCGCTCGGAGATGCCGGCTTGACCGGCCGGAAAATCATTGTGGACACATATGGTGGCTATGCCCGCCATGGCGGAGGCGCCTTTTCCGGTAAAGATCCGACAAAAGTGGACCGTTCTGCAGCATATGCGGCACGCTATGTCGCCAAGAATATTGTAGCGGCCGGCCTTGCAGACAAGTGCGAGGTGCAGCTTGCATACGCAATCGGCGTTGCCCAGCCTGTATCTATCTCCATTGATACGTTTGGAACCGGGAAAGTTTCTGAAGAAAAATTAGTGGATATTGTCCGCCAGACATTTGACTTGCGGCCCGCAGGCATCATTAAGATGCTTGACCTGCGCAGACCGGTCTACAAACAGACAGCGGCATACGGCCATTTTGGCCGCACAGATATCGATGTCCCGTGGGAAAAAGAAGATAAAGCAGGAGACTTGAAGGAACTGGCTTCTGCAAAATAAGATTTGCCAGGGCAGTTTTTTTCAGTCCGGGAGAAGAATTCTAATATAAATATCAAAAGGCTCAGAGTTGTTGATTCAGTGGCTCTGAGCCTTTTTTATATGGGAGCGAAGTTTATACCCTGGAAAGTGCCCGGGAAAGGTTTACGGTTCCGTATGGAGCGCACATTGGGAGAGAGAAGAGGTAAGTTTTTTCCTGGGCGAAACCTGTTGCATATGGCGTGAAAGCATGTCTGAACGGCGTGAAACGAACCGTTAGGCGTGAAAACGTCGAGCAGTGGCGTGAAACTCGTAAGGTCCGGCGTGAAAAGCTGCCTGTTTGGCGTGAAAATCATGAGAAACGACGTGAAAGCCGTTCAGCGGATTTTTTTTAATCCAATCGGCGCGAAGCCAATTACATATGACGCGAAAAGCAGCCGGTTTGGCGTGAAAAACGTGTGGAACGGCGGTAACGCAACTCACTGGGATCTCCACCAGAATCCGGCCGGCGCAAAAAGACGGTTATCCCGCCAGGAACAGGGCGAAGAATAGATTTATCTTTTTAAAAAAAATGAATACTCGGTAATTCATCCTGAAGCACTCAAGTTCCAAGCTCTTCCCCTGATAAAATTCCCAACGTCTGCCAATCCGCTTAGAATCAGTTTGCGGCTTCCATTTGAGCACCTTTATTCAAGCTAAAAAAAGTTGTAAAGAAATCACAAGTTTCTTTTCCTTCGCTGCTGTTTTATAATTGAATAAATAGTAAGAAAATTCTGGTGCTGGTAAATACCGGGCCGGCATCTATATTCGCTGGGGTCCAGATAGGATATGGCGATCAAGCCTTGCATCTTTTCAACAGAATGATTACAAAACAGGGGGAAGGCTATGATGATAATTAGACCTGCAACAAGCAAGGATGCAGAAGCGGTTCGATCAGTTGCTGTTAAAAGCTGGATGGATACGTATGGAACCTTTTATACAAATGAAGAAATTGAAGAATTCATGGAAACCGTTTATTCATATGATAATTTGCTGAAATCCATTTCCGAAAGTGAATCATCAAGGAATCACCATTTTCTTGTGTCAGAAGAAGGTGGATCGATTACAGGAATTATGGAAGTGATCAAGCGTGAGGCGGGCTGGGAAATTTTGCGGCTGTATGTTTTACCAGAATATCAGCGCCAGAAAATTGGCACTGAACTGCTTGCCGCGGTGATGGAGACGGTTAAAAAGGGGCCGCTGCGTGTTTGTGTCGAAGTGCGCAACAAGAGGGGCCTGTCTTTTTACAGGAATGCGGGTTTCGATGAAACGAAACGGCAAAAAGATGACTTCTTTGTGCTCACAGGGGAATTATTAGTATTAGAAAAAGCGCTGGACGGCATTGCATCATGACAATGCCGTTTTAATTACTGCTTTTCGGGTTGATGGGGGTTAGTTGCTTGTAATACTGGCCTTTTTCCGCGTATTCTCTGCGAATTCTCGCCATATCTTTCAGGTCTGCTTCGTTCAATTCCCTAACAACCTTGGCCGGCCGTCCGAAAGCGAGCGAATGGGGCGGGATTTTTTTGCCGGGCGGAACGAGGCTGCCGGCCCCGATGAAAGCTCCTTCGCCAATTTCGGCGCCGTCCAGGACGATGGAGCCCATTCCGATAAGGGCATTCTTTCGGATAACGGAGCTGTGAAGAATGACCTGGTGCCCGACTGTAACGCCGTCTTCAATGATAAGCGGATTGTCTGGACTCTGGTGGAGGACGCAGTTGTCCTGGACATTCACCTTGTTGCCGATAACGGTCGGGGCGACATCCCCGCGGATCGACGTGTTGAACCATATACTTGAATCCGTGCCGATTGAAACATCACCGCTAATTGTGACATAATCAGCGATATAGGCGCTATTGGAGATTTGCGGAGTTTTTCCTTTATAGCTATAAATCATTTCAGATCCTGCCTTTCGTCATCATTCTCTTAAGCTCTGTCATCTTTTATTGTCGATTTAAATCTTGAAAGTCGCAGGTCACACTTACCCAAGACTTGCGGCAGTTTTTTGCTGGATTTAAAATTCAACAATAAAAAGGAACATTGACAGTATAAAACAAGTGTACCAGAAAAAATGATATAGTAGAAAAGATTAAAAAGGAGCGAACACGATGTGGAAATGGGAGGCTGACAATGCTGAAGCGGTTATCGTCATGATACATGGGGCAGCAGAGCACCATGGCAGATATTCATGGCTGATTGAAATGTGGAGGGCGGCAGGCTTTCATGTCATCATGGGAGATTTGCCCGGCCAGGGAACCTCAACAAGGCGGCGGGGCCATATCGATTCATTCGATGAATACATTGAAGCTGTTGAAATATGGCTGAAAGATGCATTCACTTACGAGCTTCCGGTATTTTTGCTGGGCCATAGCATGGGCGGGCTGATCGCCATCAGAGCCATGCAGGAAAAGCATTTCCCTGTGGCTGCCGTCTTATTGTCATCCCCGGCGCTCGGTCTTGTGGAACCGCCGCCGAAAAGGCTGGAAATGGCATCCAAGGCATTGAACGCCGTACTTCCGGGAGCGATGTTTGATTCACATTTAAAACCCGGCATGGGTACGAGGAACAGGGAAATCAACGAAATGGATGAAAATGACAGCCTGATTGTCCGGAAGGTCTCCGTCCGCTGGTACCGGGAATTGGTCCAGGCCATAAAGCAGGCGTCCGAACAGCTGGTGCATTTTCCGGATGTTCCCGTTTTGCTGTTTCAGGGCGGGGCGGATAAAATAGTCGATAAAATGCTTGTCCGTGAATTTTTTGACAAACTTCCTTTAAATGAAAAGATGTATAAAGAGTGGCCGGGTTTATATCATGAAGTGTTCAATGAACCGGAAAGGGAGCAGGTTTTTGCGATGGCTCGAAGGTTTGTTGACATGACACTGGAAAACCTTGCGTGGGAAAAGAAGTTCCAGAAAGAACAGGAGTGATCGCTTGGGTGCAGTACCGAAAACACCAGTAACCTTGATGGCCGGCATCTACACAAAAGTGCTCCCTGAAGTCCACAAACAGTTAAACCGTTGGAAGATGAGAGCTGAATCGATCCCTGATCCTGAATTGAGAAAACAGGCGCTCGCGAGCATTGAAACGAAAACCTTTCATTGCGAAGGCGGTTCGATTTACGGTATTCTCGCCGGCCCAGATTTGAAAAAAGCCATTGAATTCATTACTGCTTATCAGACAATTAGCGATTATCTAGATAATTTGTGTGACCGCAGCACATCGCAGGATGCGGAGGACTTTGTTGCCCTCCATGAGTCGATGTTCCATGCTCTTACGCCGGGTGCACCGACAGCTAATTATTACAGGCACCGCACTGAGCAGAATGACGGTGGATACTTGAAAAGCCTAGTCCTTGCCTGCCAGAATAGTTTAGCGGAGGTACCGCATTATAAAATGATTTTTCCGCTGCTTCATCAGCTGGCTGACTATTACTGCAACCTTCAGGTACATAAACATGTCCAGGTGGAAGACAGGGTTCCGAGGCTGGAGGCATGGTTTGAAAAGCATAAAAGCAGCCTGCCGGCAATGACGTGGTATGAGTTTTCAGCATGCGCAGGCTCAACGCTGGGAATCTTTTGCCTTGTCTCTTATGGATTCAAGGAAGAGTTTACAGAAGAGCAGGCCCAAAAAATAATGGACGGCTATTTTCCATATATCCAGGGCCTTCACATTTTGCTGGATTATTTCATTGATCAAGAAGAGGACAGACAGGGCGGAGACTTGAATTTTTGCTTTTACTATCCTCATGACGGGGAGATGCTTGAGCGCTTCAAGCATTTTATTCGTGAAGCGGACAAGCATACAGATCAATTGCCGGATCGCCAGTTTCATCGGA
>JAENYN010000041.1 GCA_016841765.1 Guptibacillus hwajinpoensis
CGAATCAATGTTCCCCCTGCTCCATGCCACTTCAATCGCATGGCGTATTGCCCGTTCCACACGGCTAGCAGTCGTATTATATTTTTTGGCAATATCCGGGTAAAGAACCTTGGTAATCGATCCAAGCAGTTCGATATCGTTATAGACCATTGAGATTGCTTCACGCAAATACATATAGCCTTTTATGTGGGCAGGTACGCCGATTTCATGAATGATGCTCGTGATGTTTGCATCCAGGTTCTTCGGCTTGGATTCCATTTCTGCCCTTTGCTGTGCCGGCCGTTTGACAAAGGACGGCGCCTTGCCGCTGACCTGGCGGATATTACGGGCGAGGTTTTCCATGTCAAAAGGCTTCAGGATGAAATAACTTGCACCGAGGTCTACTGCCTTTGATGTGACATCTTCCTGTCCGAAAGCGGTGAGCATAATGACACTCGGCCGTTTCTCAAGATTCATTTCCCGCATATTTTCCAATACAGCCAGTCCATCGAGGTGTGGCATGATGATATCCAGAACCAGGACATCAGGCGACTTTTCGTTTAATATATTAAGGCATTCCTGCCCATTGTAAGCAACTCCGACCACTTCCATGTCGTCCTGTGTTGCAATATAATCCTCAAGAAGCCCAACCAGTTCACGATTATCATCAGCCAAACAAACTTTAATTTTACTCAAGTAACTTCCTCCTCAGACCTTTTTAATTAATAGGCTATGTTAAATGCGGCTGTCGATTTTTCCGCTCGCCATAACCCGTTTGCTTGCGGGGACATCATTGTACATTACCATAGCCCGGATAAATAACTTAAGATTCCCTTTTGTTCCGAAAGTTCTCAGCTTCTTGTGCGGACATCTGTTTGAAAAAGGGATTTCCCCAAAAATTGGCCTTGACCTTCTGCCAGTGCCGGCGACGATGTCGAGCCGGCTCACCCGGGGCTCTCCGTATTTTGATGTTAATTTTATTCTAAACGATAATTTCGACAATGCAATATGTTATCCTTCTTATTTTTGAAATTTGTACCAAAATAACTGTTTTTCTCCTGTTTTCTTCACTTTTCTCTTTTTTTCGACTTTCTTTTCTGAAACGGGGTAAGTTTGTCGAAAAATCTTTATTTGTTCTATAAAAACTCGTCGATTGCCGGGCCTTTATGCTAAGACAGCGGCTGTAAGAATTGGCAGTCACGCCGAATTACTGCCTTGCTTAATATTTTTTCCATGAAAAAAAAAGCAGAAGAAAAAGATATCTTCTGCTTTTTCATCCTGCCTTTTTAAGGGTATCCCTTACTTTTACACCTGCTTCGTTCAACATCCATTCAATATGGACACCATAGCCTGATGTCGGATCGTTAACAAATACATGAGTAACGGCTCCGACAAGCTTCCCATCCTGGATGATCGGGCTGCCGCTCATCCCCTGGACAATACCCCCAGTCTCTTTGAGGAGTTTCGGGTCGGTGACTTTTATGACAATCCCTTTCGTTGCCGGAAACTTTTGCGGAACTGTACTGACGATTCTCACATCAAATTCTTCAACCTTGTTGCCTTTAAGGACTGTTCGGATCTTTGCCGGACCTTCTTTAACCTGGTCAGGCAGTGTAATTGGCAGAGCTTCTGCGTCCCTTTGGTCCTGAAGCCCGTTACTCAGCTCACCAAAAATACCGAAAGGACTGTTCCTGGTTATGGTGCCAATGATTTTCCGGTCGGTTGAGAACCGGGCCAATTTTTCTCCGGGCTTTCCATTACTTCCCCGTTCAATGGATGTCACTTGTGATTTTACGATATGGCCGTCATATACCTCGATTGGTTTTTTTGTATCCATATCAGAAATGACATGGCCAAGCGCACCATATTTTTTTGATTCCGGATGGTAAAACGTCATCGTGCCGATACCAGCGGCAGAATCCCTGATATACAGCCCCATCCGGTAACTGCCTTCTGTCTTATCTTTTGCGGGAAGTAACTCCTTCTCCATTTTTCGATTATCCCGCTTCACAGTGATATTTAACGGTTCTCCCTGTTTTCCTGCTTTTTCCACAATTTCAGCTATTTCGCTCATCTTAAGGATCTTAGTATTGTTTATCCTCGTAATCATATCTCCAACTTGAATTCCTGCATCTTCGCCTGGTGAGGCTGTGCCCTTGTCCGTTTCAATCTGATGGTGCCCCACGACGAGAACACCTTTCGTATTAAGCTTGACACCGATTGACTGGCCGCCCGGAACCACTTTCAGATCAGGCAGCACTTTGACATCAACCGTCTTAACGGGGAAATCGGCAACTTTCATATTAATTTTGCCGCTGCCGGTTTCGTTTCCTGTAATGGTCATTTTGTTCTGATTATCAGAACGCGCAAGCGTAAAAGCTTCCGATGACGATTCCGTTTTGGCTGCAGCAGGCAAAGAAGTCGTCATATCGATATGTTGTCCTTCAAATGTAACAATTTCCCCTGGAAGGGAAACATATTCCTGAACCGGTTTTATAAATCCCAGTGCAATTAGAGAAACAAGGAGAAATGTACCGATACATTTTTTAATCCACTCACTCACGTTATTTTCACTCTCCTCGCTCCTGACCCGGCACTGATTGTCTCTCTATGGCTGCATTATTAATTTGACCTTATCGGCAGGAATTTATAACTAAGCTTCAAGCAAAAATGCTATCCACCACTGGATAGCATTTCAAGAAGTCTGTTTTTTGATTTCCTCTGCAGTTCCGAGAAGCTCGCGGGCATGCTCTTTCGTCACTTCCGTAATTTCCACTCCGGAGATCATTCTGCCAATTTCTTTCACTTTCTCCTCATCTTCAAGTGGGCTCACATTCGTTTTTGTCCGTCCCTTTTTGCTCTCTTTGGAAATGTACAAATGAGTGTCGGCCATAGCAGCCACTTGCGGCAGGTGAGTGATGCACAACACTTGCGACTGCACGGAAACCGTATGAATTTTTTCGGCGATTGCCTGTGCAACCCTTCCGCTCACGCCGGTATCAACTTCATCAAATATGATGGATGTGACGCCCTGATTTTTAGAAAAGATGCTCTTCAATGCCAGCATGATCCTGGAAAGTTCGCCTCCTGATGCGACTTTGGAGAGCGGTTTCAACGGTTCGCCTGGATTTGTGGTTATTTTGAATTCCACTTCATCCATGCCACGCGTGCCAAACTGAACATGCTGATTTGCGAAAACAGGGTCATCGTTCTTTCCTTTACGCAACGAAAACTCAATATCAAATGTTGTCTTCTCCATGTAAAGCTCTTTCAATTCCCTGTGGATGGCTTTTGTCAGCGTCCCGGCAAGATTTTTTCTGATTGCCGTCAGATTTTTTGCTTCCAGTAACAAATCCTCAATAACTTCCCGAAGATCATCCTGAAGTTTTTGGACATGTACATCACGGTTTTGAATTTTATCGATTTCATCCTCGATTGCGGCCGCATATTCGAGAATATCCATTACCGTCTCGCCGTATTTTTTCTTAAGGAAAGAAATTTCATTCAGCCTGGTCTCGATTTGATTCAACCGTTCCGGATCGAACTCAAGCATCTCCAATTTATCCCTTAACAAATATATCGTCTCTTCAAGGGCATAATAGCTATTGGCCACCGTTTCGCTTGCAGATTTAAAATCCTTGTCCACTTCGGCGGCATCTTCAAGGTTGCTCATCGCCAGACCAACCCAGTCAAGGCCTTTTTTCTCGCCGTAGAGTGCTTCATAGCTGTCACTGACCGCTCTGTATATCCTTTCATAATTGCTGAGTTTATGTTTTTCCTCAAGCAGGGCATCGTCCTCTTCAGGCTGAAGTTCAGCTTCCTGTATTTCTTTCAGCTGATATTGAATCAAATCAAGGCGATGCGCCATCTCTTTTTCGTTTTCATTCAGCCTTTTTGCCTGTTCCTTCAATGATTTGTATTGCTTATATAACCGCTTGTATTCCTGGAGGGCGGGTTTTGTTTTCTTTTCGTTGAAGCCATCGAGCAAAGGAAGATGCTTATCCCTGTCCATCAGTTCCTGATGTTCATGCTGTCCGTGTATGTCAATAAGCGTATGGCTGACTTCCCGCAATACAGCAAGTGTGATCAGCTTGCCGTTGATCCTGCAAACACTCTTTCCTGATTTAGATATATCCCGACGCAAGATGACCATTCCATCTGAATGCTCGATGCCGAGTTCATCCATTTTGGCAAAAGAAGGATGATCCGGCTGGTCTGGAAGAAACAAGCCTTCAATTTCCGCTTTATCGGCGCCATGCCTGATGAATTCAGTCGAACCCCTGCCGCCTGCCAGGAGCCCGATCGCATCGATGATGATCGATTTGCCGGCACCTGTCTCCCCCGTTAATACTGTCATGCCTTTTTCAAAAGAAAGAGATACCGACTCAATAATTGCAAAGTTTTTGATGGAGAGTTCTGCTAACAAATACCAAAAACTCCTTCCGTCTTTTTTTTGAAACTAGAGCATATTTAAAAACCGGTCTGTAATTTCTTTTGTATCCTCTTCGGTCCGGCAAATGATTAAGCACGTATCATCACCGCAAATCGTTCCGAGTATTTCATCCCAATCCAGGTTATCAATAAGCGCTCCAACAGCATTCGCGTTGCCCGGCAGTGTTTTCATGACAATAAAATGACTCGCTGTGTCGATCCGCACAAAGGCATCCATCAAAGCTCTCTTCAGCTTCTGGAGCGGATTGAATCGCTGATCTGCAGGAAGACTGTATTTATAGCGACCATCGCTCATCGGCACCTTGACCAGATGCAGCTCTTTGATATCACGGGACACGGTTGCCTGCGTTACGTTAAATTTGGCTCTCCGCAGCTGGTCAACAAGGTCATCCTGTGTTTCCACATCATTATTCGCGATTATTTCCCTTATTTTAATATGACGCTGGCCTTTATTCATCAGTTACACCTCACACTTTGACGATATGCAGTCTGTTCAGACTGTAAAAAGGGGATAAACGTGCAACCGTTAATCCCCCTGTTCCCGACTTTTGTTTTTCAGCGATTCATGTGCTTCTTCGACAACCCGGCGCGGATTAATATCGGCGAATTCAGCCTGTCCGGCATCCCATTTCAAATGCATCAAAAATTCGATGTTGCCGTCGCCGCCGGTTATCGGGGAGAATGTGAGATCCATGACGCTATACCCTTCATCCTTGCTGAATCGGATCATTTCTTCAAGTACCCGCAAATGGACAGCGGGATCTCTGATAATCCCTTTTTTGCCCACTTCTTCACGGCCAGCTTCAAATTGCGGTTTGACAAGAGCCACTACATCGCCGGCCGGGGCAAGCAATTTACAAAGCACCGGGAGAATCAGCTTAAGGGATATAAACGAAACATCGATGGTGGCAAAGTCCGGCAGACCCCGTACTAAATCATCACGTGTGACATAGCGGAAATTGGTCCGTTCCATGACTACAACCCGCTCATCCTGCCGCAATTTCCAGGAAAGCTGGTTATACCCCACATCGATGGCATAAGACATCGATGCGCCATGCTGCAATGCACAATCGGTAAAACCGCCCGTGGATGCCCCGATATCGATGACCGTTTTGCCTTTTATCTCAACATCAAAAACAGTAAGGGCTTTTTCAAGTTTCAAACCGCCGCGACCGACATACGGCATGATAGGGCCTTTTACGGACAGCTGTTTATCTGCCGGAATTTTAACCCCTGGTTTGTCAATGCGTTCATCACCAGAGTATACAAGCCCCGCCATTATGGCACGCTTTGCCTTTTCCCTCGTTTCCGACAATCCCTGTTCAACAAGGAGCACATCAGCCCGTTCTTTTTTTGTTCCCATTTTTCAAGCCCTCTGCTGCTTCCTCGGCAGCCGGGTCCGTATATGGGAGGCAATGTCCTCCGCAGTCAGCCCGATCTCGTTCAGAAGCTCTTTCACGCTGCCATGCTCAATAAATTTATCAGGGATTCCCATCCTCGTAATGGAACTGCCTTTGATTCCTTCCTGTTCGGCAAATTCAAGGACAGCACTTCCGAAGCCCCCCTGCAGTGCCGCCTCTTCCACTGTCAGTATCGGCATTTTTTCCTGTAGCAGGGTTACCAGCATTTTTTCATCGAGTGGCTTGATGAACCTCGCATTGACAACTTTTACCGATACCCCTTCTTGTTCGAGGGCGGCGGCCGCATCAAGCGCCATTTGGATTGTTGTCCCGAATGTTAAAATGGCATAGTCGCTTCCATCCTTCAGCACTTCCCATGAACCGATCGGAATCTCCTTGAAAGCATCATCCATATCCGCACCGGGTGCATTTCCGCGCGGATAACGGATAGCGACCGGCCCGCCGTCATACTTATATGAAGAGTAGACCATATTTTGGCATTCATTTTGGTCTTTTGGCATCATGAGTACCATGTTAGGGACATGGCGCATAAAAGCGATATCAAACACACCCTGGTGCGTTTCGCCGTCGGCGCCTACAAGGCCTGCGCGGTCGATGGCAAAGATAACATTCAAATTCTGCCTTGCAACATCATGCACAACCTGGTCATAGCCCCTTTGCAGGAAAGTCGAATAAATAGACACCACCGGCTTCATGTCGGCTGCAGCCAGTCCTGCCGCCATTGTTGTGGCATGCTGTTCTGCTATTCCGACATCATAGAGCCGATCCGGGAATTCTTTTCCGAAATCCTCCAGCTTGGAGCCGACAGTCATCGCCGGAGTGATGACTACCAGACGATGATCCTGCCTTGCGATTTTACGGAGTGATTCACTTACTACTTTGCTCCAAGCAGGCGGTGCGTTGGATGGTTTGACGTTCTCGCCTGACTCAATTTTATAAGGGCCGACCCCGTGCCAGGTTCCGCGGATATCTGATTCAGCAGGCTGATATCCCTTGCCTTTTTTGGTGACTGTATGAATCAATACCGGTCCTTTGGTCTTTTTAGCATACTTCAAGTTCTCGAACAAATCATCAAAGCTGTGTCCGTCAACCGGCCCCAGGTAGGTGAATCCGAGTTCCTCAAAAAACATTCCGGAAACAAGCATATACTTCAGACTGTCTTTAAGCCGTTCAGCTGTCTGGGCAAGACGTCCGCCAACAGCCGGGATTTTTTTGATGAGCAATTCCAGTTCATCTTTCGCTTTCTGATATTTACCCGCTGTCCGCATCCTGCCGAGAATATTATGGACCGCGCCGACATTTGGGGCAATTGACATTTCATTGTCATTGAGGATAACGATGATGTCTTTCTGTTCATGACCGATATGATTCAAGGCTTCAAGGGCCATTCCACCGGTAAGCGCCCCATCGCCGATGATAGCCACCACTTTATGATCCAACCCTTTCAGGTCTCGCGCAATTGCCATACCCATGGCCGCAGACAGGGAAGTCGAGCTGTGGCCGGTTTCCCAGACGTCATGTTCGCTTTCACACCGCTTTGGAAAGCCGCAAAGCCCTTTATACTTGCGGAGTGTATTAAAATCCCCGGCACGCCCGGTCAATATTTTATGGACATAAGCTTGATGTCCGACATCCCAGAGAAATTTATCATCCGGGCTGTTAAACACTTTATGGAGGGCCAGGGTCAACTCGACGACACCAAGGTTGGGGCCGAGATGCCCGCCTGTTACTGACAGCTTTTCCACCAGGAACTGGCGGATCTCCGCTGAAAGCTGCTCCAGTTCAGATTTGGGAAGCTTTTTTAAAAAATGAGGACTTTCTATACCATAAAGATCCACCGGGACCACTCACTTTCATTTCGGTTTTCTCTTGTTTCGTTGTTTCTTGTCCTTCTTGCCGGGGCTGAAAATCGTGATGTGCAGACGCTCTTCAACAAAGCGGAAAAAACGGCCGACATATAAAATGATATCGGTGGAAAACTCAATGGCAAACGTTTTTCCCAGTGCTTTACCGCCTACTGTCAGCGCGGCTACGACACTTGTGAACATCACATTTATCACGGTTTGCAAAAACGAGGTATCGTATCCAAATTGCGCTGCGATTTGCATAATGACAATAGCTGTTGCCGTACCGCTTATAATGCCGGAAATATCCCCGATGACATCATTGCAAAAACTCGCAAACCGGTCGGCGTTCCTGACTATGCGCAGCGACTCCCTCGCCCCGTATACACGTTCAGAAGCCATTGCATTGAAAGGGACTTCGTCTGCGGCTGTGGCTGCTATTCCAAGCATATCAAAAAACACGCCAATAAGCACAATCGCAAGGACGATGAGCATGCCTGTCCCCCATGCCACCCCGCGTAAGAGAAAAGTGGAGACAATTGAAAAAATAGCCGCTAACACTAACGTGGTAACGGCAATCCCAAGGCTCCAATTTATTGATTTCCGTAATGTCTCAGATTTCATACAATGACATCGACACCTATCTATATAATGAAAAGAATCTCTATTTATTATGTATAAGGAGTGGTCATACAAAGCGTAAAAACTGCGGCATAGGTCCAGTAGGTTTTCCCAAGCAGGTACCGTGTGTTGCCACGACGGCGGTTTCCCTTTAAACCTGCCTCAGCTGTGTCGCCAGCAGCTGGACTGGATTACCACTAAGTCCGCACTATAATCCACTTCATATGTCCTTGTGGAACAGTCTAGGAGTTTTCCTCAACAGCCTTTTTTAACCGATCCCTAGCCTCTTTTGCAGTACAGATTTCATATGGGCTGAAAACATATATTCAGCGGCCGACTGGATACATGTTCTTATACCATATTCCCACTGCACCACTCAAGGCAGGCTACGCTGTTCATGAGTTTTTGCCCATGAGACAGGTTCATACCCCACCCCATAATGCTGTGCATGAGAACGCAGCACTACAGCAGTGGGCCTCCGCGGAAGAAGGGTTCACGCCCACATGCCATTGTGGATCGCCCTTCAACCTTAACTCCCAGCATCAACCCAAGGCTGGGCGCCTCAAGCCGACACAAGGAACTTCATCGATGTGCCCTTTGGCGGATTTTTAGGCCCGCCTTCAGAATCGGAAGACTGACTAGAATACTGCACCACCCCAGTGATAATTCCTATTTTAACATATAAAGAAAAATACCTCAATTACTATAGAAATGCGGAGAGCGCCCGCTTAGCGGCGTACGCATAAGGTGGCGGCATCCGCAGGAGGCATCAGAACGTCCGGCTGCCGATAAATTTTGCAATTTCTTCCAGCCTTCTTGTTTCCGTCCCGGTTTGCGAAAGATGTTGCCGTGCCTCTTCAAGGTGGATGCGGCACCTTTCTTTCGCTCCTTCAAGGGTAAGAAGCCCTGGATAAGTGTTTTTGGAATTGGCCACGTCACTTCCTACAGGCTTGCCGATGAGCGCTTCATCACCTTCAATATCGAGGATGTCATCACGAATTTGGAAAGCAAGTCCCAAGTGTAATGCGAATTGCCTGAAATGGGCAAGCTGGGCGGCGCTTGCACCGGATATGATGGCGCCTGCCTCAACTGCAAATGCAAGGAGTTTCCCCGTCTTATTCCGATGCACATTTTCTAGCTCCGCAACATCCAGGACCAGCCCTTCTGCCTTCATATCTGCAGCCTGCCCGCCAACCATCCCTTCCGGACCGGCCGCTATCGAAAGTCCTGTCATCAGCTTCACTTTCTTCTCTGCGTCAAGACCCTTGTCTTCTCCAATCACCGCAAAACTGTGGGTAAGGAGCCCGTCCCCGGCAAGTATGGCTGTAGCTTCGCCAAAAACAATATGATTGGTCGGTTTCCCCCTCCGCAAATCATCATCGTCCATTGCCGGTAAGTCATCATGAATAAGCGAATAGGTATGAACCATTTCGATTGCAGCGGCTGTCCTCAAACCGTCAGCTTCCGCCTTCCCGAATGCTTCCATTGTTGCAAACATCAGAATCGGCCTCAGCGTTTTCCCTCCGGCATTGATGGAATATAGCATCGCTTTTTTCAAATCTGCAGGAGCATCCAGTGCTTCTATCGACTCATTGAGGCAGCGGCGGATTTCTTTATTTCGTTTTTCAAAATAGTCATTCAGCCGGGTTTCCATCAATCCGCTGCATCCTCCTGATAAGAAAACGGATGTAGTTCCCCGTCCTCTTTTACGATCTGGTCCATCTGTTTTTCTACGTTTTCCAGTTTGTTATTGCAAATCTTGGAGAGCTTCATGCCCTCCTGGAAATAGTCAATGGCCTTTTCAAGCGGCACATCTCCTTCTTCCAATTTATTGACGATGGATTCGAGCTGCTCCATAGCCTGTTCAAAAGTCAGCTCTTCCTTTTTCTCACTCATTCCACGTCACCCTCCTTTATGTCCGATACGCGGCAGCCCAGCTGTCCATCATTCATCTTTATTTCGATTGCATCTCCCGGTTTTACCGATTTGACTGACTTTATCAGTCTGTCTTCACTGTATACAACGCTGAATCCCCTTTCCATGACCCGAAGCGGATTCAGCGCATTCAACCGGGCAACCTCCTGTTGGAAAACGGCTCTTTTATCTTCAAGGATTCCCCTGAATTCTTTGACCATCAATTTTCTGGCATTTTCATATTCATTTCTTGCGTCAGAAACTTGCTGCCGTGGATGCTGGCGCTGCAGGCGGCGGTCAAGCTGTTTGAAATCTTCCGCTTTACGTTCATGAACATATTTATACGAACGGTCAAGCCGTTCCAGCACCCTGTCAAGTTCCTGCTCTTTTTGCACAAGCATCTGGCCCGGATATTTGAAGGCATACGACTTTTGCAGCCGGGCCAGCTGTTCACGGCGGTTGCCGGCCATCTCCTTCATTGAGCGGAACAGCCTTATTTGTTTTTCTTTTATACGTTCTGCCAGTTCATTCAGGTGTGGCACGGCCAGTTCCGCCGCTGCTGTCGGTGTTGGGGCTCTCAGGTCAGCCGTGAAATCGGCAATGGTAAAATCCGTTTCATGCCCGACAGCGGAAATCACAGGCAGACGGGAAGAGGCGATTTCACGGGCGACGATCTCTTCGTTGAACGCCCATAAATCTTCAATCGATCCACCGCCCCGTCCGACAATCAGAACATCGATAAACCCCTGCTCATTCGCTTTCCTGATGGCACTTGCTATTGAAGGTGCCGCTTCCCTGCCCTGAACGAGAACAGGAAACAAGACGATTCCTGCAACAGGAAACCGCCTTTTGATGGTAGTGAATATATCCCTCACAGCTGCACCCGTCGGAGAAGTGACGACTCCGACATACGAAGGCACTGCAGGAATCGGCTTTTTGCGTTCCGGCTTGAATAGCCCTTCTGCATCAAGCTTTTTTTTCAACTCTTCATAGGCAAGATACAGGCTGCCAAGGCCGTCCGGCTGCATTTCCTTCACATACACTTGATAGGATCCCATCGGTTCATATACCGATATTTGGCCGCGCACTAAAATCTTCATGCCGTTTTCAGGCTTGAACGCTAGCTGCCTGTTTTGCCCGGCAAACATGACAGCTGCAATCCGGGACTGTTCATCTTTGATTGTGAAATACATATGGCCCCTGTTATGAAGCTTGAAATTAGAGATTTCCCCTTTGAACCAAATATCTTTCAAATGCCGGTCTGTTTCAAACTTGCGCTTGATGTATCTCGTTAAAGCCGTAACGGTCAAAAAACGCTGTTCGCTCATTTATTGGTCATCCCTTAAATTATGGCTCCTTTTCGCTGACTCGATCGTGTTATGCAAAAGCATTGTGATCGTCATCGGTCCTACTCCACCCGGGACCGGGGTGATATATGAGGCAGACTCCTTTGCATGTTCAAAATCGACATCCCCTGTCAGTTTGCCGTTATCCATACGGTTCACGCCCACATCAATGACGACGGCACCTTCTTTGATATCTTCAGCTTTGATGAGATGCATCTTCCCGGCAGCAACAACGAGGATATCTGCACTTCTCGTGAAAGAGGACATGTCAGCTGTCCTTGAATGGCAGTATGTAACAGTCGCATTTTCATTCAGGAATAACATGCCGACTGGCTTTCCGACGATATTGCTCCGGCCGACAACTACGACATGTTTGCCTTCAATCGGATAATTGATTGACTTCACCATTTCAACAATGCCGGCAGGCGTACAAGGGATAAATGCTTCTTGTCCTGTCATCATCCGCCCGATGTTGATCGGGTGAAATCCGTCCACGTCCTTATCAGGATCAATCTTTTCGATGACTGCCTTTTCGCTTATATGCGGAGGGAGCGGCAGCTGCACAAGAATACCGTGGATCGACTCATCGTTGTTGAAGCGCTCGATTTCATCCAGCAATTCTTTTTCCGTAATGGACTCTGGCTTTTCAACGAGGACAAAGTGAATGCCGGCCTCTTTGCCGGCCTTTTGTTTTCCCTTCACATAGGATACTGAAGCCGCATTATTTCCAACGAGGATAACTGCCAGGCCTGGCACAATCCCCTTTTCCTTCAGGCGCGACACTTCATTTTTCATTGCTTCCCGTTTTTCTTTTGCAAGGTCTTTTCCGCTGATAATTGTTGCTGCCATCGTGATTTCCCCCTTAGTAAGATGCTTGATTTTATATGAACCGGATCGCCTTCGGTTATTGGAGCGAGCCGGCCACTTTAGATAATACACCATTTACAAAGCGGCTGGAGTTGTCATCACCATAAATTTTTGCCAATTCAATGGCTTCATTCATGCTGACATTTTTCGGGATGTCCTCAATATGAAGCATTTCATATATGGCCATTCGTAAAATGGTCCGATCTACATTGCCGATTCTGTCCAATGACCAATTTTGCAAGTGTTCTTTTATTCTTTCGTCGATGGCTTCCTTGTTTTCAAGCGTGCCTTTTACAAGGCTCTTTAGAAAATCATCTGCCTTTTCCCCTTCTTCAAGCACATGTTCAAGCGCTTCTTCAGGTTCTATGTCACTTCGATCCACTTGAAACAAAGCCTGGATTGCTTTTTCTCTCGCTATCCTTCTTTTCATTAGTAATGACTCCTTTATAGCCTGCTATAGTTCATCAACATGATAATAGCATAAATATGTTTTCAACGTACAGTTTGTCCAAAATTGCTGGTATGTAGAAAAACGCAATGATCACGCTTAGTATGCGTGACCGTCTGCTTGAAGATGGATTTCCATTCCGAAGGAGTCCGTCCCTTATAAGAGGGGCGCTGCCATAGTCCATCATGGCTTTTTCGTCCAAAAGGAATGGGCTTAATGCCGATTCTTCCTGTTTTCATACGGACAAGCTGTTGTTTCTCCGTTTCCGTTTGAAAACGGCAATTTTTCATGCGCCATATGAAGATGCCTTCACGCTTAAGAATGTTATGCAAGAACAAAAGCGCAGGGCTCCGCACAAGCAGGTGTACCCGCAGGAAGGTGATCTTTCCTTCCGAAGGCGATCACCGCATATGAAGATAGCCGCTGGCGCCTGGAGCTGGATGGCTCCCTCCTGGCTTTATATCCACATCGCAAAAATTCTTATAATTTCCTTAACAATGAAAAAAGGAAGGCATTGCCTCCCCTTATTCTGTCACTTCTTCTCCAATTTTTTTGGATTCCAGTTGAACCCCGACAACATGGATGTTGATTTCTTCCACTTCCAGCGCTGTCATGTTCAACAGGGTCTGGCGGATGTTCTCCTGGATTTTCCTGGCGACTTCAGGAATGTTCACATCGAATTTCATCACTGCAAACACATCAATCGTAATGCCGTTTTCGCCAAGGTCCACTTTCACGCCTTTACCGTGGCTTTTCTTGCCGAGTCTTTCTATGACATCAGCAGCAAAATTGCCCCGCATTGAGGCAACACCTTCCACCTCTGAAGCGGCCAGGCCGGCAATGACTTCAATAACTTCAGGAGCGATTTCCACTTTACCAAGCTCCTGTGTACCACTCATGTTCAAAATATTTAATTCACTCATAGAAGCACCTCCATTTTTTAGTCTTCCATCACATTATACATCTCCAGGAACTTGGTGTTATAGTCCCCTTCGATGAATTTTTCGTGATCGAAAAGGCGAAGATGGAAAGGAATCGTCGTATCCACGCCATCTATAAGGTATTCTCCCAGGGCCCGTTTCATTCTGTTGATCGCTTCTTCACGGGTGTTGCCATATGTGATGAGCTTGGCAATCATCGAGTCGTAAAATGGCGGGATCATATAGCCCGGATACACGGCTGAATCAACCCTAACCCCATAACCGCCGGGCGGAAGATACATATTGATTTTGCCAGGGGAAGGCATGAAATTTTTTTTCGGATTTTCGGCATTGATCCTGCACTCGATGGCCCACCCGGTAAATGTGATATCTTCCTGCTTGTATTCGAGTTTTTCACCGGATGCCACCAAAATCTGTTCTTTGATGAGATCTACACCTGTAACTAATTCAGTAACAGGATGCTCAACTTGTATCCGGGTATTCATTTCCATGAAATAAAACTTCTTATTTGTGTGGTCATATATGAATTCGACGGTTCCGGCACCTGTGTATCCGACTGCTTCTGCAGCTTTTACGGCTGCCTCTCCCATCTCGGCCCGCATGTTTTCATCCAGGGCAGGTGACGGGGATTCCTCCACAAGCTTCTGGAGTCTCCTTTGTATCGTGCAATCCCTTTCTCCGAGATGGATGGTATTCCCATGGTTATCGGCCAACACCTGGATTTCGACATGGCGGAAGTCCTCAATGTATTTTTCAATATAGACGCCCGGATTTCCGAAAGCTGTCGCCGCTTCCTGTCTGGTAATGTTCAATCCTTTGATCAGGTCCGCTTCATCCCTGGCGATACGGATTCCTTTCCCTCCGCCTCCAGCTGTCGCTTTGATGATGACAGGGTATCCGATTTCCTCGGCCACTTCAATTGCAGCTTCGTCAGTCTCAACGATTCCGCGGGAGCCTGGAACAACCGGAACTCCGGCATCTCGCATCGTTTCCCTGGCTACGTCCTTTGTACCCATTTTTGTAATCGCTTCCGGGCTTGGCCCCACAAACGTAACATTGCATTCCCGGCATATTTCAGCGAAATCGGCATTCTCGGCGAGAAAACCATAACCAGGATGAATCGCATCGACATCCCGCAGCGTTGCAACACTCATGATGTTGGTGAAATTCAAGTAACTGTCCTTGGAAGCAGTCGGACCTATGCAATAAGCTTCATCAGCCATTTGGACATGCAGGGCGTCTTTATCTGCTTCAGAAAACACGGCTACCGTCTTGATGCCCAGTTCTTTCGCTGCCCGGATAATTCGAACGGCAATTTCTCCACGGTTGGCAATCAATAGTTTTCGTATCATATTATGAACGCTCCTATTCAGGCTTTACTTTAAACAAAGGCTGGCCGTATTCAACAAGCTGGCCGTCTTCGACAAGGATTTCTGCTATTTTGCCCTTTACTTCAGCTTCGATTTCGTTAAACAGCTTCATCGCTTCTACAATGCATACTACGGTGCCTTCTTCTACGGAATCTCCGACTTTCACGTATACATCCGCATCAGGGGACGGTGATGCATAAAAAGTACCGACCATCGGGGACTCAATGGTATGTAAATTTTCATCTGCCGCCGGCTGTTCAGGCTGCTTTTCCGGCTGCGCCTCTCTGGCCGTTTCTTGAGATGGCTCGGCCGGCTGTTCAGCCCTGGCAGGAGGTTGCTGTTCCCGGCTCGGAGCTGATGCAGGAGCGGATTCATTTTCCGTCACCACGGTTGCGACTGCTCCGCTGTGCTTTTTCATTTTGATTTTCGCCCCGTCTGCTTCATACTTGAATTCATCAATGCTTGAATTGTCAATTAACCGAATCAGTTCTCTGATTTCCTGGATTTTAATCACTTTTTCCACTCCTTTTTCTGCATGAAGGAAATATTAATAACTGGTGCTAATAGCATATCTTACATTTTACGACAAAGTGATAGGCATTTTCAATTCACTCGTACCTCTATATACAAATCTACACGAAAACAGAATTTTTTGAAAGCACTTCAGCATTCCTGTTCGATAATTGAATTAAAAAACTAACATCCTATCAAAAACAAAAAGCCACTGTTAAATTTCAATGTTGTGGTTCATCAGCAAAGTATAAATCCTATAGATCGGAATTTAAATATTTGTCTTATTAAACTAACCCACCTTTTTTAAACTGCAAAAATGATAGCAGGTTAGTCTGGAGATTGCCCGTTCCTTTCACTTGCCTATGGTGAAGGCGAGCCCCTGCAGCGGAAATCAACTACGTTGTTTAACAGAACCAATAAAAAAAAAAGAAGCCGGCATTTTGCCGGCACCTCCATCATTTTACTGGCTGAAATTCGACAGCCACCAGTTTTTCGCCAAATTCTTCCTCTACCAATTTCATGATATCGACCGCTGCGGTCTTTGAATGCTCCTTCGCTTTGATAATCACCCGCACCTGGTCGCCTTCCGCGTTGACAAGTGCGTCCTCATACCCTTTCGTTCGGATCATTGTTTCCACAATGCTTTCTTTGGAAGCCATTGTCCTGATATCCTGCATTTGCTCATACGCTTCATTTTTCTTTTCAACCGGCTGATCTGCTGATGCCACAATTGCCTCGAGGTCTTCAATCGCCCTGGATCGCTGAGTTTCCATTTCCAATCGCAAAGCAGTGAATGCTTCATCCGTGGAGATGCTGCTGACGTCCACACCATCCATGCTCTCTGCCTCTTCAGCAGGTGCCTTGTCCGCTTCTTCCACCGTTACCTTATCTGCGGCTTCTGCATCAGTCTCTGTTTCTTTGGCCGCCTGCTCTTCCGTGTTTTCATCATCCATTGCAAAAGGGTCGTCCTGTTCCGGAGACGTAATGTAATAAACCGACAAAACAACTACCAGACTGAGCATTGTAAGCAACCATACCGTTTGTTTCTTCAAAATCATTCACTCTCCCCCTTACTTTTTAGGCAGTACACTTACTCTATGAACCGGCACATCAAGCGCCCTTGTCACAGCTTCCAATATCCACTTTTTCACTTTTATGTTATCTGCCCCCTTCGCCACGACGACAACACCCCGTATTTCAGGTTTCATCGTCTTCAGGATGATCGGTTCTTCACCTTCGCCTTTTCGTATAATTACGGTCTGTTCATCAAGTGATCGATCTTCCACTTTCCTCTTCCCGCCTTCACGGTCGTTTTCATCCGTCTGCTGGCTCTGGGTCACACGGTTTTTTTCCAGTATTTTTTCTTCTGTGGCATCCACATTCACCATTACAGAGACGTCGCTTACTCCTGTTATCTCCTCGAGTGTTTCTTTCAGCTGGTTTTCATAGCGGTTTTCATAATCAATGATCGATGCCGGCTTCTTGCTGCTCCCACGGCCGAATGCCGGCTCTTCATCCGGTTCTTTTCCGCCTATCACCGGGATGGAATCTGTGTCGGCTGCATTCTCGCCGCTGCCGGACAAAAAGTTCCCGGCCAGCATCAATGCAGCCCCAACTGCTGCGATTGCCAGCAAATACCGGACGGGCGATCGGCGTGCACCATGTCCTTCAGGCTCCTGGCCGGGAAAGAGCGCCTTTATGCTGAATCCCCGCTTTTTCTCCTTATCCCCCATTTACATCCCCCCTTCTTTGACAAGCTGGATTTTCTCTTCAGGGATCATCCATGTCTGGGCTAGACTGGCGGTTATTGCATCTATTTCCTTTTCATCAGGCAGCTTCTTGCTGTCATCAGAACTTTTGATATTTATGGAAACAGTTTCAACTTCAGTCATCCTGGCTTTCCCGCCTGAATCCGCCGGAGCCAGATACACTGTCACTTCCTGAATCCACTTTTCCGATTCCTCCAGGCCAGCTGCGGATTCGTCAAGGGCCAGATCGATGCGGTCAATCTGAAATCCGAATCTTCCCATCAACTCCCCTTCCGCTTCATTTTCAAGATGGACAGCCATCTGTTCTAAAATATATGCACGCTGGCGGGCTTGTATTTCTTTTTTCTTTTTTTCGGTCGCATTTTCTATTCCTGCCCCATTGTTTGAGGATAAAGCGGTGATTTCCCTGATCATGTCATCCGGATTCAAGGACAGGATTTTCAGGACCGGAGAAAGAATGATCACAATCAGCAAAAGGCCGATGACCATCTTGGCATACTTTTGAAACGAAGAATTAGGAAGGAGCAGTTCGATGATCACCGCCAACAGGATGAACAAAATAATGTTTGATATCCATTCTGTTAAAAAAGCCATCATACTCTCCCCTTTTCACCTGAACATGAACATGATGTTACTTGCCGCAATGACAATCGTAATAGCCAGAAAGAACATGAAGGAAACCATCAATAATGCGGCAAATATATAGATGACACTTTTGCTTATGACATCCAGGCATTCGATGATCGGCCCTCCGCCGAGCGGCTGCAGCATAGCCGCCGCCAATTTATAAATGAGGGCGAGGGACAGCACTTTGATAGCCGGAAACAGCGCAATCCCGAGAAGTATCGCTGCGCCGGCGATGCCGACCGTATTTTTCAGCAGCACAGATGCACTCAGCACCGTATCTGTCGCTTCGGTGAAAAGCCTGCCGATAATCGGGACGAAGTTCCCGGTCACAAACCGGGCAGTCCGTACGGCAATTCCATCTGTGATCGCTGTTGAAGCCCCCTGGACTGAAATGACACCCAGAAACACCGCCAGCAGCACACCGAGGGATCCCACACTCACTTTTTTAAGCAAATCAGCGAGCTGCGTGACTTTGTAGTTCTCTGTCAGAGTGCTGATAATGCTGAGCAGTGTTGATAGGAACAATAGCGGCAGTACAAAATATTGAACAGCAAGTCCGCTTGTGTTGACGATGAAGATGATAATCGGATGGAAAAATGAAGCTGACATGAACCCGCCGCTCGCCGCCATAAGCGCCAAAAGCAGCGGCACAAGACCAAGGATAAAGTGGATCATCGTACTGATTGCCTCTTCGGCATAGGTTGCGGCAACATGAAAACTGTTCAAAGCAAGAACAATGAGCACCATATACACGATCGCGTAGGCAACTTTGCTTATTGAAAACTTTTCAAAAGCGTTTTGAATCGATTGCAGCAGCACACTGAAAACGGTGAGCATGATTAAGGTGCCAAGCAGTTTACCATTCGCCGTCAGTTCATAAAACAAAAACTTCAATATTCCGTTGAACCAGGCGGTGAGGGAAAATTTTTTCTCCCCTTTTATGAAATCCATCAAGCTGCCTTTTTGGCTTTCGGGTAAAAACCCCCCGTATTCATCAAGGAGCCTGTCCCAGAAAACAGAAACGTCTTCTATCCCGATCGTTTCCGCCTGCTGTTCCATCACATTCCTGGGCGAATCTGTTCCGGGAGGCTGGGCATGGACCGTCGCAAAAGGCTGGAAAGTAAGAAACAACGCAACCGCCAATCCAACGAGCGCTGCCTTTTTTTTGTTTTTGTATCCCATCCTGTCCCCCCTCAGGCATCGGGCAAAAGCGATAACACGGTTTCGATCACCACCCGGATGACCGGGATCGCCATGACCATGATCAAAATTTTGCCGGCCAGCTCTATTTTCGCGGCAATGGCCCCCTGGCCGGCATCTTTTGTGATCTGGGCCGCAAACTCTGCGATGTATGCAATGCCGATTATTTTCAGGATTGTTTCCACGTAATAGATATTGATGTTGGCATTAACCGCTATTTTTTCGAGCATTTGAAACACGTTTGCAATCTGGTTCAGAAGCAGCAAAAAGATATAGACACCTGCAAAAAGGACGATAAAAAAGGAAAAAGCCGGCTTTTGCTCCTTTACCACGAGGGCAAGAAAAGCGGCAACCAGGCCAATGCCGGCGATTTGGATTATTTCAATGATTGCCCCCTCCCTATCCCTGAAAGAGAAATACGCTTTGAATTTTTTGGAAAAGCTCGCTTATGATGTCAGCGACCATATACAACACAACAATAAAGCCGAACAGCGTTACCCAATGGGCATATTCTTCCTTGCCCATTTGTTTAAGAAGTGTATGAATCATCGAAACAATAATGCCGATTCCGGCAATTTGAAAAATCATGTTGACATCATACCCCACAAAACATCCCTCCAAGGTGTTACATCAGCAAGATAATGACCAGCAAACCTGCAAGGAAACCGAGACTTTTCATCATACTTTCGTATTTTGACTGGGCAGCACGCGCCTCTGATTCTTCGCGGTCAAGATGGGCGAGTGTGAGCTGAATTTGTTTTTGCTGCTGTTCCCGGTCATGGCGTCCTAGTGATTCCCCGAATTGTTTCAGTATTTCAAGCTCTCCTTTTTGGAGGGCGGTAAACCGTTTTGTTTCCTCAAGACTTTCAACCCAAGCCTCTGCCGCGGTTTGTTTTCCGGACTCAAGCCGTTTTGCAAATTGTTCAAACAGCCACGACAATGGTTTCGGTATCTGGGCGGACAAGGTCCGGAATATTTCATTGAGCGGGGCATGTCCATATATCACTTCAGCTTCCATTGTCTGAAGAGCAGATTTGAGCTGCCTCAATTGTCTTGGCCTCATGCTCAGTTTTCGCGAAGCTTCAATTCCGGTCCATGTCGAAGCCAACAAAATTAAAGCTGCACCGATCAGTTTCATGTTGCCACACCCTGCTTCCGGAACAACTCCTGCCCGTCTTTGTTCAGGATTGATGATACGCTGCCAGGACCACCAGTTCTTGATAAAATGACATATCTGTCAAAGGCCCCCATATCGAATAGCGGCTGCAGGCTGGGGCGCCTTTTTATTTCCGCAAGCGATGCTCCATGTACGGTAATAAACAGTTTCACACCGGCATGAACGGCTTCCATGAGCGCTTCCACATCTTCTTTGCGTCCGATCTCATCGGCCGCAAGCACATCAGGGCTCATTGATCTTATGAACATCATCAATCCTTCCGCTTTCGGACACGCATCAAGAATATCTGTACGGATCCCAATGTCATGCTGGGGGACCCCTTTGGCGCTTCCGGCAATTTCGGACCTTTCATCAACCACTCCGACTTTCATTGCCGGGTACCCTTTTTCCCGGTTGCCATTGCTTACTGTCCGGATCAAATCTCGTATAATGGTTGTCTTTCCTGTCTGTGGTGGGCCGATGATCATTGTATTCAGCCACGCCCTCTCGTAAAGAAAAGGCTGGATAGCTGCGGCACAGCCTATTTTTTGCCTGGCAATGCGTATATTAAAGGAACTGACATCGCGTATCCGTTTTACCTTTCCCTGATCAGTGATCACTTTGCCGGCCAGGCCGACCCTGTGGCCTCCCTGCAGAGTGATGAAACCCTGCTTGAGTTCTTCATCAAATGCGTACAAAGAAAAATCACTTAACCTGTTCAACAAATGGATTCCGTCTTCAGCTGCCACCATGTGATCCAATCCGGCCGGAAAGTGCGGCCGGCCATTGATGACAAGTTCTAGCGGACGCCCGATTCGAATGCGGATTTCTTCAAGGCCGTCAAGCCTGTCCGGGCTAAGGTTTCTTACATGCATTGATACGGCAGGCGGCAGCAAATCGAGAAGCACCTTCATAGCAATCCTCTCCATGTCCAGTTTTCATCCGGACCTCATTGCCTGTACATGCTGATAGACCGGATGTTTGTCCTTGATGTCTGTTAACAATGTATGAGCCAATGGGTAAAATAAGACTCCTTTTTTACTTGGAACAAACAGCTGCAAGTATGGTGGGGAACACTTCGTTCATCCGGGGCATTTCTAATGGATGTTGTTTCGGCAGCCCTATTTCACAACATTTTGATTCGAACCAACTGCTTCAGGAGCAGGAGCGGGCAGCCGCTCGCTGTCGAAGAGCAGTCTTCTTCAGGCACGATGAATCGGAGTGCTTTCGGGGATGCAGTGCGGGGATTGTTTTTGGCACGAATAGCTGGATGCGTCTACTGAAGGACATCCCTTTTCATTGGAAAGGAGAAAAGACATAAAAAAAACGCCGATTGGCGAGCTTTCAGGCGAAGACAGAGACGCAGTTGCCCTTATCTATATGAAATTGGCAGGTGCGTCGAGATACTCAATCATTTCCTATATAAAAAAAGACACAGGGAAAAGGGCCCCTGTGCCAAAGCATATCGTTTATTAAGCTCTGGAAACATATTTGCCGTCACTCGTATTGACGACAAGCACATCCCCTTGATTGACGAAGAAAGGGACCTGGACTACGAGTCCTGTTTCGACAGTTGCCGGCTTGGTGCCGCCGGAAGCCGTATCCCCTTTGATGCCAGGTTCTGTTTCAGTCACTTCCAATTCGACCGTGTTCGGTAGTTCGACACCGAGTGTCTCTCCTTCATACGTGACCACATGCACTTCCATATTTTCCTTCAAATATTTCAGTTCATATTCGATCTGGGCCGTTTGCAATTCCAGCTGTTCGAATGTTTCGGTGTCCATGAAAGTGTGGGTGTCCCCGCTTGAATACAAATACTGCATTTTACGGCGCTCGATATGGGCTGTTCCCACTTTTTCACCGGCACGGAATGTTTTCTCCTGGATGGCTCCTGTCCGCAGGTTGCGCAATTTCGAGCGCACGAATGCGGCGCCTTTTCCCGGTTTGACATGCTGGAAGTCGATTACTTGCCAGATTCCTCCGTCCACTTCTATCGTCAAGCCTGTCTTAAAATCATTCACTGATACCATTTCCGATTTTCCTCCATTCCCCAGCGGGTAATTATAAAATAATCAACTCTTTAGTTGAATGTGAAAGCGACTCATTTCCATTTTCGGTAATAAGCGCATCATCTTCAATTCTGACACCACCGAGCCCGGAGATATAGATCCCCGGCTCAACGGTTACGACCATGCCCGGCTCAAGGACGGTGTCCGATTTGACCGAAAGCCCCGGTCCTTCATGCACATCCAGCCCGATTCCATGGCCGGTAGAATGACCGAAGTAATCACCGTACCCTTTTTCGGTGATATAATCGCGGGTCAGGGCATCTGCCTGCTTTCCGGTAATACCCGGCTTCAATCCTTTCATACCGCGTATTTGCGCTTCCAAAACAATATCATAAATCTTTTTCAATTCTTCCCCGGGTTCGCCGACCGCCACTGTCCGGGTGATATCAGAACAATAGCCTTTATAATAGGCGCCGAAATCCAGTGTGACCAAATCCCCTTTTTCAATGACCTTGTCCGATGCCACACCGTGCGGCAGGGCCGATCGATAACCGGAAGCAACAATAATATCAAATGAGGAAGAGTCTGCTCCTTTCTTCCTCATGAAAAACTCGAGTTCATTCGAAACTTCCAGTTCGGTTTTACCGGGTTCAATGAAGCCGAGAATATGTTCAAATGCAGCATCTGCGATTTCAGTTGCTTCTTTTAGAATCTTAATTTCAGGCTCAGTCTTGATCAATCGGATCTTTTCCACGATTCCGGAAATCGGGATCAGTTCCCCCTCAACCTGTTTCTCATATGTACGATAAAGGCCGTAAGTCAAATCATTCTGTTCAAAGCCGAGTTTTTTAATGCCCATGGCTTTTGCCTGCCTGGCAGCCTCTTCCGTGATCGGACCTGTATGCTGGACGATATCAAAGCCTTTGGCCTGTTCCTTCGCCTGGTCCATGTACCGGAAATCCGTAATGAATTTTGCATCACTCCGAGAAATCAGAACAATACCGGCCGTTCCGGTAAACCCGGTGGTGTAGCGGCGGTTTTTACCGCTTGTGATAAGCAACCCATCAATGCCGTTCTCTTCAAAACTTTCTCTGATCCTATCAAGCTTCTCCATGTTTTGAGCTCCCTTCTGTCCGTTCAATCAACGCATCGAGTGCAAGGCGGTATCCAATAAAACCAAACCCTGCGATTTGTCCCGCCGCCTCCGGAGCGATGACCGAGCGGCTGCGGAATTCTTCCCGTGCGTGGATATTGGATAGGTGGACTTCAATCACCGGCACCGAAACAGATGCGACAGCATCCCTCAGTGCATAGCTATAATGAGTGAAAGCGCCGGGATTGAGCACTGCCCCGCCGCTTTTTTCTCCGGCTTCATGAATCCAGTCAATCAGGTCCCCTTCGTGATTGGATTGTTTGAAAACAAGCCCATATCCTTCAAGCTTTGCACGCTTTTCCAGCATATCTTGCAGGTCCCGAAGCGTTTCGGAGCCGTAAATATCAGGCTCCCTCTTCCCCAAAAGATTTAAATTGGGGCCATTTAAGACATAAAAAGTATGGTTCGGCATGCCCAATCCTTCTTTCTTTAACAAACTCGGTGATGGCCGATTGCTGTCCCTAGCTCAATATTGTAACACAGCTTCATTCGTTTGAGTAGCCGGGCTCCCTGCTGGCATGCACCAACTCATTATGCTCATAAGAAATGGAATACCCAATGAAAACGCCGTATAATAGATACAGGGCGGATGTGGTAAACAGTGTATTCCGATCGAACTCTGCAATGCTTTTGAGACCGGGGAACAATGGATTGAGGATGAAGAAGACGAGCAGGAACAGCCCCGCCCCGAATAGGAAACCTCCCCACATAGTTGTGATATTCTTCAGTAACGCATAATAGATGAACGCTGCCAGTATTGACAGCAGCCCGATGGCTGCGATACCGATAATATTGCCCAGCTGTCCGTTTTTCCAATCCCCGACTGCCCATGGTGCCAGTACAAGGGAAGGGCTGAGTGATGTGAAATTCAATAAATAGGCAATATAACCGAGCAGGCTCCAGAAAATCCCGCCAAACAGGCCGGTGACTGCCGTTTTACCCGTCAGCCCCATTTGCGTCTCCCTGTTATTTTGTTCCAGTTTCCCGCTTTTGTTTTCCGTCATTGCGATCACCTCGTGCTTATTATGTACATTTGAATGAAATTCTTGCACACTTCGCTGCCGTTTGGAGGTTAGAATCATGATTTTTAGGTAATATATAACTATAAGAAAAGTTCTCCAATCAAAAGGTTTAAAGGGGTTTTCTGTAGAATAAATATATATAGTATGGTGCAGCTAGGGAATTCCCGAGATCACATTTATGGTGGCCCGGATATCTTTTTCCGTTTGTGCATGACTCCTTTTATCGTTTCAGGTTGGTGAATCTGTTTCATAGATTGAAAGCAGGGGATTTCAATGAACGAAATGTGTTTCCAAGAAAACATCGACATGTCATTCCGGCAATGTTTAAAAATCTCTTAAGGAGGTGCTCCAATTGACTCGCCGCTCTTTGCATCCGGTTATTTTGGCCATATTGGCCCTGGCTGTTCTAGGTTTCTTCTACCAGATGTTATATAAGCCGCAGGCACTGATGCAGCATCTGATCATGATTGCTGTAGGAGGGGCCGTGTTTTTCCTGTTATATAAACTGATTTTTCAGCGCCGCATGGGCGGAGGGCAGGAATCCGCGGCATACAGAAAGGCAGTAAAACAATCGAAAAAGCGCATGAAGGGCCGTGAGTCGAGGCTGACACCTATTAAAGGCGCAGCGAAACCTGCTGCAGGCAGTGCAGTGAAAGAAAAAAAACGCAAGCCTTTACGGCCGTTATCCTCCGCTCAGCGCAAACGGGATCACCTGAAAGTTATTGAAGGAAAAAAGAGCAAAAAAAAGAATCGAGCATTATTTTAACGCTTGATTCTTTTCTTTGTTTTTCTTTTACATATAAAAAAAGGTGGATGAGATATGAGCACACCATTATTTTCACCAGTTGCCCTGTTCGTCACACTCCTGTTCCTGCTGTCTGTTTTCATCCTCTGGACAAGCCATACAGGTATCGGTTATAAACTGTTGTATTTGTTGGTGTTTTCGCTATACATAAATGAAACGATTACGGTGCTCATAAACGAAGCGAAACCTGCCAACGATATTTTGGAAGAACTTGTGCCGGATGCTTTCGTATTGACGCTGACCGTAATGCTGGCGGCTCTGTATGATGACATCACCCTTAAAACAAGGAAACGTTTCTTCTGGGCTGCAGCCCTGCTGCTGTTTCTCCTGATTGGATTTGTACTAAATGTCCCGCCCATTACAATCGTTTACAGTGTTGTACTAGGCATTTTTGTCGTGTATACCGCCTATTATTCCAGCACCTGGCTATATCAGGCACCTGATTTGATAAGATTCGCCCTTGCTTTTTTATTCCCTGCTTCACTGTACTTCATCAACCCGACGCCAACCTCTTTAATGTACACAGGGCTGCTTGTCGGCCTCAGTTTCGGATTTCAGATGGAACATATGAAGCTTCGGATAAAAATACCGAAAAATTGGACGAGAAGGCTCGTTGTCCTGTTGATCGGATTTCCGGTCGCAATCCTGCTTTTATGGCTGACCGGTTTGAGCAGCGGAAGTCCGTTGCTGGCGCTGTTCTTTTCAACCATGACAGGGATATGGATCACCTGGTTTGGGCCTGCCCTTTTTGTCAAACTGCACTTATATGATTGCGCCCATGGGCATTCGCTGCCATTTAAGCATAGTTACTAGTAAGACCATCTTTTCTTCAAAAATGCAGTCGCTTCTTTCTTGCCAAGCTCGATAAGGGCTTGTTTTTTTTCGTCTGTCAGCGTAAAATCGCCGGCTTGAACCTGGTCGACAGGCAGGAAAATGATTTTCCCCCGATATTTGCTTGAAATATACCGGGCATCATGGGCTTCTTTCATTGTCCCAAACAGGGCCTGGTAAAGCTCGAAGGCATTATCGATTTTATTCGGACGGGTTTCTTCCAATGTAGCTGACAGCCGAAAACCGAGGAGCGGGCGTGTATCCTTCCCGTTTCCATTTTGAAACAGCCAGATTGGAAAATTGCTCAAGACACCGCCGTCTACGATAAAATGTTTTTGCCCGCGGCCGTTGTACAGCTTGATAGGCTCAAAAAAATACGGCAAGCTGCTGCTCATCCGCACTGCCCTGGCAATGGAAAATGCTTCCGGGTTAATCCCGTATTCGGGCAGGTCATTCGGCAGGACTACGAGCCGGCCGCGAGTGAGATCGGAAGCGACCACTTTCAATGTGCCGGACGGCAAATCGGAAAACGTTTCAACCCCGCGCTGTTTCAATAGGTCACGCAGCCATTTCTCAAATGCATCCCCTTTATATAAGCCCATTTTCCAATAAAGGGTAATCCATTTATGAAAGAAACCGGCTCCAGGAACAAGGGGCCTGCGGGGATCTGCGAATTGTTTCAAATCGACATCCTTGATGATATTCAACATATCTCTGCTTGTATAACCAGCCATTAACAGCGCTGCTATAATCGCCCCGGCGCTAGTTCCCGCTGCACGGCTGAAGCGGATTCCGCGGTTTTCCGCTTCTTCGAGAGCCCCAAGTATTGCCAGCGCTTTAACACCGCCCCCGGAAAAAATCGCATCTGCCTGCATATCGCCTCACCTCTATACATTTTAAGCAGGTTGCACCTTCATTAGTACTGCACACCCTTTTTCATCGAAGAAAGTCAACTGAAAAAGATAGATTTGTTCTTAAGAGTGAATTGAAGCAACACACCTGGCATGGAGGTGAACAGGCGCAGGATTCTTCTCTTATTTTGGCCCCTAAGCGCTATAAAAAAACCGCCCATGAATACTGAGCGGTTTTGGTGCAATTATGTACTTAATGCAATCTAATAGTCTGTGTTCAACAGGATAACTCAAAAGCAACATCCATATATCTTCCATCCGGTCATTCACGAATTATCGTTGTGGCGGGACGGACAGATTCAGAAGGATAAATTCCCTTCTGGGAATCCTTTATTCCGTGTCGCCCTGTTCACCGTTTTTCTTCTGTATATCACGCAACGCTTCAATCCTGGTTCCATCTTCTTCAAAGAACTGGACCAGGTCACCCACACGATCGAGCGCTTCCCAGCTGAGATGATGTTCAATTCCTTCGACATCATTATATATTTTGCTCTCATCAACACCGATCACCCGCAAAAACTGTTCGAGCAATTCATGCCGGTAGACAAGGCGTTTTCCGATTTTTTTCCCTTTGGAAGTCAAAACAAGACCCCGGTACTTTTCATAAACCAGATACTGATCCCTGTCCAATTTCTGGACCATTTTCGTTACAGATGAAGGATGGACCGCCAACGCTTCGGCAATATCGGATACTCTGGCATATCCTTTATCTTCGATTAACATGTAAATTTGTTCAATATAATCTTCCATACTCGGTGTTGGCATGCCGTCTCCTCCAATGTTTTCATTTACCATGCTTAGAGCAATCATTCAAATCATACAATAGAAAGCAGGCACTGACAAGGGTGCCTGCTTTCTATTCAAATGGCATCATTTATTGGTTCATGCCGGGTGAATCAAGTGAAATATAGAATCTCGGCTTCGGGGAAATACCTGGCGATATAATGTTCAATTTTTTCTTTCAGCTCAGCCGCTTCATCTTTTGGATAAACGTATTTCCCTATCCCATACTTCCCATATTTATATTGCCGTTTTGTCTCATCCATTACCAATTTGGATTTCGGATAACGCTGTTCGATCACCCGCTTTGCCGGTTTTGTGAATCGATGCTGGATCAGTTCGAAGGTCAACCGTGGCAGCGGATTGCCGGCAAGCGCCTCGCTGAGATGTTCAAATAACTCTCTGTAACCATCCTCCCATCCGTCGTAGCGATAAATCGGGGCTACGATAAATCCAAGATTGTAGCCGGCTGCAGCAGCTTTTTTGGCTGCTTCTATCCGGTTTTCAAACGCTGATGTGCCAGGTTCGAAATGATCGATTACATAACGTGAATTGATGCTGAATCTGAATTCGGTTTTCCCGTTATGCTCTGCATCAAGTAAATGGTCGATATGTTCAAACTTCGTGACGAATCTGAGCCGCCCATATTCCGACTTGCCAAAAAATTCGATTGCTTTTTTCAATGTATGAGTAAGGTGGTCTATCCCAACAATGTCGGAGGTGCATGATGCTTCAAAACGGGTGATTTCCGGCTTTCGTTCCTCCATATATTTCTGGGCCTGTTCAAAGATTTCTTCCGCATTTACATATGTCCTGATATACGGCTTGCTGCCCAGGGTCGTCTGTAAGTAACAGTAATGGCAATGTCCCATGCAGCCTGTCGCAAGAGGGATCGCATATTCTGCTGAAGGCTTTGAGGTATCAAATTTCAGCGTTTTTCGAACTCCGACAACAAGCGTCGACTTGGCGATCCGATATTTTTGCATATCATTTTCACCCGGCAAATTCCGGATCTGGTTATGAGATGTCGTTTCCTTAATTTCGATACCCATCTTTTCAAATTTTTGTTTCAATTGCTTGCCAAGCGGATATTCAAGAGCACGAGGCTCGATATATACCAGTTGCGGGATAAAAGGCTTCATGTCAGGCACTCCTTTTTTCTTTGGCTCTGTTTAACGTTAGTGTTGATTTCCGTTGCAGGTACTCGCTTTCACCATAGGCACAAGTGCGACATCTGTTCCTGCTTCCCTTCGGTCGCACTCACAGTGTCTGCTTTGCCGCGGGCGGGCGGTGAGCCTCATCATAGTGAATGGCTCCTGCGGGGTCTCACTTGTCCCGCTAGTCCCGCAGGACATTGAATAAACTTCTTCGAATAGACACCGCACGAAGAAAATTGATTTTTATTTTCGAGGAGTCTCGCACCTCCCACTCCAATCAACTAGCAAAAAATCAACATTGTACTTTAACACAGCCTTTTCTTTAGTATGGATCGACCGGAAAAAAGTATGAAAATAAACGGAGCTTTTAGTGACATGGTGCAATAGGGATGGTTCCGTTCTTGTGCAAGTCACAGCTATCCCGCGTTTATTTTAACTGCACATAAAAAGGCGTGCCTAACTGTCGAGAGTTAGGCACGCCTTATGTTTACCATTTTGTGTTTCTTTCTTCAAAACGAAGACCTTACTTCTAAGATGTCATCCCAATTTCTTTTAAAGCCCGCATTTCAATTGGGCGTTGCAGTTCGTGCATGTGTTGCAGCCGCCAATTTCCTCGACCTTTCCTTTTCGGCATACAGGGCATGTATTTCCCACTTCCGATCCGATCGTCACATCCGTTGAACGGAGGGCGCTGATCGTGTCCACAAGGACGACGTGGCTTTTCTCTTTTTCACCCGCCCCCGTCTTTACGGTCTCTTCCTCGCCATCTTCGAAAGCATTTTCCTCCGCTTTCAAGGTAAGGACCTGCGAATCACGGCTGCCGTCGACATATACCGTTCCACCTTTGGCCCCGCCTTTGTAAAGGCGCTGATAGACGTTTTCAACTTGTTCAACAGTATACCCTTTCGGAGCATTGACCGTTTTGCTGATGGAACTATCAACCCAGCGCTGGATAACGCATTGGACATCAGCATGCGCTTCCGGATCAAGATCCATTGCCGATACGAACCATTCCGGCAGGTTTTCAGCATCAGCCTCCGGATGACGTTCAAGGTATTCGTTGACTATATCAGCTTTTACCTCAATGAATTTTCCGAGGCGGCCGCTCCTGTAATAAGAGAAGGAGAAATACGGTTCCAGTCCTGTTGAAACTCCGACCATTGTTCCGGTTGACCCGGTCGGAGCGACAGTCAGCAAGTGGGAATTCCGGATACCGTGTTCTTTGATGCTCTCCCTGATATCTTGCGGCATTTTCTTCATATAGCCAGTCTGGATGAAATTGTCCCTCAGTTTTGCTGTTTGTTCCCCTGTTTTGCCTGTTAAGAACGGGAAGCTGCCTTTTTCCTTCGCCAGTTCGACTGATGCCCTGTAAGCTGTTGTGGCGATAACTTCAAAAATCTCGTCAACGAGCCTGTTTCCTTCCTCAGAACCGTATTCGGTTTCACAATAGATCAGCAAATCGTGCAAGCCCATGACACCAAGCCCGACACGGCGTTCGCCAAGGGCCTGCTTCCGGTTGTCTTCAAGGAAGTAAGGTGTCGCATCAATGACATTATCCTGCATGCGCACCCCTGTTTCGACTGTGCGCTTCAGTTTATCAAGATTGACTGTCTTACTATCTTTATCGGCCATTTCAGCCAGGTTAACCGCTGCAAGATTGCATACGCTGTACGGTGCGAGGGGCTGCTCCCCGCATGGGTTGGTCGCAACCACTTTCTGGCCGTATGCTTTGGCGTTCGTCATGTCATTCGCATTATCAATGAAGAAGATGCCGGGTTCAGCCGAATACGTTGCGCATATGTTGATCAGATTCCAAAGCTCTTTCGCCCTGATCGTCCGGTAAGTGCGGACGTTATGGCCAAGCGCTTCCCACTCACGCACATCGCCGAATTCATGCCATTCGCTGTTATAAATGTCCATTTCCTCAATGTCGTAATTTTCAACATCCGGGAATCTCAGCTCAAAGTCGCTATTGGTGTCAAGAGCATCCATAAACTCTTTTGTTATGGTTACGGAAATGTTCGCACCGGTCAGGAATTCAGGATTGTGGACGGAATACGTGCCGCCGTCGATCAGTTTCGTTTCGGCGTCCTTGATGACCTTATCTGTGAAACCGCCCTGTCCCGGGATGCTTTTATAATTCACAACCCCCTGGTACAGGTCCCGTTCCGTTTCGCTGAGCGGCTTGAACTTCAGTTTCTCTTTCGCCATTTTCTTAATATATTCATCTTCCGTATTCTCGATAAGGAAGCGCAGAATTCGCGGATTTTGCATTTTCGAAATAATGAACTCAACAATATCCGGATGCCAGACAGCCAGCATAATCATCTGGGCTCCGCGCCTTGACCCGCCCTGTTCGACGAGATGAGTCAGTTTGGCAATATCATCAAGCCACGAAACAGACCCGGATGACTTGCCATTTACACCCCGTGCGAGCGTATTGCGCGGCCGCAGTGTTGATCCGTTAGTTCCGACGCCGCCGCCTCGGCTCATGATCTCCATCACCTGCTTGCGGTGCTCAGATATCCCTTCACGCGAATCCTGAATGTATGGCATCACATAACAATTGAAATAGGTGACATCTGTTTCGGCACCGGCGCCGTACAGGACACGGCCTGCCGGCACAAAGTTCATGCTGACAAGTTCTTCATAAAACTTCCGGAACCAGAATGTGCGCTTCTCCTCATTCTCTTCCACCTGTGCAAGCCCGGTCGCATTCCGCAAAGCCACCTGTTCATAATAAACCTCAAGCGGCTTTTCAATGACGTCCAGTGAACGTGTTATCAGTCCGGTCTGCTGTTCTTCCTCCGTCTCCAGGATGGCAAGGAATTCTTCTTCAACTGCCACATCTGCGGTGTTCCGCTCCCAGTCAATCGACTTAATAAAGCCTGTTCCTCTTGCCGGAAACTTCGGGTCTTCTTTGACCGTCAGGACGACAAAGTCCCCATTTGTAAGGGTCGTCTTTTCCGTATCCTTGAAAGCATACCGGTCCAGCATAACCAGTCTTGAAACACCTTTATGCGTAATCTTCATATCCGTGGTGATCGGATGCACCTGCGGAAAGAGGCTGATATCCCTGTTGAGCCGTTCTACATCAATTTTCCATTTTTCCGTTGTTGTTTGATCCATATTCTTCACTCCTTTTTTTATCGAAAAGCAGTTTTTATGTATGTCCTGCTGTAAAGGTTATCCATTCCCCTTTTGTTTAAGGTTATCCTAACGGTACCACAGCGAAACCCCTAAATCAATATATAGTGAAAAAAGCAAAACAAAAACACTACATATTGTTGTTTTGAACAAATAATAATTTTTTGTCAAACACGAAAACGGTCATAAAAGGGGGACAGAACGAGAGTGGGTTCCCCTGGTGGGGAAATTTGGTGAATTTTAACGAATTTCCTGGATTGCAACATTTTATGAATTTCGATATATGCCGGGTCACTTTCTGGGCTAAACCTGTTCAATCGGTTCATTTTCATAAACCAGAGCAGGATCGTAACAGAGGCGTGTACGCCATTGCTGGCGATCGCTTTCAAGTGGCAGTCATTTGGCCCTGCCAAATCTCACAGCGCTTCTGCCGGCTTTACAGCCTTCCTGTGATTCCGGGTAACATACCGACAAAAAAAGAAAAACGGGAGACAATCGTCTGCCGCCTTTCTTATTTTCGGTAATTCCAGTTGTCATTTCCATACTTCTTTTTTACCAATTCATGAACATAGGCTTCCTGGTCAGCACTCATCGTAAAGGGTACAAATTCGATATTCAGGCCTTTTTCAAATCCTTCTTTGAATGCCGCCCTTGCTTCATTGAGGGTGACCGGTCTCTCCCTCAAATCATTGATTGCAACAGCCTTGTTTTTGAATGCCTTCTGCATTCTCTCTTTAATCCGTTCGTTTTTATATTTAAAAAGGCTGAACAGCTTATCCTCTTCCAGGTCAAGCAATATGGCCCCGTGCTGGAGAATGACTCCTTTTTGCCGGGTTTGGGCACTCCCTGCCACCTTGCGGCCTTCAACCACCAGTTCATACCAGGAGGGCGCATCGAAACAGACGGCCGAGCGCGGCGCTTTCAAGGCGTCACGCTGTTCTTTTGTACGGGGGACCGCAAAATGGGCATCAAGACCCAGGTTGCGGAAACCTTCCAGAACCCCCTGGGAGATAATACGATACGCTTCCGTTACCGATGCCGGCATTTCCGGATGTGATTCACTGACGATGACACTGTAGGTCAGTTCATGTTCATGAAGTACGCCTCTTCCACCTGTAGGCCTGCGGACAAAACCGAGATTATGTTTCCTGACCGACTCCATATCGATCTCTTTTTCAACCTGCTGAAAATATCCAATTGACAGAGTGGCTGGATCCCAGCCGTAGAAACGGACTGCCGGGAGGATGTCACCGCTGCTGTGCCAGTCCAGCAGCGCTTCATCAAGTGCCATATTATATGCCGGAGAACAGTTGCCGGAATCGACGAAATACCATTTTTCTTTTTCCATTTTCATCAACCTTTATTTAATATGTAATCATAGTGAAATCCCTAATAAGTCTATCAGATGGGAGCAGATTGTCAAAAATGTTACACTTTCAGCTGGATGATCGGCAATCTATTTTTAGGCTTTGATTCTTAGGCCTGCCATGTATATAATGGTAACTGTGACAATGAAAGATCTTGAATTGAGAGAGAGAAACAGGGGGGTTCACCAATGACAGTTTGGCAGCTTTTACTGGCTACCGTGGTCTTTTTCGTGACGTACTGGGGTGTGACAACGTTCATGAGAAACCGCTATCTCAAAACGTTGACGGAAGAAGAATTCAAAGAAGGCTACCGCAAAGCGCAGCTGATAGATGTCAGAGAGCAAAACGAGTTTGAAAACGGCCATATCCTTGGCGCCCGCAACATCCCTATGTCACAGATGAAAATGCGCCAGGGTGAAATCAGGAAAGACAAGCCGGTATATCTTTATTGCCAGAGCGGCTCCCGCAGTGCCAGGGCAGCATCAATGCTGAAGCGGTGGGGATACCAGGATATAAGCCAGTTAAAAGGCGGATTCAAAAAATGGTCAGGCAAAGTGAAGTATAAAAAATAATGAATATTAGCCCTTCAGGGGTTGACGGAGGCCCATCGCCATTAGCTGTTATCTTATAAAATCGGCGACTGCGCCCAAGCACTTCCTGGCTGAGTTTATACTTTCTTATACGGCAAAAAGGTTTCGATCAATAGATCGAAACCTTTTTTTGACTCTATTTTTGATACCTCAGAACCGGTTTGCGGGCAGCCTGGGTCTCATCGAGCCTTTTTACAGGCGTTGTATGAGGTGCTTCCTGCACAATTTCCGGATCCTCTTCCGCTTCTTTGGCGATGCGGATCATGACATCGATGAATTCATCAAGGGTCTCCTTGCTTTCCGTTTCCGTCGGCTCGATCATCATAGCCTCTTCCACAATAAGCGGGAAATAAATTGTCGGCGGATGATAGCCGAAATCAAGAAGCCTCTTTGCCATATCGAGCGTCCGCACCCCGATTTTCTTCTGCCGCTTGCCGGAGATTACGAACTCATGCTTGCAATGCTGGGTGAAAGGCAAATCGAAGTGTTCAGCAAGGCGCCTCATCATATAGTTTGCATTAAGCACAGCATATTCGCTGACAAGCTTGAGGCCTTCCGGGCCCATTGTCCGGATATAAGCGTATGCTCTGACATTGATGCCAAAGTTGCCGTAATATGGCTTCACACGGCCGATCGCCTGCGGGCGGTCGTAGTCAAAGTGGTACATTTCTTCCTTCTTGGTAAGAATCGGCTTTGGCAAAAATGGAATCAGGTCCTCTTTTACCCCGACAGGTCCCGAACCTGGTCCGCCTCCGCCATGCGGACCAGTGAACGTCTTATGCAGATTGAGGTGCACCACATCGAAGCCCATATCGCCAGGGCGGGCTTTGCCCATGATTGCGTTCAGGTTCGCACCGTCGTAATAAATTTTACCGCCGGCTTCATGGATAATGGTTGTCAATTCGTCAATATGCTCTTCAAACAGGCCAAGCGTGTTCGGATTGGTCAGCATCAATGCTGCCGTGTCGTCCCCTACCACTTTCTTTAGGTCTTCGGTATCCACAAGGCCCCGTTCATCCGATTTCACCGTAACGGCCTCAAAGCCGGCAACGGTTGCCGAAGCTGGATTTGTGCCGTGGGCTGAATCCGGAACAATCACCTTTGTCCGCTGGTGATCGCCGTTGGCTTCATGGTACGCCCGGATCATCATCAAACCGGTCCATTCCCCGTGTGCGCCTGCGGCAGGCTGCATTGTGACCGCATCCATGCCGGTGATTTCTTCAAGCATCGTCTGAAGATTAAAGAGAAGCTCCATTGCACCCTGTACCGTCTTCTCGTCCTGGTACGGATGGATATGGGAAAAACCTTGCAGACGGGCAACATCTTCATTCACTTTCGGATTGTACTTCATTGTACAGGAACCGAGAGGATAGAACCCTGAATCAACCCCGTGGTTACGGTTGGACAGCCCTGTGTAATGGCGCATCAGCTGCAATTCAGATACTTCCGGGAGATCCGGTTCTTCTGTACGGATAAAGTCAGCAGGCAGCATTTCTGCGATTTCTGTTTCCGGCACATCCAGTTCCGGAAGGTTATAACCTGCACGGCCGGGCTTGCTCATTTCAAAAATAAGCGGCTGATCCTGTTTATTCATGGTCATCCCCCAATTCTGTCACCAGATTGTCGATCTCTTCTTTTGTGCGCAATTCCGTAACAGCTACGAGCATATGGTTTTCCATGCCTTCATGGCTCAACCCAAGATCGTAACCGCCGATCATTCCCTTCTCAAACAAGCGCTCATTTACTTCAGCAACCGGCCTCGTTGTTTTGATGACAAATTCATTAAAGAACGGCCCTTCATATACGGCTTTGATGCCTTTTTCTTCAAATTGCTTCTTTGCATAATGTGCTTTTTGCAGATTTTGCATTGCCATCTCTTTCACACCCTGTTTCCCGAGTGCAGTCATGGCTACAGAAGCGGCCAGTGCATTCAATGCCTGGTTTGAGCAAATATTGGATGTCGCTTTATCACGGCGGATATGCTGTTCGCGTGCCTGCAAGGTCAACACGAATCCGCGGCGGCCGTCTTCATCCGTCGTTTGGCCGACAAGGCGGCCCGGCACCTTCCGCATCAATTTTTTGGTTACCGCAAAGTAACCGCAGTGCGGTCCCCCGAACTGTGAAGGGATGCCAAACGGCTGGGCATCGCCGATAACGATGTCTGCGCCGAAGCTGCCCGGTGGTGTAAGTGCGCCAAGCGCGAGCGGATTGGCGGAAACGATGAAAAGCGCCTTTGTCTGATGGACGATCTCTTCCATTTCTTTCAGATCTTCGATTTGGCCGAAGAAATTCGGATATTGGACGATAACGCCTGCAGTGTCATCACCAACAGCATTTTTCAGTCCATCCTTATCTGTCACCCCGCCCTTGGTGCCGACAATCTCAACTTCAAGATGCTGTCCGGCCGCGTAAGTCTTTAACACATCGAGCGCTTCCGGGTGGACAGCGGCTGAAACGACAATCTTATTTTTCCGGGTCTGGCCGGCACTCATGAGTGCGGCTTCAGCCAGCGCTGTAATGCCGTCATACATGGAAGAGTTTGCAATATCCATGCCGGTAAGTTCGCAAATCATCGTCTGGAACTCGAACATGGCCTGGAGCTCACCCTGGGAAATTTCCGGCTGGTATGGTGTATATGCCGTGTAAAATTCCGACCGTGAAATGACATGGTCCACGACGGAAGGGATATAGTGGTCATAAACGCCTGCTCCAAGGAAGGAAGTGTAATGTTTGGTATCCGCATTTTTTTCGGCAAGTGCAGACATTTCATTGACAAGTCCCGCTTCCGATACAGGGGCAGGAATATCGATTTCCCCTTTAAACCGCACTTTTTCAGGGATGTCTTTAAACAGTTCATCAATCGAATCAACACCGATTGTTTCAAGCATCTCTTTTTTATCTTCTTCTGTCATTGGCAGATAACGGTAATTCATCGTCTTCACCTTCCTTTACTTTTTCGGGCGTTTATAAAATGGGGTTGCAGTCACTTCCGCTTTTAGGCGCCGCTTTCGGACCTGCACTTCGACTACTGTGCCGATTTCCGCATATTCGGCTTTCAATAGGGCAAGCCCGACATTTTTATTGAGTGTCGGTGACTGTGTTCCGGTTGTCACTTCACCGATTTGTTCCTCACCGCTGAATACTTCATAGCCGGTACGGGGGATGCCTTTATCAATCATTTCAATTCCGGCAAGCTTTCTTGCCGGGCCATGCTCTTTTTGCTTTTTCAAGATTTCCATTCCGAAAAAGTCAGGTCCTTTATCAGGTTTCACCGCAAATCCGATTCCTGCTTCAATCGGCGTGATATCCCTGGAAAGTTCCTGTCCGTACAGCGGAAGGTTTGCTTCAAACCGGAGGGTATCACGCGCTCCGAGACCGACAGGGACGACACCTTCTTCTTTACCCGCTTCCAGGATATCCTTCCATATCTTCACAGCATCTTCTGACCGGCAATAAATTTCAAACCCGTCTTCACCGGTATAGCCTGTTCTTGAAACAAGTGCCCTGGCGCCATTTATAGAAACGCCGTCTTTAAATTTGAAAAACCTAATTTCACTAAGGTCGGTTTCGGTAAGTTTTTGCAGCACCTGCTCTGCAAGCGGTCCCTGAAGCGCCAGCTGGGCAATTTCAGGTGAAATATCGGTAACGCTTACATCACCCGAAGTATGATTATTCAGCCATTCAAAATCTTTTCCGATATTTGCTGCATTCACAACCAGCAAATAATCGCCGTCTGCTTTTTTATAAACGAGCAGGTCATCGACTGTGCCGCCATTTTCGTAACACATGGCTGTATACTGAGCTCCGCCATCTTTCAGCTTACTGATATCGTTGGTCATCATTTTTTGGAGAAATGCAAGGCTGCCTTCTCCTTTAACCGTAAATTCTCCCATATGTGATACATCGAACAAACCTGCTTTTGTACGGACGGCATGATGTTCATCCTTTATGCCGGAGAATTGCACTGGCAGGTCCCATCCGCCAAAATCAATGGTTTTGGCGCCGTATTCCGAATAAACTTCGTAAAGCGGTGTCTTCTTTAATGATGCCATTCCCTTTCCCCCTTCAGTGTTTTAATCCATGCTTTTCAATAAGCCCGTGCTTAAATGCCGGCTTTTGCCGCCACATAAAAAAGGACAGGGAATTACCATCGCAAAGCGATCATAATTCTCTGTCCTGAAACCTGAAAGTTTACCCTGAAAAATGCGGGTTATCCTCTTGGGTGGCCCTTTTTCCGGGCACTCTCCAGAGCTGCGTCCAATAAGAGTCTTTTTGCCTGAGAGATTCACAAGAATGCTTGCTCCTTCGGCGCTACGCGATGTAGTCTCTCCCCTTATTCTCATTCGCCAATATATAATTTCCTGGAACACGGGCATACTAACAAATAAATCTATTATTATCCTACCATTAATTTTGATATTCGGGCAATATTCAGTTTTTTGAAAAATCTTCTTTACAATTCATCTAAAATTTTGGGGTGAAGGGTGGAAAAAGAATGACGGTTAAAATTGAATTTGACAACAGCTGGCACGATTCGTTTCTCACTCGTGCCGAAGATGACGGCCCCTGGGCCCCATGGGAACTCTTCAAACTTGCCTATGAGATACAGGAACATACCGGGATACAAGATTTCGACGGTTTAATTGCACCGGCACACCTTCCCCAGCTGACTCCGCTCCCGCATCAACTTGAAGCGGCGCGGACTATAATCGAAAAGATGAACGGGAAAGGGATCCTTGCAGATGAAGTCGGGCTTGGCAAAACAATAGAAGCGGGGCTGATATTGAAGGAATATATGATTCGGGGGCTCGTCAAAAAGGTCCTGATTCTTGTGCCGGCATCACTCGTCTCGCAATGGGGTTCCGAGCTCAATCAGAAGTTTTACATTCCGGCGTTAGAACAGCGGAAAAGCTATGTATGGGAGCAGTACGATGTTGTCGTTTCTTCCATTGATACCGCAAAGCGGGAGCCGCACCGCAGCATTGTCCTCGAACAGGATTATGACATGGTCATCATCGATGAGGCCCATAAACTGAAAAATAGCAAAACGAAAAATTATCAATTTGTCCAGCAGTTGAAAAAGAAGTATTGCCTGTTGCTGACCGCGACGCCGATCCAAAACAGGGTCGAAGAAATTTTCAACCTCGTCACTCTATTGAAGCCGGGACATCTTGGAAACGAAGCCCATTTTTCTGAAAAATTTGCAGCCAAAAAAAGGGCTTTCCAGCATGATGAGCATTTAAAGGCGCTTGTCAATAAAGTGATGGTGCGAAACCGGCGGGGCGACACAGGCATCGACTGGCCGAAACGGCACATCGAAACAGTCGGCATCACACTCTCGCCACCTGAGCGGGAACTGTATGAAACTGTCACAGTTCTGCCGGACAAATACCCGGGGCTTGCGGCCGGCGGGTTTTCACGGCTTGTCCTTCAGCGGGAAGTATGCAGCAGCAAAGAGGCGGCTTATGTGACGCTGAAAAAAATGGTGGAAAGCGAGAACGCCCCTGCCTGTACGGAAGATGCCATAAAGGAAATCAGCGCTAAACTCGGAAATGTCGAACATAATTCAAAAGCACAAAAAGCGGTTGATATCATTAAAAAACTGGATGATAAAGTGATCATTTTCACGGAGTACCGTGCCACTCAGCTTTACTTGCAATGGTTCCTACAGCAGCATGGCATCACATCCGTACCGTTTCGCGGCGGCTTCAAACGAAGCAAAAAAGACTGGATGCGGCAGCTTTTCCGGGACCGTGCCCAGGTAATGATCGCCACTGAGGCAGGCGGTGAAGGGATAAACCTCCAATTTTGCCGGTATGTGATCAATTATGACCTGCCGTGGAATCCGATGCGGATCGAGCAGAGGATCGGCCGGATTCACAGGCTTGGCCAGACGGAGGATGTCCGCATTTTCAATTTTGCAGCCAGAGAAACGATAGAAGAACATATTTTGAAACTTCTCTACGAAAAAATAAATCTGTTTGAAAGAGTCATCGGTGAATTGGATGAAATTCTGACACGCTACAATCTTGAAAACATCGAAGACCATATCCGTGACATTCTTGAGAATTCCTCAAGCGAAGGTGAAATGCGGATTAAAATGGATAATCTGAGTGCCGTATTCCAGGCGGAAGGCCTCGACAGCGGAAGGAGTGACCAGAGTGCAGCAACATGAAATTCATGATTTCCTGCTGAAATTTTTTACGGTCAACGGATGTGAAGTCAAGCAGGAACAGCCCGGACTGCTGAACATCCAGCTGACGGAGGAAATGGATAAGGCGTTGATGAACAGGCCGTTTTATTGGCATTATTTAAAAAAGACCGGGGGCGTCCCTCAGCCGATGGAGCTCATTTTAGTGACAGATAAACGGGCTGTGCCAGCGGGCGATAAACGAAGCGAAATGATCCATTTCGGCTCCCCCCGCCTTCATCAAATCTTCAAGGCGGCAAAAGCCCAGGGGGCCTGCACCCGGTTATTCGAAGACCGGGAAACAAACGGCAGCCAAAAGGTGCCGCTTCAACCCTGGCTTGTCCTTAATATGAATGTTGCCTACGAATGTGACAAGAAAAAAGACCGTCTTCATTCAATCGGCCTCAACTTGATCAACGGGACGATTGTAAGCAACTGCCAGCAATTTCTGCAGTCACTTAAGCTGACCCCGAAAATACCAGATTACAGTTTCACACTTACGCCTATGATAAAGCCGGAAAGCGGCATCAAACGGATCCAGAAGATGGTGGAGGATCTTGTCATGCGGGAAGACCACAGCTGGGCGGACGGCGCCAGGGAAAGATGGCAGCAGGATTTGGCTCTTCTGGAACATTTTTATGAAGGGAGCGAAGAACGTCCCGAGGCTTACCATGCCGAAAAAGAAGCGCTTCAATCCCTTTACGAGCCTAAAATTTCGGTCACCATCATCAATGGCGGCCTATTCTATCTCACCCCTTTTGCCTTTCTGAAAAGCTCGTGATGAGAAATGTCGGCTAGCCTCCAGGATAGACAGTGCCGTGGCAGCTTTATATATGTTCTTAAAATTGGCCGCTGCAACGAAATATACCCTTGCTGACAAATTATACATTCCTATACAGTAATGGAATTGTTTGGGACACAACTAAATAATCATGCTTAGAGACGAACAATAACTAATCAACATAATACTGTTTACTCATAATCAGTTAAGCTGAAAAAACAAGTTCGTTCCATTGCGCTGCAGACACTCGCTTTCACCATA
>JAENYN010000042.1 GCA_016841765.1 Guptibacillus hwajinpoensis
TGCGACATCTGTTCCTGCTTCCCTTCGGTCGCACTCACAGTGTCTTCTTTGCCGCTGGGCGGGCGGTGAGCCTCCTCCATCGCTATCGCTCTTGCGGGAGCTCATCTGTCATGCTAGTCCCGCTGGACGTTGAACAAGCTTCTTTGAAAAGACACCGTACGAAGAAAATTGAATTTTATTTTCGAGGAGTCTCGCACCTTCCGCTTCAATCAACTAGTAAAAAAATCAACATTGAGCTTTAACACAACCAAATGTAAAAGGAGGTGGAATTAGATTCCACCTCCAAATGACATGTCAATTTGTCGTATATCCCTTCAACAGAAAAAGTTAATTCTGTTTAGGGGCTTGCTTTTCTTGTTGTTCATCTATGAACCTCAACAGGTCGCCGTAGACGATTTCATCAGAATATTGAAGCTCCTGTTTGGCTTTTTCCATGAATGGTTCACAGTTGGCACTGTCTGTCTTTTCACCTGTGGATTTATCATAACAGGTGTTATCGGTATATACATAATCCTTTGTAATGAAGCTTCCATCACGAAGGACCGTGAGCTCCTGTTTATTCGGTGAGAACACATCCGTTCCGAATTGGATATCATTATTCGTTTCTATACCCAGCAAGTGCAGGATTGTCGGTTTCATGTCAATCTGTCCGGAAACAGTGGAAATCGTCCTGTCGTCTTTATGGCCAGGGATATGAATGATAAACGGCACCCGCTGAAGCTGTACACTTTCAAAGGGGGTGATATCCCTTCCAAGGTACTGTCCCATTGCGGCATTATGGTTTTCCGAAATGCCGTAATGGTCGCCGTAAATGATGAAGATTGAGTCTTCATACAGCCCTTCTTCCTTTAGGCGCTGGAAGAATAGCTTCAATGCCTCATCCGTATAACGCACTGTCGGGAAGTAACGGTTCAGCGTACGGCTGCTGGAATTGAACTCATCAACCATTTTATCCTCTTCATCTAGTTCAAATGGGAAATGGTTTGTAAGTGTAATAAATTTGGTATAAAACGGCTGCGGCATATCTTTCAGCATCTCAACAGACTGGTCAAAGAATTCTTTGTCTTTAAGGCCCCAGCCGATTGAGTTTTCTTCATTCACATCAAAGTAACGAAGGGAAAAATATTTATCGTAACCCAGCGCATCATACATAATGTCGCGATTCCAGAAACTTTTGTTGTTTGCATGGAATACAGAAGACTTATATCCATGCTCTTTCAGGATTTCAGGTGTTGCTCTGTATTCATTTTGCGAGTGTGTAAAGAACACCGCACCGCGCGGCATCGGATACAGGGAATTAGCAAGAAGGAACTCGGAATCGGAAGTCTTCCCCTGCCCTGTCTGGTGATAAAAGTTCTCGAAATAGTAACTGTCTTTAATCAAATCATTCAAAAACGGTGTGATTTCCTTGCCGTTGATTTTATTGTTGATGACAAAACTCTGTGTGGATTCCATGGAAATCAGGATAACATTTTTCCCTTTTGCAATGCCGAACAAGTCTTCATTCGGCTTCTTCTGGTTGGCCCTAACATAGTTTTCCACTTCAGACATCTGGCTGCTGTCAGCAAAAGCGCGCTGTGCTTTTGATTTCGATTGCAATACGGCATCATAAATGTGATAGTTATAGGTTCCGATGTTCTTAACAAGGATTTCCCTGTCGAATGTGCGTGTCAGCAAATCGGAACGTTCTTCTTCAGACAGTGAAAGATTGACGAAAAACATAAGGACTGCCAGGCTGATGACTCCAAGTTTCACAGGAAGCTTGAAAGAATCTGTGGACACCTTCCCTTTAAAAACGATGAAGGCCAGAATAAACGTATCGGCAAACATCAGGATGTCGACAGGGCGGATCAGCTCAAAAATACTTCCGCCCAGATCTCCCATGTTGCTTGTCTGAAACAATACCGGGATGGTGATGAAATCAGTGAAAAAGCGGTAATAAACAACATTGGCGAACAGGATAAACGACGCAAGGAAGCTGACGGCAACCAAAAGGATATTTCGCAACTTTCCGCTTGCGAACAAAGTAAGCCCGATAAACAGCAATGCCGAGCTCAGCGGGTTAATAAACAGGATGAATTCCTGCATATCATTTTCAATCGTTATATCAAAGCTAGTTTTATAGATAATATAAGTTTTGATCCACAACATGACGATTGCTGCTACGATCAACGTATACTTGGACCATTTTTTCTCTTTCATGATGAACCTCCATTTTTATCTGTTTTACGTTGCCTTTTATTTACATTTTTGGAAATGTCATGTTTAGGTTCTTGATAACAAAGAATATCTTAATCCTTTTTTTATGTTTTTGCAAATCCTTTTCATCCTCTTAATATCTGAACAACATTGTAATATCCTTTACAAAGTCTTGCTAAACCTATTAGACGTTCCAAAAATGGAATGGTTTCACTCTTTTTAAAATTTCCCTTATTTTACTTGTCATATTATACGAATATTGCCAGCGGGAAACGGGGGGAATGTCAAAAGATGACGAAAAAATAATACTCAAGTCCTTCATGCGGATTTACATTAGGTTAACATTTTTACATCCCGGGACATCATCATATTGCCAATTAAATATAAAAACTCGCCTATTGGCGAGTTTTTGTGAGGTGAAGGCAGGAGACAGCTATATACTTTACTGACCCCATTTCGAAAACCTCCTTGCTGGTTACCTATGCCTTCATTGACTTCGAAAGCCTCTCTGGGCATTTCAGGCTATAAAGGTATTATCTTGCTTTATTTTCTATTCGTTTTAGCCAGAAAAGCTCCGCCGATTACGCCGGCATCATTCCCGAGGGTGGCGGCGGCAATTTCCGCTCCTTCATACACCCTTGGCAGCGCAAATCTTTTAAAATGCTTTTCAAGCGGATCGATAAGCGCGGCGCCGGCCTTTGAAACGCCGCCGCCAATTACGATCTTACTCGGGTTTATGGCATTAGCCAGGTTGGAAAGGGCAAGGCCGAGATGAAACGTGACTTCATCCACCACCTCGGCTGCAAACGGATCGCCGGCTTGTGCCGCGGCAAACACATCCCGTGATGTCAAAGGATTACCTGCAGCGGTTCTTTCGGCGAGCTGGCTACCGGAATCTGCTTCAGCAAGTCTTTCACGGGCAATCCTGACAATCCCTGTAGCAGAAGCAATCGTTTCCAGGCAGCCCGTCTTTCCGCAATTACAGGGAGCGCCGCCTTCAGGAATAGAAGTGATATGACCGATTTCACCGGCCATTCCGTTCGTCCCGTGCAAAATTTCCCCATAGGCGATAATACCGCCGCCGACACCGGTGCCAAGCGTGACAGCAAGCAAGTTGTCCGCCCCGTCACCAGCCCCTTTCCACATTTCACCGATTGCTGCGATGTTGGCATCATTGTCAACAGTGACCGGGAGGCCTGTCTCCTTTTCGAGGCGGTCTTTCAGGGGAAAATCTTTCCACCCGATATTGACAGCCTGGTAGATGAAGCCGGTCTCCATGTTGATGAAACCAGGAGCCCCCATGCCGATTCCGGCAAGCCTGCCTTTGTTTTCCTGCAATTCTGCAAGCTTCTCATCAATAGACCGGGCGATGTCTTTTGTGATATTTTTGCCCTGTTCTGATGTATCCGTTGGAATCTCCCATTTTCTGATGATATCCCCGTTAAGGTCTGTAAATGCCATTTTAATTGTGGTGCCGCCAAGGTCTACGCCTGCAAGCCAGTCTTTCTTCATCCTTATCCACCTTCTCTGTCTAATTTCCCGTCCTGCTTATGCGGCAGTTCAATCACTGCCGCTCCAACAAGCGCAGTCAATAATGTATGTGCTAATGCTTATTTAAATGGAAACCCTATTTGCTTAAGAAAGGATTTGATATACGTGCGTTTCGGCACCGAAAACATCCTTGCCATCATGCCGCTCCACGTGTCATTCCGTTCGCCGCCTGTCCTTTCAATATAATAATCTTGCATTTCCCTGTCATATTGATCCAGCAGCCTGGCGATATCTCCCGGATCCTTATATTTGTTCTCGTGGAAAACAGCGTCTGTCGGAAGCCTCGGTTTCCGGCCGGGTTCCTGATCAGGGTAACCGATCGCCATCCCGAAGAGGGGAGCTGTTCGATTCGGCAGCCCAAGTATATCAGCCACAGCTTCCATATCATTGCGCAACCCGCCTATGTAGCAAATGCCAAGACCCATTGATTCTGCTGAGACAGCGGCATTCTGGGCAGCAAGTGCTGTATCAATGACTGTGACCATGAAGGATTCTGCGGTTTCTAAATTTTCATAAACTGCTTGCTCATCGCGTCTGTCGGCAATTATTTCGTGGCGGTGCAAGTCTGCACAAAACACAAAAAAATATCCATTTTTTTCCACATATTCCTGGCCTTTAGCAATTTCAGCGAGTTTTCTCTTTTTTTCCCTGTCTGTAACGCCAATAATGGAATAAGCCTGGACATAGCTGGAAGTTGAAGCTGACTGAGCAGCTTTCACAATCGTCTCAACTTGCTTGGCAGTCAGTTCAGTATCTTTAAATTTTCGGATCGACCGGTGGTTCAACATTGTTTCAATCGTACTGTTCATCTTTTCCCCCTCGCCTTCCGGGCTTCCTGGCGCAGCAGCAGAACAGCCATCTGGTAATCTTTTGTTTCGATCAGCTGCGACTTATACAATTCGTGGATTTCATCTTCCATCAGTTCAAGGTCGCTGACCCGGTCACCGATATATATAATGGTTCCAAACTTTTTTAAAAATTGTTGAACATCATATATCGTTTTCATTTATCATCACCTACCTGACTATTATAACAGCGGTGAACCGGTAAGAAAACAGCTTTCGAAGGGCGTGTTCGCTTTAGAAACCAGCAGAAGCGAATTGCAGATACGGCCTCAAGTGATTTCTCTAACATCTAAAGTCCCGGGGTTAACAGCGAAAGTATCCAGAAACTAAAGAAGGCTCGCCAATTGGCGAGCCTTCTAATGTTCACAGAGGTGCAGCTGCTTTATGGGCCGCTTTGCCTGACAATTAAGTTTTACAGTACCGAAAAAAACCATATCCATTCAACGATCCGGATCTTGCGGATTAAGGACACGCGGTCTCCGGTTTTTCAGCGGAATCGGTGCTCTGATCAGGACATCGCGGAAGGCACGCCATGAAAACGGAATAAAAGGCCATAAATACGGGATGTTAAAGGAGTTCATTCTCGCAATCATAATCACCCAAATCGCTATTGCTGTAACATATCCGGCTACACCGAAGGAAGCGGCTGCAATCAGAAAGACAATCCGGGAAAGGCGATTTGCAAGGCTCATTTCATAGCTCGGAGTGGCAAATGTGCCGATAGCGGCTATGGCCAGATACAAAACAACCTCATTTGAAAAAAGGCCGACCTCCACTGCCACCTGGCCGATCAATATGGCTGCGACAAGGCCAAGGGCTGTTCCAAGTGAAGTCGGGGTATGTATTGCCGCCATCCTGAGCATATCGATTCCGACTTCAATCAACAGGAATTGGAGCAAGAGCGGGATCTCTCCTCTTTCATTCGGGCCAATGAAGGCAAAGTCCTCCGGCAGCAAGGAAGGGTCGGCTGCGAATATATACCAGAGCGGCAACAGAAACAGGGATGCCCAGATTGCGAGAAAGCGGACAATCCGCAAATATGCGCCGACAAGCGGCTTTTGCCTGTATTCTTCGGCATGCTGCAAGTGATGCCAGAAAGTGGTCGGCGTAATCAGCACGCTAGGTGAGCCGTCCACCATGACGAGGACATGGCCTTCATAGAGGTGGACAGCTGCTGTATCAGGCCTCTCCGTATATCGTACAAGCGGATATGGATTCCAATGGCGGCCGAGAATAAATTCTTCAATGGTCTTTTCTCCCATCGGCAATCCGTCTGTATCGATTTTGTCGATCGACTCCTTAATATGCCTGACATGCTCGGGGTCAGCGATGTCCTCGAGATAACAAATACAAATATCAGTCTTCGATCTCCGCCCGGCCTGCATATATTCCATCCGCAGAGAGCGGTCCCTCACCCTCCTTCTCGTGAGTGCTGTATTGAATACGATTGTTTCCACAAAACCGTCCCTGGCTCCCCGTACAACGCGTTCAATGTCAGGCTCTTCCGGCCCCCGAACCGGATAAGTTCTCGCATCGATCATAATGACATATTCCAGACCGTCAACAACAAGAGCTGTCGGACCGGCCAATACTCCGTCAACTACCGCTTCGAGGTCATCGGTTTTTTCGATCTCCACATAAGGCAGATAAGTTTTCAAAAGGCGTTCGAGCGGATCCGGCTTAAGATCTTTTTTATCCAGGCCTGCTAGCAATCTCATTAAATAATGAAGAATATCGTCTTTTGCGAAACCGTCAATCAAGTAAAGTGTCATGTCCCGGCCTGCATACTCCAGATCCAGTTTAATGACATCAAAACTTTTCTCGACACCCAGCCGTTCGCTTAAATAGTCGTTATTTTGTTTAATATCTTTATAAACGGGCACTTTCTTCGGTTTTTCCATCGTCAAGACTCCCCCTGAATATCCGCATGTCGACTCTATTTCCATCATGTACGTAATTTTTCCAAAACATACCTTGATCTTGTAATCAACTCGCAAGTCCACAGCGAAGACAGGGGAGTATTTCCTTTCATCACTAATCAAAAAGCAAAAAACTTCCCATGCCGGCCATTGCCGTAAGAAACAAAAGCGCAGGGCGCCCGCTCAGCGGCGTACGCAAAAGCGGGGGTATCCGCAGGAAGGTGATCTTTCCTTCCGGAGGGGATCACCGTTTATGACGATAGCTGCTGGCGCCTGGAGCTGGATGACTCCCTTCCCGCTTTTTATCTGCAACGCAAAATTTTTATCATTTCCTTAACAAATAAAAAGGCGGCCCGGACCTTTTCGGGTCCGGAGCCGCCCGCTCGGAAATCGTTTTTTATTGATCGTTCAAAAAGAAGAAGATTATATAGCACCCCTACTTATCAGCATTCATAATAGTGAACATCATTTAAAAACACTGAAACAAATTTAATAAGAAAGGACCGGTGAATTCATATACCTGTAAACAAGATGGGCGGTATGTGCAACAGAATCACGATGTGTCCTTTCAAATGCATGGGAAGCATCCACTCCCGGACCAATCAGGCCGTGTATCACATCATGGCCAGCCCTGACTGCAGCAGAAGCATCTGAGCCATAGAATGGATAAATATCGACCCGGTAGTCGATGCCATTTTCTTCAGCCAGCTTTACAAGCTGTTTGCGGAGGCCGTAATGATAAGGCCCGCTGGAATCTTTGGCACAAATTGATACAGAATATTCATCGGTGGACTGCCCATCCCCGATTGCACCCATATCGACTGCAAGGTATTCCACCGTCTCTTCAGGAATGTTGGAATTCCCTCCATAACCGATTTCTTCATTATTGGAAATCAAAACATGGGTGGTATGCGGCAATGTAACGCCCTCATGCTTGATTGTCCGGAAAACTTCCATCAAAATGCCCACGCTTGCTTTATCATCGAGATGGCGGGATTTTAAAAATCCGCTGTCTGTCCTTTCAACACGGGGTGCAAACGAAACGAAGTCACCGACAGAAATTCCGAGCGCCTTAACATCCTCGGCGTTATGTACTTTTTCATCGATCCGCACTTCCATGTTGGCATCGTCCCGCTTTTCGGTTCCATACTCCTTATACACATGAACAGAGGTTTTGTTCAGTAAGATAGTACCCGTATATGTTTTGCCTGATGATGTTTCAATCTTGCAATATTCACCCTCAACCGAGTTCCAGCGGAAACCGCCGATCATCGAAAGTTTCAAGCGTCCGTTTCCTTTTATTTCTTTGACCATGGCGCCGAGTGTATCGACATGTGCTGTCAGGAGCCGGTGCCTGTTTTTGTCACTTCCTTCAAGTGTTACAAGAAGGCCGCCTTTCTTTGTGCGGGTCGTGCCGATTTCCAGCTCTTCAAAAAAACGTTCAATATGGGAGATGATTGCAGATGTGTTTCCAGTCGGACTTTCGATTGAAACGAGTTCTTCAATTAATGAAAGTGCCTTATCTGTATTAATTGGTGTCGCCACACTTATTCCTCCTTATCTTTTCACATTGCACACTTCATATTTTACACATAAACCGCATAGATTGTTAGCAAAGTCTGTCCAATTATAAAGGAGCCGGTTTTATGAATAAGATTCTGCTGTCGTTTTGTTCATTTCTTCTCTTAGCGGCTGCCCTGGGGGCTGTAATTATGCAGTTCAGCCGGCCTGAAGCAAGGGAAAGTTTGATCTATTTCCCGCTCGATCCCGAACTGGCTTTCACGAAAGCGGAAACAAAATTAATGCTTATAAAGAAAAAAGACACAGATGAATACACATTAAAATGGGAAGTTGATTCAACCCTCCCCCGCAAAGTTTACCTGCGGCAGGATATTTCCCTCTTGTTTGCAGAAGGCGTTTTAATGGATATTCTGAATCAGTGGGAGGAAGAAGCCGAGTCCCTTAACCTTGAAAAAAAGGTCACTGCAGAGGACAGCAACCATTTTCAGGCACTTTCTTTTCATTACGGAGAAGTTCATTATCAAAATGAAGTAATAAGGAGTGTCCAGAAAATGAGCAGTGACCATTTATACGTCATCGACTCCCCGATGACGCCCTTGGAATCATTCCGGAATCCATCAACAGAGGAAGAAAAGGAATGGAAACAGATTATAGACCATGCCACAAATCAGCAGCTTTTATTCACACGTGACAAACTGCTTGAACATTTCGGGATCCCTGCCGATAAATACTTGATCATCCCATTATTCAATCTTCCGGATTTCGAGAAAAAACCTTTCCCGGGTCTTGACCTTGCTGGAACCAGGCGGGCCATCGGCAACCTCTGGGAAGGGCTTTACAAAAACTATGTGCTTGGCCTGCCGGGACAAGATGGCGGAAAAACCAGTGCCATCGGCAGTTCGATCCCTTATATCTTAATCAGTAGGGATGGTTCCCACTTGCTTGTCCTTTTTGAAGATGCAAAAGGCCGTCCATATCAGCTTATTCAATACTTTTCTTGATTTTATCCCACAGTTCCTGGTATTCCCTATTATCGGAATCCTGGCGCACAGCATGCTCGATAGCGTCAAGGGCTTCTTGTTTTTTACCGAGTTCAAGATATACGAGGGTCAGATTATAATAAGCTTCCGGGAAATTCGGCCGCCTTTCGATCGCCTCAAGCAGATGGGCTTGAGCCTGTTCATACTGGCCGTCCTGAATTTCCAGGTATGAAAGCAGGAAGTACGTTTCAGCAGGAATATCTGAATCAGTACTTTTCGCGGCCGCTTCAAGATATTGCCGAGCCTCTTCCTCTTTACCCTCATTGATCAATTCCTGTGCAATTTGCGAATTCAAAACCGGGTTCACTCCCGCTTGATTTTCACTATATCCATAGTAAAGGATTCCCGCAGAAGCTGCGAGAGCCGCCAGAATATAGACAGGCTGCCTCATGCTAAAGCCGCGGCGCGGCAAATTGACAATTCCGGAAGCCACAAAACCGCCGGCAAGCCCTCCGAGATGAGCACCGTTATCCACCATCGGCACGGTGAACCCAAACACCAGATTGATGCCGAGCACAACCAGCACATTCATGCCCATTGTCCGGAAGAAGAGTTTTGGATATCTGACCCCGAAATATAAAAGCGCCCCAAAACAGCCAAATATGGCACCGGAGGCTCCAGCGGACACCTGTGTAGTGAATGCGAAGCTGGCAAAAGAACCGAACAGACCTGCAATAAAGTAAATGATAATGAACCGTGCCGTCCCGAAAATCCGCTCGATTGCCGAGCCGAGGTAGAAAAGTGCAAGGGAATTCATAAATAAATGAAAAAAGCCGATGTGCAGGAACATTGGTGTAAGAAAACGCCACCATTCCCCTTCCATGATCAACGGATTGAATTTCGCCCCATATTCAAGTAACGTCAGTGTATTTGTGCTTCCTCCATTCAATTCAAGAATGGCGAACATGACCAGGTTCACAGCAAGCAGTACATATGTGAACAGCGGCTTTCCATACTCAAACAGCTTGCGTTCCTCCGCCATTTGCCGGTTTGAAGCCTTCTTCACTCTATCCATCAAGTGTACAACTGTGAGTTCGTCCCCTTCAGCCCAATGATCCATATCAGGGATGGGCACCCCGAGCTGATCGAACAGCCTTTCTATGCCTTTTAGCGGATTTGTCCCTTCGATAATGACATTTTCAAGTGATATGTGCCGTTTCCCGTTTTCATCCATTTTGCTTTCCTGAATGGCATGTTCCCAATCATCCACCGGTTCATAAGAAGAAACATATACGTTATACCCGCGGACGCGTTTCATTCTGGACGCCTTTTTAAAATCCTGCAGTTTCCGGTAAACCATTTCCGCATCATTTCTCATCCAGTTGCCCCAATCAAGATCATACCGTTGCAGGCGGACAATTGTATCGCTTTTGAAATCCTCAGGCTCAAGCCAGACTTCCTGGCGAATCTCATTTATTGTCAGCACACGGAAATGGCGGTTTTCCGTTAAATAATGGACGATTCTCCAAAAAATCAAATCCTGCTGTAGCTTATACAACCGCGTTCTCTCCTTTTTAAGAACCACTTCACTAGCATTATGTATTTAAAAAACCATTGTCTATTCATTATAACAGTTAAAACATGCCGGCAACCACCAGCGGCTTTTATCACCAATTACGTTTAAATGGAAACAGCCCGGCAAAGCGCCGGGCAGCAGCTGCCGCAGTTATCCTTTATGAATCTCACTTGAATGCTGACAGCAGAAAAAACCTTCGGATAAAAGGGACACTCATTGCAGAGGAAACAACCATCCTTCTAATCGGCTGGATACCGAGCACTGCATTAAGAAATCTGTACCTGTACTGATAAGCAAGGAAAAACACCGTTACATAAAGCAACATCCGCACAGCGGAAGATCGCATCTCAATCCCTCCTTTTCCCCATTATTTTTTTACAACTTCCTTATTTTTATCCATAGCGCTTAAAAGGATTAAAGATTGATGATGCCGATTTTCAACTTCCAATCCTATAGGCTTGCTGAAACAACATCATAGGAGTATATGGCAGACGGGTTGTGTGCTTACCTTGTTCTCAATGGCTTTGTTAAAGATTATTGTTGTAGAAACAGTCTGTTGCCTTCATACTCCACTTTCAGTAAAGAATGAAAGACAATGTATCCGACACACTTGCTTTGAAAAAAATTTCACTTTAATCAAATGTTGGGTTAAGGGTTTAAAAATCGTATGCAAAATCAAAAGATTTATTAGAGAGAGTAAATAAAGACCCGAACGGTCAGGCGAAAGATTCATTAGAATCTTACCTAATCGTTCGGGTTTATCATTAGCTGAAATACTTATGTCCCAGCCTCGTTATGCCGTCATGCTCTACATATCTGACTACGCGGATTTTACTGCACTTCTTGCAACCATAATCAAACCAGGTTCACTTTTTCCATGTATCCGCGCAGTACATCACAAGAATGATTAAACTTCTGTTTTTCATTTTCATTCAAGCCGATTTGGACGACTTCACGGATGCCTTCCCTGTTGACAATCGCAGGCACACCGATATAGATGTCTTCCTGGCCATACTCTCCGTTCAAATACCCCGAAACAGTCAAAATGGTATTGTCGTTTTGGAAAATCGCCTTTGTTAAACGAACCAGCCCCATCGCAATACCGTAATACGTAGCACCTTTGCGTTCGATGATATGATAAGCGGCATCGCGGACATTGATGAAGATATCATCAAGATCCTCGCGCTTAAACCTCTCATCGTTGTCTATCATGTCCAAAACCGGGCGTGTGCCGATATCTGCAGTACTCCATACAGGCAGTTCAGTATCACCATGTTCACCGAGGATATAGGCGTGAATATTTCTTGTATCCACATCAAAATAGTCACTCAGCAAATACCGGAGCCTTGCCGTATCGAGAATCGTGCCTGAACCGATGACCCGCTCCTGCGGAAGCCCGGAAAATTTCCATGTTGCATAAGTCAAGATATCTACAGGATTAGTCGCGACGAGAAATACGCCGTTAAATCCGCTTCCCATCACACTCTCAACAATGCCTTTGAAAATCTTTGTATTTTTTTCAACGAGGTCGAGCCTTGTTTCACCGGGCTTTTGATTCGCACCCGCTGTAATCACCACAATATCCGCATCTTTACAGTCATCGTAGCTGCCGGCCCAAATTTTTGTGGAGGTTGGCGCAAAAGCAAGCCCATGGCTCAAGTCCATCGCATCCCCCGCCGCCTTTTCTTTGTTGAGGTCGATCATGACCAATTCATCGGCAATCCCCTGATTAAGTAAACCAAATGCATAACTGGATCCTACAAAACCGGTGCCGATCAAAGCTACGCGATTCAAGTTTTTTCTCATTGCGATTCCATCCTTTCATGTAACATCCATTAAGAATCGTTACCATCTTTATTGTTTCATAAACCAGTATCTCCTTAAAGAGGGTGAAAACGCTAACTTTATTTCAAATTTGCGACATATTGAACAAGATAAAGATTAAGATCCGATATATCTGGAATAAAGCGTTTTCGCCCTTGTTACATCCTCTGTTCCCTGCACAAGAACCCTTCCATCAGGAAACAGCACAAGCCGTTCTCCCCCGTCAAGTTCAACCCGCAGGAGGAAAGGGGTCTTTTTCAACTCGGCGACAGGCTCCAGCCGTTCCGCCCAGTAGTCCAGGTCCAGGCTGGTACGATCCTGGATTTGCACCGTTTCCCTTCCACACAACACAGTGACCATTTCCTGTTCATCACGTTCCAGCGCCGGGTATTCCATTTTGGAACAAACAGGGCAATCATTCTGTGGTTTCCCGAACGCAATATGAAACTGCTGGTTATGCCAGATGTCGAAATTAAGCAGTCCATCGCGCATGGATTCTTCGTTACCGGTTAAGTACTTCAGCGCTTCTGTAACCTGATAAGAAGAGACCATATCGACAACCGGTGAAATGACACCAACCGTATCACATGTCTGGCCGCCCTGTTGTTCAGGCATTATACAGCGAAGGCACGGTGTTTTCCCCGGCCTCAAAGCCGCAACCATTCCCCTTGAGCTGACAGCCCCTCCGTAAATGAACGGAATGCCGTGCTTGAAACATGCATCGTTCATTAAAAACCGGGTTGAGAAATTATCCGTCCCGTCTATTACAAGGTTGATCCCCTCAATTAATTCTTCGACATTTCCAGGATTCACATCTCCTATGTGCGCATCCAGTTCGATTTCACTATTCAGCTGTGCCAGTTTCCGGCGGGCCGCTTCTGCTTTCGGCATGGATGCCTTCACATCTTCTTCGTCAAAGAGCATTTGGCGCTGGAGATTCGATTTCTCTACGTAATCCCGATCGGCGAAACGCAGGAATCCAACTCCGGCTCTGGCCAGATGATTCGCAGCAGCGGTTCCAAGAGCCCCCATTCCGACAATCAGCACGTTCGCATCTGCCAACTTGCGCTGCCCGTTTTCTCCAATCGGTTTAAAAAGCATTTGCCGTGAATATCTTTCCCACTGAGACATCATGCATACCTCCTGTTGTTCTTGCGATTCATATTATAAATGCAAATCCGCAGGCTGCTATAATTGAAATGAAATTAACGCCATCATTTGTAATAATACGGTACCCCTTATTTTGGACTGTCCGGCTGCCGCAATGGAATTCTTTTTCTGTTTCAATTCCGCAAATGGTGCATGTATAAGATACTTGTACCGTGCCGCCAAGCACTGTATCGACAAGGCTTCCGACAAATCCTGAAACAGTGATGACACCCCACCCATAAGCTGAAAACCCAAACAGTACAGCTGCCAGCAGGCCTGTAGATGTTGCACCCGCTAATGCTGCTGCTGTTCCTGCAGTTGAAAGTGCACCGGATGTTCCAGGAGTAACTCTTCGGAACCGCAACGGATGAAAAGGCGGTTTCCGGCTCAGTATCCCAATTTCAGATGCCCACGTATCGCTTGCTGCAGCGGCTAAAGACACCGCAAATAAAAGAGTGGCATATTCCATACCGAAAAAAAAGGATGCAAAAGCAAAAAGGGCTGCGGGACCGCCGTTTGAGAGCACCTGGATGGCATCTCTCTCACTCCCCTTCTTTACAACCTCCCCGGCAAGGCGGTTCCCCTTCACTTTTCCCAGAAGATTGGATGAAACAAAAAAGAAACCAAGGATCACCAGCCCATTCCACCCAAATCCGATGTAAACAGCCGCCCCGACACCAGCTGCAGCGGCCATACCTGATACCGTCAACAGCCGCAGTTTGAACGCATAAAAAGCGAGGGCAGCGATCAGCACGGTCATTATGGCAGTTGCTGCCGGGCTGTCACCTGGAAAGGGCATCATAAATCTTGCTCTCAGTTACGACTTTGCCGACCGGAATATCATGGTCTTCCGGCTTAAAAGAGAAGTCCGCCTGCCAGCTGAACGCAAGCGAAACGGTGTTTCCGGCAAAGTCTGTTAAGAATCGGTCATAGTAGCCGCCGCCGAAACCGATCCGGTAGCCTTCCTGCTGAAAAAGCAGGCCCGGGACGATCAATAAATCAATCCTGTTTTTATGTACCCGTTCTGTACGATCCAGTACAGGTTCTTTCAAACCATAGTAGACGGTTTCCAGTTCGGAGAAATCTTTGAGGATTCGGAATTGCAATTCTTTCTTTTTCGGCAGGCATTTAGGCACAGCCACTTTTTTCCCTTCCGACCATGCTTTTTCAATGATCGGGGTGGTATTCAGTTCGAGCGGCATCGAAATCGTGACACCGATCGTATCAGCATTTTTCCATTCCTGCTGCCTAAACAGATTTCTGTATATCTCCTGTTCAAGCTCCCTTTTTTCGTCGGGTTTTATATTTTTCAGCTTTTCTTGCGCTTCTTTGCGCATCTGTTCTTTCTGCTCCATAGCGGGCCTCCTATCTTCTCTCAAGTATACCAGACACTGGTTGCTGTACGCAGTTGAGTGTATCTATTCATTTTTCTTGTCTGTAATCTTGAAGGCAAAAAAATAAACAGCAGGAAAACCTGCTGTTTATTACTTCGTTTCGCGGTGAAGAGTGTACTTCTTCAGACGCGGGCTGTATTTTTTCAGTTCAAGACGTTCAGGGTTGGTACGTTTATTTTTTGTGGTGATGTAGTTACGGTCACCAGTCTCTGTGCAAGCAAGAGTAATTTTAACACGCATCGGTATCCCTCCAAACATAGTTATTCGTTTCATACGTCATTCATCATTATTAACTATACGGTCATATGACGACTTTAATATCATATCAAAAAAAGATAGTGCTATCAAGGTCAACTTAAAAATCTTATTTACATCTTTCTGTTTGCATGACTCTATGGTATAACTAACTGTGTGAATTGTAAAATTTGGGGTGAATTGATGGAAATACTTATTATTTCGCTTATTTTAGTAGCAATCTTTCTTTTAATCCTTTCTTTTTTTACAGGGAGCAGGACGAAAGAGCTTGAAGAGCAGATCGAACAGCTTTCACTCAACTTCATGCAGGAGACCTATCAGCTCAAGAAAAAAATGAAAGTGCTGGAGGAAGAGCTCCTCATCGATGAAGTTGATCTGAAACCATCTTCCGATGCATTTAAAAATAAAACCGCTCCGTCTCCTCAATACTCTGACGGACTGTTTGCCTCACAAGACAGGGTGTTCCGCCTGTCGGAAAATGGATACTCCGCTCAAGAAATAGCCCGACACACGGCGAGGCCCGTTTCCGAAATAGAAGAAGTGATGCGCAAGCAATCAAAAGGAGATGGAAAATAATGCAGTCCATACTCCGGAGTTTTGCAGCAGGTATCCTTACATCCACACTGGTCATTGCCGGTTTTTACTATTCGGGAAATCTTGAGGCCGGGGAAAAGAAACAACCCCCGCTTTCGATGCAGGAGGTTCAGTCATTTTTAAATTCTCAGGGAATGACGGCCGTAACGGTGAAAGAATGGAATAACGCTCAAAAGGATATCCGCCGGCAAAACACAAAACCGAAAGAAAACGAAGCAAAACAGGCTGAATCGAAAAGCGAAACGCCTGAACGTCTTTATATCCTTGATATTTCTTCCGGTATGACAAGCCGTGATATCAGTGACAGGCTCGTGAAAGCCGGAATCATTAAAAACACAGAAGCTCTGGATACTTATCTCGCGGAACATGACCTTGCCACTTCAATACAGGTCGGGACTCATTCGCTATCCAGTGAAATGAGTATAGAAGAAATCGCCAACACCATTACCGGTAATTGAAACCGGTAAAGCAAAAACCTGCCACAACTGGCAGGTTTTTTTCACCATATAGGAAAATATAAATTTTCAGCAAGGGAGCTTTTCGATGCAGCTGCCAATTTTAAGAATATAGATAAGGGTAGCTGTGCCTCTGTCTTCGCCTAAAGGCTCGCCAATTGGCGAGTTTTCTTTATTTATTCATTAAGAGCATAGCGTTTGCCTTTTACAAGATACAAAATGCTTTCACCGATATTTGTGGCGTGGTCCCCTGTGCGTTCAAGGTAACGGGCGATGAACGCCAGTTGGGTGATCTGCCCGATTTTTTCTGGTGTATCGGCAGCCAGGGACAGCAGTTCCTTTATGGTCTGGCCATATAATTCATCAACCCTGTCATCCATTTCAGCGAGTTTCCTGGCCAGTGCCGTGTCCTCTTTATCAAATGCTTCAATGGCGACTGCAAGCATTTCCAGGGTAATTTCCGCCATTTGCGGAATGTGCTCAAGCGGCTTTATAAATGGTTCTTTCCCGATTCTGATTGTTGATTTGGCGATGTTGACGGCAAAATCCGCCATTCTTTCCACATCGGATGAGATTCGGATGGCGACAATGATTCTCCGCAAGTCAGTGGCAACCGGCTGCTGTTTTGCAATCATAAGGATTGCGAGATCATTGATTTCTTCATCAAGCTGGTCGACAAACACATCCTCGTCCATTACCTCCAGAGCTGCATCAATATCTTGCTGCTGAAGGGCATTGATTGATTTCTGCAATGCGCTCTCAGCCATCTTTGATAAATCGATCATTTTAGAACGCAGATTGGATAATTCTGTTTCAAATGTTTCCCGAACTGCCATTTGTTTTGCCCCCTTTAATTAACCGAAACGCCCGGTAATATAATCTTCTGTCCGCTTATCTGTTGGAGTGGCGAACAGCTTATCAGTATCCGTGAATTCGATCACTTCCCCATTAAGGAAGAATGCCGTTTTGTCAGAGATACGGGCTGCCTGCTGCATATTATGCGTTACGATCATGATGGAAAAGTCTTTTTTCAATTCCTGTACAAGTTCTTCCACTTTCAATGTGGAAATCGGGTCAAGTGCAGATGTAGGCTCATCCATTAAGATGACATCAGGTTCGATAGCAAGTGTACGGGCGATGCAGAGTCGCTGCTGCTGGCCGCCGGACAATCCGTAGGCATTTTCATTCAAACGGTCTTTCACCTCATCCCAGAGAGCTGCCCCGCGAAGGCTTTTTTCAACAATCTGGTCAAGGATTTTCTTATCTTTTATCCCATGAATTTTCGGGCCGTATACGACATTTTCGTAAATGGATTTAGGAAATGGGTTCGGCTTTTGGAATACCATTCCCACTTTTGTGCGAAGATCTTCAACCGGATAAGACTTTTCAAAAATATTGCGGTCACGATAAACGATTTCACCTGAAGTCTTCACAATCGGCACCATCTCAACCATTCTGTTTACCGCTTTGACAAATGTTGACTTTCCGCAGCCTGACGGCCCGATGATGGCTGTGACTTCATTTTCTTTTATGTCCAGGTTGATGTTTTTCAAAGCCTGGTCTTCCCCATACCATAAATTGAAATTATTCACATTGATGACAGTGCTCGCATTACTTTTCACACTTACTTTTTTCTCTTTATTTATTTCAGGGGTGATTGTTGGTGTTTGCATGAAAGATTCCTCCTCCGAACCTGATTAAAAACGCTTAGAAAACTTGTTGCGGATGATCACGGCAATCGAGTTCATCAACAGCAGTACAGCCAATAGCACTATGATTCCAGCCGATGCAACATATTGGAAATCCTGATTCGGCATTGATGTCCAGCTGTAAATCTGAATCGGCATGGCTGTGAACGGATCAAAAATATCATTTGGAACAGTGAAAATGGCTGTTGCCGCCCCAACAAGTATCAGCGGTGCGGTTTCCCCGATTGCACGGGAAAGGGCAAGTATAGCTCCTGTGAGTATTCCCGGTATGGCAGCCGGCAAAACAATTCTTCTAATTGTCTGCCATTTTGTCGCACCCATTCCGTAAGATGCTTCCCGGAGATGGTTCGGCACCGAGCGAATCGCCTCCTGTGATGAAACGACAATGACTGGCAGGACAAGCAATGCAAGGGTAAGCCCGCCGGCAAGGATGACATTTCCCATCCTCAGGATATAAACGAAAATCGTCAAACCTAAAAGCCCAAAGACGATTGACGGGACACCGGCCAAATTTTGAAGATTCACCTGGATAAATCGGGTGAGTCTATTCTTTTTGGCATATTCCTCAAGGTAGATTGCCGTTGCCACACCTAAAACCAGAGTGACGGGTGCCGTAACAACCATCAGCCAGAGTGAACCGAAGAATCCGGCCTTAATACCGGCCCTTTCTGCCCTTCTGGATGTGAATCCGTTTAAGAAATCCATATCGAGATGGCCAATTCCTTGAGTCAATATCCGATAACCCAATAACAACAAGAAGATCAAGCCGATTGAAGTTGCTATGAAAAACACCGCTTTGCCGATCTTGTTTTTCATAATCCTGCCGGTCATATTTTTTGATACCGACTCATGATTGATTAAGCCCATATTAATATTCCTCCCTGAAACGGCGGGTGATGTACTGTGCCAGTAAGTTCATGATCAAGGTGAAAAGGAATAGGGTCATCCCTACAGCATATATGCTGTAATAGATCGTCGACCCGAACGCCACGTCACCTGTAGCAACTTGTACGATATAGCCGGTCATGGTTTGAATGGACTGGGTTGCATCAAACGTGAACTTCGGTGTTGCACCTGCTGCAACCGAGACAATCATCGTTTCCCCGATCGCCCGGGATATCGCAAGGACAAACGAGGCAATGATGCCGGATAACGCAGCTGGAAGAACAATCTTTAATGATACCTCCAGTTTTGTAGCACCCATTGCGAGTGCTCCTTCACGGAGTGAATTCGGCACCGAGCTCATTGCGTCTTCACAAAGTGATGCGACCATCGGGATAATCATGATCCCGACAACGATACCTGCACTCAATGCATTGAAAAAAGAGAGTTCCGGAATGATATTTCTAAGTATCGGTGTCACAAATGTCAGCGCAAAAAAACCGTACACGATTGTCGGAATACCCGCCAGCACTTCCAATATCGGCTTAATGATTCTTCTGGTGGAATCAGAAGCATATTCACTCAAGAAAATAGCAGAAGCAAGACCAACCGGTATTGCAACCAGCATTGCGATAAATGTGATAAGCATTGTTCCGGAAACCAGCGATAGGATTCCGAATGACTCCTGCCATGGATTCCATCTTGTACCGGTAATAAAATCGATGAAATTGACTTTGCTAATGAACGTAAACGTCTCAGATAGCAAAGTATACAAGATGCCGGCTGTCACCAACACTGAAGTGATAGCAGCAAGAAGAAGCAAGTTTGGAACGAGTTTTTCAATGAAATTGGACGAGCTCCGCGAGGATTTATTTTTATCTATCATCTCTCTTACGGAGAAGTCATCAGCTTTTTTTAAAGCCATAATGGAAAGATCCCCTTTCATCACACGGAAACAGGTGAGGGCATTTTTAGCCCCTCACCTTTGTTTCCTGATTTTCACCGGTCTTCTTATTCACCAGCCAAAGATTTAACTTTTTCTTTTTGCTCTTTATACTTGTCTTCCGGAAGAGCAACATAACCGACTTCTTCAGCCATCCATCCTGCATTGTCCAGAACGAACATTGCAAAATCTTTAACCTGCGGCTCTTCAAGGGATGCTGCATTGATATAAGTGAACAGCGGACGGGACAGCGGCTCATATTCCCCGCTCTGAATGGTTTCCGGAGAAGGTTCCACCGCACCTTTTCCGTTGTCAATCGCAAGAGCTTTCAGTGTTTTTTGGTTTTCATGATAGTAGGCATATCCGAAAAATCCAATCGCATTCGGATCATTTTGGATGCCGCGCACAAGGACGTTGTCATCTTCAGAAAGAGTGACGCCGCCGTCTTCACGCATCGGTTTTTCTTCGAGAATCACTTCGTCAAAATAGTCATAAGTCCCTGAATCATGTCCGGGCGCAAAAATTTTAATCGTTTCATCCGGCCATTCCGGGTTGATATCAGACCATTTTGTCTTGCCGCTTTCAGCAAGGAAAATTTCTTTTAGTTGGTCAACAGTGAGAGAATCTACAAAGTCATTTTTCTGGCTGACTGCAACTGTCAGTCCATCGTACGCGAGGGTTACTTCTTCAAGATTCACGTTGTTTTCTTCAGCGATTTTTTTCTCTTCTTCTTTAATTGGCCGGGAAGCATTGCTGAAATCTATTTTACCTTTTGTGGAGCGTTCAAATCCGCCACCGGATCCGATGGAATCCACTGTCACATTGACTCCCGGCTGTTCAGCCTGGTATTCTTCGGCAAGACCGAGCATGATCGGATAAACAGTGGAAGAACCTGCAGTTTTAACATCACCAGAAAGTTCTTCTCCATCGCCTCCTTCGGAATTGCCTGCGCTACCGTCATTCCCACATGCTGATGCAAAAATAAGTACGCCTGCCATGATAGCGAAGAACAGGATTTGCTTAAGACTCTTCATTCGATAGTCCCCCTAAAGTAATTTGAGTTGGCTTCCCGTTTAAACGGAAAGTGCATTTGTCTCTCACAAGTAATAGACTAGCGCAGGAGTTTTAATAACGTTTTAATGGAATGTTAAGCTTTTGTAAATGTGGAGCGATTCAAGAATAATATTCATTTTTTGATGCCTTTTTGCTGCTTGATTCCATGTCAAAAAGACCTGAGTCCCGGAGAATGGGCAATATCGGTGGCAGAAAGATCCATCCGAATAGCCAGGTCATTTAGCGACAAATAAACTTACGCTTCTATAACAAAACCGCAGGATAATTCCATGCGGTTTTATTATCTGTATATTTAGGGCGGTTATTCCGAATCAGAAAGTTCCTTCTTCGCTTGTAATTCAAAATACGCGTCCATTATTTCACGTGAGATCTGTCCGTTAATATGGCCCTGCGATGTTGTATAAGGAACAAGTACCGCAAAAGCGACTTCCGGTTTTTCAAGCGGGGCGAAGCCGACAAGTGACAGGTTCATCGTTTCCGTGCCGAATAAATCTTTATTTGATCCATAATATGTGGTCTCTGCAGTACCGGTTTTTCCTGCCGGGCGGTAATCTGCTCCTTTAAAATACTTATAAGCTGTTCCCTGCTTTTCCTGGAACACTTTTCGGAACCCTTCTTTCACCCTATTAATCAGTTTTTGATCCATTTCCACGGTATTCAAAACACGCGGGGAAGCACGGTATACCGATGCGCCCTTTTCCGGTTCCCTGATTTCATTGACAAGAATAGGCTTAAGACGGTTCCCGCCATTGGCGATTGTCGAGATATACTGGGCCAGCTGCATTGTCGTATAGGTGTCATATTGGCCGATGGAAAGGTCCATCAGGTTTCCGATCTGGCTTCCGGAACCCTGGTAGCCTGTTGATTCATGCGGCAGATCGATCCCCGTTTTCACTCCGAGCCCGAATCGGCTGAAAGAGTTGCGCAACACTCCAAATGCCTCGGGATTTTTAAATGGAGCACTTTTCCCATACTGGTAATCATACCCGCCCATCATCATGGCGATCTTGAACATATAAACGTTTGACGATTGCTGCAACGCGGTAATATCGTTAATCTTCCCCATTGTCTTATACGATTTTTTTATCGGAGTCCCTTTGATTTTAATCGGTGTGTCGACCAAATAAGAATTAGGCTTGATGACGCCAGCTTCATACCCGGTCAGCACCGTCGCACCTTTGACAGAAGAGCCGACCTCATATGCATTATTGACTACTCCCGTGGCATAATCCTGGAATACCGTCTTGCCGTCTTTCCTGGTCATTTTCTTCCCGGCCATAGATAACACTTCCCCGGTGTTCGGGTCCATCATGACGACAAAGGCAGAATCGAGCAATTGGTTCTCTTCCGGGTACTTGGCTTTGAATTCTTTTAAATTTGACTCAATGATTTCTTCCACTTTTTTTTGCAATTCCATATCTGTTGCCAAGACCAGATCATTCCCCCGTTTGCCGGAACGGACGAGTTCTGTCTCGACTATTTCTCCTGCCGGATTCGTAACATTGCGGGTTTTCTCCTTTTGCCCCTGCAGCATGCCTTCATACTGCTTTTCAAGATAACTGATGCCGACACGGTCATTTCGCTGGTAGCCTTTCACAAGGAAAGAATCCAAGTCTTCGCGGGGAAGCCCCTGTTCTGCGTTTGTAATGTTGCCGATTATTGTCTCGAGTGTTTCATCATAAGGATAGACCCGGTCCCAATCGGTAGCGATTTGTACGCCTGGGAGCTCATCCAGGTGTGATGATACAGTGGCATATTCTTCATCGGTTACGCCTTCATTTTTTACGTATTGTGGCGCAAGGGGATAACCTGCATCAAATGTTCTTTTTATTGCAATGATTTCAAGTTCCTGTTCTGTGATTGATAAGAGATCTTTTTCAGAAATGCGGTCAAGGGTCAGTTTGTAAATCTGATCGTCATTCAAATCCCTCTGTTCATCTTTTGTCACTTTTTGTTTTGCCTTTTCAGGCCTGGTGAGTATCCAGTAATCCTTTTTGTCGCGCTCCGTTACACTGTCCGGCTCGACATTAATATACTCTGCAAGCTTGGTTGCGGTTTCCAGCCTGTCCTTCTGGCTTACTCCCTGTTTCCTCGTATATGTAATTGCTTTGAGCGGCTTATTATCCACTACTACATTACCTGAACGATCAAGTATTTTGCCACGGGGAGCAGGCTCGGCAACTGTAATCTTTTCTGTTCTTTCCATTTCCTTCTGATATTCTTCGCCATACACGATTTGAATGACACCAAGCCGGATTATCAACATCAAAAAAGCGGCAAATACTAGAAAAAATAGTACGTTGAGCCGCTTTGGCAGTTTTTTCATCTTTTTTCCCTCTGTATTTATTGCCATTAATTCAACCTCTTTACATCTTTTCTCTGAAATGTATACCCTCATTTCTTCGCATTAAACTGCCTCTTTCTGTCCTCTAATGTTTTTAACGTGTCGAACCGCTCTCCCCATCAACCAGATTTCTGCTGTGTATGGCCGGAACTTTACGTCCCCGGGGTTCTTTACTGCCCAGGTGAATATTTCTTATGAAAAGGTAAATGATCAAGTGACCTGCACCAATTACACTCAGCAGAATAGGAATACTTCTTTCGCTGTCAAAAAAGGTGACCGCCACCAGAAACAATAGGATAGAAGTGATTCGTCCCAAATTAAGATAAAGTTCACGTACGACAATGTATTCCACTCTCATTTCAGCTGCACTCCAGCTCCGACCGATCACATCATAAGTCAATGACATGTATGGGACCAGAAGAACCGGATAGGCAATCGAAATCAGGACCGCATATATTAGAAGACGCGTGTAGGTAAGGTCAAACAAAATGAGAAAGATCGCCCCATAAAGAAGCAGCCCGCCTGCCAGAATCGCTTTTTTTCGATGCCGCGGTTTGATGAGCCTCGTCGCTAAATAATATACGACAAGCGCAACTGAACTTTGAACAAGTCCAAATGTTCCCAGGGCAAGTTCACTCTGTGTCGTAACGAAAACCCACACAACAATGACAAAGACAAACGTTCCTTCCCGCAACCCTTGAAAAAAGTGGGCAGTGCAAATGTTTTTCCAGTTTTCATTATATTTTTGTTCTTCAATAATGCGCTTAAAAGAAAAGTTCCCTTTGGCAGAACGCCTTTTCAGAAAAAAACTTAAAAAGACAGCACCTGTAAAAAAACCGAGTGAAATGCTGAAAATGACAGTATATCCGGTGAGCTGCTCCATGCTTGAAATAATAAAGCCTGCAGCAATAGGGCCAATCATTCCGGCAAAGGATGTAAGCAATCCTAAAAAACCGTTGAAAAAGTCCCTTGTCTCAGGCTCTGTTATTTCAAAAGTCAGAACGTTAAAAGCCAGCCAGTAAAACCCGAATCCCACACCCAGCAGTCCGCCAAGCACCACCAGGAAGTCAGATGCCCCCTCCCCGAAGGTAAGAACCGTTATATAAAAAATGGACAAAAAAATAACACCCAGCCTCAACACAACAACCCGGTCAATTTTTTTAGCCCAACGTCCCGCCAAAATAAATGTAAGAGGCTGGAGGATGACAATAGCCAGGTTATATAATGCAATATCAGCAAACCGGCCGGTCTGCTTCCACAGGTACACGTTTACAAAAGTATTTGAAAGCGCCACACTTATCGAGTATAAACCACCGATCATCAATAACAGGATCAAATCCCGATTAACCTCTACTCCACCGATCATTTTCTTCAAAATATTCATAACTGCCGACTCCCCTTTTTCTTCTAAGAGGTATTTTTCCACAAACCTTCTTGCTTATTCAGGGAACAAGCCGCAATCTTCAGATTTCGGTAAGTGAAATTTAAAATCAACTGGCAGCCTATCCCTTCCATTGCAAGCAGACACCCTTCTAAAGGGTAAAATAAAAACCCGCCGACTGGCGAGCCTTAGCCAAAGACAGCAGTTGCCCTCATCCATATTCTTTTGGAATCTGCGTCAACAAAATTCACTGATAAATCAATACTTCCTCAAGTCAAAAAAACAACAGCCGGTCTGCCAACCGGCTGTTGTCTGTCATCTGTAATACAATTATTTAGCTGCTTGATAGCGCTTTTCAACTTCATCCCAGTTGATTACATTCCAGAAAGCTGAAATATAGTCAGGACGCTTGTTTTGATACTTGAGATAGTAGGCATGCTCCCAGACGTCAAGGCCAAGAACCGGTGTTTTGCCTTCCATCAAAGGTGTGTCCTGATTAGGTGTGCTGGTCACTTCCAGATCTCCGTTATTGACAACAAGCCATGCCCAGCCAGAACCGAAACGGGTAGCTGCAGCATTGTTGAATTCTTCTTTGAACTTGTCAAAGCTGCCAAATTTGTTGTTGATTGCATCAGCAAGCTCACCGGAAGGATTTCCGCCGCCGTTTGGAGACATGATTGTCCAGAACAGGCTGTGATTCGCATGGCCGCCGCCGTTATTGCGGACAGCTGTACGAATATCTTCTGGAACAGCATCCAGATTGCTTACAAGTTCTTCAATGCTCTTGTTTTCAAAATCGCTTTTTCCTTCAATTGCGTTATTCACCTTCGTGACATAAGCATTGTGGTGCTTTGTGTGGTGAATGTTCATTGTTTCCTTGTCGATATGCGGCTCAAGTGCATCGTACGCATAAGGTAATTCAGGAAGTTGATAAGCCATTCTAAAATCTCCTCCTTGTAATATGTAATCATCTGGCATAAGCCCACAGGAACTTCCGTCTTTCCAATTAGGAAAGATAAACAACAAAAATGTTTAGAAAGTTCCCCGTGTTTATACCTTAACAAATTTACCCTTATTGTTCAATGAATAAACACCGTAGATAAGTTGAAGCAGCATTCACAAATTGATATATGAACAAAAGCGCAGGGTGTCCGCTTATCGGCGTACGCATATGCGGGAGTACCTGCAGGAAGGTGACCTTTCCTTCCGGGGGGACCACCGCTTATGACGATAGCCGCTGGCACCTGGAGCTGGATGCCTCCCTTCAACTTTTTATCCACAACGCAAAAATTTTATCATTTCCTAAACAGAAAAAAAGACCAAATCATTTGTGATTTGGTCTTCTGATGGATGGCTCGAGACGGAATCGAACCGCCGACACGAGGATTTTCAGTCCTCTGCTCTACCGACTGAGCTATCGAGCCCTATTATTAAGGTATGTTAACTTATTATTTGCAGGCCGGCACTACCCTGCTACCTGTCTGTCTCTTCCTCTGGGAATCTCATGTGAATTTCTTGTTTTACAAAAGTATGTAAATGGCGGAGGAAGAGGGATTCGAACCCCCGCGGGCCGCAAAGCCCCTGTCGGTTTTCAAGACCGATCCCTTCAGCCAGACTTGGGTATTCCTCCGCAATATTGGTGGACCCTGCAGGACTCGAACCTGCGACCGATCGGTTATGAGCCGATAGCTCTAACCAGCTGAGCTAAGGGTCCAATATGATAAAGAATGGTTTTCACAGTTTATTCAGTTGTATTAAGACCTGCCTCTTCCTCTTATAGGTTATTCAAGGAAGCGGGTGCGTCGAGGCAACTCGAAGATTATTCATGATGCGTTGCTCGTCGCTGAGCTAAGGGTCCAATATCATTAGGTTTGGCTTTCACAGTTTATTTAGTTGTAAAAGACCTGCCTCTTCCTCTTATAGGCTATTCAAGGAAGCGGATGCGTCGAGGCAATTCGCAGCGGACCCGGGCAATGGGTCAAGTCATTTAGTTATGTAATGGGGCGACTGATGGGAATCGAACCCACGAATGCCGGAGCCACAATCCGGTGCGTTAACCCCTTCGCCACAGCCGCCATTATCGGATTTTCTGTTGAAAGCTGGTAGCGGCGGAGGGGATCGAACCCCCGACCTCACGGGTATGAACCGTACGCTCTAGCCAGCTGAGCTACACCGCCATTGGCTCCACAGGCAGGATTCGAACCTGCGACAGCTCGGTTAACAGCCGAGGGCTCTACCACTGAGCTACTGTGGAATAATTATTTAATTCGCTGCCATTTCTTACTGAAGACAATCATTGTTCCTACAACTTTATCCAAAGGAACTTAATGAGCCTTTTTCATATAAATAACTTTTAGCGACATTATCTAAAATAACATATTTCTGCAGTTGAGTCAATATATCATTTTATCCATATAAAAAGATTAATGAAAAGGACAACATTTAATATAGCATGTTTTCGTTATAGCTGCAATAGCCAGTTAGCGGACAATCCACAAGAAATATCCAATCATAAAAACCATCACTGCCGCTTTCATTGCAGCGCCTGCCAAAAATGCGGCTAATGCAGCCATTGCCACTTTAAATGCCTGTCGGACCGATGATCGATTTAAAAGCCACTCTGCCAGAAAAGCACCGGCAAGCGGGCCAATAATTATTCCAAACGGCGGCAAAAGAAACGGTCCGATGATTAGACCGGCAATGCTTCCCCTGACAGCATACTTCGACCCTCCCGAACGCTCCACACCCAGCCAGTTGGCGAGATAATCGGATAAGAACAGAAAAAGCAGCAAAATACCTTCCACAATCCAAAATGAAACTGTGAACGGTTCAAATGAAAAAAAGATACCATACAACACAAAACCGCCGGCAATAAACAATACAACAGGTATAACGGGGTACACCAGGCCAATGAAAGCGGCCAGGAATGCTGCAAAAATAAGAATCCAGTAAAAAATGTCCATCATTACTGCCCTCCAATGAACAAAAGCGCAAGGCGCCTGCTTAGCGGCGTACGCATAAGCGGGGGTACCCGCAGGAAGGTGATCTTTCCTTTCCGGAGGGGATCACTGCTTATGACGATAGCCGCTGGCGCCTGGAGCTGGATGGCTCCCTTCTCGCTTTTTATCCGCAACGCAAAAATTTTATAATTTCCTTAACAGATAAAAGGCAGGGAATCCCCTGCCTCAGTATTATTCTTCTTCTCCAATTACAGCTTCCGCGATGTTGACTGAATGGTCGCCAACCCGCTCAAGATTGCTGATGATATCAACAAAGACAATGCCTGCTGAAGCTGAGCAGCTGCCTTCATTCAAACGAAGGATATGCTGCTTCCTGAATGTTCTTTCCATTTTATCGATCTGATCTTCCTTTTCCACGACTTCACGTGCCGCTTCTACATCCATATCACTCAGCGATTGAATCGCTTGCCGCAGGGTGGAAATCGTCAGAGTGAACATATTATCAAGATCATTCATTGCATCATCCGTCATCTTAACTTTATTTGCAATCTGATATTCCACAAGTTCAACAACATTTTCCACATGGTCACCGACCCGTTCAATGTCCCGTACTGAATCCATCAATACCGAATGGGCTTCAGATTCCTGGTCAGATAAGGAAGCGGAAGAAAGATCAACAAGATAGTCGGTAATTTTCCGGTCGAGATTATTGATTGCTTCTTCAAGCTGTCTTGCCATATCAGCATGCTTGGGCTGTTTAGTTTTTAAAAATTGATTTGATTCTTCCAGGCCCTTAGCAGAGAATTCTGCCATACGGAGCACTTCCTCTTTTGCCTGGCCGAGTGCCAGCGAAGCGGATTGCTGAATAAAAATCGGATCGAGGTGCTTTGGTTTGTATTCAACAAACGAATCCTCTCCCGGTATTAGCTTGGTTACGATCATTGCAAGCATTGCAATGAATGGAAACTGAATAATGGTATTCGTTGTATTAAATATGCCGTGGCCAAACGCGATTGTCATTTTCGGATTCAGGCCAAGCGCCGTTTGTAGAAATGCTATGACATCCGAATACACCGGCAAAATGATCAGGAAAATCGTCGTTCCGATAAGGTTGAAGAGAACATGCGTAAGCGCCGCGCGGCGGGCAGCGATACTTGCACCTATTGACGCAAGAACGGCCGTTATTGTTGTCCCGATATTATCACCGAATAGCACGGGCAGGGCAGCATCCAAATCCATAGCCCCCTGGCTGAACAGCTCCTGGAGTATGCCGATTGTCGCACTTGAACTCTGGACGACGACTGTGAATACAGTCCCAATCACAACTCCAAGAAGTGGATTATGGCTCATGTCTACTGTAAGCTGCTGAAACGCTTCAAGCGAACGGAGCGGTTTCATTCCGGTTCCCATCAACTCAAGTCCGTAAAACAGGGCGCCAAATCCGAAAACACTTTGCCCAAGGTACTGCAATTTCTGATTTTTAAAGAAAAATATCAGGATAGAGCCAATCGCAATAATCGGAAGGGCATAATCTTTAATTTTAATACCGATAATGAATGCTGTCACAGTGGTCCCGATATTTGCGCCCATAATGACTCCGATAGCCTGCTTCAATGTCATGAAGCCGGCATTTACAAGTCCAACAGTCAATACAGTTGTCCCCGAACTGCTCTGAATCAGGACTGTCACAATGACACCCGCCAAAACACCCATGAATGGGTTCGTTGTGAACTTGTCCAGAATATCGCGCAGTCTGTCTCCAGCTGATTTTTGCAAGCCGTCCCCCATGAACTTTATGCCAAAGAGGAAAATCCCGAGCCCGCCGATGAACTCAAAGATCATCGATTGAATGTCCAATTCCACCAAAATTCAACCCCTCGAGTAAATTTTATCATTCGACAATTATCAACACACCTCCACTATTATCTTGTAATACCCGTTTGTTTGTAAAGATATTTCTCCTATTTTCTTAACAAAAAATTAATATCTGCTTTACAGTCATGATTTTCTACTTCCTATTGCCGCTGCCAAATTTACTGGTACAATTGAAGTTAGCAGCAGAGAGAAAAAGGATGTGTAAGTATGAATGTTTTCAAGCAATTTTATATGAGCTTTGCCTCACCGAAAACAATGGCAGCTTTCCGGTTTCAGGGCATCGGAAAGACAATTTTATATGTTTTTGTCATGATGCTCATTTCCATGATCCCAGCCTTTATTTCGATATCAATTTCAATAAATGCCTGGCTGGATGAAACCACGGTGCTCATGTCTGAGGAACTCCCTCCGTTTGAAATAGTCAATGGCGAATTGACCTCGCAGGCTGACAAACCTATCATCAGGGAGGAACAGGACTTTACATTTGTATTTGATTCGACCGGTAAACTTCGCAGTAATGATATCAATCAATATGACAATGCGCTCGCATTACTTAAGCACCAGGCAGTCTATAAGATGGGAACCGAAACCCAGAGCCTTCCTTATGAAGGGCTTAGCGGAATGGAAATGAGCAAGGAAAGGCTTCTTTCTTTTTTACAGGAAAGCGATGATCTTCTGTATATTTTGTTGCCGATTTTATTTGTGATTATGTATATTTTCCAAACCGGCTTCAAATTTATCGGCATCACTGTGCTTGCCCTTATCGGGATAATGATTGCCAAATCCCTGGCGAGGAAACTGACGTTCAAACATTTATGGGTGATGTCGGCTTATGCAGTGACCATCCCGACCATCTTCTTTGCTCTCGTCAATGCAATCGGCATCATGATACCGTTTTCCTTCTTATTATATTGGTTCACGGCAATTATCATCCTTTATCTGATTGTAAAGGAAGTTCCGCTTCCAAAATCCAAACGTCCTGATGGGCCTTAAATCAAGGTTCTGTTAAACGCTAGTGTTGATTTCCGTTGCAGGTAAACACAAATTTTGAAATGCCCGGAGCTCAGAAGAGCTCCGGGCATTTTCTTTTTAGCCGATCATTTTATACAGCATCAGTCGTTAAGTTCATCATCAGATCCCCTGGCAGCCGGACTAACAACTATTTTTGTGCCATCTACTGAAACAACTTTAACTTCCCTGCCTGATTCCAGCCACTTTCCATCCGACACAGCACTGTAGGACTGACCGTCGACTTCAATTGTTCCGACTGGATGAAAAGGCGTTTTCGTAATCCCAATCTTCCCGACGAGATTACGGTATCCCTGATTTATTGAATTATAGCCCGTTTCTCCTGTCAGCCTGTCTTTCAGTGTCACCTTTTGCCATAGATCACGGTGTGGAAATATTTTCAAAAACACAAGGGAAGCGGCTGCTCCCAGCACAAGCCCTGATCCGGCTAAAAATCCATATATCCAACCCGGGGCGGGCAGGGCGACAGATCCGACCATAAGGATCAAACCAATGACAGCAAGGGTTCCGTCATTCACCAGCTTCCCATCAATAATAATCATGACAAGCCCCGCAATAAATGCTGCCGCAGTCCAGGCAGCTGTCACTTCTGATAAATGATATGAAAAGTAAAAGACCATAAGGCCAGCCCCGACAAGTCCGAATATCCCCTTCGCTTTTACAAGGAGTTCCCCAAATAAAAATAATGATGCCAGCAGCATGACGAAAAAACCCGCTGCCGGATAAGCCAGCCATTCCATACGACTTCCCCCTTCATAAGTATCATGGATATTATGATATACGATTTTCCGGATAAATAGTTTCATTTTGTCATGTTCATAAGATGGACAAGCATATAGTGTTAACAAAGGGGGCTGGCAAAATGAAACGGCTTTTGCTTGCAGGCTTCGCCTGTCTTGTTTTCTATACCATCTATTTCGATCTGACAACCGGAACACTGCCCTCCAGCACTGTCCCGGCTATTCATACCGCGGCGGCTGACAAACCCGGAGACCGGTCTGATGTCCGTTATCAAAACCGGATAGTCAAACCGGGTGACACCGTCCTTTCAGTTGTAGAGGAAATCCACGATGGTACAAGTCCGGTGCCCATCGATCAGGTGGTCTCCGATTTTGAAGCCTTGAACCCGGATGAAACCATTACCGCTCTCCATATTGGCAAAACATATCGTTTCCCTTATTATAAATAACGGTTTCCATATTTAATCCTTGCAGCTTCTAAAAAATTGAAGTAGCCTTTATAATGGAGAAGTAACTCATGTACATTGATTATGAATAAGGAGCGATCACGGCATGAATGAAATCACACATCGCACAAAAACCCGTCCGGTGAAAGTTGGAAACCTGACAATCGGCGGAAACAATGAGGTTGTCGTCCAGAGCATGACAACGACCAAAACCCATGATGTGGAGGCAACAGTCGCGGAAATACACCGGTTAGAAGAAGCCGGCTGCCAGATTGTGCGGGTAGCTTGCCCGGACGAACGCGCTGCCGATGCCATTCCTGAAATCAAAAAAAGAATTAATATCCCGCTTGTGGTCGATATCCATTTCAACTATAAATTGGCGTTGAAAGCAATTGAAGGGGGAGCCGATAAAATCCGGATCAATCCAGGCAACATCGGACGCCGTGAAAAAGTCGAAGCTGTTGTAAAAGCCGCAAAAGAGCGCGGCGTCCCAATTCGGATCGGTGTCAACGCCGGCTCTCTTGAGAAGCGGATTCTTGAGAAATATGGATATCCAACTGCTGATGGGATGGTCGAAAGCGCCCTTCACCACATCAAAATCCTGGAGGATCTCGATTTCCATGATATCATCGTTTCCTTGAAGGCTTCCGATGTAAACCTGGCAATCGAGGCATATGAAAAAGCGTCCCGTGCTTTTGATTACCCTCTCCACCTTGGCATCACCGAATCCGGGACATTGTTCGCCGGCACAGTAAAAAGCGCAGCCGGTCTTGGTGCCATTCTCAGCAAGGGCATCGGCAATACAGTCAGAATCTCTTTAAGTGCCGATCCTGTTGAAGAAGTGAAAGTCGCACGGGAATTACTGAAATCATTCGGGCTGGCATCAAATGCCGCAACATTGATTTCATGCCCGACTTGCGGCCGGATTGAAATTGACCTGATCAGCATAGCAAATGAAGTGGAAGAATATATTTCCACAATCAAGGCGCCAATTAAGGTTGCCGTTCTCGGCTGTGCCGTGAACGGCCCGGGAGAAGCACGTGAAGCAGATATCGGCATTGCCGGTGCCCGCGGAGAAGGACTGCTCTTCCGCCATGGAGAAATTATCCGAAAAGTGCCTGAAGAAACAATGGTCGATGAACTAAAAAAAGAAGTCGACAAAATCGCGGAAGAATACTTTTTACAGCAGAAATGAACAAAAGCGCAAGGCGCCCGCTTAGCGGCGTACGCATAAGCGGGAGTACCCGCAGGAAAGTGATCTTTCCTTCCGGAGGGGATCACCGCTTATGACGATAGCCGCTGGCGCCTGGAGCTGGATGAACAAAAGCGCAGGGCGCCCGCTTAGCGGCGTACGCATAAGCGGGGGTACCCGCAGGAAGGTGAACTTTCCTTCCGGAGGGGATCACCGCTTATGACGATAGCCGCTGGCGGCTGGAGCTGGATGACTCTCTTCCCGCTTTTTATCCACAACGGAAAAATTTTCTAATTTCCTTAAGAAAAACAAAAGCCTGGCGCCAAGCGCCAGGCTTTTTCATAAGGTTATTGTTCCTCTAAAAAAACGGGGCAAAAAACAGGTTGATCGCGACAGAAGCGATACCTATCCCTATTGCCCAGGAACCAAGTGCGGCAGCTCCCCTGCGGCGGGCGACAAATCCGACAATGATGCCGGCTGCCCCCAGCAATACAGGAAATATAAACAGTGAGATAACGGAGAGAGCAAGTGCAGTATAGCCGGCTCCCCGTCCTTCAGTGGCCGTATCATCATCGCCCTCAAAACCGTTCTCACCAATCATGCGGTTTTCATCATCGTCTCTTTCCGTATAAGCTCCCGTACCCGCGGTGTCCGCTACCGGGACAGCGACTTCGCCAGCAGTTTCTTCCGAATAATCATCTTGACCAGCTCTGTTCATCGCTTCTTCCTGCCCGCCGTATAAAAGGGCATCTCCTTTATCTTCCATTCGTTCCGGCATACTATCCCTCGCTTTCTGTTATGAGGAGCATTTATAGTATGGGCAAAAGCGAAGCGATTATTGGTGTTAATGTTTGCTTGTTGGACACGCTTCGAACATGCAAGGGAACAGCCGGCCTCGCCTGATAATCACACGTAAACTCAGCCGAGATGCTACTCAGCCGCACATTCCGGGCACCTGCCGTATATTTCGAATTTATGGCCGGTGACATCGTACCCATTCAATTGCGGCATTTCTCTCATCGGACATAAATCGACCCGCTCCGTTTTGCCGCAATCGGTACATATGAAGTGATGATGATGTTCATTTGTCGAACAGCGGAACCGAAAATGCTTTTCACCTTCAAGCTCCGTCATTTCCAAGATGCCGAGGTCGGCAAATAATGAAAGATTGCGGTAAATTGTATCAAAGCTTAAACCAGGATAATCATCTTTCAAGTGAGAAAGAACGTCTTTTGCTGTCATATATCGGGTTGTGGAAAAGAAAAATTCCAATATATCCTTGCGCTTATCTGTATATTTATAACCCTGTTGCTTAAGCATTTGCAGTGCGCCTTTGACATTCATATCAATTCACCTCAATAATTAGCCCTGCCGGCTTTTTTTCAAAAATATCGCACCAACAAGAATGAGTATGGCGATGATGACAATCGTGCCGCCGGGTGCAAGGTCCAAATGATACGCGGCAAACAGGCCGCCGAGAACCGATATTTCACCAAATAATACAGAAAGAAAAATCGTTTGCTTGAATCCCTTCGCAATCCTGATGCTCGCGGCGGTCGGCAATGTCATCAGTGAAGAAACGAGCAAGATGCCAACGATCCGCATGGAAGCCGCAATGATCAATGCAGCCATCAAAATAAATGCAAAGTGAATCGATTTCGCCTTGATGCCAGAAGCGACAGCGTGCTCTTCATCAAATGAAAGAAAAAACAGTTCTTTATAAAAAAGGACAATAATAACTGCAACCGCTATCGTTATTACAAAAATCGTCCAGAGATCCATTCGGCTGACAGCAGTCACGCTCCCAAATAAATAGCCGAACAAATCCGCATTGAAGCCATCAGCAAGTGAAATGAAAATGACACTTAAACCTACCCCGCCGGATAATATGATCGGCACCGCAAGCTCCTGATAATGTTTATATACACCCCTCAGCTTTTCCATGAACAACGATCCGATTACAGAAAAAACCATTCCCATATAAAGTGGATTTAAAAAAGCAAATCCGGCTGTCTGTTTCTGCAGAAGCATGCCGAATGCAATCCCTCCCAGTGTGATATGGGAGAGGGCATCAGCTATCAGCGACAGTCTCCTGACGACAATAAATACTCCCATAAGCGGGGCGAGCAGGCCAATCATCATTCCGGTGAAAAAGGCATTTTGCAGAAATTCATATTGAAACAAACTGGAAATCATAAAGTGTCCCACCTTTAATGTTCATGTGTCAGGGTCTGGAGCTGATGACCGTAAAAACTTGAAAGTTCATCGTCTTTTAACTCATCAAATTCACAGGCATTCCCGTGGAAAAACATTTTTTTATTCAGGCAGGCAATGTGTGTCGCCTGCTCTGTAATTGTTCCGATATCATGTGTGACTAGCAAAATCGTGATCCCGCCTTCATGGAGCTTGTTCAAGAGCCCATAAAAGCTTTTTACATTATTGGTATCGATGCCGACTGTAGGCTCATCAAGAATTAACAGTTCCGGGTCGCTCACAAGTGCCCTTGCAATAAAGACGCGTTGCTGCTGGCCGCCGGACAGTTCCCCGATATTCCGGCCAGCATAGTTTTCCATGCCGACCGTTTTAAGGGCTTGCATGATCTTTTCTTTATCGTGTTTTCGAAAAAAGCGGAACAAACCCATCTTCGAAACAAGGCCCATTCCGACCACTTCAGAAACAGTGGCCGGAAAACCGGTATTAAAGCTATTCGCTTTTTGGGACACATACCCGATTTTGAATCGCTGATGAAAAGACTTTGATGAAACGCCGAACAAGTTGATTTCTCCATCCTGGACTTTCAAAAGGCCTAGCAGCAGCTTGATTAAGGTTGATTTACCCGAACCATTTGGCCCTACTAGACCGATAAAAGCACCTTTAGGAATACAGAGATTTATATCCTCCAAAACGTTTTCCTGTTCGTATCTGTATGTCAAATTCTTTATCTCAACCAGGCAATCAGAATTATTCATTCATTATTTCCCCTCTTCCCTTCCGGACTTTAACCGCAAGTGGTTTTTAGGAATCATTTCGATTTAACCATGTATGTAGTATACATAACCGTGCCTTTTTTGTAAATCATCCTGCCCGTTTTCCGAACGATAAAGAAGAGACAAAAAGACACCTTTTTGAAAAGGTGTCCCGATACTGCCCATATTATTCCGCAGAAACGACATAGTCATGTTCCTCTGCATTTTCCTGAATTTCTTCAGCATACCAGCTTCTCGCATGCCCGTTTTCCTTAATGTATTTTTCCATCCCGTAGATTCCGCGGTGGTATGCCGTCAATGTCTTATCCCAATCCTTGTAATTTTTCTGAAGGAAATCAAGATACACGATCGACAGCTGAATGGAATAATAAGGATCAAACAACAACTCATCTTTGTATGGCATCCCGGCCATGTCTGCAATCCACGGAGCTGTGTTTTTCATGAACTGCGCCATTCCGTATGCATGGCCATACTCTGTCTTAGGGCCTTTCAGCTTCGGGTCGAATTTTCCGCCGGACTCCACCTTCAATAATTCAAAAACCAGATAGGGATCGATGCCGCGGTGAATTGCTTCATTTGCCATGAAAACACCCCAGTCCTTCTTGAATTTCCCATCGCTTTTCTGTGCGAGATCTGCGGCGATTTCATTCCCGCTTTTCCAGGTGAGGTACCCGTTTACTTGTTTCTGATTCTGTTCACCTGCTTCCTGCTCAAGTGAAGTGAACATCTGACTTGCTGTAAGTTCTTCATTTTCAGCTTGCAGGCTATATATTTCCTGTTCCATTTCATGTACTTTATATACATAAAAGCCTATGAGAGTTATGGCAATAGAAAATAAAACAATAATGAGGCCAGCGGCGGTATTTCGATTAAATCCTTTTATCATTTCACCATCCACTCCTTTTATCACATGACGTTTATCTTACGTGACAAATGGCCCGAATGCAAGCGTACCGATTTTGCATAAGAAGCAAAAAAACGGGACTTTCTGTTTTTTCATCACAAAAAGGCGGCAAGAGTTGATATTCTCGCCGCCAAACTTGCAATTTCCGCCACATGCTGAGTGATGGGTCCTTTTTCCTGTAACCATATTCCGGTATGCGCAACAAATGGAAATATGTACCTGCCTTATTCACATCAGCAGCCGACAATTAGGTGGATGTCACCAACGATTCATTTATCCGTCAAATAAACGGAAGGGTGAATGTCGTCAGCGTTCCGCGATCGGGTTCGCTTTCAACAGTGAATGTGCCGCCGTGATTTTCAATAATATTTTTGCTAAGTGGAATGCCGACGCCATTTCCATTCTCTTTTGTCGTGAAAAACGGTTTACCGAGCTGTTCAAGGACTTCGGCTGGAATTCCAGGACCATGATCGCTGACATTTACAACATATTCACTGCTGGATTCATGTGCCTGGAGAATAAATTTACGGTCTTCTTTTATGCCTTCATATGCTTCAATGCTGTTCCTCAGCAAGTTAAGGAGAATTTGCTTGATCATCCCCTCGTTGACTTCCACTTCCCGTTCCGTCTCTTCGATATGATATTCAAATGTAATATCATGGAGAAGGCATTCAGACCTGATGATATAAATCAGTGAATGGAAAATGTCGGCCGGATTTTGTTTTTTCTTGCTGATTTTTTTCCTCGAAACAGACAAAAAATCCTCAATGATTTCGTTCATCCGCGTAACTTCAGAAAGAATGGTATGATAGTATTTTTTCCAGTCATTTGTCAGTGAAGAAAGCTGTAAAAATCCTCTGATGACAGAAAGGGGATTCCTGAGTTCATGGGCAACTCCTGCTGCCAGCTGTGAAACAGATTCCATTTGCTGTTTATATAACATCAGCTTTTCGAAACGCTGCTGATATGAACGGTCATGAATGCACATGAACAGCGAATCGCTGTCCGGAATATAAACCCCCTGGATATGATAAAGTGATTCGTCCTCGTAATAATAGCGTTCAATCGTTTTCCCGCTGCTCCGCAAATCCTTGACAAACTTTTTCAGTTCCCCCTTCAAAGGAATCTCCGTTTCCAGTTCAGAAATGGTCCTGCCTTCAAAACCAGGGCTGCATGCCAGGCCAAGCAGTTTGTTGAAAGCTTCATTGCAAAAAATGAGTTCATTGCTGCTGTTAAGCATCACGATCGAAAGGTCAAGCTTTTGACTTAAAAACTCCCTGATTACAAGGTCCTTATCCGACAACTTCAACAATTGATGGAGCGGCAGCTGGTCTTCTGCCAGCACTCTGACATCCGGCATGCCTGCCAGGTACAGAAATTCACCTGAACGCTTTCCATTATATAAAGTCAAAACATTGCCGGCTCCTATGGAATGGTACAAAGTAAACCCCCGCGCAACCCCATTATCCGATATTTCCTTCAAAAATTGATAAACCGTATCATGATGTGATGGGTGAAAATAATCGTAAAAGCGCTCTTCTTTTTCACCCATAACCCGCGCAGCGTTCTCGTTCATTTCCAAAACTTTTCCATTGAGGCCAAGGACAAAACGCATTTCCATCGTTATGTCGCAGTCTGTTTCACTCCCCGGCAGCCTTGCTGACTGTGAACCCAAAATGAGACCTCCCTTCGACCGAACCACACAAAGTTACAGTTACTATCCTTATTATACATAATTTTCCGCTTTGCCGATAGGACTGTGTCATCATTTCCGAATGCTTTTCAAAACAGTCACGGGATCAGCCCTTATTTCATACTGTATGAAAAGAAATGACTAACTTGAGGAGGCTTGTGATGAATCTGTTCCAAAGCGCCATCAATCAGAAATTGAATACCGTGAACGCCGAGCAACTTTTAAAATATGCATCCCTATACAAGCTCAATATCTCCAAAAAGGAAGCACAGCACATCGCCGGCATGATAAAAGGAAAAAATATTAATATCTTCAATGACAGCGAGAGAAAAAATCTGCTCAAAAAGATTGCCCGGCAAGTTAGTCCCGAGCTTGCGAAGGAACTGAATCATTTGTTTAAGCAATTCATGAAGCTATAAAAAAGCAAGAAAGAATGCGGACAAACAAGTCAACAGGCAATGAGTGGATATGTTCTTTTTTTGTATGAGGCTAATCACGTTAAATGAGCCTTTAATGGGATAACAATATGTGAAAATGCAGCAGGCCGCTCTCGAGATTACTTGTTCTTTTTCCCTGCAGGCTTTCGCTTGCGCATACAGTTGTCGGGGAAGCTCCTCGGCCTGTTCGTACCTGCGGGGTCTTCCCTGTTCGCTTACCCCGCCGGACATTCCTTGAGCTTCTTAAAGTATACATCGCCCGAAGAAAAATCGATCTTTCTTTTCGGGGAAGCCGAATACCTTCCGCTCCAATCAACTTCAGCACAAAAAAACATTTACTTTGACACAGCCAAAAACAAAAAACGAGTATAAAACCTTACAGGTTCCATACTCGTTTTATATACAATTTTCCGCTGGTTATCTGAAATGCCCGGCAAAAAGGCTTTTATGTTCCAGAAATTATTTTGTTCTGAAGTTCTTCATCAAAAAGCTTTTCTTTGATCATGGCAATTTCATGTTTGTAAGGTGCTTTTTTATCTTTTTTATCTGTACCTACATACGGCGTCTCCAAAATTTTCGGGATTTCGGCAAGCTCAGGGTGATGGACGATATTGCTCAGGGCACCAAATCCGATATGTCCGAACCCGATGTTTTCGTGCCTGTCCTTTGCGGCACCACGTTCATTTTTACTGTCGTTGATATGAAGCACCTTAAGGCGGTCAAGACCGATAATATCATCAAATTCCTTCAAGACCGCATCAAAGTCGTTCACGATGTCATACCCGGCATCATGGGTGTGGCAGGTGTCAAAACAAACAGACAGCCTCTCATTTTTATCAACACCGTCAATGATTTTCGCAAGTTCATCAAAAGACCTTCCGATTTCTGATCCTTTACCGGCCATCGTTTCGAGGGCAATTTGCACATTGCTGTTGTCTTCCGATAGGACCTCATTCAATCCTTCAATTATTTTCTTGATTCCCGCATCCGATCCGGCACCGACATGTGCACCTGGATGGAGGACAATCTGCTTTGCACCGATAGCCTGTGTCCGTTGGATTTCCGAGCGGAGGAAATCCACGCCCAGCCTGAATGTTGCCGGCTTACTCGTATTGCCGATGTTTATGATATACGGTGCATGCACGATGATTTCATCGATTCCGTTATCCGTCATATGCTTGCGGCCGTTTTCAATATTCAGTTCCTCGACCGCCTTGCGTCTTGTATTTTGTGGTGCTCCCGTATAAATCATGAACGTATTGGCACCGTAAGAAACTGCCTCTTCGCTGGAACCAAGCAGCATTTTTTTGCCGCTCATAGATACATGAGACCCTAATTTCATTTCTCTGACACTCCAATCTGATTGCTGGCTCAAATGTTCTCCTCAAGTTATTTTACCATATAGATGACAAACCGTTTACAGATTTGTTCGGAGAAGGCACAGCGTTAGATACATCCAGATTGAAAATGACTTTTCTATTAGGCTCTGTTAAACGTTAGTGTTGATTTCCGTTGCAGGTACTCGCTTTCACCATAGGCACAAGTGCGACATCTGTTCCTGCTTCCCTACGGTCGCACTCACAGTGTCTTCTTTGCACCACAGGCACAAGTGCGACATCTGTTCCTGCTTCCCTACGGTCGCACTCACAGTGTCTT
>JAENYN010000043.1 GCA_016841765.1 Guptibacillus hwajinpoensis
TGGTGAAAGCGAGTACCTGCAACGGAAATCAACACTAGCGTTTAACAGAGCCATTGTAAAAAAGGCTTGCAGGCATCTTCCGCCTGCAAGCCTCTTTCCGCTTTTTACTCTTCCGCTTTCAATCTCCGCAGTTCTTCCATTGTGCGTTCATAATGTTCGGGGGTTCCGGCACCGAATTCGGTATTTTGATACTTTAAATTGCCGTCCTTACCAACAACGAACACGGAACGTTTGGCCACAAGGCCCTCCTCATTGAACACATCATACTTCTTTGCCGTTTCTTTCCGCCAGTCCGACAGCAATGGATATGGAAGGGTTCCGAGACTCGCCGCAAACACATTATGTGCAAAAATGTGGTCTACACTAATGGCAAGCACTTCTGCGTCATATTCCTCAATCTTTTTGTAGTCTTCCTTCCAGGAAGACAGTTCTTTGATTCAGCCGGGTGTGAAATCAAGCGGATAAAAAGCGACTAAAACATTTTTCTTCCCTTTGTAATCGGATAATGAAATTTTATTACCTGTTGTAGACGATAGCTCAAAATCCGGGGCTGGTTGTCCAACTTCAAGCGGCATTTGAATTCCTCCTTTACCTTTCTGTTATTCCCTTCGCCTTTTCTTTGAAACCTTTCACGCCTCCTCATTTTGCAGGAGGATCCGGATCTCTCGGATTCTTATGGACTTCAATTATAATCGGTTCAAGAAACTCTGTAGTCCGGCAAGCCGGGCATTCGTTTTGATCTTTTATGATGGTGCAGCAGCGGCGGCAAGTATAGTGCATATGATGAACTCCTTTTTAATCATCATATGCCCGACAGCTGTTTCAAGTTGCCTTTTTTAGTAAAAAACAATAAATAAATAAAAGACATAGCCCAGCAAAACGGCCGCCATGACGGCATAGGCAAGGAATACCGGATTCCGGGCAATCGGGTGGGCCTTGACCTGTTCGCTGATATCCGAATCCCTTTCGCTTTTCTGATTCTGGCCGAGCCGGTATGTCCAAAAAAGCCCATACAGCGTGGTGATCAAGACTAACACAATCAGTACCAACGTTAAACTGTCCATACTCATCCCTTCCTTTTACTGTTTACCTTAGCTTTTGCGCACTTAGCCAAAGTATGCATAACGGTAAAAAACTGGCGGATGAATAGGTATGTAGTTCGGAAATATATAAAGAAGACTTTAATTAGCATATGCGATTTGATTACATCCTTAGTGTGCAATTTAGCATTTTGGCACCGCAAAACCGAATCTGCTGATGGATAGAAAATCGGTGATCCGATTACCAGCAACACGATCCTGCTTCCATGGAACAAAGACGGTTCCCTGTCAACCGTCTTTGTTATTGTTATTCAGAGGGAACACAGCAAAAAATGAAGTTCCCCTGCCTTTTTTGCTTGCCGCTGTCAGCGTGCCTCCATGCGCTTCCATAAACCCCTTTGCTATCGCCAGGCCGAGGCCGGTTCCGCCGTCATTTCTTGAGCGGGCGGGATCCGTTCTGTAAAAGCGCTCAAAAATACGAGGCAGCCGTTCTTCTTCGATGCCAGTGCCGGTATCGCGCACTTCTAAAGTGACTTCTGTATCCGATTGAGAAAGGATAATGCTGACTTTGCCTCCTGCCGGTGTATGCCGGAGTGCATTTCCGATTAGATTGACAGCAACCTGTGTGATGCGGTCGGGATCAAGGTCGAGTTTCGGGATTCCCTGCCCTTCATCAAAATGAAGTGAAATACCTTTTTCCTCGGCAGTTAATGTGAAGTGCTCCACTACATTGCCGATGAGCCGGGCCGGCTCAATCGTTTCCAGCTTCAGAGGCAGCTTTCCGGCTTCGGCAAGGCTCAACTGCTGTAAATCACGAACGAGTCTGCTTAACCTGTAGACTTCATCACTCATTTGCAAAATGGTTTTATCGTCTGCCTCAATTGCTCCTTCCTGGATTGATTCTAGCCTGCCGCTCAAAATTGCCAGCGGGGTCCGCAGCTCGTGCGCCACATCCGCTACAAGCGCTCTTCTCGCTTCCTCATTTCTGGCGAGTGCTTCTGTCATATCATTGAATGAAGCTGCAAGTTCCTCGAACTCATCCTGGCTTCCGACGGTCACCTTTTCGGTCTCACCTTTTCCGATCCGTTCGGCTGCTGCCATCAGTCTGTTCAGGGGCCTTGTCAGCACGCTTGCAAAGAAATAACCGGCCGCAACAGCCAGAAGGACAGCCCAAATGCTGCCAATCAAAATGGAACGATTAGCTGAATCCATAAATTGCCGCTCAATCCCCAGCAAGTTTTTAGAAGCCAGATCGTGAATGATCAATGTGCCTGCGAACCGGCCGTCTGCCATCAATTCCCGCTTGATTCCTGCATATTCACCTGTATCCGGATCAGCTGGAATGCCTCCGGTATCTGCCACTACATTTCCATTTTTGTCAATGAGGACAAAATCAGAAGAAAACCCTGCAAGCCCCATTCGCCCCCGCATCATCCCGGGCCCGCGCTGCACCTCTTCTGAAACAGAACCTTCAGCAAAAATGCCCGCCCCTTCCCAGGAGCCATTCTGTTCGTAATATGATTCAAGTGAACGGGCCAGCCGTTCAATCATTCCGCTCCGGTTTTCCTGAAGATACTCCTGGAATATGTTCCGCACTTGCTGCTGCAGATAAACGGATTGGAAGATGCCTGTCAAAAGAATGATGAATCCGAATATGAGGATGATTTTTGTACGGAGTTTCATGATTCGCCACCAAACCGGTAGCCAATTCCATACACAGTATGTATGTAAACAGGTGATGATGGATCCTTTTCCACTTTCTTCCGGAGATTGCTTACATGGGTATCAATCGATCGTTCATAATTGGCATAGGCTTCCCCCATTGCACTGTTCATCAGTTGCAGCCTGCTGTATACACGCCCGGGCTTTTTCGCAAGCGTGACAAGTATTTTATACTCGGTCGGTGTAAGCGCCAGTTTTTCACTCCTCACAAACACTTCATATGATGAAAGATTGATCGTAATATCTCCCCTGACAATCATTTCATCCTTTCCGGATTCTTCCCGGGGGTCTTGCCCGCTTCTCCTGAGCACCGCTCTCATTCTGGCTGTAAGTTCCCTCAAGCTGAACGGCTTTGTCAAATAATCATCAGCACCCAGCTCCAGACCGAGAAGCTTATCAATTTCCTCCGATCTGGCGGTAAGCATAATGACAGGAAGGTTCTTGCGGGATGCCCTGATCTCACGCAAAGCTTGAAGCCCGTCCATTTCCGGCATCATCACGTCCAGAAGCATAAAGTCACATAAATTCTGTTTGACAAGTTCCAGTGCCGCATGCCCATTCTCTGCCTCTATGACGTCAAAGCCTTCATTCACTAAAAAGGATGAAATCATGTTGCGCATCTCTTTTTCGTCATCAACAATAGCTACCCTCAGCCCCATGGCAAGCCCTCCCTTTTCACCTTCAATTATAGCAAATCGGCAAATCGCTCTCCGGATGAACTCTTGACAGCTTTTTTAAGTCTTCCCTGAACGGAGTGCGTACTCCTTTTTTGTCACAATCCAGCCAACCATTCCCTTTTATCTGCATTACAACAAAGAAAACAGCCCCGAAGACTTTTCGCTTCAGGGCTGGGAAGGATTAAGCTGTCGGGCTCGCAAGGCATTGGCCGCTGCCGCGCTGGACGTTTCCGTTGTTACCGCGGCCGCCTCCGCGAATGCCTTTTCCGTTCATCGGACCGGTTTCGGTCCGCTGGATTCCATTTTCCATCTGTTGTTCCATGTTTTGAAGCATGAATTCCTTTTGTTCCTCGGTTATGATTCCGTCTTCAACCATTTTATCAAGTTGTTCTTTCTTCACTTGGATCATGCCAGTCAACAACTCATCAACCGTAACACCTTTTTCTTCCGCGATATCGGCAAGTGATTTGCCGTTGAGCCGCGCTTCCTGCAGTTCCCCAGCTGTCATGCCGAGGATGTCGGCAGCCGCTGCTGAACTGGTGCCTGCAAAATAACTGCCCATGCCTTTGCCATTGCCCTGAGGTCCGGGGCCCTGGCGGACAAATTGGCCATTTTGATTTTGAAGCTGGGCCGGTTCCCCGCTGTTATCCGCAGCAAGCGGCTCTTCTTGCGGGCCTGCCATCGCACCGAGTCCAAATGATGCAGCAAGTGTTCCTGCAGCCAATACCATTTTCCATTTTTTCATTTCTTCCAATCTCCTTTCATAAGTCAATCTCTACTTGCAACTTAATCGTACACCCTTCATTTCCAGAACTTTTCGGGGAGTTGTCAAGATAATGTTAAGATTCAAGCACAAAGTACTCTCTGCTCACAAATCAGCCTAAGTTCTTGGAATATAAAAAAACACAGCTTCATCGGCTGTGTAAGACCGCAATATTTCAAATAAACTCGACGTTAGGCGGTAAAGCTTGTGTTACCTTTTTCGTGAAGCGGGACCCTTTTTGGGGACGAATATACGGATGCGTTACCTTTTTCATGAAGCGGGGCCCGTTTTGGGAACGAATAGACGGATGCGTTGCCTTTTTCGTAAAGCGAGCCCCTCTTTGGGAACGAATGGACGGTACAAGTACGTCAACAGAGAACTAAAAAAAGAAGAGAGCGCCCGCCCTCTTCTTGCAATCAATCAATAAACACCGGTTCTTCATCTGCGATTTTGTATCCGCCGAGCTTCTCGACTTCTGCTTTGAAATCATCGGACCGGATGACCTCCATCAGCATTCTTCCTGCTTCACTTTCCAAAAAGTCTTCCGACATCAACAGGTCATACGATTCGTATGCCACCGGCACAAAACCGAGATCCATCGCTTTTGCTGCAGAGTAGATGCCGAGACCGGCGACATTCTCCTGTTGTTTCACCTCGGCAGCGACACTCAAATGGGAAAACATTTCCCGGTCATATCCCTGTATTTGTTCGGGACCCAGACCGGCTTTTTTAAGCATGTCATCAAACAAGATGCGGGTCCCCGCACCGCGCTGGCGATTCACGTAATGGACTCCGCGGCTGGCAATGTCTTCAATTGTGTTTATATGAAGAGGATTCCCTTTTGGGACAATCCAACCCTGTTCCCGTTTTAAAAACGGCAAAATCACAGCCTTATGACCTTTTAAATAACGTTCAACATATGGAAAGTTATATGTCCCGCTTTCCGGATGAAGCAAGTGGATGCCGGCCACATGCGCTTCCTGTTTGCGGATTGCCATGATGCCCGCCATGCTGCCGACATGGGCGGAAATGATTTGCCGCTCCTCATCTTTTTTCCGGATCAAGGAGGACAAAACATCGATTGACAAGTCGTGGCTTCCCGTAAATAATATGGATTTTTCAATTGCGGAAACCGGTTTGTATAACTCGATTTCCACCGTTTCCCCCTGTTCAAGGCCAAGGCTGTTCGGCGGCACCACGAGCAGGCCGTCAGCACGGACAAGCGACATTGTGACACCTGCTGCGCGTGTAAGCGGGTTGGCGGTGAACACGCCGTCAACATAACCGATATTCATTCTGACAAAATCCTCGGAGCCCATATTCGAAACAATCCTCCGGCCCAGCTTCGCCTTCAGCGTGTCCCGTTTCGGTTCCGGTATGCCAAGATATTTGCAAATAAGCGGCCTAACGAACCATTCCATAGCCAGATAGGCAGATACCGGATAACCGGGCAGGCCGATTACGATTGTCCCATCTATCTTACCGAGGACAACCGGTTTCCCCGGTCTGGTTGCCACTCCATGGCTCATTACCTCGCCGAGTTCACCGATAATATGAACTGTGTAATCTTTTGAACCTGCAGATGAGCCGGCATTGATGATGACAATATCAGCTTCCGCACAAGCGGCCTGCAAGGCCTCACGAATAAGTTCAGGCCTGTCCGCTACAATATTTTCAACAAAAGGTTCTCCGCCCCATTCCTGCACGTATCCTGCAAAAACGGCACTGTTAAATTCGATGATGTCACCCGGCTCCATTTCCGGCTTGGGCTGGACAAGTTCATTACCCGTCGGAATAATGGAAACATGCGGCTGTTTGACAACCGGCACTTCAAAAACGCCGCCCGCCGTCAAGGCCCCAAGATCGACCGGCCGCAATCTGTGTCCCTGCGGCAGCAGCATTTCCCCATTGACAAGATCTTCCCCGATCGGCCGGATATGCTGCCAGGGCGTCGCCGGAACGATAATTTCCACAGTTTCTTCATCAATGATCTGGACATCTTCTATCATGATAACAGCGTCGAAATCCCCCGGTATCACATTACCGGTATCCACATATTGGAATTGCTGATCCTTTTTCAGCAGCAGCGGGCGCTGTTCGTGAGCGTCATATGTATCTTCAGCCCTGACCGCTATGCCGTCCATTGCTGATGCGTGGTAGTGCGGCATCGACAGTCTGGCATATATCGGTTCGGCAGTCACGCGGCTGAGGGCTTCCCTGGCAGGAATATATTCTGTCTGCCGGTCGAAGGTGAACGCATCAAGCAGTTCATCCCTTGCCTGTCTGCGCGGTTTGTCTTCAAGATAAATTTTTCGCTTGTAATGCTTAGAGTTCACACCACTACCCCCTTAATCAAAAACGATGACCGGAACAAGTTCCCCTTGCTGGACTCCTTCCTTTTCGGACCCGATTTCCACTACACCATCACTCTTGACAAGTGTGGATATCAGCCCTGACTTGCCGATAATCGGCTCGGCTTGCCATTCGCCGCCGACTTTGCCCAGTTTCACTCTGACGTAATCGGCACGGCCCGGCGAGGATGGGATGTTTTTGTTCATGCGGGCGAGCACTCGGTCGGGACGCTCTCCCGGATTTCCTCCGCTGAGCTGTTCCAGCACTTTTTTACCGAACAAATGGAAAATGATCATCGCCGAAGCAGGATGGCCCGGCAGGCCGATCACCGGCTTTTCTCCAGCTTGCGACAAAATGGTCGGTTTCCCCGGTTTAATGGATACGCCATGGACATATACTCCCGGTTCGCCAAGCGATGATATTACTTCTGTGGTGTAATCCTTTGCACCGACGGAACTGCCGCCGGATAAGATCAAGCAATCGGCTTCATCATACAGTTCCTTAGCCCGTGACCGGAATGTCTCATAATCATCGGACACGATGCCGCCATAAACGGCATCATACCCCCACTCTCTTACAAGGCTTGTGATGGTGATATGGTTAATGTCCCTTACCTGTGCCGATGACAGTTCCTTTGTGGAATAAGGGACAATCTCATCACCGGATGATAAATAAGCGACTTTCACTTTCCGGTACACTTCCACCTCCGAAATGCCGAGGGAGGCAAGCGCACCAAGTTCCTGGGGCCGCAGCCTTGTTCCCTTATAGAGCACAGGCTCGCCTTCTTTAACGTCTTCCCCGGCAGAAATCACATTTTCGCCGGGAGCCACCTGGCGGAAGGTGTTGAGCAGCTCGTCCATTTCTTCACAATGCTCAATCATGAGGACACTGTCGCTTCCCGGCGGCAGCATTCCGCCTGTCGGAACAGAGATGGCCTCACCCTGATTAAGCTGCTGAACGGCCTCCACTCCCATTTCAACACGCCCTGCAACATTAAGAAAACCAGGCATCGATTCCGTTGATCCATATGTGTCTCTGGCGATGACGGCATACCCATCTACGGTAGAGCGGGCAAAACCCGGTACATTTTCACCTGCAGTGACGTTCGCTGCCAGCACTCTGCCCAGTGCAGCTTCAAGAGGAATCTTTTCCGTCTCCTGCAGCGGCTGGACATTTTTGCGGATCAGCTCAAACGTTTCTTCGACCGTTTTCACGTTGAAAAATTGCATGTGGTTACTTCCTCCCTATGATCACAAAGGACGCTGCTCCGCTTTCTTTTTTGCCGTTTCATATTCACCCGGCCGGTTCATATTAAAAAACAAATCATCAACAGAAACATCTGTTTCAGCTGCAAGAGCCTTTTCATCAAGATATAGAACGTTAAGGCCATCGAGCAAATCAGTAACACGCCTTTTCCCCTTTTTCAGGCATTCCCCGGCTTTTTCGGAGACATGTTTCTGGTAAACGGCAAAAAGCGGGTGAAGCTTTCCCTTTATGTTTGGAACTACCGCTTCAAAATCGCGGGCTTTTTCTACAAAAAGTGCTGCCAGCTCCGATGAGGCAAACGGCATATCACACGCCATCACTAGATTCAGATCATAGCTGGAGGCCTTCAAACCGGCATGAATCCCTGCCAGCGGCCCTTCTCCGGGAAAATGATCGGTGATGACCGGAACATTCAAAAACTGGTATGTGCCAGGATCGTTGGCAACGACAATCACTTCATCAAAAACTGTGAGCATCCTCTCCGCCAGTATTTCAATCGTTGTCCTGTCGCCAATCGGAAGCAGCGCTTTGTTGGTCCCCATCCGGCTCGATTTCCCGCCGGCAAGGATAATGGCACCTGCTTTCAATTCTTTCACCCCGTTTGCAGGCTGCACAAAGGCAGCCTGCTATATTCGTTCGACATTAAGAGACAGTTTCCTGCCTCGAAGTACCCGTTCCGTACCCTTTCTCCTGGGCAACGATATCAAGATGGATTGTCTGGAGATCAAGCATGGACGGATCCGGCTTTGCCAGCAGCTGCCGGGTATCAATGATTTTCATGTATCCGCCGCAATCTTTGCAAATCTGTATTTTATTCACGGCATCCCCTTCGATTTGCAAATAGTGGAGAGTCGAATGGTCATCATTACCGCAATGCGGGCACGACAGCCGCTTTTCCTGCCAGCTGGCATGGCAGCGCGGACAGTCCGCCACTTTTTTGCCTTCGCCTTCAAGATGCGAAAGCCTTGCCGGTTCCCCGCATACCGGGCATCCGTTATCAGTCTCGGCGCTGTCCAAATAAGGGGCTGCTTTTTCGGCGAGCAGGCGCAAATGCGGCCGGACAGCTTGTTCGGCAAGATAATGCGGCACCCATTCCGGCAAAGCATGCTCTTCGGCAAAACCGGCAAAATAGATATTGTTAAACGCCAATGCTTCGTTCATCCATCTCTCAGCGCTTTCCCGATCAAGCAATTCCGCCGTTTTTCCGGAAAGCCCGTTTATCTCGGCGTTTTCTTTTTCGAGCCTTTCAGCAAGCTCAATGATCCACTTCATATACTTTTCAGGATCAAATTGAATACGGGCGGACATTACAGCAGGCGCGTTACTTTCCAGAAAAGCTTTTTCATCAAGAATGACCGCTTTTTTGTCCAGTTCATTTTTCCAAATGTCCTGGAAATTTAAAATATCTTTTTGCAGGGCAGTATAGGAATCTGAAACGACAGAATGTTTTTTCATGTTTTTACCCCCATGTATAAGTAGTTTCCAATTGGTATTCACAACCGGGAAATTATTTTCAAAAGAAAAGGCTGCCCGGCACCGAGCAGCCCTTAAACGCAATGGTTTGTGCCCGTATCAGGATACGGCGTCATGTTATAGGACTAAATCCATCGGCCATCTATCTGCTGTCCCGTTTGATAGTGGCCTGATGACTTGTTCGAGATTTTAAATCGCAAGTGTCAAGTTTATACGTGGACCTCTTCGTGATGAGTGTCCTGCTGGTTGCCTCGGAAATTGAACCGACGACCTTTCTAACTTACATCAAAAAGTGATCAAGCGCCTTTTTTCCCTTTTTTACCAGGTTTGACCTTTCCCTCTTTCACCAGCTCATCATACCATTTTCCGTGGTGCTCTTTCGCGTATTCCACATCAACATCGCCTTTGATAACTCCGCGCATGGAAGCCTTCGATCCCGGATGGCCGACACTGAGATAAACATGGCCGACGACAACCGCAATGGCAAGAGCGAATCCGACATTATGGAGGAAATACCCCCATTGCACCATTGCCTGCGGGAAGGCATCCGGAAACCACATCGTGAATCCAGAGAAGATGATGATGACCGCAGTGATGATCTGCAGCCAGGAATTCACTTTTTCCCCGGCGTTGAAAAAGCCCTGTTTCGGCACTTTTCCTTTCTTCCCGAAGAACTCCTTAACGAACGGGCCGAAGAATTTAAGATCCTCTTTCCGCCACGTTATGATTTCCTTTATCCAGCGGAAAAACCCTTTCGGATCGAATACGAGCCAGATGAAGGTCGGCAGCAGGAAGATGACGGCAAAGATGCGGTGCATCAAGCGCGCATTCTCCGGTCCGCCAAAAACCGGATAAAGCCAGTCAAAAAACTCCGTATACATCGGTAATGCTGTGAGATACAGGGCGAAAAAGGCAAGGGCATTGACCCAGTGCGCCCAGATAAAGGCCTTGGAGAAACGTTTGACCGTTTTGGCAGGTGCCTTCGTTTTACTCATTGCCTTCACCTCCATCACTGGATTGATCTTCTTTATCTTTATTGAACAGGTGATTTGAAATGTAACCGCCGATGACCGCCATCGTTGTGGCGCCGAGCATCGCTTTGCCAAGCGGCTGTGCATAGTCCTTCCAGAGGACGGCTGATGTCGGCACTTTCGGGTTTTCCGGCAGGTCATAGACGGACGGCTTATCGGCCAGCACATACACAGTATGTGTGCCGCCGACGCCTGACGGATTATAAAGGGTCGCATTCGGGAAGCGGTCTTTCACTTCCTTCACCCGTTTTTCCGCTTTTGAAACCATTTCATCCCGGTTGCCGAACTCGATTGCTCCGGTATGGCAGACGGTGGCACAGGCAGGAGCCATGCCTTCATCCAGGCGGTCGGTGCACAGTGTGCATTTCTGGGCTTTCCGGTATTCCTTGCCGCTTTCGTCTTTATACTCTGCCAGCGAGATGACCCCGAATGGGCAGTTTTGTTCACAATATCCGCAGCCGACACATTTATCAGCATCAACGACCACTGAACCATGGTCTGTATAACTGATCGCGTTTTCCGGGCAGACCTTCTGGCACGCCGCATCGGTACAATGCATACATGCTGAGTGGCGGAACAGCCACTCCAGGTTGCCCTGGCTGTTTTCGTGCTCTGTGAACGTCAGGTTATTCCAGGTGTGTGCGGTGACATTTGTATGAGACTGGTAGCTGCCCCCGAAATCCTGCGGCTCAGCCGGCAAGTCATTCCAGTTTTTACAGGCCACCATGCAGGCGCGGCAACCGTCACACTTTGTGACATCGACCAATTTTGTATACTGTCCCATTAGTCAGCCCTCCTTATGTTACAGAGGAATGCCTTGTACTCAGGGATCATCGTGTTGGCATCACCGATGTGCGGTGTCAGGCGGTTGGCCGTGCCTCCTGTAACAAATCCTTTATAGCCGAAATGCCAGGGCATGCCGACCTGATGGATTTTTTCCCCTCTCACCGTATACGGCTTGAAGCGCTTGGTCACCATAGCTAAGGCTTCAATTTCACCGCGGGCGGAACTGATGAAGATTTTGTCTTTATTCTTGATGCCCTTTTCCTTTGCGAGTTCTTCACTCATTTCCACGAACATATGCGGCATGAGTTCGGACAGCCATTCCTGGTTCCGTGTCATCGCACCTGATTGCCAGTGTTCCGTCACCCGGTAAGTTGTCGCGACAATCGGAAAATCTTTGCTGGCGCCTTTAGGATTGTGTTTTCCTGTCCAAATCTTGATCGTCGGATTGATTTCCTGACTTGAGAATGCATTCGGTACAGGGCTTTCAAACGGTTCATAATGCTCAGGGAACGGGCCGTCGGCAGGAGCGCTTGAGAAGATGCTGCCTACTCCGTCCGCGAGCATGATGAATGGATCCTTTCCGCCTGGATCTGACGGTGCTTTTGTTTTGCCGAAGTCAGGAACATCATGGCCGGTCCATTCTTTTTTGGCCGGATCCCACCAGATGTTTTCCTTGTCTTTTGCCCACGGTTTGCCGTTCAGGTCAGCGGAGGCACGGTTATACAGGATACGGCGGTTGACAGGCCATGCGAATGACCAGTTCAGGAAGTTGCCCATGCCGGTGTCTTTGTTGTCACGGCGCTTGGAAAGGTTCTTGCCCTCTTCAGGATAAAAGCCGCTGTAAATCCAGTTACCGCTGCATGTTGATCCATCATCGGCCAGTTTGGTGAAATTCTCCACCAATTTGCCTGTTTTGGTGTCATAACCGTTGATTTCTTTTGAGACAAGATCGATTTCCGGATGGTCACCGTGTCCATAATTCCAATACAGGGCCTGGACAGGCTTATCCGCCAGTGTGCTTCCGCTCTTATACATTTTTTTGAGACGAAGTGCCAGCATATTGATGATCTCAAGGTCCGCTTTCGATTCCCCTTTTGGTTCGATCGCTTTCCATCTGTACTGCATCCAGCGTCCGCTGTTTGACACTGTACCTTCTTTTTCATAAGATGCTGCGGCCGGGAGCAGGAATACTTCCGTTTTGATCTTGCTCGGATTGCTTCCCGCTTCTTTTTGCCAGAAAGAGGCAGTCTCTGTTTCCCAAAGATCGGCAGCGACGAGCCAGTCAAGTTTTGACAGTGCATCCTTTTCCTTGCCTGCATTCGGCCCGCCGACAACCGGGTTGGTCCCGAATGCGAACATGCCTTTCATCTGTCCGGCATACATCGCTTCGAATAAAGAAATATGCGAATAGTTTTTGTTTCCTTTGGCCAGGTACTGGTAGCCGAATTCATTGGCCTTTGTTCCATTAGGGCCGTAGAAAGCTTTAAGAAGGCTGACCATGAATTTCGGCTTATTGCTCCAGTAGCCGCTTGCCGGTGTTTCTTTTTCAAGGTATTTTTCAAGTGTGCTATGCTCCGGAATGGCTGTCGGTGTCCCGATATATCCCGGAAGAATGTGATAAAGCAGGGCGAAGTCAGTTGACCCCTGTACGTTCGACTCGCCGCGAAGTGCGTTGACACCGCCGCCGGGCCGACCGATGTTTCCAAGGAGAAGCTGGAGCATCGCATAGCTTCTGACGTTCTGTGTTCCGACTGTATGCTGGGTTGTTCCCATCGCATACATGATGGTGCCGGTTTTCTCAACCGCACCGGTCGAGCAGAACAGCTCAGCCACCTTCAGGAAGTCTTCTTTCGGCATTCCGACTACATTAGCGACTGTCTCTGCATCGTATCGTGCATAATGTTTCTTGATGACCTGGTAGACGGTGCGGGGATTCTTAAGAGTCAAATCTTTTTTGATATTCCCTTCTTCATCCTTCTGGAACGACCATGCACTCTTGTCGTATTTCCGCTCCGCTTCATCATAGCCGGTGAATAGGCCGTCATCATAACCGAACCCTTCATCAAGAAGAAAAGCGGCGTTTGTATAATTGGCCACATATTCTTTATGAACCAGGTTGTTTTCAATCGCGTAGTTAATCAAACCGCCGATAAAAGCGATGTCAGTCCCGGATCTGAGCGGCGCATACATATCCGCCTGAGAAGATGTCCGGGTGAACCTCGGATCGACGGAAATGATCTTCGCCCCGCGTTCCCTTGCTTTTAAAAGCCATCTGAAACTGATCGGATGATTTTCAGCCGGGTTAGCGCCGATGATCATCGCCACATCCGTATGCTGCAAATCATTCCAGTGATTTGTCATTGCCCCACGTCCAAATGAAGGTGCCAGACCGGCAACCGTAGAGCTGTGTCATATTCGCGCCTGGTGCTCAATATAGGTGAGACCAAGCCCTCTCATCAGTTTCACAAGCAAGTAGGCTTCTTCATTATCAAGCGCCGCTCCGCCAAGGCATGCGATGCCTTCCGTTTTATTGACGGTCATGCCGCCCTCTGTCGGAACAAACGTTGCATCCCGTGTCTCTTTTACACGCTTTGCAATGGTATCAAGCATCCAGCCCCAGTCTTTTTCCTCCCATTTATCACTGCCAGGAGCACGGTAAAGCGGCTTTTTCAGCCGTTTTTCCGACGTGTAAAGCTGGCGGATAGTCGTTCCCTTGCTGCATAGTTTCCCTTCATTGATCGGATGGTCCGGATCTCCTTCCGTATAAACGACATCATTGTCTTTCGTGTGGACAAGAATACCGCATCCGACTGCACAATATGGGCAAATGGTTGGTGTAACAGTTGTTTCAGCGATTTTGAATTCTCTTGTCTTTGCGCGGGCCTCATTTTCGTTGAAACCAAGTTCAACGACAGCCAGCGTCGCTGCTGTTGCACCAGACAATTTCAAAAACTGCCTGCGTGTCAATTCAACCATTTTCTTCTCTCCTTCCCTTAAGCAAATCTCCCCATTTTTCTGGTGTTCAGGCCTTTCTCTAAAGCTTTTTTCGGATCCCCCCTCTCAAATATCAGCCGCCGGCGGCTTTTTCGCTGACATCATTGAGCACTCTGCCGGATGACGTATAAACTGTCGCCATTTTTCCGCGCAGGTACCCGACAAGCTCGATGTTCAAAAAGCTTGCAAGCTCAACTGCCTGTTTTGTCGCGGCAGTGCGTGAGCCGATAATGCCGATGCCGAAGCGGGCCGATTTGGACAGCATTTCATACGAAATCCTTCCGGTAGTAAGCAAGATGAGTTCCTGTGGATTGAGCCCGTTCAGCAGGGCATGGCCGAGAATCTTATCAACGGCATTATGGCGGCCGATATCTTCCCGGACCGTTATGCTTCCGTCCGGCAAAATGATGCAGGCTCCATGCATACCACCCGATGCCAGATACATTGGTGATGCCTGCGCAAATTCATGTCTCTTTTTCAACAAATAAGAAATGGATGCGGCTCTTTTTGATGTGACTTTTTTGAATTTCTTTACGTCCGTCATCGAAAAGAACGTCATCCCTTTCCCGCAGCCGGCAGTAAAATGTTTTTTCTTATTACCGAAAGCGCTTTTATCAAAATGTGACACTTCCGCTTGCACCATGTTCCTTGATTCATCTATCGAAAGCCTTTGCAGGTCATCGGGTCCCTCTATAATCCCTTCAGCATATAAATAGCCCGCTGCCCAATCCTTCAAGTCGGCTTTGGTCAGCTGATAGGTGGCAAGTTCCTCGCCATTTACGTAGAGTGTGATCGGGTATTCCTCAGGTGTCAGTGAACGAATCATTTTCCGCACCCCCCTATTCCAGTAAATGTGACTAATGTCACAAAAATCCCCTTCTGGGTATCTTTCACTAAAAATATAGCATGGGGGCTATCCGTCAGATAGATGCTTCATCGTTTTTTCACAAAGTATTCACTTTGATAGCTTAAATTGTTAAAAAAATGTTCAAAAATGGAGTTGGGCTTTGGTTTGCCGGGGTTTCTCAAGGCCCTGTTATATAGCACTTTATTGTGACTTTGTCTGGAGGAAAATATAGGCGAGTGGGCGTGGGGAGCAGTGCATCCAGTCTGGGTGAAGCGAACTTTATAGGGACGGGAGGATGGGAATGGGACTCGTGCGCTATTCAGTGCGCATAATCCAACGAGAACCAGTGGTTAAACGCACTGAATTCTTATTCAGTGCGCGTAATCCAACGAGAACCAGTGTCTAAACGCACTGAATCCTTATTCAGTGCGCATAATCCAACGAAGAACAGTGTCTAAATGCACTGAATCCTTATTCAGTGCGTTTAATCCAACGAAGAACAGTGTCTAAATGCACTGAATCCTTATTCAGTGCGTTTAATCCAACCAAGACCAGGGTCTAAACGCACTGAATCCTTATTCAGTGCGCGTAATCCGAAAAAAACCAGCGTTACACGCACTGAACCTCCATTCAGAGCCCTATTCTGTGGCCAAACCACCACAAGCCAGCAACAAAAATAAAAAAACCGCCGATTGGCGAGCTTTCAGGCGGAGACAGAAGCGTATTGCCTTTATCTATTTTCTTTAAAAAAAGCTGCTTCGTTGAAATACTCCCTTGCTGACAATTCTTTCTTATACAAAAAAAGCCCCGGCAGTATTGCCGGGACGATTGTCCTTATGGCGTTCACCAAAGCTATGAAACTCAGAAACTGAACGGGAACGGGTTGAGCACCTGGCCCCCGTCCATCGTGATGCATTCCCCATTGATATATGAAGCTTTATCTGACAGCAGGAATGAAGCAAGTCCAGCAATTTCTTCCGGAGTGCCAAGCCGGTGGAGAGGTACGCTTTTCAGCATGATCTCGGCGGCTTTTTCGTCCTGTACAAGCCTTTCTGCCCCTCCCGTCCGTTCAATCGGACCCGGGGCAATGGCATTCGCCCGTATTCCGTACTTATGGCCCCACTCGACTGCAAGCGTCCTGGTCATGGCAAGCACCCCCGCCTTGGCGCTGGCAGAATGGATGACGCCGGCTCCCGCTGTCCAGGCATAGGTGGCGACCATGTTAAGAATGCTTCCTTTTATCCCCTCTTTGATCCAATACTTTCCGACAGCCGAACTGCAATAGAAGGTGCCGTTAAGAACGATATCAATGACAGCCTTCCAGCCGTTCACGGATAAATCCTCGGCATGGACAAGAAAATTCCCCGCCGCATTATTGACAAGAGCATCTATCCGCCCAAATGCTTCAAGGGTTTCTTGCACCATCCGTTCTGCGTGTTCAGGTTCACGCACATCCATCTGGACAGTCAGGACCGTCCCTTCCTTTTGTTCGATTTCGTTTTTGGCTTCCTCCAGCCTCTCCGCGTTTCTTCCAGTGATGGCGACAAATGCGCCTTCTTCAGCAAACTGTTTGGCCATTGCTTTTCCCATACCGCTTGAACCGCCTGTGATAATGACAACTTTATTCTTCAATAAAACCTCTCCCTCACTAAAAAAATGAATGACTATTCATAATTTTAACATTACCGGCGGGTATTGTCGCACTATTTGAAAAATTAATTCTTCTGATCACAGATTTTATACCCATTTGGGCGTTGATTTCAGTTGCAGAGACCGGTATCACTACATTCATAAGTCCGGACGCTGTTCCTGTTGCCCTCCGCTCCTACCCGCGTTATTCTTTGCCGCCGGGCGAGCGCTTCTCCCGCCCCCCCATCCGCTTCATTCAAACTGATGTGTGAAGAGATATTCCGCATATGGCGGATAATGATAAATTTGAGTTGCAATGAATTTTGCTCAAAATGAATTAAAAAACGAACAGACCGAAACATATGAATTTCGGCCTGTCATTTTGCAAGCTATTTGGTTTTTTTGTGCGGAATTGAATATTTGTTGTATTTTAATCCACTTTCTATTTTGTCATTAGATCGATAAGTACCGCTTTTTGGGCATGGAGGCGGTTGCCGGCCTGCTGGAAAACCGCGGAATGCGGGCCGTCGATCACATCAGCTGCCACCTCTTCCCCTCTGTGTGCAGGCAGGCAATGCAAAAATGTATAGTCTTCTTTTGCATGAATAAGCAGTTCCTTGTTGACCTGATAGTCATAAAAATCCGCTTTTCTTTTTAACTCCTCTCCCTCATCACCCATGCTGGTCCATACATCGCTGTAAATGACGTCGGCACCTTTTACAGCTGCAACCGGATCATGATTGATTTCAAGGCGGGACCCTCCGGCTGCCGCCACCTGTTTGGCTTTGGCGATGAATTTCGCCGGCGGTTCGTATCCTTCAGGACAGGCAATTGTCACATCCATGCCGACTTTTGCGCCGGCTATCATGAGTGAATTGGCCACATTGTTACCGTCGCCCACGTACACAAGTTTATTGCCGGCCAGCTTTCCTTTTTTTTCTTTTATCGTCATTAAATCTGCGAGTGCCTGGCACGGATGGAATTCATTTGTCAATCCGTTGATGACCGGGACAGATGCATGGTTTGCCAGGGTTTCCACCGTACTCTGCTCGTAAGCCCGGATCATGATGGCATCAACATACTCTGACAGCACCTTTGCTGTATCTTCAATTGTTTCTCCCCTGCCCATTTGCAGATCGTTACGGCTCAGGAATATGGCATTGCCCCCGAGTTGCAGCATGCCGGCTTCAAATGAGACGCGAGTCCTTGTGGAGGGCTTTTCAAATATCATCCCCAGGACTTTACCGGCCAGGGGCTGGTCGGGGTGCACTTTTTGCTTTTTCAAAGCGATTCCAGTCTCGACATAATGAATGATTTCATCTTTTGTATAGTGAAGAAGCGTCAGCATATCCTTCGGTTTCACAGTTGTTCTTTCGATCATTTGGCTTGCAGCAAATTGCATGGCAGTCCACCATCCTTTGTATAATTATTTTAACTGTTGTATTTTTATTCATTCGAGACGAAAAACTTGCAGCCCTTTTTTAATGGGCTGCGAGTTTTTTTACTGTAAAGACTGCCGCCAGGGCCGATACCGCCTGGTCGATCTCTTCTTGTGAAACGGTTAGCGGCGGAAGGAGACGTATCACACGCGGGCCTGCCGGAACGGCAAGAAGGCCGTTTTCCTGTAAATCGGCGATTAGCGGGGCCGCTTCCTCATCCAGGACAATGCCGGCCATCAACCCCTTGCCGCGGATGCCTTTTATCCTGTCGTTATCATGCGCCAATTTCTCTAAACTGGTTTGTAAATATTCACCTTTTGCTTGTGCATCTTTCAAAAATTGCTCCTGGTTGATGGTTTCCAGGGTTGCTTTTGCGGCCGCAGATGCGAGCGGATTCCCGCCGAATGTCGTCCCATGGCTTCCCGGGCCGAAGCTTTCAGCAAGTTGTTCTTTTCCAATCATAGCGCCTACAGGAAAACCGCTGCCGAGTCCTTTGGCGGCTGTAATGATATCCGGTGATAAGCCATAATGCTGGAAAGCGAACATCTTACCGGTTCGGCCGATTCCCGTCTGCACTTCATCGATGATAAGCATAGCCCCGTTTTCCCTGCAAAGCCGCTCCGCTTCTTTAAGGAACTCTTGCCCGGCAGGAATCACGCCGCCCTCACCCTGGATCACTTCAAGCATGACGGCTGCCGTCTCTTCGTCCACCAATTCTTCAAGGGCTTCACTATCATTATATTGGCTATATACGATGTCAGGCACCAGAGGGCCGAATCCTTCCTGAATTTTCGCCTGTCCGGTCGCCGACATCGCTCCGATTGTCCTCCCATGAAATGACTGGAGGAACGAAACGATTTTCGGTCGTCCGGTATGTTTTCTTGCCAGTTTGATTGCAGCTTCATTTGCTTCAGCACCGCTGTTGCAGAAAAACACCCTGCCCCCGCCGGCTGCTTCGCTCAGAAGCCGGGCCGCTTCCTCTTGTTCCTTTATCGTGAACAAGTTGGATACGTGCCAGACCTTTTCGAGCTGGTCTTCAAGTGCTTTTTGGACTGCGGGATGCCGATGGCCGAGATTGCAAACTCCAATTCCGGAAATGAAATCGAGATACTTTTTCCCGTTTGCATCGGTCACCTTCGTTCCTTCTGCTTGAACCACTTCAATGTCCCATCTTTTATATGTCGGAAATAAATACTCCATAACTGCCTCCTTTACACCGCGCCTGCTTTTCCTGTTTTAGTGATGGCTGTACCGGTGATTGCCCCGGTCCCTGGCTCGGAAAAAGAGTCGACGCCTACTATTTTGACCTCTTTCAAATTCCGTTCCAGGACGGCAAGTGCCGCCTTCACCTTCGGGAGCATGCCGCCATGGATCGTCCCATCGGCGATATACCCGTTCACTTCTTCATGGGTAAGGGATGGAAGCAGCTTTTCCTCTTTTAAAATGCCGGGCACATTTGTCACAAACAGGATTGATTCGGCACCTAGCGCTTCCGCAACTGCTCCTGCGGCTGTATCTGCATTTATATTGAATCGGCTTCCGTTTTCATCAAGTCCGATCGGAGCAATCACCGGGATGACATCAAGATCAATAAGATTTTCAATCAAATCGGTCCGGACGGATTTGACATCGCCGACAAACCCTAATTTATCGGGATCGATCGCCTGAGCTTTGATGAGTCCGCCGTCACTTCCGGAAAGGCCGATTGCCTGGATTCCAAGGCCCTGAAATTTATTGACGATGCGCTTATTCACCCGGCCGGCAAGAATCATCTCGACGACATCCATCACCTCTCCGGTCGTCTTTCGGAGGCCGTCGATAAATTCAGAGTGTACATTGAAGGCTTTCAGCGCTTTCTTGATTTCCGGCCCGCCGCCGTGGACAATGACCGGATGCTTCCCTTCCAGTTTAAGATCGTTGATTTTTTGATAAAACTGATCTGTCAATTCATCAAGCGTACTTCCTCCGCATTTTATGACAACACAATCTTTTTGCACTGATTCTTTCCGCCTTCCTTTACGTGCGATAGCTCGCATTAATCTTCACATAATCATAGGTCAAGTCACATCCCCATGCTTTGGCACCGGCTTTGCCAACATTCAGGTTGACACTGATTTCCACTGTTTCATTCTTCAAGTAGCCGGATACATCGTCTTCTGAAAACGGTACCGGGCTGCTTTTTTCAAGGACGAGATAAGGCCCGATTTGGATATCGACAAGTTCCGGGTCAACAAATACATCCGCATGGCCGATTGCGCCTATAATCCTGCCCCAGTTGGCATCCGCTCCGTAGACCGCCGTTTTAACAAGGCTGGAGCCGACCACTTTTTTCGCCACGACACCGGCCTCTTCCTCCGACTGGGCGCCTTGCACATTCACTTCGATCAGCCTTGTGGCACCTTCCCCATCTCTTGCGATCATTTTGGAAAGGTCTTCACAAACCAGTTTGAACCCTTCCATGAAAACCGGCCAGTCCGGATGGGTCTCATCAAGCAATTCATTGCCGGCCATGCCGTTTGCCATGGCAACGACCATGTCATTTGTCGAGGTTTCACCGTCAACTGTGATCCGGTTGTACGTCTTGTCTGTCGCTGTTCGTAACGCATTTTCCAGAGCTTCCGGAGCAATTGCGGCGTCCGTTGTCATGAATGCAAGCATCGTTCCCATGTTCGGGTGGATCATGCCTGATCCTTTTGCCGCTCCGGCAATCATCACTTCCGTTGTCCCAACCTTCACTTTATAGCAAGTCTCCTTCGTAGTGAGATCAGTCGTCAAAATGGATTCGGCAAAGTCCTTCGCATTTCCGGTGCCCGTTCCCGGTTTAAGCCGTTTCAAATTCTTTTCGATTTTTTCGATAGGGAGCCGCTCGCCGATCACTCCGGTTGATGCCACTGCCACCCGATTTTCAGGAATGGAAAAGTGATTGGCGCAGTATTTTCTCATCAAATATGCATGTTCCAATCCTTCTTTTCCTGTACAGGCGTTGGCGTTGGCACTGTTCACCAGTACAGCCTGCAACTTGCCGTCCTGCGAAAGGCTCTCCTTAGTAACAAGTAACGGAGCAGCCTGAAAGTGGCTTTTTGTATAGACAGCTGCACTTTCAGCCGGGACTTCGCTGATGATAACACCGAGGTCTTTACGCTTGTATTTCAAGCCGGCATGAAGACCTGCTGCCGTGAATCCCGCAGGACTGGTTATGCTTCCATTCTCAACTTTAATCGGACGTTCAGTCGTAATTGTGATCAAACTTTTCTCCCTCCATTTTTTATGGGTAAACCGGCAGATGGTTCAAGCCGGCTTTTTCATCAAATCCGAATCTGACGTTCATGTTATGGACGGCCTGCCCCGCGGCCCCTTTGACAAGGTTGTCGATGGCGGATACGATTGTCGCTCTGCCTGTGCGGGAATCGACGGCAAAGCCGATATCACAGAAGTTTGAGCCGCGGACTTCTTTTGTTGCCGGCATATCATCCGGCTTGCGGATCCGCACAAACGGTTCATCCGCATATTCGTCCATGTATATGGCCGAAAGATCTTTTTCATTCTGGCCGTCATTCAAATCGACATAGATGGTGGACAGTATCCCCCTTACCATCGGAACCAGGTGTGTCGTAAAGGAAATCGGCCCTGTGCTGCTGTCCCATTTGGAAAGCTGCTGTTCAATTTCCGGGATATGCTGATGCCGATTCACTTTGTATGCTTTAAAATTCTCACTCATTTCCCCGAAGTGAGCAGTCAAGGACGTTCCGCGCCCGGCCCCGGATACGCCGGACTTGGCGTCGATGATAATCCTTCCGGGATCTATCACCCTCTTCTTCAACAAGGGACCGAGGGCAAGCAAGACTGAAGTTGGATAACAGCCCGGGTTCGCTATCAGGTTCGCCGACAGCACATTCTCCCGCTCCCATTCCGTCAATCCATACACCGATTTCTCAAGGAAGGCGGGGTCTGGTGCGGCCTTGTTATACCATTTTTCATAGTCTGCAGGTTTCTTGATGCGGAAATCTCCAGAAAGGTCAATGACGGTTTGGCCTGCCTGGATAAGCTGTGGTGTCAGATTAGTGGAAACACCGGATGGCGTCGCGAGGAAAACGACATCCGCTTCCATATTTTGAGGTTCAATTTTTTTCAGGACCGGGTTCAATCCGGCTCCCGCAAGATGTGGAAAGAGCCCGGAAAGGGATTCTCCCGCTTTTGAAGATGAGTAGACTGTGATTTCGCTGACATGGTCATGATCGTTCAATAATCGGATAAGCTCTGCGCCCCCATATCCGGTGGCACCTATGATTGCAGCTTTCATCTTTCCCCTCCCAGATGATTTCTATCAATTATAAATGTGAATAAAAATAAAATCAATTGTATATTTAATCTTTTTTTATTTTTTACCATCGGCTCATAATCCTTATTAAAAAGAAAAAGATAAGCTTTTTACTCAAATCTGGTAAAAGCTTATCTTCAAAATATAAACCCATTATACATAACTGAAAATTCTAAATCAACGTGAAATTTTCGGGAATGTATTTGAAATTGAACCATTTACCTGCCTTTCAGCCATTCACGGCAGCTTTTCCTTTCAATATCTCTATCTATATATCTGATTATCTCATTTGCCGTAAATTTCTGGTTAAAAAGGATAAACGAACGGTATCAGTATAAGCATTACAATTGCCAGGATAATCTGAAGCGGAATGCCCGCTCTGGCAAAGTCACTAAATTTATAATTTCCCGCCGACATGACAAGCGCGTTAGGGGGTGAAGCCATCGGCGTTGAAAAAGCCATACTTGCCGACACTGCTACGGCTATCAGGAACGGATATGGGCTTACACCGATTTTTTCCGCTGCCGTTACGGCAATCGGTGCAAAGATTACAGCAGTTGCAGTATTGCTGATGAACTGGCTTAAGAGCATGGTGATAAAATAGAAACCGGCCATCACGGCATAGGCTCCAAAGGAACCGAGCAAGTCGAGCATACCGTCAGAAATAAACTTCACACCGCCGGTTTTTTCAAGTGCAGTCGCCATCGGCAGCATGCCTCCAAGCAATATGACTGTTTCCCAGTTTATGCTGTTATATGCTTCTTTTGATGTCCGCAGGCTGCCGCTTGCCGCCATTAAAAATGCAGCGATCAGGACGGCGGTCACTGTCTCAACAAGTCCAAAGGTCATTAGAATAAGCATCAGGATCATAATGGCCCCTGCAATTGGCGCTTTGGATGTTATCGGTTCCTTGCCGGCCTGTTCATCCGGACGGCCTACAACGACAAGGTCACCCGATGTTTTTGCAAGCATCCCGATACTTTTCCAGCTTCCCTGTACAAGTAATGCGTCCCCGTTTTGGAGTTTCTCTGACTCAACTCCTGAGTGAATATACTTCTCTCCTCTTTTTACGGACAGGATATTCAGGTTGTAGCGGTCCCTGAATTCGAGTTCACTGATTGTTTGTCCGACAAAAGACGACTGCGGCGCGATTAGCATTTCACTGATTCCGACATCACTCGAAATAAGCTCATCGATAAGTGATTCTGCTGTTTCAGGAAGCTCCGACAGATTAAATTCCTCCGCAAATTTTGCAGCATTCTCATGTGATCCGAATAATAGCAGCTGGTCCCCTTCCTGTATGCGGAGCTCTGCTCTTCCGACTTCCGGTCCGTCATTTTTCATCAAAGATTTTAGCATCTTTCCTTTCCGGTTCACTTCCAAAACGGTCAGCTCGTAATCTTTACCGGCGTTGAACTCGGAAACAGCCCTGTCAGACAACGGTGAATTTGCCGGTACTTCAAATTCATGCAGCCTATCCGTCAAACTGTACAGACCCGCGAGATTGCGAGGCGTCCGCTCCGATACCCCCTTTCCTGTTTCGGCCTTTTCACCGCCAAATAGCCATTTGCGGAAAAGTAAAATGTAAACAATGCCGACAGCAAGGCCAACGAGTCCGACCGGCGCCAGTGAAAAAAAGCTAAGCGGTCCATAACCGCTTTCCCGCAGCGTGTCACTTATGACAAGGTTCGGTGGTGTTCCGATCAATGTCCAAACACCGCCAAGACTGCTTGCATATGCCAGCGGAATCAAAAGCTTAGCGGGGCTGAGGCCAATTTCCCCGGATAACGTCATAATGACTGGAAGTAAAACCGCTACTGTTCCCGTGTTGCTGATAAAGCCGCTGAAAATCCCGACAAGAATCATCATCAGAATCAACAGCTTGATTTCGCTCCCTCCGGATAACTTCATAATGCGTGTCCCGATCATTTGTGCAAGCCCCGTCCTCAGTATCCCTGCACCTACCACAAACAATCCTGCTATCATCACAACTACCGGATTTGCAAAACCTGCCAGCGCTTCCCCGATATCAATGATTCCGAGAAGCAAAAGGGCAAGCAGTGAACCTAACGCCACCAGATCAACCTTGAATTTTCCGGTCAAAAACATTATTGTAACGACACCTAAAACAATAAAAGTCAATGTCATATCATCTGGCATTTAAACACCCCATTCCTTCCTCCCGCCATGGTAAAATACTTTTCTGTAGCTAATGATACCTAATGAAACACCTTTACCGCCCTATATTTCTTGTATAACCGTTAACAATGATTGCAACACCCTGGTTCAATAATGGTCATTCTTAAAAAAGATGGGTGACATACGAATGTGTTCCTTAAAGAGATGCAACAATGGCGCAGTTGCCCTTGTCTATATTCTTAAAATTGGCAGCTGCGTCGAATTACTTTTTTGCTGGACATTTATGCTTTCCTACTAAAAAAGGAGCCCGGAAATCCGGCTCCTTGATACTGGATATGATGACTGGGACGTTTTGGGCCCGGAGTGATCCGGATACACATTTACTCACTCTCATGCACAATTTCTCTTCTCGTTAAGAATGAGGCCGCCAAATCCCCCGGCAGGATCGGCCGGCTGTAAAAGTAGCCCTGCACCCTTGTACAGCCAAGCTGAAGCAGCATATCTTTCTGTCCTTCCTGTTCGACGCCTTCGGCAATGACACTCAGGCCCAGGCTTTTTGACATATGAATGATTGTTTCCGTAATTGCGGCATCTTTCTGTTCCAGCAAAATGTCACGGATAAACGACTGGTCAATTTTAAGGACATCAATCGGAAATCGTTTCAAATGGCCGAGGGATGAATACCCCTTGCCAAAATCATCAATCGCGATTCCCACCCCGAGATCCTTCAACTGCTGAAGGATCGAGATCGTTTCGGCAGTGTTTCGCATCGCACCTTCCGTAATTTCAATTTCCAGGCAAGACGGCGGAAGATTATACCTTTGTAAAGAAGCGGCGATCATTTTCACCAAATCCACCTGCTGAAATTGTTTTGCGGACAGATTCACAGCTACCCGCACCGGTTCATAGCCCTCAGAAAGCCATTCCCTGTACTGGCGGCACACTTCTTCAAATACCCACATGCCGATTGGAATGATCAAGCCGGTTTCTTCCGCAAGCGGAATGAATTCACCGGGCGGAATCTTCCCATATGCCCTGTTCTCCCAGCGGAGCAATGCTTCCACACCTGTGATTGATCCTGTCCGTATATCCAGCTGCGGCTGGTACTCAAGGTGGAAATCGCCTTTTTCAAGCCCCTGTCTTAGTTCCGTCTCCATCATGAAAGTGCGGGAGTTATTTTTCTCCATCGTGTTGTTATAAAAACGGTAGTGGCTTTTGCCGCTTTCTTTCACGCGGTACAGGGCATTATCCGCATTTTTTATTAAGGTTTCTTCATCGCATCCATCCTGCGGGAAAAGGCTGATGCCGACACTTACCGATATGTAATAATGCTGGCCTTTTATGATAAATGGATCGTAAAATGACGTTAAGATCTCCTCGGCGAATGAACCTGCCCTTCGCCTGTCTGACTGCTTAAGTAAAATAATGAATTCATCTCCACCCTGCCGGAATACAGAAATTCCGTCTCCTGAAAGGGCCTGAAGGCGTTTCGATACGTCAACGAGCAGTTTATCGCCATAGCTGTGCCCGAGGGCATCATTCAAGTATTTGAACCGGTCAATATCAAGGTACATAACAGCCGCCTGCCCGTTCACACTGGCAGCTTCGGCAAAACACTCCCCCATCCGCCTGGAAAGAGAGCTTCGGTTCGGCAGGCCGGTTAGACTGTCATGGTAGGCCATATATTCGATCATCCGCTTATTGCGCGTCTGTTCAGTTATATCTTTTGTGATCAAATATACACCTATCACCTGGTCATCAACAAAAATGGGCACTGTCTTTAATTGAATTTGCTTAGCCGTTCCGTCTGAATTCCTCATTTCCGCATTGGTTTCCTGATTGCGCGTCTCCTCCATCGTCATGTTCAGACTGGAATCAAACGGAGGTTTGCATTTGTCAGACAAAAGACTGCTGAATAATGTATCGATCAGGGTTCCAACAGAAAGCCCTGTGAGCGTAACCGCAGCCGGATTGGCACTTGTGATCCTTCCTTCCCGGTCGAGCGAAAAAACGGCGTCCATATTATGGTCGAAAAGCGATTGGTATCGCTGCTTGTTTATGTTCAACTGTTGTTTTTCCAAAACCGATTGAGTGACATCCCGTGTTACAGAGACGACATATCTGCATTCATGGTCCGCATCCAGAATAGGCGTCAACATGGACTCTCCATAAAACACTCTGCCGTTCTCCAATTCCAGAAAGTCCTGGTAGGAATAAGGCTCTCTCACTTTTAACACATGCTCGTAGGCTTGCTGCAGCTGCCTGGCTGCCTCCGGAGACAATACTTCATCAATATATTTGCCTATAGCCGTGTCGGGAAGCCCTGCCACTTCACGAGCTATATCATTTACCTCAACATACCTGAAAAGAGGCCCTTCCTCGACCTTCATTAAAAAAACCAGATCTTTTACGGCATTGAAAATAGTCTGGTGTATGAATTGCTCGATCCGTTCGCTTTTCAATAAGCTGTTGAAATCTTCCTGAAGTGCATTTTTTATCCGGCTCATCTGCTTTCTCCCTGTTTAAGAAATCGTTTTCAAAAATAGCCAATTTTATCTATTATTGTATCACAAACGACGATATACGACATGCTTCTAGGAAAAATTTCCTTATATGACAGAGTGATGAGGACCGTTATGAACCGATACCATGGAAAACAATGCCTTCCGCTGGGAGAAAACCGAACTGCGGAAGGCTGCTTCCCACATACAAGCCAGCCGCCTAAAAATCGGTGGCTATAGGATCAATCCCAGCCAGAACAGGAAAATGCTTCCGCCAGCGGATAGCAGGACATAAAGGAAGCCGGGCCCGTATTTTCCGCTGCGGAAAAGCTGCATGGCTTCATTGCTGAATGTGGAAAAGGTAGTGAGCGCCCCGAAAAAACCGGTACCGACAAGAAGAAAAATAAAGTTGCCGGCATCTTGTTGATAAAAAGACATAAACATCCCAAGTCCGAATGAACCGGCCCAGTTTGCAGCAATCATCGCATACGGAACGGGGGCTTTGCCCTGTGCGTTTTTCAGCAAAACGCCGATTGAGAGCCTGAGCACCGCTCCCAGAAATCCCCCTGCCATTACAGCAAAGATATTCATTCGCCCTCCACCCCTTCTTGATCATGATAGCCGGCAGCCCGCTCACCGGTCATATATCCGGCAAAGGCGGCAGCTATTCCTCCACTAAGCGATATCGCTACATAGAAAACAGAAATCCCGGCAAATTCTTGCCCGAAAGAGACCACTTCTCCTGCAAATGCAGACATCGTTGTGAAACCGCCGAGTAATCCTGTTCCTATGCTGTTATATATCCATTTATCCATTGTTTTTTTTGTAGCATAGCCAACCAGGACTCCGAGCAAAAAACTGCCCAATACATTGGCCAGCAAAGTACCAACCGGAAATCCGGCATCATTTAAAAATATACTGATGTAATAACGGGCAGCAGCACCCAGCGCGCCGCCCAGCCCTGTCCCGAAAATGCTCAGCATTCCTGCACACCTCCATATGCGTAACCTAATTGTAACATCGCAGTGTGTTTAATATCAGATTGGCAGGGGTAATCAAATAACCATACACAGAAAACCAGCATTTTACACATAACATTATGCGAAAATAGATAAATAACAAGGAGGACTTTGTATGATCGAAAAAACGTTTGTGATCCATAAGCCGGTTTCAACAACTGAAATTTACGATTTCATAAATATAGCTCAACATTCCGAAAGCCGGATCCAGTTATTTTATAACCAGTCCGGAACATCCCAGCAATATATTGATTTTACAACACTTCTATTATCTCTTCAGGAAAATGACACAATTATCCTGACAGCTGACGGCCCCGATGCTGAACAAACGGTAACTGAACTTCGTGAAGCTCTTTCATCTTCAATCCTGGAATCCGGCATTCTTGAAATGGCCCATAACATTTCAACCTATGAAGATAAGCAAGAAACCGCCGGACAATAAACAGCACTATATTGACTCCTGCCTTTCTGAAGGTATCTATAAACATCCGGATGGAAGGCAGCTTTATGAGCTATCTACCAGGGAATTGAAGGAGACTTTACAGCGTAAAATAACAGCAGCCGTAAAATAATAGGAATCAGGTTCGCATGAGACCAAATCACTTTGTGATTTGGTCTTTGTCGTTATATCGGGGGAAGAGGGGTTATTTGTCTGCTTAGTTTACAAGTAAGTTAAAACGCATGGATTTTTTCAAATCCATGCGTTTTGGGCTGTTTCTCTCATATTTACTGCTATTTCATTCAAAATTACTGTCTTTAGTCGAGGACACACTTATTTTCCCTTTCCGATGCCCGGCATACAAAAATGCCGCATTTCATACATGTTTTTGCCGTTTGAATAAATAAGGGGCAAGCAGCAGCAGCGCCACGATGACAAGGGAGCTCATCGTCACCGCTGCTGCAAAATGATCCCCTGCTTCACCGGTTTCCAGCAGGCTCCCTGCATGTGCTGTAAGTGTGCCGGGCGACCAGAACAGCAGAGTTTTCAATACGCCGGATAAAATGGATAGCGCCAATACAACCCCAATTGACAAGAAAGCGATGCCAAGGCTGTTTTTCATCAATGAACTCAGAAAAATGGTAACGGTCACGACAAATGTCAAAAACAGGCCGTAAACAAAAAAACCTGCAACGGCCGGGCCGGCCTCAACAGGGCCGATCAGCAACTCCGTATAATACCAGGCTGCCGCGAACCCGAAAATGAGAGCTAGCCAGGCAATCAGTACAGCAGCAGCCCATTTCGCTGTAATAAATGATACCTTCGAAACTGGCTTGGCAAGAATAAGGCCTGCAGTCCCGGTATTCCGCTCCGAGGAAATGGCTCCCATTGAGCTTAAAACAAGTACAAGGACGCCAATCTGTGAAAACTGGCCAAGGGTGGCGTTCATCACACTGCCCGGCGGCGGAATGGGTATCTCAATTACCGTCCCTTCAGGAAGTTCACCGAAGTTTTCCATCAGGTCAGGCATATAATAAGACGAAATCGGCTGCGTAAGGCCGACTATCGCAAACACCAGCGGAATCCAGACCCATTTATAGTTCCGTATCATTTCAACTGCTTCTTTTTTAAACATCACGAACCATTGTTTCATTTTCCTGTCACCATCTTTAAGAAGACATCTTCAAGTGACGTCTGCCCAGCCTCAAACTTTTGCAGGCTTTTCCCGGCTGCCATTATGTCTTCAAGAATTTCTTTTTGGGCATTCCTGATATCGCTCACCACCAACCGCGCCTTCCCTTCATGATAAGTGGTTTCTGCGGCCCAATCCCGCTTCTTCCACACATTCACCAGATCATCGAGATCATCAGCAGACTCAATGACAATAACCGGCTCCTGCTCTTTGCGCCTCAATTCTTGAAGAGGTCCCGAAAGGATATTTTTGCCGCCGGCAATGATATAGACGTTGTCGCAAACTTCTTCGGCATCATGAAGAATATGGGTGGAAAACAAGATTGTCGTTTTTTTCTTCAAATTACGGATAAGGTCCAGCACTTCGTAACGGCCGATCGGGTCAAGCGAAGAAACCGGTTCATCCATGATCAGCAGCTCAGGCTCGTGGATGATTGCCTGGGCAAGTCCAAGACGCTGTTTCATTCCGCCCGAATAAGATGCGGTCTTTTTGGCCCCTGCCCCTTCAAGGCCGAACATTTCCAGATAATAGCTGCTTTTTTCCTGTGCCTCGCGTTTCGGAATTCCGCATAACTCCGCTGCATACTGCAGAAACTCTTTCCCGGTCATCCATGGATAAAAAGCGGGATATTGCGGCAGATAACCGACGGCAGACCGGAAGTCCCCGCCTTCCTGCCCTTTAAATGTGATTCGGCCCCCGTCTTTTTCAAGAAGGCCTGTAAGAATGCTTAATGTAGTCGTTTTGCCGGCGCCATTCGGACCCAGCAATGCTGTACAACTTCCTTCTTCGATTGCCAGGTCCAAATGCTCGAGCACCTTCAAGCCGTTAAATGATTTTTCAAGACGTTCTGCTTTCAAGAGCGCCATTACGCTTTCCGCCTTCCAAACAGGAAATAGATGACCGGTCCAACTAAATTAAGAATAACAATGACAAACACCCAAACGATTTTAGGTCCGTTCGTCTGTTCGGCTTTCGACAGATCGACAAGAGCAAGGACCATGAGAAGCAGCTGTATAATGAGCAGCGGTGCGATTAACCCCCAATTGATATCCATTTTTACACCCCTCTTATTTAGATAATTAGATAACCTTCTAAATAATACTTTATGTTTCTTGGTTCTTTCTGTCAACGATTTCCTGGAATGTTCACAAATTGTTTCCAAAAATCAAGTTAATACGTTCCTTTTCACTTTTGTGCTAAAATGATTTTGGACAGCAACCGAATCCGGAACGAAAGGAAGACAGTCGATGAAACAGCGCATACGCATTTTTGCAGCACTAACCGGAACACTGATTCTTCTTGCCCTCACAGCCTGCGGCGGCAGCAACTTTGAGGGGGATTTCAGCTATGAAGTAAAGGATTTCACATATGTGAATCAGGATGGTGAAAAAGTATCGCTTGACGACCTTAAAGGAAAACCCTGGCTGGCCGATTTTGTATTCACTAACTGCAACACGGTCTGTCCGCCGATGACAGCCAACATGTCACGGATACAGGAAAAACTGAAAGAAGAAAACATCGATATGCAAATCGTGTCGTTTAGCGTTGATCCTGAAAATGACACACCAGAAACATTGAAGGAGTTCGGTGACAAATTTGATGCCGATTACAGCAGCTGGGATTTCCTTACCGGCTATGAGCAGGAAGAAATCGTCACACTCGCCCGTAAATCTTTCAAAACGCTGGTTCAAAATGATCCGAGTTCGGACCAGGTCATCCACGGAACTTCTTTTTATCTCGTTGACCAGGAAGGGAACGCCGTCAAAAGTTATGATGGGCTCGATACTCCATACGAAGAGATCATCGATGATGCCAAGGCCATCACCGAATAAGAACACCTTTATTGAAAAAATTACCTGAAGAAGTATAAACGGCTGAACATTTCCTTTATAATATAAGTAGGCCGGGCTTACCAGCGGCAGCAGGTTTTTGCCGCCGCTATGGCAGCCCTAAATACAAAGCCAAAATGAAAGGAGTTCCCGCCATGCCGTCACACCATTCCAACCAAAGCAGGAAGCAGCAGAACGAGCTGCCCCCCGCAACCCCTGATAACCTTGCAAAAGCTGTTTACACCGTCAATCGCCACGCCAAAACAGCACCAAACCCCAAATTTCTTTACTCTTTGAAAAAGAAGTCACTGCAGAAGCTGCTTAAAGAAGGCAAAGCCCGCAAGGTCGGACTGCATTTTTCCCCTAATCCGAAATACAGCCAGCAGCAATCAGATCTGCTCGTATCTGTAGGAAAGTATTATTTTCATATGCCTCCTGTCAAAGAAGATTTCCAAACGCTTGAACATCTCGGAGAAGCCAGTCAATCATACCGGAATCCAAAAGCCCAAATGCCGCTGACCCAGGCCAAAAAGCTTCTGGAACGGTATACAGGTTTCCAAGATAAGGACCAGCATCATCCTCCCAGGCAAAAAAAATATGAAAAACCCGTCTTTAAGCGGCTTGGTGAATCTTATCGCTGACCATGCTTCTCTGTGAGGGAACCGGCACGCCCGGTTCCCGTTTTTATTGGTCAAAAGTATTCTTTCCACCTAGCGGGCAGTACTAATCCTTCATATTCAAATTTCCAGCAAGAATGGAACCGCAAATATCCGGCAAATCGGACAGCTCTCTCCCCGCCATTGTCAGATCCACCGGTACTTTGTTTTTTTTCTGTTACAGCCAATCCCTCTTTTGTTTACTTTTTATGCACGCGGTTAAATATAAAGGTACATACTGACAATCAAAAGGAGACTATCCATGAAAAAAGCGGCGATTATTCAGAATCCAGCATCCGGAAACAGTAAGATGCATGAAGCCATGCCTGAGATTAAAAAGCAGCTTTTGTCCAAATATACAGACGTTGAAATATTTGAGACAAAGAAACCGGGTGACGGTGCGGACATTATCTCAGAATATCACCAATCCTTTGATGCCATTATCGGTGCTGGCGGAGACGGCACGGTCTACGAGCTGGTCAATGCCTTATGCCCGTTAAAAGAAAGGCCGGTTTTTGGAATCCTTCCGGGCGGGACATGCAATGATTTTGCCCGTACCCTCCGTATGCCGTTCGATCCGGAAGGAGCAGCCAGGGCCCTGGTGGAAGGGATGCCTATTCAAATCGACATCGGGAACACAGGCGGCCGGTTTTTTTCAAACTTTTGGGGTGTTGGATTGATCACAACCGTTTCACAGGAAGTGGATTCCGCAATCAAATCATCCTTTGGCCGGCTTGCCTATTACTTATCTGCCCTTCAAAACGCGTCTGACGGCGAGCCATTCCGCCTTCAGGTTGATTCGCCGGACGGCCATTTTGATGGCGAGGCAGTTATGGCAATTGTGGGAAACGGGCCATACACCGGCGGCATCCGCACCTTTTTTCCGGACAGCAGCTTCACGGATGGAAAGCTTGATGTCCTCATTGTCAAAAACGCCTCCGTTAAAACAATATGGAATCTTTTCCAGCAGCGCTTTTCAGCAGAAACAGCCGAAAATGAAAACCTTGTCTATTTCCAGACAAGGGATCTGCAAATTAAAACCGATCCGGTTCTGACAGTAGATACGGATGGAGAACGACCGGACAACACTCCTGCTGACATCCGTCTGTTTCCTTCCTATTTGTCTGTCATCGGCAACAATTAAAGAAATCAGTCTCTTCTTATAATCAAATAAATGACCAATCCGAGAATAGGAAAGAAAAGCGTGCCTACTAATACGACAATGGCATATTCTTTACTATTTCCAAGCCGGATCGAATCCCGGTAAGCCCAGATGCTTGTAACAATATTCAAGATGATCAGGCCCGCCCCAATGAGCAGGAATAAGCCTGCGACAACACCGAACGAAGCAACAACTGCAAAACTCAGCATAAAGATCCCCCTTTTTTATTTACACTAATTCTACGGATATCAAAAAAATAAGTTTCATTGTCTCTTATAAGACATCTGCTCTTCTTGCATAGAATTTCAATCGAATGTCATAATAAGGAAATGAAGGGAAGCCGCTATGCTTTCATTTTCCTCAGCAAGTGTGCGGGATTCGCCTTACTTGCTCCGAAACGTTCGTGTAAGGAGGCATGAAGGAATATGATCATTATTTTCTCAATTGCCGCAGCTGCGGCTATGCTGGTCGTATTTTTAACCAGCTCTACGATTCCCCGCCGTTTTCATATAAAGTATTCAGAACAATACAGCGTTACATTAGAAATGATCTGGGGTACCATTAATAATTTGGACAGGATAGCTGGCCGGAGCCGATTCACAAAACGGGTTGAACAAATGGGCCAAAATCACCTCGGATTGCCGGTATGGCGCGAGTATTCCCGATTCGGCACCTTTTCTGAATATGAAGTCATTGAAAAGGTTCCTTTCAAAAAAGTGACAATACACCTAAGAAACAGCAGTTACGGCCTGAAAGGAAAATGGTGTTATGAATTGGATGAAAAGAAAGGAAAAACGACGGTCACCATTACCGAACATAGTGAGATCCAACAATTTGCGGCACGGTTCCTGCTTATGTTTGCGGGCAGGGATTTTCAAACAAGAAAGCAATTCGGAGTCCTCGAACAATCACTGCAACGCCCGGAAAACATGCTGACAAGCCACTAAAAAACTCGCCGATTGGCGAGCATTTAAAATGTACAAAAGAAGTTAGGACATAACTAAATAAGTCATGCTTTGAGACGAGCAATATCTATTCAACGTAATGCTGTTTGCTAATAATCGGTTAAGCTGATAAAACAAGTTCGTTCCATTGCGCTGCAGACACTCACTTTCACCATAGGCACAAGTGCGACATCTGTTCCTGCTTCCCTCCGGCCACGGGGAGGAAGCTGAGCCTCCTCCGCTGCGCCTGCGGAGTCTCAGCCTTTCCTCTATTTCCCGTTGGACTTGGAAAAAACTTCTTTGAAATAACACCGCACGAAGAAAATGGGTTTTTATTTTCGAG
>JAENYN010000044.1 GCA_016841765.1 Guptibacillus hwajinpoensis
CTTGTGCCTATGGTGAAAGCGAGTACCTGCAACGGAAATCAACACTAACGTTTAATAGAGCCTTTTTAATTTACAGCAAATCGATTTTTATCAAGTCCCATGTCGTCACAATGGCAATGGGCTCTTCTGTTTTGCTTCCGTTTGCCGTCAGGATGATGGCCTCAAGCTTGTGGCCTTCCTGATAATGATCTTCAAAAATATCCTCGAGCGTGAAGATATCAACGTTTTTTTGGGCAAAAGCCACATTATGGTCAGACTGATATTTCATGACATCCTTCAGCTTGATATCCCCTAATGACACGAGCCCGTTCTCAATATGGTTGGCCATAAAACTGATCAAGCCGCTCTTTGTAAGCAAATATGTGAACCGTTGTCCATCATAGACAGGGAACTGGGAAAAGGAATGTTTTTCTGTATCTTTCAAAACATCCTCAAGCGAATCGAAGACCCCGTAAGTCACAACCGGACTGGAGGCAATTGTTTTTGCAGCCGGCGGTGAATTGAGATAATCCGCAATCTCTTCGATCTTTTCCACTACTTCTTGATGAGGTTCAGCTATATAATAGTTCGCTTCCATTTTCTCATGGACAAGGGCGTTACGAAGCCTGGCAAATTGCTTCAAGTCATCGAAAAACCGTTTCACAAGAGAATGCCGCGCACTTACCTGGTGCAACAGATCAACGAACCCGTTATTCCGGCTTTTCCGACCCAATTTCTTCAACCGGGAATGAATCTGGTTAAATGCAATCTCAAATCTCTCCGATCGTTCCCTATATCTTTCATTAATGCTTTGTACTGATTGTTCCACTTCGTTCACTCCTAAAATAGTTTCAACATGATTGCTTGATTAATAACAATTTCACGTTCAGGCGAAATGTTAAACCTCGTGCCGTGATTGGCTGTCCTTGTTCAGCCTGCTGTGTTTCCTGTTTTCACTTATGCGCATCCCTGCTTTTACTTTATACGATAATGGTGGATAATGGGTAAATTTTTATAAGAAAACTTGCCGATTGGCGAGCCTTCAGGCGAAGACAGAGGCTAGCTGCCCTTATCTATATTCTTAAAATTGGCAGCTGCGTCGTGATACTCCCTTGCTGACAATTTATACTTTCCTATATTGTAAAAAAAAAGGACCCGATTAAGTGATCGGGCCAAACTGGGTGTGTGTGAATATTGGACTTACTGCCAGGTGACGTGAAAAATACCTTTATCCGTTTTCACCTCCTGCTGGCAGCAAGTTCTTCATATTTAAAATATAAACTGTTTTTGTGTCGGGAAGATGTCAGGATCTGCTTTTATTCTATATTGATAGGCTTGTGTTTTAAATTGGGACCTGTAATGGCGCTATTGATCTGATACAAGGCGCCGCTGTCTTTAGAAGGACAAGCACCTTCATTCTCAGCGTCTTTTTTATGGTGTACGATAAACCATATCCTAGACACAAAATCAATTGGCTGTTCTGTGACGCTGTACTTCGCCAAGTATCATACCTCTGCCAACACAGTAAGTTGAAGGTTGAAATATCTTTAGGCGGGACCGGCCCTTTTTGTCGTGGTCCGCAGTCACTTCACCTTTCCCGGGCGTGACAGCTGATGCTTTTCCAGGTTCACTGTATAGAAACGTTCTACTTTCGGATACCAGAACTGGATAAGCGGGCCAATCGCAAGTACAACCAGGACTGTACCGATTCCGACAGGGCCGCCGATCAATAATCCGATTGCGGCTGAGGAAGCAGCCACCACCGTTTGTGAGATTCGTATACTAAAACGGAACTTTTCACTCAGTGTAAGAAACAGTTGGTCGACTGGGGCACGTGGAAATCCCGGCATGATATAAAGTGAAACGCCAAGACTCATTAACAAAACGCCTGCTGTAAATACTGTGGCTTTTACGACTACAGCTTCTGGTCCGAGATGCACATCCCTTAATGCTACTTCAAGCCAGAAGTCCAAAATCAGCGCTTCGAGCACCAGGGTTATAACCGCTTCGATTTCCGGGCGGCGTTTGACAAGATAGCTGTTGATCATCATGACAGCAAGCTGGGAAAAACCGTACCAGAAACCGACTGTCAATCCTAAATTTTCTTTGATTCCGGCAACCATTGCGGTCCAGAATCCTGCACCGAGTGTTGACTTAATGAACAAAGCCCCACCCAGGAAGTTTAAACTCATACCGGCGAGATAGATGAAGATTCTAAAGAGTTGGCCCATTTCTGACCCGCCTTTCTTATCGATTTTGAATTTTGTACTCCCTCTTTTCACAAAAATTATGCTCGGTGAAACTCCAATTTTTGTAATTGCTTTGCAACAATAAAGCGCCAAAACCGGTGCACCGGTTCTGACGCTTTCTCTTTTCGTTTTGGTTACAGCACAATGTACATTCATTTACACCCTATTGCACTGATGCTTGTGCACACGGACAAATTTTCATTCAAACTGAAAAAAACGCTTAAATAAAATGCCTGGCAATTGCGAGGCAATTGCCAGGCATTTTATTATGTTTACTCCCGGCCCAAACCGGGAATGGTTGATTGTATACTAAGTTTGGTTCGATGTGTGAAGGAAAGTATGCGCACATGTGTTTACCAGTCACTTATTTTCTTTGCTGTACCGGATAATGTGCAGCTTATCCCCCCAACAGTAAAAACCCCGATAGTATGTATCCTGGAAAGGAATGAATTATGTCAATTCTAGTTATTTGTCCAACATGCAGCGGGAAAGGTGAAACCCGCAGATTTTTTCTACCCGGCAAAAAAGACTGCTGCCAGTGTGATGGCGGCGGAAAGATTGAAGAGGAAACGTACCGCAGAAAAAAGAGGCGATACAAACCGTTCTATTCCCGACCTGGAAAGAAGCCTGCCATCTTTCAGGAAAAACCATCAAGTCAACCATCTCAATAATGAAAACCGGCCGACCGGTAATCTTTTTTAGGTGAAGACAGAGCCGCAGTTTTGCTTTATATACCTTAACAGGGCACCTTCACCAAAAACTTTCATACTGATCAGGAATCCTTTTCTATGCGGACGGAAAAAAGCTGGCGCCAGAGGAGACTTCACTCCCCTTTCGCCAGCTTTTCGCCTGCTTGTATTGTGTTTGGCCGATCCCTTTTCGCCCGTGATCCTACGGCAACACCTTCTGTTTCTTTGGTATTTCTATCGTAAACGTTGTCCCGACACCTTCCTTGCTGTCAACAGTCATATCCCCGTTTATCCGCTTAATGATATCGTAGCAAATAAGCATTCCAAGCCCGGTCCCTTTTTCCTTTGTTGAATAGTAAGGCTGACCAAGCCGCTGGATTTGCTTTTTGCTCATCCCGACACCTTCATCTTTAACGTCTATCCGAACAGATTCGCCCGACTCGCTGGCATACACAAAAAAATTGCCGCCATCTGCCATTGCTTCAATCCCATTTTTCACGATATTGATGAAAAGCTGCCGAAATTCATGTGGATCCCCTTCAACAACAAGGCTACCATCTATCTTCGTATACATCTCAATATTGGACATATGGCTATACGGTTTCATGAACTCCACCACTTCCACCAGCAACGTCGTTAAGTCTACCTCCTGGAAGTTCTTCGTATTCGGCCTTGCCAGAGACAAAAAATTATTAATGATCGTCTGCGTTCTCTCCAATTCCTGAAGCGATACCCTGATGAACATATTTTGCGAGTCTGTAAGATTATCTTCATTTTTCAAAATTTGCATGAAACCCTTAATCGTTGTCATCGGATTGCGGATTTCATGGGCAACCGAAGCAGCCAGCTGGCTGACAGCCGTCAATTTTTCAGCCTTCTGTAGTTCATCCAGCATCCGGTTTTGAAGAATGGTCATTTCGATAATATAAATTACCGCTACAAGAGCGAGAAACGATACAAGTGAAAAGACAACTAAATAGACAATGTCGTCTGATAACCCCTGACGGATAAGAACTGAAAGTCTTGTCATCGTAATAAGAAAATAAACAAGAAAGCCGATGCCTATTTTTATCAGCAGCCCTCCATGTTTATAAATTTTTCTCAGGCCAAAAAGGATAGAAAACATCACCAGGTAGTTAATCACAATCGTAGGTATGCCTGACATATCAAGACCCGCCTGGACAGCAACCATGAACGCAATAACAGCCAGGCTGGCCCCGGGCCCGATATAGTAAAACGCGATAAAAAATGGAATCATTTTCAAATCAAATGTCAGATCCCGATGGAACTGGACGGGAAAGGACATCGTAACCAGAAGGATAGCAAAAACGACAAGCAGCAGAATTTGCCGCTGCCCTATGTCCCGGCGCTGGGAAAATAAAAAATTATACATAAAGCCAAGAAAGACGATAATGGAAAAGTGCAGAAGCAAGTCTTTGATAAAATCAATCATGGAAGGCACCTGCTTTTCTTTTTGGTTGGCCAAAATAAAATTTATTGTTAGAGTCCTCACAATGCTTGTTCCGCGGGATACCGGAGGATTACCCAATCTCCCGTTTTTTGCTTCAGTCTAACTTCCCCATGGAGAACACAGGATTTAATCCCATTTACCTTATTATCCCATCCAGGAATTGTGTATGCAATGTGAACTTTGTGAATTATCTAGTAAAAAGAACTTGTGATAGATCCACTATTCTTTCACCGTTCTAATGCATCTTTCGGAAGTTGGCGGACATAGGGACTTTTGCCCCGTATTTAATCGAACCATCCCTTCTTTTTAAACCATAAGAACATGATGAATCCGATAACTGTCATTAATCCAAGCGTGATAAAATAGCTGTAACGCCACTCCAGTTCAGGCATGTAGGCAAAATTCATCCCATAAACGCCGGCAATGAATGTGAGCGGCATGAATATCGTGGTAATGACCGTCAAAACCTTCATAATCCGGTTTGTCTGATGGGCGTTCAGTGAAAGATAGCTGTCCCTTATATCCGTTGTCATTTCCCGGTTGGACTGGATCATGTCCGTAAGCTTCAACAGGTGATCATAAATATCCGAAAAGTATTCCTTGCGCGCTTTCACTTCTTCAAGGTGATGGGAATTGAGCATCCTGTACAGCAGATCCCGCATCGGATGGACAGTATTGCGCAAATACAGCAAATATCCTCTGTGCTCAAACACATCATCCAGGATCTTTTCAACCGAGTGATTGCCGGTATTATCCTCGATGGCATTCAGTTCATCTTCAATCTGGTATAACACAGGAAAATAGGCATCAACAATTTTGTCCATGATTTCGTACAGGACGACATGCTGGTCCCACCGCTCCAAATTTCGGGAATGCCTGAACTTTTCCCACACCTGGTTCACTTCGTTCGATTCATCTTTATGGAACGTAACAATGAAATGGCTAGACAGGAACAAGTCGATTTCATCTTTTTCCTTATCAACTTGATCCAGTGCATGCACCACATAAAAATTAAATTCTTCATAATAGTCAAGCTTCGGACGCTGCAATTTCTGGAGGCAGTCCTCGATGGCAAGCGGATGAAACCGGAAAAATGAATCAAGATACCCGATTTCCGTTTCATCAGGGCTGCTGAAATCAACCCAATACCACCTGAATTCTTCCGGTTTGAGGCTATCGAGATCATCAAGCAATATACGTTCACCTTGTTCGCTGATTCCTATAATTCTAATCATGTGTCATCCTCATTTCTTCACCGGGTTCTTACTCTATATGTGTTTCGTTTACTATACCCTTGATTATCAGTCTGTTATCTCCTTCAAAAATTTAAACACACGTATCGTCTGCAATCGTTTTCCTTCTATCTTTGAAGGGTATCCTGATACTGACCGTTAGCTAAATAAGATACAATATTAATATAGTTAAACAACAAGATCACCTGCCGCTTGGACAGATTTTTAACAAAGCCTAATTAATAAGAGAAAAGGGGGAAAAGCATGCTTGAGTTTGAAATTCTGGCTGTACTGCTTGCCATCGCAAGCTGGTTTTACTTCGTTTACCATTTGCGCCGCGATTATTATGTCAAAAATCTGACCCCGGCAGGAATTATCGGGGCTGTGATGGTTGTCGCCCTTTTTTATACTTTTACAAAAGACGGGAAAGCCGAAATGAATATGTTGATCGGCTCAACCCTGCTCAGCGTCATCTTCATTGTTCTTACAAAACATCCTCCATTTCGTCAAAATAAAGACTAAGCGGCCAGTTGTGTTTTTATTTCTCCCCGTTAGGGAAATATCCTTATAGTTATGTACGGAGAATAACAATTTCTCCAGAATGTCGCACAAGCAGAACCTTATGATTGGAGTGAACGATATGTCTGACATGAAAGAACTTTGTAAAAAATTTGGTGAAACATTGGGCGGCGAAGGCAAAGCGAAAGAAGGCGTTTGCGCGGTGGAAATCAAACGCAACCTTGATGTGAAAATCATGGGAAAGCCGTTCAAAAGCGAAATCAAAGGCGAGGTCCATTTCGAATCACTGGATGAAGAAGGAAAGGCATTGAATGCAGCGGAAATGGCAGTCCTTGAAGAAGAGGTGCCCGCTTATGTAGCAGCCCTGTCAAAATACGATTTAATGGTCAGTGCTGTCCATAACCACTGGCTATTTGCCGAACCTAACCTTTTATACGTCCACTGCCAGTCTGTTGAACCTCCTCTTGACTTTGCCGAAAAACTTGCTGAGGCAATCAATGTCCTGAAAAAATGATGACTGGCCGTCCAAAAGCTCGTTTCTCTGGAAGCGGGCTTTTTTCTTATAGGAAAGTTTAAATTGTCAGCAAGGAAGTACTTCGACGCAGTTGCCAATTTTATGAATATACATAAGAGCAACTACGCCTCTGTCTTCTCCTAAAGGCTCGCCAATCGGCGAGTTTTCTTTACACGCACCATTCTGTATCGACAAAGAAAAGTCTTCACCCGCCCTCATTCATAACAATGGAAAATGAAGCAAACTCTTCTTCATCGATATAAAAAGTGAAAAGCCATTCCCCGGGTGCCTCGACTGCAAACTTTGCCCCGCTTACAGCATCCCCTTTTCCTTCAAAGTGCTGAAGCGGCCATTCATAAAGCGTCCGCACTTCCCCGCTTTCCGGATGCCTCCCGGTCAGGCGGTAACTGCTTCCGGTATCAGCCTGTACACCCCAGAAGAAGATTTCATAATGCCCCGGCGTTGCCATCTCGACATCCTGATCACCATTCAGTTTCATCAGGCCCACCTTGTTTTCAATACCAAAAAGCTTCATCCCTGCCTGTTCAAAGTGACCGCCTTCTGCCACTGCTTCCTCCTTTGCTTCCGCACATGCGGAAACGATCAGTAAAATGGTCACGAATATTCCAGGGAGTTGCATTCGTTTCTTCAATCGATGTCCTCCTTCTTCATTTCTTTTCTTTCTATGTAACGATGGGAACCGTCACTTTGTTCCACTTTTTCTTTATAGTTTTCAGGCAGGTTAAACAGGAAGTCGATATCAAACGTCTGTTTTTGGTTTTACCGAAAGAGCGGTAAACATTATTAAAACAGCCCTTCTGTTCATCAGCCCTTCTCTTACGGCCTGGTTTCCACTTACCTCTGCAACATCCATTTGCGCAAATTCCTTTGCCTGCAGCTCATGGAGTCCTTCTCCCCACCCCTGTTTATATGCTATACTGTATTATTGCAGATTATATTAGGAGTAAGAGGACTTTAGGGCTGAAAAGCAGGAGAACATGGCCAATGCCCATGCCGCCTCCTTTTTTCCAGCACCGTTCACAGAAAGGACTACCATTATGAGCACAACCGATAAACAGAATGAATATAAAAAACGGCGCACCTTCGCGATCATCTCCCATCCGGATGCAGGTAAAACAACCCTTACCGAAAAGCTTCTATATCTCGGGGGCGCTATTCACAAACAGGGAACCGTAAAAGCGCGTAAATCCAAAAATTTCGCAACTTCCGACTGGATGGAGCTTGAGAAGCAGCGCGGCATCTCGGTGACATCAAGTGTCATGCAATTCGACTATGACGGGGTGACCGTCAACATCCTCGATACACCCGGGCATGAAGATTTCAGTGAAGATACGTACCGGACCCTGATGGCTGTCGACAGTGTTGTCATGATCATTGATGCAGCAAAAGGGGTTGAAGCCCAGACGAAAAAGCTGTTCAAAGTCGTCAGCCAGCGCGGCATCCCGATTTTTACCTTCATTAACAAGCTTGACCGGCAGGGCCGTGAACCGCTTGAATTGCTTGAAGAAATCGAGGAGGTCCTCGGCATCCATTCCCATCCGATGAACTGGCCGATCGGCATGGGGGCATCCTTCCGGGGCGTGTATGACCGGAAGGAGGATCGGCTTGAATTTTACGAAAACCGCCAGGAAGACCAGAGCCTTGAGATTCAAAAATGGGATGATCTCGAGCCTTATCTGGAACCGACAGAGATCGAAAAGCTCCAGGAAGATATCATGCTTCTGGATGAAGCCGGAAATCCTTATGACAAAGAGGCCATTGATAACGGAAAATTGACGCCTGTTTTCTTTGGGAGTGCCATTTCCGGTTTCGGTGTGCCTTCTTTCCTTTACCATTACTTGAAACTTGCGCCTTTGCCGCAGCCGCGAAAAAGCACAGACGGAATGATTGAGCCGTCCGATGATACGTTTTCTGGATTTGTCTTCAAAATCCAGGCGAATATGAATCCGGCTCACCGTGACCGGATTGCTTTTCTCCGAATCGTATCCGGCAAGTTTGCACGCGGCATGACAGCCAAACTGGATAGAACCGGCAAGCCGATGAAGCTCGCGCAGGGCCAGCAGTTCTTTGCCGAAAACCGTGAAGGATTGGAAGAAGCTTATCCCGGCGATATTATCGGCCTGTATGATCCCGGTGTATTCCAGATCGGAGACACGCTTTACGAAGGAAAGAACGATTTCAGCTTTGAGCCGCTGCCGCAATTTCCGCCGGAACATTTTGCAAGGGTCCGCACGAAGAATGCCATGAAACAAAAGCATTTTTATAAAGGGCTCGAGCAGCTTGCACAGGAAGGCGCCATCCAGGTATATAAAACGCCTGACGGCACAAGCGTGTTTCTTGGTGCTGTCGGCGTCCTGCAGTTTGAAGTATTCCAATACCGGATGGAAAACGAATATAACGTGGATATCGAGATTTCACCGATCCCGCATAAACACGCACGCTGGGTCGAAAATTGGAAAGACTCATTCAGATCCTTCGATAAATATTCCAATATGCTTGTCCATGACCGCTATGAACGGCCGGTGTTCCTGTTTGAAAACGACTTTTCCCTGCGCTGGTTCGGTGACCAGCATCCTGAGGTGGATTTGAAAGGATAAGGTAAGCTGATTGGAAAGTGATCAAGTAATTTCCACGGCCGGCTTTCAAACATTATCGGTTATAATGCCGTTTCAGGGTACTTTATTTTATAAATGAATGTAAATTATAGCTTTTTTGTGATTAAAAAACACCGGCCGCTACCGGTGTTTTTTAATTTACATTTATCAAATATTCATCCACACTGCCATCAACACGGTACTCACGGATATTGATGCCGCGCTCTCCGTCCTTAGCATAGCCGAGTGTAGCGCTTACTGCCTGATCCTTATCATTGAAGCGGATAAGCAATTGTATACCCGTCAAGCCCTTTTCCAGTGACTGTATGTCAAGCCTTGCTGCACTTGCAGATTCTTCATCGGCATTTGCTTTGAAATAATCATAGCGGACGGCCGTCACCCCGTTGGCTTCTGCTTCCGCGGCTTTTTCACCATCCGTTGTTTTCTCCCAGTCATCTCTTGTGACGCCAATCGAAAATGTTTGCTCGATCTCCGCTGCTTTGTCGAGGATCCTATTTTCTTCCGGGGCTGTTGTTGCAACCGTAGACTGCAAAATACCGGCAGATTCAAGCTGTCTGGTCAGCCACGGGAATTTCATGACTCCGGCCTGGCTAGCGATAAGCGCAATTGTCACCGAAAGGACCAGGATCAGGATACCGTTTACAGTCCACCAGCCTTTACGTCCGGACTTCTTAATTTGCATGATTGGCGGCCGCGGTTCCCAATTGTCCTGTTGAATCTCAAGTTCCGGATCATCAAATGGAATTTCTTCTTCTTTGTTTTTCTCTTGATCCGCCATACCGCTCACCTCACTGCCAGAATACTCCTAGTACAATTTACCCGATAGAAAAATATGGAACACGTAGTTTTACATTAATTCTATTCGGCTTTTCCGGCATTTTTCCTGTCACGACACAAAACTTCCATATTAGGAACGATACGGCCATCGTTTGATTTTTGCCGTTCCATAAGAACGCGTTCATAGGCTTTTTTTCCTGTTTTGCATAGTGAGATAACATACGAAAGCCCCGGTCTGTCCCCGGGGCGAATCATGGTATAATGAATAATGCAGCTGTATGTATGCAGGGTGGCGGCAGCATCCCCGACTTCACGATGGAAGGGGGTGGTGCCTACTGATGACTCCATTTGAATCACTGGTGCTGATGATTTCATTTGCTTCGCTAGTGGTTTCGATCATTGTGGCGTCAAACGGCAAAAAGTAACCCACCCTGCCGGCCAGTAGGGATAACGGGTTACTTTTTCCGGTCCTGAACGCTGCCGCTTCCTGGCGGAAAGACAGCTGTATGGAACACCGATGTTGCCGCATCGGTGTTCTTTTTGCTTTCTTTTCTTATTATATGTCCACTTATCTGCCGGGTGCAAGCTGTATTCATGTCATAAGCACTTGCCGGGCTTCTCCGGCAAAATACAAAGACCCGGTTATAAGTATGGTATCCCCTTTTTCCGTAGACTGAAACGTTTCATCGAGAGCGGTTTTGGCATCACTCACCCACTTCCAGCGCAAACCGATTCTGTTTGCCGTTTCTTCCAATTCCCCTTTTTCCATCCTTCTTTCAGCAAAAGGAGATGGAACCATGTAATAGTCCGCTTCGGGATAAAAAACAGCATTTATCATTTCCGTACTATTTTTATTCGAACTGGCCGAAAAAATGACTGCTCGCGGAGACATGCCATCATTTTTCATATTTCGAGCAAGTGTTTCAAGCTCCAGCACATTGTGAGCGCCGTCCAGAATAATGGTTCTGCCATTTTTTGCGATCTTTTCATACCTGGCCGGAATCTGTACAGCCTGGAGCCCCGACCGGATTGCTTTTTCATTGATTTCAGGAACCAATTCAGCAAGCTCAATCACAGCAGCAATGGCGGAGGCGGCATTTTGGATCTGATGGAGGCCCGGCACAGACAGCTCCACGTTTCTTAATATCCTTTTGCCGATATAGTCAAAAACGGATGGGCTTCTTTTGGATTCCCTGCTTTCTGCAGAAAAGCCTTCTCCGTAAAAAAGGAAAGGGGATGCTGCTGTTTCGGAGAGCTTTTTCAAGTAACGGCGGGCCGCGGGATTCCTCATTCCGCAGATAGCGCATGCCGTTTCCTTTTTTATGATGGCGGCCTTATCCGCTGTGATTTCCTCAATTTCGGCACCGAGCAGCTGTGTATGATCCTTCGTGATTTCAGTAAGAACGGCAATGACCGGGTCAAATAAAATCGCCGGGTCGCTTCTGCCGCCGACACCATTTTCATAAACGACAAGACCGATCCCATTGCGGCTGTACCACAGGAGCCCAATCAGGATCATAATATGCATATGCCCGAGTTCTTTTTCTTGCGGAAATGTTTTTATCCCTTTTTCCACTTCTCCAGCTAACTTTTCTAAAACGGAAGCCGGCATTTCCACTCCATTGATTTGAAAACGTTCTTCATATCTGGAAAGATGGGGTCCTGTAAACAGGCCATGGGGAATAGAGCCAGCCTGCAAAATGCTTGATATCATATGGGCAGTGGAGCCTTTTCCAGCTGAACCGGCAATTTGGATAAATCGAAATTCCTGCCTGTTCACGTTAAAATGGCTTAACAGTTTTTCAAGAAGCAGCCCATGGTTTCCATTTTTCCTGATCATTGTCCGGCTGTAATATTGCTTAAAAAAATCGGTGGATGACATGGTGTTTCTCCCCTTTTTCAAGTCCCCGGGTTTTCAGAAAGGATAGAAAGCATGACAGGAACTAACGGATTTCCCTTTTCACAAGTACTTCCAGGTACGACCTCACGTCGTCCCGAAGCTCTTCGCGTTCCAGCGCCATATCCAGTGTCGCTTTGATGAAACCGAGTTTATTGCCGATATCATAACGCCGGCCTGCAAAATGATAAGCGAGCACTGCCTGGTGCTCGTTCAGCAAGTTGATGGCATCCGTCAACTGGATTTCACCGCCGCTCCCAGGTTGGAGATCATTCAAAATCGGAAAAATTTCCGGACGCAGGATATACCGCCCCATAATGGCATAATTGGAAGGTGCCTGGCCGGCAGGCGGTTTTTCAACCAGGCTGGACAGCTGAATCACACCTTCTTCAAATTCCCTTCCTTTCGGTTCCACGATGCCATACTTGGACGTTTCTTCTTTCGGCACCGGCTGCACGCCGACAATTGAAGCATGGTACCGTTCATGAACAGAAAGAAGCTGTTTCAGGCACGGCTCTCCATCCGTGCGGACGATATCATCACCCAGTAAGACGGCAAAGGGTTCATCACCAATAAACGAATAGCAGGATGCAATGGCATGTCCGAGGCCGAGCGGCTCCTTTTGCCGGATATAATGGATGTTGGCAAGATTTGAAATGGACTGGACCTCAGCGAGCTGCTCCCATTTCCCTTTTGCCTCGAGTGCGGCTTCCAGCTCATACGATTTATCAAAATGATCTTCAATTGCACGCTTTCCGCGGCCGCTTACGATAATAATGTCCTCAATTCCCGAAGCCACCGCTTCTTCAACGATATACTGGATGGCCGGCTTATCCACGATCGGGAGCATCTCTTTCGGCTGCGCTTTTGTCGCCGGCAAAAAACGGGTCCCAAGCCCACCGGCCGGAATGATCGCTTTACGGACTTTCATGTTATCCCTCCATAGGCAAAACAATTCAATTTCTTTTTGCTTTTATTTTAACAGAATGCCAACAAACCTTTATATGTTTTATCCTAGAAAAAGAACCGGCTTTTTCAGCCGGTTCCCCTTTTATCCGCTTCCGTTTTTCACCCATTCCGATACAGTTACTGTCCGTTTTGCCTGATGCTTGACAGCCGCTTCCACTTCTTCCTTCATGTTTCCGTCCTGATCAACCGAGACCGTTGTGCCATATGGATTGCCGCCGGCTTTAAAGATCGACTCATCCGTATAGCCGGGTGACACGACAATCGCTCCCCAGTGGAACATCGTCGTGTAAAGGGCTAACACAGTCTGTTCCTGCCCACCGTGCGGATTATTGGCGGAAGACATGGCGCTGACCACCTTATTGGCAAGCTTACCGTTCATCCAGAGGCCGCCGGTTGAATCAAGAAACTGTTTCATTTGCGCAGGAACATTGCCAAAGCGCGTCGGGCAGCTGAAAATGATGGCATCTGCCCAATCCAGGTCATCAAGTGTCGCTTCTGGAATGCCTTTCGTTTTTTCGAGATGCTCCTTCCAGGCGGGATTCGACTCGATTGCTGACTGTGGTGCCGTCTCTGTCACCTTTAGCAATTTAACTTCCCCGCCTTTTTCCCGGGCTCCATCGGCAGCCATCTTGGCGAGCCGGTAATTTGTCCCGGTCGAGCTGTAATAAATAATGGCCGTTTTCGTTTTTGACATGGTATCCCTCCAACATTTAAGTTACAGGCAGGTCTCCCTGCTATCGTTTCTACCTATTACTTAATTCCCTGAAAAAAAGCCAATAAAACAAAAGGCTTGCTGCCATCTCTACTGGCGCAAGCCTTCGTTTCGTTTTATTTCCATTTCATCAACCGGTCGTTTTACTGTGGATCGCCTTCAGGGCCAGGTCCAAATCCTCTTTATGGACAAAAATTTCGTAAGACACAGCTCCCTGGCCAAAAGAGCCAAGCGAGTGTGATGAAGAGTGCGGGGAATCTATTGCTGTGCGGTATTTGATGCCCGCCGTTTTAAGCTTAGCTATCGCACTGTAGTAATCGTTCTGCTTCACCGTGGCAAAAACGAGTGTTTTCTTTTTTGAAAACAAGTATTCAACCCAGTTGGCGATTGACATCCCGCACCCTCACCTTCTTTAGTGTCTCTCCATAAAACAGAAGCCCGCAGGCTATTGGAATAGTGTGTTGAGGCCTGCATTGCCGCCCGAAAGAATGGAAGCTCGGAATCCAATTTTCGGTGACTGCGATGGGAAGATAACCTATATATTACAATCACGGTATTCCAATTCACATGCCCCTGACTAGAAGTAATCAAAGCTACACAGGCACTGAATCGAAATTCAGTGCCCCGGAGTTAATTATGAAGCAAGTTATAAACATGCTGTACATCTTTGTCTCCGCGTCCGGAGACATTGACGATCAGAACATCCTCATCGGAAAGCTGCGGAGCCAATTTCATCGCATGGGCAACAGCGTGTGAACTTTCCAGTGCAGGGATGATCCCCTCGGTCCTTGACAGCTTCTGAAAAGCTTCAAGCACTTCTTCATTCGTAACGGTGACATATTCGGCACGTCCGTTCGTTTTCATGAAGCTGTGCTCAGGCCCGACTCCAGGGTAATCCAGCCCAGCGGCAATCGAATAAGTCGGTTTCGGCTGTCCGTTTTCATCCATAAGCGCGAGGCACTTAAATCCATGGAGGTCTGCCGGAACACCTTCTGTCAATGATGGGGCTTTATCAGGCTCGACACCGATCAGCCTGACATCGGGTTCATCAATATAATGAGCGAACGCCCCAATCGCATTGCTGCCTCCGCCCACACAGGCGATGACCGCAGTTGGGAGCTTTCCTTCTTTTTCGAGAATCTGCCGTTTGGATTCCTCGCTGATGACAGCCTGGAAGTGTTTGACCATTGTCGGATATGGATGCGGCCCGACTGCAGATCCGAGCAGATAAAATGTGTTTTGATAATTTTCAACAAGATCATTGAGCGCCTCATCAACTGCCTCTTTGAGCCTGCCCTGGCCTTTATCCACGGCTACCACTTCAGCACCGAGCATTTCCATCCGGAAAACATTGAGCGCCTGCCGCTTCGTATCCTCAAGCCCCATGTAGATGGTACACTCCATGTTGAACATCGCACAGCCCATTGCTGTTGCGACCCCGTGCTGACCGGCACCCGTTTCGGCAATGACCCGCTTTGCGCCCATGCGCTTGGCAAGCAGGATTTGTCCGAGGACGTTATTGATTTTGTGGGCACCCATGTGATTCAAGTCTTCACGTTTTAAATAAATTTTAGCGCCGCCGAGCTGGTTTGTCAGATTGGCGGCAAAAGTGAGCGGATTTTCCCTGCCCACATACTCTTTCAAATAATATTTGAATTCATCATTGAACTCCGGATCGTCTTTATACTTCAAGAACTCCTCTTCAAGCTGATTCAACACTTCCTGAAGCTCCGGCGGCACCTGACTTCCGCCAAACTCTCCGTAAAATCCTTTTTTCTCCGCTTCCACTCTGCTCATCTGTATTCCTCCTAGTCTCTTCTATTAACTGAAAATTCAGTTATGTTAACATAATATCAAAATTCCCGTACAATGGAAAGATGTTTTTGCCGGTTATTTTTGGAACCCAGAAAAAAACGCCCCGCTTCTGATTTCCACAAAACCAGGCGTTTGGCGTTTGGCATGAAAAACAGAAGTTCTGGAGGACCGGCACATGAATTAAAAGATACCGCCATCCAGTTCGCTGAACCCATCAGATGAAAAGACATCTGCTTTATCAAGATTCCCATTTAAATTGACAATATCTCCGGGACTTTCCGGCGTTTGATTATGAAATTCAAATAACATATCCTCAAGATCCGACTCGGTTACCAATCCATTCTCAAGAGCGTACGTTTCCAGTTCCGCTGCATCCATTTCCGCAAAGTTCTCAGCGATCTTTTGCTCAAGAAGGTGTTTTTCAAAAAGCTGTTCGATCAGGTAGGCTGTCCATAAACTAAAGGTGATCGGCGTGATGTCAGAAGAGGCGGTTTCAGGCAGTCTTTTTACATTCTTTTCGGGTTGCCCTTCTTTTTCCCGCCTTCTGAACTGCTGAATCATCACTGCGGCCAGAAGAAGAAACACTATGCTGTATAACAGTTCCATCCTTTCACCTCGCTTAGATGGTTTTATTAACCTTTATTCATAATCGTCCTTCTCTATCCTAAAAACGTGTCTTTTTTCAAAAAGCTTTGTTACGGGTTATTGTTGATAATCCGTCAAACGGCAGGTGAACCAATTTTAAGGAAGGTATCATTTTACTGAATATCAACATTGAACATAACAGATGTTTTCAAAATGAGAACATTTCGCGGGGAAAACGAAAATGTGCACGGCAGCATGCTGGATTTCATTCCGATGTGCTGCCGTATCCACTTTAATTTGCGGAAAATCCTGGCTCAATAAGTGTGAACTTTGAAGCCACCATCCTGCTTTGGACGGTTATTTCCTGACCTCCATTTTTAAAAATCAGACCGGATCCGATCTGCTCGACAAATGCCCATCCGTGCTGTGTCATCATCTCAATGAATGGATCATAATCGGTGCCCGAAACCAGGTAGCGGTCAGGCCTCTGGTTAACCTGGAAAATTTCCAATCCTCCGCCTCGCAAATAGAGCATTCCCATCATGACAGCAGGCACGTTCCGGGTTTCTACGTCCCGGTCAATGTAAATGAACAATGCGGCAAAGCAAATGAAAGCAGCAACCCCTACTGCCTGAAGGACTATTTTTATTTTCACTTCTCCCCGCCCCCCTTTTAAAGTCATGCCAGCCCAGATACCTGATAAAAGATGCATGACCTTTATCATACAAATTCGCCGAAAACTATTCCTTATCCTTCCTGGATGCAAAGAATTGCCTGGCAAATGCCAGGCAATTCCCAGGCAATTGTCTCCCGTCACACCTCTGCTGCAAGCACTGGTTTTGCCTTTTATCCTCATTTCCATATATGATTAAAAGAACTGCAAATCGTGCGAGGGGAGGGGTCAGGGTGAAGACGCTTGTTCGTTCTTCATATTTTTTATTGATGATAGCAACTCTGTTCTGGGGAGGGAATTTTGTCATTGGGCGCGGTTTTGCCGATACACTGCCCCCGTTCACACTCGCTTTTTTCCGCTGGCTGATTGCCCTGGTGGTCATAGCCCCTTTCGGCTATAAACAAATCAAGGAAAACAGGCAAATATGGAAAGACCGATTTTGGCCGGTTTTCTGGATGGCGCTGACAGGTGTGGCCGCGTTCAACACGCTGCTTTATATCGCTGTCCATTACACGACATCAATTAATGCGGCACTTGTCAATGCTCCCACACCCGCCTTGATCATGCTGCTTTCTATCCTTTTTCTGAAAGAGAAATTGGCTATCAGGCATCTTGTCGGCATCGCTTTTTCCATTGCCGGCGTCCTGTTTATCGTCAGCCGCGGTTCACTCGCTGTGCTGCTGACATTTTCCATCAATACCGGCGAGCTCTGGATGCTGGCAGCGATCACGGTCTGGTCGATTTATTCCGTTCTCGTTAAACGCTATGCTCCTGATTACCCCGGTTACGGCTTATTTATGATGACCATTTTTATCGGGCTTCTGCTCCTCAGCCCTTTCGCCGTATACGAATGGGCAGCCGGCTTCCCGATGACCTGGAGCCTCTTCACCTGGCTCGGCCTCATCTATGTAGGCGTATTTGCTTCCGTTGTGGCATTTATCGCCTGGAACACTGCCGTTTCTCGGATCGGTCCCGGTAATGCCTCGCCATTTTTAAACCTGATTCCGGTGTTTGCCACCGTATTTGCTATGACGTTTCTTGGTGAATCCATCGGCTGGCCCCAGCTTGCCGGCGGGACACTGGCCATCATCGGAGTGCTGATTACGACCGGCAATATCCGGCTTCCAAAGGCTTTCAGAAAACCGGTCACAAGACATTATCATATGTAACGGAATATCAACTGCTGCGGGGACCAGCTTCCCCCGGGCATTTTCTTTTCCCGGCTGATTGTACATACCGGTCTTCCTTCACCCATGTTATCAATATACCTGCATAATTGATGCAGTATTACAATTAACCGCTAATACCGGTCCACCAGATAAGGAGGTTACGCTCTATGAAAATATGTATATTCGGCTCCACCGGAAGAGTCGGGCGCAGGATCCTCCAGCTGGCTCTCCATGACGGACATGAGGTGACAGCGCTTGTCCGTGATCCCGCCAATTTTCCCTTTCAGCATGAACTCTTGAACATCGTAAAAGGTGATGCAACGTCACAGACAGATGTCCGCAAAGCGGTCCATGGAAACAGCGCAGTCGTAAGTGCGCTCTCAACTGGCAATTCCGCAGTTTTATCCACCGCCATGCCCCTTATCATAAGCGCTATGGAAGAAGAAGGAATCAACCGGATCATCACAATCGGTACCGCAGGTATACTGGACAGCCGTACAGAACCCGGCAAATTCCGATACCAGACAAGCGAATCACGGCGGAAAACGACCACTGCCGCAGAAGACCATGAGAGAGCATATTCCCTATTGAAACAATCCAGCCTGGATTGGACCGTCGTCTGCCCGACATATTTGCCGGAAGGCCCTTCAACAGGAACATACCGGACCGAAAAGAATCTGCTACCTACTGGCGGGCTGAAAATTTCAACCGGCGATACAGCGGACTTCACATACAAAGAACTGGCCGAAAACAAGTTCCTTTGCAGCAGGACAGGCCTCGCTTATTGAACATCACCCATTTCACCTCCAATTACAGCTGAATTCCGAATGATGATTGATATGTAAAAATTCAGGGTAATGACATGTAGACCGATAAAATCATGGAGGTGCTTTAATGGATAAGAAATTAATTGGCGGCGTATTTGATAACGAAGAAAACGCAGAAGCAGCAATTAAATCGTTGAAGGATATGGGATATTCAGCAGACGACATTTCAGTATTCGCAAAAGACAGTGACGATGTCAAAGACCTTGAAGACGCTACAGGAGCCGATGTGTCCGAAGAAGACAGCGGACGCGGCAAAAATGCAGCCAAAGGCCTTGGAATCGGCGCCGGAACAGGCGGTGTACTCGGCGGTATCGCGGGACTGATTGCTGAAGTCGGACTGCTTACCATTCCGGGAATCGGTGTATTGGCAGCAGCCGGACCACTTGCCACAACATTGAGCGGTGCTGCAATCGGAGCAAGCGGCGGCGGAATTGTCGGTGCTCTTGTCGGAGCCGGTATTCCGGAAGAAGAAGCAAAAGAATACGAAAAATATGTCAGTGAAGGAAAAATTCTTGTTCTTGTGGAAGCGAACGAAGAACAAGAACGTGATGTATACGGCACGTTCTACACAAATGACACGCTGAATACAGATATGTATCCGGAACATGTACGCAGCAGCTACAACGACGGAGTCTGATTTCATTTAACAGCAAGAGCCGGCAATCAATGCCGGCTCTTTTTTACATCAAAAATTTCCAATGCGCTATCCAATGCCTCCCCGCAGGAATTCCGCATTTACATTCCGAATTCATTTACATATAAGGTATTCGAAAGCAGGTGGTTTCCGTGTCTGACGCAACCCTTATACTAGGACATTTTTTCTTAATGATTCTCATTGGAGACCTGACGATCAGGCTATTCAGGATGCCGCGGAAACGGCATGAGCACCGCTCACTGTGGTTTCTGTTATATGTCGTGCTCTTCAGCCTGCATTTCACCGTCTTCCTCATTATTTTCCGCTGGTGGACATTCCGGCCCGGTGTTCCTTCGGGAAGCTTTAATACCGCACTCTTCATCATGATTCCTGAAACTGTATTGTTTCTCGTGTTTCTTATCATCCTTGCAAAACAGCTTTCCAATACTTTCCTGCGAAAACACGGCATGATCAGCTTCACCTGGATCTTAGCGGCAGCTGCAGTCCTCTTCTTTCTCATCCGGCTTGAAAGCTGGTATGTTGAAATGCTGCACAGGGCGCTCGGCGAAAAAATGGTTCCCTGGTGGCTATGGTGGGCGGACCAGCATAAGAACAGCCTGTATTTTAATGTCTTTTCATATGGGATTGGCATCATTTCGGCAATTCTGACCGGCATCACATCATCTCTTGTCCGAACCGCAGCGAAACAACAATGGCATTCTGAGCAATAACCTTATTTCTGCTTTGCCGGGATGACTTTCATATCTTCCTTCGTATATAAAACAAGGTCACTTGCTTCAAGAAGGCCCGGCAGTTTCTCGAAAGCCCCTTTGTGGATATTCGTCATCAAGACAACCGGCACGTTTTTCGATTCGCCCCCTTCAAGCTCGATCACCTGCCGGGAATTTCCGGCGGCTGTCTCGCCAAGCACCGCTTCCTCCCCGAGCTGGCGGCGCAGCCCCTTATGGCCCGGCCTTGCGTTAACAGAAAATCGGACCTTTTCTTTTCCCCTGTTCACAAATTTCATACTGCAGCTGTAAAAAAACTGCCCTGATTCCGGCATCGCATTCGGAAGACACGTACTCTCAGCCTTAATCACATCGACCGTCTGAAGGCCGCTTGTCAGCTTCATATATCCTTTTTCCTGGATCACTCCCATCACTAGAAACAGTACAATCAGCCCCGTCACCCAGGTCCATACTTTTCTGCTCATATTTTCCGCTCCCCCGGTAAAGTTAGGGCTCCTGCCCTTCCGGCTGAGTCCCTTATCCTATTAATTCTTGGAGGAATGAAACGATTCCTTTGTTGAAACCTGTCTCGTTTTCGGAAGTCTTCGCGGATTTTGTTTCACTGCTGCTGCAGGGGCGCCAGCATAAATCCAAATTCACTTTTGTTCACATGCATACGGAAACTTGCTCATTTTACCATTTGTGAACAAATATCGGCCGGCTTGCTTGCCAAATTGGAGCACCTGGACTAATATAGAAAAAAACACTGCACAAACTCACATTTGCACAGTGTTTTGGTGTAAACAGGCGCTGTTCCCGCAGCTGCCTGCACTTAAGCGGGCCGTCTATTCCTGCATACGCCCGATTATCGTATCACTTTTTGTCTTGCGGCTTTTGCGGAGGGAAGAATTCAGTGATCGCATGGTCTTTCTTCACAAAGTTATCCTTCTCTTCGTAAACCGTTTTCTTTGCTTCTTCGATTTTCTCCTTTAGTTCATCAAGGTCGACCCCGAGCTTCACAAGCTCTTCTGTCGCAATTCTGATCGCTTCATTTGACTCTTCGCCGGAAACTCTCAATGCGTCCATGGAACCTTGCGGATTGTGGAAACCTGCCGAACTCTCGGCCGCCACGATATCCCAGAACCACTGGCCTTTGCGGACATGTTCCTGCGCCTCTTTGATTTTATCCTCATTGACGCCTGCTGTAATCATCCTGTTGATATAGTAATGGGCCGAAATCGAAATATCCTCCGCTTTATGGAGCGCCTCCATGTGTGCATCCTGGATGTCAATGACGCGTTTTTCCAGATCATCGAGATCACGATTGCTGTGACATGTTGCACAGGATGTATCCATCGTCTTAAGCGGTGAGGTCCACCAGTGGGAACTCATTTTCTTTTTGCCGTCGACCCGCTCATACGGCATATGGCAATCTGAGCATGCCACGCCTGCCTGCCCGTGCGGCCCTTCCGAGAATGTCTCGAAATCAGGGTGCTGCGCTTTCAGCATCGGCGTCCCGGAAATGTTATGGATCCAGTCCTGTTCAAAGCCTGCCTCTTTGGCGACCGTTTCATAATACGTGTACATATCTTCCGGCTTGAAGCCTTCAGACCATGGGTATGTCACTTCCTGTTTTTCAGGCTCAAAATAGTATTCCACATGGCATTGCCCGCATACATAGGAGCGCATTTCATTCTTCGTCGCTTTTGAAATATCCACGCCCTTTGTTTCCATTGCTTTTATAAAGCTTGGACGGGTGACGCGCAAGTCCATTGTCTGCGGATCATGGCAATCCGAACAGCCGATCGGCGAATGTCCCATTTCTTCAGCTTTCGGCAGAATTTCATTCTTGAAGTTGGCGCTCCAGTAATCGTCACCCATTTCCTCGATCATATGGGGAACCGCTGTTGATTTGCATGTCATACAGGAGCCGATTGATTTGTCTGTGATCCTGGCAATCGTTGTAACGTCTTCAAGAGCGTAAATATGTCCCCTGTCTTCATTGTATTCGGTGGCAAATAAGTAGCCATTGAAAAGAATCGGCAAATACGGTTCTTTATCATGGTCGAATTTGCTTCGTCCGACTGAACCGCTGTATTTTGTATCTTCTTCCTCCAGGTTCTTCTGATAGCTGTCATATTGAAGCGGGAATAAATCCTTAAACGCTTCATTGTTGATTTCATCTTTCGCTAGTCCGGTTTTCATGTCTTCTGCAGATGTTTCGTCCGAAGTACCCGAGCACCCGGAAACAGTAAGGAGGAGTGCGAGCAGAAGCAGAAAACTCCATTTTTGGAATCTACTCATCTAGTAGAACCCCCCTTTTTTCTCAAGTAATGCCCCTGATTTAGGCGGCTTATGGAATTCATCTGTTTTGAAATCATCACCATGAGGCACCGCCTGGTGACAGTCCACACAGTTTTCTTTTGCATCATGAGAAATGTTATCGAGCGTACTTTCATGACAGTCCATACAGTTTCCATTGATCACCTCTTCAGAACTTGCCGTGGCATGGAGAACATCCGGTATTTTCTCCGTTCCCAATGTATTGAAATACATGTGGCCAAGACCGGCTTTTGCCTTATACGTAAGTTTCTGTGCCACATTTTCATGAGGCAGGTGGCAATCATTGCATGCGAGTGTCGCATGCGTGGATTCTTCAAATGATTCATATACAGATGTCATGATATGACAACTCTGGCAAAACTCAGGTGAGTCTGTATACGCAAACGCTTTGACGGTGACAACCGAAAGGACGATTCCCGTAAAGACCCCGACAAGGACCAAAATTTTCTTGTCAATCCCCAGCAGTTTTTTCAGCATCTGTTTCACCTCCTTTCAAGGGGTGATCCATTAAGAGACAAATGGATGTCTCCTTATGTATGGAATACGGATGGACAAAGAATTGCCCGTATCCGCTGCTCCATCATTCCAGGTTTTGAATCATTTCAATCAGTTTTGCCTTGGTTGTCGGCCCTGTGAATCTTTCCTGGATGATGCCTTTTTCATCTATGATGATGGTTTCCGGCTGGCCGATAACATGATAATCTGAGGCGGCCTTTTCTCTTGTATCGAGCAAATAAGGAAGCTCAGATCCTGACTTTTCAATATATCCAGCAATCCGCCGCTTTGTCTCACCCTTGGCGATAATCAATAGCTCCGCATCGTCAAATTCTTTCCCGAATGCCTCCAGCTCAGGTGCTTCATCAATGCATGGCTCGCACCAGGTTGCAAAAAAATTCAACACGACCTTTTGGCCCCTGTACTCAGAAAGGGTGACCTGGTTTCCCTCCATATCCTGAAGAGCAAAGTCAGGAGCTTTCTCACCAGGTGCAGCCAGTGCCTCCGTTTTCAGGCCGTTGACGAGCACCCAGACAAGAGCCGCACCCAGAACGAGGACAACGAGCGGCACTAACCGTTTTTTCATAACGCATCCCCTTCTTTTATAATTCCGAATTCCATTCTTCAAGCAATTGCATGTCCTTTTTCAATTGCTTCTGCCTGCGGCTGAGCAGGAATAAGTAACTGGCAATCAGCCCCCAGATCACGGTGTACGCAGCAAATAAATAAGTCATGATATTTCCTCCTTCGTTATCCTGCAAGTTTTGTAAACACATTTTGTTTCTTCTCTTTCAGAACAAGCCGCATCTTCTCAATTTCAATCCCTTTTTGCATCAAAACGGCATAAAAAACGGTAATCGTAAGTGTGCAAAACAGCAGCGTGAAAAGCATTTCCGGTTCTACACCACCGCCAGCTTCGCTTTTCCCTTCCCCGAATACCACCGGATGAAGTTTTGAATTCCACCACCGGATCGACATGTAGACGATCGGCACATTCAAAAATCCGATAATGCCGAATACTGCAGACAGGCGGGCGATTTTATCCCAGGACCCTTCCATGTTGCGGACAAACAGATAAGCGACAAAAATGAACCATAATATAAGCGTTGTCGTAAGGCGGGGCTCCCATGTCCACCACGTGTTCCAGGCGGTCTTGCCCCAGATCATGCCGGTGATGAGCGTCACCGTCGTGAACAGGACGCCTATTTCAGCGGACACACCGGATATAATGTGCCTCATTCTCGTTGGTTTTTTTAATGTCAACACACTGAATACAGCTACGACAAAAAAGGATAAGAAAGCGACCTGAGCGCCGGCGACATGGAAATAGAAGATTTTCTGGGTCACACCCATCACTTTTTCGACCGGTGACCAGATAAATACAAGATAAAGGGCGATAAAGACGAGCGGTACCAATAAATAAACCAGTGACCGGTTGACAGCCCCGATAAAAGCTTTCATTTTGTCCCCTCCATAACGTGGTCAAATAAGAAAAAACAGACGGCGAAAAACAGTAAATCATAGGCAGCCAGCAGCTGCAGCCAGGATAGCCATTCACTGGTGCCGCCTTTTTCCAGGACAATCCTTGTCGCCTGGACAGCCCCGATCATAAGCGGGCTTAACAGCGGCAGCATCAAGACCGGCAGCAGCATTTCACTGTTTTTGGCATTGGCAGCAAGTGCGGCCAGAAACGTGCCGACCGTAATAAAACCGAAAGTAGCGGTTATAATGACAAGCAAAAACAACAGGAACCGGGCATTGAACTGATAGTTGAAAAGAATGAACAGCGCCGGAATGCTGACTGCCTGGACAGTTGTGACCAGAGCCAGATTGGCGGCTGTTTTTCCGAGAAAAATGCTCGATGCATCAATCGGTGCCGCTTGCAATCCAGTCAGGCAGCCATTCTCCTGCTCCTGAACAAAGGAGCGGTTCAGCCCGAGAATACCGGAGAAAATCGTTATGACCCAGATCAATCCTGGAATAACCGTCTGAACCGCATTTTTCGTCGGATCAAATGCAAAACTGAAAATGACGATGACCAAAACGGAAAAAATGAGCATCATGCCGACTGTCTGTTTTGATTTCATTTCATTGCGGATATCCTTGCCGGCAATCGTCCAGGCATCTCTCACTATCGTAAGCATGTATCCCCCACCGCCTCCCGGTAGTGCCTCAAAATCGATTCCGATGTCTTAAGGTCCCCTGCGATCTTCCCTTTGCTGAGGATGAGAAATCGGCTGCAAACCCGCTCAGCGTGTTCAAAGTCATGAGTGATAAGCATGATCGTCTTGCCGCTTTGCTGTTTTTCCAGGACGATTCCGTTTAAAAAGGCGGCTGCCTCCTGGTCAAGACCGGTATGGGGTTCATCCAGCAGGAGGATATCCGGGTCTGTCAGTAAGACTCTTGCGATGGCCAGGCGCTGTGTCATTCCTCTTGAAAAAGATTGAATCGGCACCTCCCTGAAATAATGGAGCCCTACTTCCTTCAAAACCTTTTCAGACCGCTCCTTGACACGGTCCATTTTATAAAGCTTTCCATAGAACATCAGATTCTCCAGCGGCGAAAGCTTGCTGTATAAGAAGGATTCATGGCCGAGATATCCGATTTTGCGGGCAAGTTCCATACGATTCTTCATAAAATTTTTGCCTTCGACGTTAACCTTTCCGGCTGTAGGTTTCATCAGGCCGGCAATGCATTTGAAAGCGGTGCTTTTTCCTGTCCCGTTTGCTCCGAGTAATGCCACGCTTTCTCCCTGTCCGACGGAAAACGTAAGGCCGCGCAATATGAATTTGTCGTCAAGCATTTTGGACATGTTTTTTACTTCCAGCATCGCTCTCACTCTTTCATTACAGATATTGTTTTATATCGTCACTTACTTTTTCCATCAATTCGTTGTACCGGTTCATCTCAGTTTCATAATCTGCCAGAGGCAGCTCCCCCCGCCTCCGTCTTGCATCTAGCATTTGTATTTGTTCGTTGATGACCCGTTTTTGATTGAGCAAATGCCGGAACACCGATTCTTCATCATCCGGTTCTGCCGGACCATGTCTCTTCTTCACTATGAAAACAAGAATGCCGGCAGCAGCTGCGGCTGCAAGTGTGTAATGAGGGTTCAGCATATTCAGAAGCGGTGTATCATACCAGAACGAGACCAGCCATTCGGGATGAAGAGGCGGTAGGCTATTCATGCTTAATCCATGCCTCCTCGGATTTTCTGTAATTCTTTCAGAATGTCATCATCAATTGGCACTGTTCCGCCGGCCGCTTCTTTTTCCAGGCGGTTAACAGGACTGTTTCCTTTAAGCCGGCCTGATGCCAGCGTGTAATAGTGCTGTTTCAATTCTTCAAAGTCTTCTTTTGAAATCTTTTTCATCAAATAGTCCATTTCGGCTTCATTGATCGATTCATAGATTAATTCAAGCGGCACGCTTTTCCCGACGGCTGCAGCATTTTGTTCTGTTTTCCGGGTGAAAAACGGGGCAATCACAAAATAAAAGCACGTGATGATAACGAGCGAACCTGATATCAAGTACACCGCATCCATTTATTCTCCCCCTCTCAAAACAGTTTCCGGCGTTCTTCTTCAATGGTTTGCTGGATAATTGCATCTTCAGTGTCACTGCTGTGATTCTGAGTCTGATTCCGGATATTTCCTTTGCCGGTTTTCCCGATGAATTTCCGCAAGCCGATGACAAGAAGCACTGCGCCTGCGATAACACCAGCAAAAGGCATTAACCAGGCAAGAAGACCTGCCCCCGCCGTGTCAGGCGTCTTCAAAGCCGTTTGCCCGTATTCGCTTACATAGGAATCAATGATTTCCTCTTCATTCATGCCTTCTTCCAGCATGTCGATAACCTCTTCAAAGTACACATTTTTTACAGAGCATGTCGACAGGTCATGGTCAGCATGCCCCTGCATATCCAACTGTTCAACAACCCGTTTGAACGCTTTCGAATTATAGGTGAAACCTTCCGCATGAACCGTTCCGGCCAGCAACACGGTGGTAACCAGGATAAGCGCCATTATGATTTTCTTCATTGTGATCACCTGCTTTGAAAATGGGATACTCGATTTAGTTTGAACCGGGCTGCCGTTTTGCCGCCAAACAGCGCGATAAGCGTCCCCACTGTCATCACAGCTCCACCAAGCCAAATCCAGCTGACGAACGGATTCACCTTCACTTGCAGTGTGGCATTTTCTTCATTTTCCCAGGAACTGAGTACGACATATAGATCTTCACGCCAGTTGGATTTCAGCGCGACTTCAGTTGACGGCTCGGGCCATGTTTCGTAAAAAATTTTCTCGGGACGAATGGTGCCGATATCTTTTCCGTTAAACGCGACAGCCATGTTGGCGTAAACAATGCCGTTATTATTTTCACGGCGTTCAGCAAGTCCTTCAAACGTCAGCTGATAGTCACCGATTGTTATGCTCTCACCCTTTTCCACTGTATGGATTTCATCTTGTTCATAGGCATTGGTCGCAATGACACCAACTGCAATCAAGGCAATGCCGATGTGAACGACATACCCGCCATAGCGGCGCTGGTTCTTTCTGAATAAGCCGTAAAATGCCGCCGCTGCGTTTCCCCCGGTCGCTTTCCGCCTCGCTTTTGTTCCTCTCCAGAATTCCAGAAGGTGGGCGAATATCATATAAGCCACCGCTGTGAAGCCGACGATTGCATAGATGCCGTTCAGTTTCATGAAAATGGCCAGCCCGATGCCGGTTGCCGCTGCGAGGATAAGCGGAACAGCGGTCGTTTTCCCAAACTTTTTGACCGCCGCTTTGTGCCACGGTATCAGCGGTGTCACCGCCATCAATAGAATCAGGCTGAGCATGATCGGGGCCATCACCTTATTGAAGTACGGAGCACCGACATTCACCTTCGTGCCGGTAACGGTTTCTGAAATAAGCGGATACATCGTCCCCCAGAAAACAGCGAAGGCAGCTGCAAGAAAGATCATGTTATTCAGCAGAAAACTGCTTTCCTTTGAAAAATAGGATTCAATCGGAGTGCTTTCACTTTTAATCAGCTGATAACGGCTGCCGACAATGTACAGGGAAAAGAGCATCATGAATGCCATAAAAATCAGGAAATACGCACCAAGGTTTTTATTTGTAAACGCATGAACACTTGTCAAAATTCCGCTTCTGACGAGGAATGTCCCGAACAATGTGAGCAAGTAAGAAATGACAATCAAGCTGATGTTCCAAGTCTTCAGCATATTCTTTCTTTCCTGGATCATTACGGAATGCAGGAAAGCTGATACTGTAAGCCACGGCAGGAATGAAGCGTTTTCAACCGGATCCCACGCCCAGTATCCGCCCCAGCCGAGTTCAAGATACGCCCACCAGCCGCCGACGATATTTCCAATCGTCAAAAACAGCCAGGCAGTCAGCGTCCACTTTCTTGTCAGTTTTATCCATTCAGCATCCATCCGCTTCATCATCAATGCGGCAAGACCGAACGCTAACGGAACAGCCAGCCCAACATAGCCCAGATAAAGCGCTACGGGATGAATGACCATGCCGGGATTCTGCAGCATCGGATTAAGCCCTTTGCCGTCGGGGGGAATCGTATCCGTCATGGCAAACGGATTGGCATTCACCAGCATGACAAGGTAGAAAAACAGCATGTTCAGGGATAATATGATCATGACGTAGGGGATCATTTCATTGTTTTTATGCCTGGAGTAAGCAACCATTGCGCCGTATAAGCCGAGCAGCAGCGTCCATAAAAGCAGGGACCCTTCGTTCCCCGCCCAAAAAGCGGTCAACTTGTAAACAAGCGGCAAATCAAGATTGGTGTAAGAGGCAACATACTTATATTGGAATTGGCTTGTCCAGAGCAAATAAAGGAGCCCGAACGATGCGATGCTCCCGACAAAAGCCAGTGAAAGCATGCCGCCTCTTGCACTTTCAATCCACTTCCGGTTTTTTGCCCTGAGACCGATGATCGCAGCCGTTATCGTATAAAAGGATAAAAGCAACCCCAAAACGAGTGTTATATTGCCTAACAAATACATATCTGCACCTCCTGGCGCCTTTTACGAATTTTCATCGCTGCTGTAAATTTCTTTATGCATGTCTTCATCGTAATTTTCCATATCTTCGCCTTCATACTTGGAAGGGCACTTTGTCTGCACCTTTTCAGCCGCGAATACACCGTTTTCCTTCAGCTTTCCTTCGACAATCACAATCACTTCCGCGGAAAAGTTATCAGGCTTCACGCCGCTGTATGTCACCTTCAGCGTTTCATCTGTCTCCTGGTCAATCAGTTCAAAATCCAGTTTGATCTTGTCAGCGTCCCATTGCACCGAATCTTCGTTCAGCAAGCCCTGTGTCAGGATAAAATGATCTGTGTATTCCAATCGATTTTTCTTCAGTTCATCGATGGTCACTTCCTTACTCCCGGCACTTGGCATTGTTGCAAACAGCATAATCATGACAGTCGCTGCCACCAGCGAAAATCCGAATATCAGTTTTGTGTTTTTACTCATGGCCTGTTCCCTCCCAGTCTCTTTAACAGTTCTTCATATTCCTCGCTCGTAATCTTTTCATCAGCAAGCATGGCGCGAAGCTGGCGCTTTTTCTTCACTAAATCATCGCTTTCCCCTTGACGTGCGCTCCCCTGCCGCGAAGGCCGTTTCCGCCTTTTCATTAAAAGGACGAGCACGCCGCCGGAAACAACCGTTGTGGCGCCAACTGTACCGAAAACCCAGCCGATTGGCATTCTTTCATTCTCTTTGACCGTTGAAACCTTTGCGCTTTCGCCCGCCATGTTTTCCATGAGCTCCATTGTTGTTTTTGTTGTACTCCGTGTGTAAGTGAGGTTGAACGTTTTCTCATCTTTCCGTTTAACCCCTTGATATTGATAAATGAACATATTCATGCCATACGGGTTCTCCTGATGAATCTCAGGGGCGGGATTGAGTTTCATGTCACTGGCCTTTAACGGTTCCAAAAAAATGATGTTCAGAAGGCCAATGTCTGCAAAACTTTCAAATGAGTAGGTAAGCTCTTTCTTATCTTCCCGGACCGTTAATGGATCGATATAAAACTCAACGACAAACTTATAAAAATCTCCCGGCTGAATCTTATTTGTTGTTGTCCATGACAGGATTCCAGTTTTTTTATCCAGAGAATATTCAATTTCCGCCATCTCCTTCAGATCACTTGAATAATCTGCAACAAACCCGATTCGGAAATTCTTTTCACCGATTGGAAGCGGAAGCTGCACCTGCCCTTTTTGCGCCTGATCCGACGTATTCATCAACGTTCCATGGTACCCGATTAGTACAGACGGTTCTTTCCGTTTCTTATCTTTAGGGTGATATGCATATTCAGGCATAACCTGAACAGACAGTTCTTCCATCTGCAAAACGCCGTCTGTGGCCTGTTTTTCAGCTGCTGCATGATAAGGCTGGCTGATTGCCAGCAAAAAAATCGCGATGATTGCGGACAAACCCATGTTTTTAAAGCTCATTTCCATATCCCCTTTTTATTAGGATCTCGATTTACCACTTTTAGGCAACCGCTGTTATCTACTTTAGTTTTACTTTTTTGTGATTTTTCTCACTGTGATATGTATCACATATATTTGGCAGATTTGTATCGTTTGTGAACAGGGGGTATCCAGGGACTGCGGTAATGCTTGCAAACCCTGATAGCCTAAGGTTTGTCGGTGTTCGTGAAGGAATTGTGAACTTTTGAACAATACCATTGTCGGATTGCTGGGCCCCCTGTTGATGTGGTAATGAATCTTGTAAATTGGGGACAGAATTTCCAGGTGAAGAGGATTTTGGCCCGTTTTTTTTGAAGATTATTTCAGGATTGTTTTTAAATCAATCCCGAGGGATCAATGTACTGTATTCCTGCCAAAACTGCCCGATCTTCTTTTCCATCACTTTTTCACCCCCTCCCGTCCTTGCATGCCTTTCCGCCGTTTGTGCTTAACCGGACCCCTATCCTCCATCCCTCTACTGGATGATTTGGTGTCATTTTTTCCCGCCTGTCATTTCAGCCGCCATATCTTTCTTTAAAACTGCCTATCTAACATGCAAAGCTATCATCTTCCCATAATCGTTTCTCAGGCTGATGAATAACTGTCCTGTTGCGAGTCCAGCAGTGTATAAACTCGCACGGTAACTGTCAATACTGGTTGCTGCGACAGTTTTTCCAGAAGGAAGGTGCACGGTGTGAGCAAACAGGCGGATCATGATAAGCAGTCAAAATATGATGAAAGATTGAAAGGAACATTTGCAGGCGTCTTCATAATCGGTGCTTCAATATTCCTGCTATGGCTGACAGCATTTTACCTGTATACTGACAGGCTTTGAGGAAGGAGAAAATCACGATGATTCACATGCCGAAATATGAAAAAATCTGGATGGCAGTCGGAACCGGTTCTCTTATTCTATTTCTGATTGTCCTGGGCATTATGGCGGGCTGGATGGGATTGAACCCGTCGGATGGAATGGAGACAACGGTTGATCCGGAAAAAGTTGAATCGACAGCCCCATTCAATCAGCCGGGGCTGAAACAAATTGGCCCGAATGAGTATGAGGCGACGATCGTTTCTTATATTTTCGGCTATAAGCCAAATAAAATTACAATCCCTGAGGGTTCGACTGTCCATTTCAAAATTACAAGCAAGGATGTTGTCCATGGTTTTTTTGTGCCGGGAACGACGACAAATCTGATGGCTTTGCCGGGACATATCGCGGAATACACACAGACGTTTGATGATGCGGGTGAATATCGTTTCATTTGCCACGAATATTGCGGGATCGGTCATCAGGTCATGTACGGAAGCATCATTGTTGAGGGGAAAGCGTAAAGGAAGGGGAATGAAAAATGAGTAAAACGGAATTTGGAGTTGAAGGCGGAGGAGAAAAGAAAGCCCTGACCGATTTTAAATTCGAGCGGAAGGATTCCAGGCTGATCCTTGCCCACCTTGTGTTTTCTTTTGCAGCCGTGCTTCTCGGGGCGATCGCCGGTCTTCTGCAGGTCATGCAGCGGGGCGGATGGATTCAACTCCCTCCCTGGCTTACATATTATCAGCTGTTGACGGCGCACGGCGTTCTGCTCGCACTTGTTTTTACGACATTTTTTATTGTGGGCTATCTGTTTTCAGGGGTGGCGCGCACTCTGGATGGCGAGCTGTCATCTGCTGCACGTGCACTTGGCTGGATTGGTTTTGTGATGATGGCAGTCGGATCCATTATGGCGACGGTAATGATTCTTGCCAATGAGGCGACCGTTTTATATACCTTTTATGCACCGATGAAAGCATCGCCATGGTTTTATATCGGTGCTGCTCTGCTGATTGTCGGCAGCTGGTTCAGTGCGTTCGGCATCTTTGCAGCGTACATCCGCTGGCGGCGCACCCGGAAAAAGCACTCTTCACCGCTCTTTGCCTATATGGCGGTTGCAACGATGCTCTTATGGCTTCACGCCAGCCTTGCCGTCGCTGTGGAAGTCGTATTTCAATTGATCCCCTGGTCGTTCGGCTGGATTGACCGGGTTGATGTTGGCTTAAGCAGGGCACTGTTCTGGTATTTCGGACATGCCCTCGTCTATTTCTGGCTGCTGCCCGCGTACATTTACTGGTATGTGAACATTCCGCAGATTGTAGGCGGAAAAATTTTCAGCAATTCGCTGCCGCGGTTGACCTTCATTCTATTCATTTTATTCTCGGTCCCTGTCGGCTTTCATCACCAGTTGAACGAACCGGGCATTGAATCATTCTGGAAGTTTTTGCAGGTTGTATTGACAATGGCAGTTGTCATTCCGTCCCTGTTGACAGCCTTCTCCCTGCTCGCCACATTTGAACTTGCAGGGCGCTCAAAAGGCGGAAAAGGACTGTTCGGCTGGGTCAAAAAGATGCCATGGAAGGATGCGCGCTTCTTTGCCGCGGCGATGGGTATGCTTATCTTCATTCCGGCAGGTGCAGGCGGCATCATCAATGCCAGCTATCAGCTGAACCAGGTTGTCCATAATACATGGTGGGTGACCGGGCACTTTCATCTCACCCTGGCCTCAACGGTATTGCTCACGTTTTTTGCCATTTCCTACTGGCTCATCCCCGTTTTGACGAGGAGGGAATTTACGAAGCAATTAAATAAACTGGCCATCGTCCAATCGATCATCTGGGCAATCGGAATGTTCCTGATGGGCGGCATCATGCACATTGTCGGCCTTCAGGGAGCGCCGCGGCGGAGCAGTTACTCCACATACGGTGACTACGATTCGGCACTCAGCTGGATTTCCTACAGCCAGTTGATTGCAGTCGGGGGCATCCTGCTCTTTATTGCCATTCTGCTTGTACTATACATCTGGATGAACCTGCTGTTTTTTGCGCCGAAAACGGATAAAACGATCGAATACCCGATCGGCGTCGTAAATGAACAGGCCGAGCACCCGCCAAAAATCCTGGAACGCTGGACCGTCTGGATCGGTGTATCAATTGCCCTCGTCTTGATCGCATACACCATTCCGATATACCAGATGTTCATGCACGATCCCCCTGGATCACTGCCATACCGAAGCTGGTAACAAACAGAAAAAACGGACAACAGCCCGCTGAACCAAAATGGTTCAGACGGGCTGTTTTTTTGCTGTATCGTGATATACTATGTGCAAAAGCACAAAATACTGGAAAAAAATAAAAAAATTGCAACCTTTGGTGCCTGGCAATTGCCAGGCAATTGCCAGGCACCAAATGAAAGCACCAAATGAAAGCACCGATTGAAAACTCCGAATGAAGACACCAAATGATAAATCATGGGGATGTTGTAAAATGAAACAGGAATTATGGTTACTGGCTGCTGTGGCAGTATTGGGAGCTTCGTTATATTGGTATGCGGGACAGCAGTCCTGCACAATTGCAGCGGGTTATGCGACGCCGCATCAGGCTGCAGAACAGATTGTAGACGGGCAATGGCCTATTCCGATGCAGGAGGTCATTCATGCCTACGTCAATGAAGAAGGATCAAGTGCCTTTGTTTTCTTTTACAGCCAAATAAACGAGCCAAAAGATTACTTAGGGATCGCCCAGGCCCGTAAAACGGATGAAGGCTGGGAGATTTCTGATGTGGCAGGAGCGGGCCACCTGAACACCGGTGATACCGGAATGGAGACGAAACCATTTGATAACCCTTCGCTCCTTACAGGTATCGCACCGAAGGAAGCGGCAGCAGTAAGGAGCAAAAACAGTGAAGCACAAATTATCGAGCTCCCTGATAAACCGGTCAACATCTGGTATATTCCGCAATCCAGCCATCGCACAACCGCAGACAGCTATCGGTTTTTTGATGAAAACGGAAACCAAATCAACTGAGCAAAGGGCCTGAAAAAACGGGCCCTTTTTTCTTGCAAGTAAATGAAACCAAAATCCGGATTCCCTGACACTTATGCAGACGAGACGATCTGAAAGCAAAGGCCTGAATTTGCCGTGCACTCAAATCAAAACCACCCGTGAGAACGGGTGGTTTGCTCTACGGCTGAAAGCCTCTGT
>JAENYN010000045.1 GCA_016841765.1 Guptibacillus hwajinpoensis
TGTGAATTAGCGAGCATTCGTGAGAAAAGTGTATTTAACTGAGGGAGTTGAATAACTTCCTCCTTTGAGTTTAACATATATATCCAGAAATCCTTATCGAAAAAAATGAAAATTAAAACAAATCAATTAACACTCGTTATAGATTGTGTCTTCTTGCTAAATGGGGTGTTATTCCCTTTGCCAATTTGCGTTAATTTAGATAAATAAAAAATAGCAGCCCAATTCTATTGCTAATTGGGCTGCTAATTAGTTTGTTATTTACGACTTTGTACCAAAACCGGACTGTTAATTTGTCACCTGGACGCTTGTATGTACTAATGGCAAAATAATAAGCGATTTATAATTTTCGTTTCCCGAAAAAATCTGTTAATCTCATGCCAGCTTTTCCCGCACCCATTGCTGTTTACTTTTTACTTTCGACAATCAAGGTTACAGGCCCGTCATTTGTAAATGTCACATCCATCATTTCTCCGAATTCCCCGGTTTCAACTTTGATGCCTTTTTTACGCAGTTCGCCATTGAAATATTCATAAAGCGGATTGGCTTTTTCCGGCCTGGCCGCCTCCATGAAATTTGGCCTTCTGCCTTTTCGGCAGTCTCCGTACAAAGTGAACTGGGAAATGGATAGGGCGCCGCCGCCCACATCCAGCAGCGAATCATTCATTTTTCCGTCAGCATCCTCAAATATCCTTAAATTGGCCACTTTGTCCGCCACATACTCAGCATCACGCTCGGTATCATCATGTGTAATTCCGACAAGCAGCATAAGGCCGTGTTCGATTTGGCCGGTGATCCGCCCACCGACTTCCACTTTTGCATTTTTTGCCCTTTGCACAACTACCCTCATGATTTTCCTGCACTCCTTTTTGATGCTTTATTACTGAAGACATTCAAAATGCAAAAAGCCGCTCTGGGAGCGGCTTATTGCATAATGCGCCGGACTGAATAAACATCGGATATTTGCTTGATCCGTTCCACCACTTTTTGCAGATGGTTCACGTTGTGTATGGAAATGGAAATGTTAATTGTCGCCATTTTATTCCGGTCCGATTTGCCAGTGACAGCGGTAATGTTCGTTTTCGTTTCATTGACAGCCTGAAGGACTTCATTGAGCAGGCCGCGGCGGTCATAGCCGCTGATTTCGATATCAACGTTGTAATGGAGACTGTCCTGTGCACCGGCTTCCCAATCAACCGGCAGCAGGCGGTCTTTCGCATCATCGGCCAGCACATTCGGGCAATCGGACCGATGCACCGAAACCCCTCTGCCTTTCGTAATATAGCCGACAATATCGTCGCCGGGCACCGGACTGCAGCATTTTGACAGTCTGACAAGCATATTGTCAATGCCTTTGACCCGAACACCGGCATCTTTTTTGCTTTTTGTAGGCGGTTTCCGCACTTCGGAAAGTGCAGCTTCAATCGACTCTTCACTTTCCGCCCTCTTTTTGCGGATTTTATCGGTGAGCCTCGTCACAATCTGGGAAGCTGTGATCCCGTTGTAGCCGACAGCTGCATACATGTCTTCCTCATTGGCGAAGTTGAATTTTTCGGCAACCGCCTCGAGGTTTTCCGGCTTGAGCACTTCCTTCACATTGAATTCCTGGCTTTTCAGTTCTTTTTCCACCATTTCCCGGCCTTTGGCGACGTTTTCTTCACGGCGCTGCCTCTTGAAATACTGGCGGATTTTATTTTTCGCCTGGGACGTCTGGGTAAGCTTGAGCCAGTCCTTACTCGGTCCATACGAGTGTTTTGATGTCATGATTTCCACGATATCGCCGGTTTTGAGGCGGTAATCGAGAGTGACCATTTTTCCGTTCACTTTCGCACCGATCGTTTTGTTGCCAATTTCGGTATGGATCCGGTATGCAAAATCGATTGGCACAGATCCAGCCGGAAGTTCGATGACATCCCCTTTTGGCGTAAAAACGAACACCATGTCCGAGAATAGGTCAATTTTGAGCGATTCCATGAATTCTTCGGCATCTGTTTCATTTTGCCATTCCAGTATTTCACGGAACCAGCTCAGTTTTTTATCAAAAGGAGGCGTATTCCCTTTGACATCCTGGCCTTCTTTATATGCCCAGTGGGCCGCGATTCCATATTCGGCAACTTCGTGCATATCAGGGGTCCTGATCTGCACCTCAAGCGGATCGCCTTTCGGGCCGATTACTGTTGTATGAAGGGATTGATACATATTCGGCTTCGGCATTGCAATGTAATCTTTGAATCTGCCTGGCATCGGCTTCCAGCATGTGTGGATGATGCCAAGGACCGCATAGCAATCTTTGATGCTTTTCACAATGACCCTGACAGCAAGCAGGTCATATATTTCATTGAACTGCTTGTTTTGCTTCACCATCTTGCGGTAGATGCTGTAAATATGCTTCGGCCTTCCTGACATTTCGGCCTGGATATTCACTTCCTCAAGCCGTGTCCGGATATCGTCCATCACTTCCTCGATATATTCTTCACGCTCGGCCCGCTTCTGTTTCATCAAATTGACGATACGATAGTATTGCTGCGGATTCAAATAACGAAGTGCCGTATCTTCAAGTTCCCATTTGATCGTCGATATCCCGAGACGGTGGGCAAGCGGTGAAAAGATTTCAATCGTCTCATTCGCGATTCTCCGCTGCTTTTCCGGAGGGAGGTGCTTCAGTGTCCTCATATTGTGAAGGCGGTCGGCAAGCTTGATTAAAATGACGCGGATATCCTGTGCCATCGCCACAAACATCTTGCGGTGGTTCTCGGCCTGCTGCGCCTCTTTTGATTTATATTTGATTTTACCTAGCTTCGTTACCCCATCAACAAGCATGGCCACTTCTTCATTGAACGCTTCTTTTATATCATCAAGCGTATAGTCTGTGTCTTCGACGACATCATGAAGAAAACCGGCTGCGATGGTTTCAGGATCAAGGTGAAGATCAACCAGGATGCCTGCAACCTGAATCGGATGTATGATGTACGGTTCGCCTGATTTCCGATATTGCTCACTGTGGGCTTTTTCGGCGAATTTATACGCTCTTTCCACAGTATCAATATCCTCAGCAGGCAAATATTCTTTTGCACGTTCGACCACTTGTTGAGCGGTAAGAATCTGATCAGTTGTCAATGGTATCACCCTGGTATAATTTTACTTTAAATAATAAGCGGAAGTGCCCGCTATGGTGCCTGCCTTCTCTGGCAATCAGCAGAAGGCTTTATTTTACTCATTATCACGAAAAGAAGCCCGGTTGTAAAGAAAGATGCTGAATTTTGTCGAAACAATTCCTTCCTTTTGCGAATTATTTATAAAATGAAGGAAGCACTCCGTAAGATACTGAGCACTTCCTTATTCAAGCAGCATTTTAGTATTGTACAAGGGTTAGAATATCATATCCTTTGAGCTTGTCCCGGCCGTTCAAGTATGTCAATTCAATCAGGAAGGCGATGCCTGCCACCACTCCCCCAAGCTGTTCGACCAGGTTAATTGACGCTTCAATCGTGCCGCCGGTTGCGAGCAAGTCGTCTGTTATCAGGACGCGCTGGCCCGGTTTGATGGCATCCTTATGCATAGTGAGTACATCTTTTCCGTATTCAAGCCCGTAATCAACCTTGATCACTTCGCGCGGCAACTTGCCTTCTTTCCGGACAGGTGCAAACCCGATGCCCAGCGCGTAGGAAACAGGACAGCCGATGATGAACCCGCGTGCCTCCGGGCCGACGATTACATCGATATCTTTTTCTTTTGCATATTCAACAATCTCATCTGTAGCAGCTTTATATACATCGCCTTTATCCATCAGCGTCGTGATATCCTTGAATTTAATTCCTTCTTTCGGATAATCCGGCACCACTGTGATATATTTCTTGTAATCCATTACTTTATGGCCTCCTCAACTTGTAACAACCGTTTATATAACTGTTCAAACCACTGCCTTAATTGGTGATAGGAAGAGTAATACAGCTCCTGTTCGACTTCCAGGCGGGCCTGTTTCCTTTTATATGTTTCAGAACTGGTTATATCACGTTTTTGTGGTTTATCGTTTACTTTGATAAGTCCATTCTCTATTGTAACAAATTCCAGGTCAAAAAACACTTTTGACATGAAGTTTATCGTTTCCCTTGACCATCCTTTGCGCCGGGAAAGTTCAGCCCCATATTTATTGAGATCAAACCTTTTTTGCTTAAGTAAAAATGCGTAGAACCATTTGAAATGTTCCCTTTTCGGCAAGGTGCTGAAAAAGTGCTCATCCTGCTGCAGGAATACAGCATAAATCCGTTCCGGCATTCCTCCCGCCAAAAGGTTTTCAAGCATGCTGAAATCATGCGGCAGATCAAGCAGCACGAGATGCCTATCGGAAAGGCTTTCAATGGTTACACCATTATCATCCCAGCCCTTAATAATGGGGCAATCCGTTTGTTCCAATCCAAGAGATGATAATGTTTCCGGATTAAACGCAGCCATTACTGTATGTTCACAGTCAAGTGCTGATAGCCGTTTTTTCAGGTTCCCGGCTCCGCGCCAATCGAATAGCTGCCAGGTGTCAATCCCGAGATCTCGCAGCATGAGCTGCGGTTTACGGCGGCCGTTCCATTCATTGATTGCCAGCTCACCGACGGCTGACAGCCGGGCGGAAGGTGAGATTTCTTCAAATTTCTCCCCGAAGCCGAAACCGATCACATCCAGCCCCATGCCTTCTTGAGGCCCGATAAGCAGTTTCAGGTGATTTTGGCTGCTCCCGATGCGGCGGAGTTCTTTCACTTCGGATTCTTCAATGAGCACCCGCGGTTTCGGGTTCCCCATTCCGAACGGAGCAAGCTTTTTGATCTGTTCAATCAATTCAAGGCTTATTTCTTCAACCGGGCAGGAAATATCGATTTCCGTTTTCGGAATCAGTTCATTATCAGTCAACACTTCGGAAGCCTGCGTATTGAGCCTGTCTCTTAATTCTTCGATGTCCTCCACCTTAAGCGTCATGCCGGCTGCCATCGGATGACCCCCGAAATGGGGCAGGATGTCCCGGCATTCCGAAAGGTTCCGGAACATATCGAAGCCGTCAATGGAACGGGCGGATCCTTTGGCGAGCCCTGTCTCCTCATCGATTGACAGGATAATGGCAGGCCGGTAATACCTGTCGACGAGCCGTGAAGCGACAATGCCGATAACTCCCGCGTTCCAATTCGGTCGGGCAATGACAAGGACCTTATTTGAATCAGGCGGGAATTTTTCATCTACTTCAGAAATGGCCTCTTCAGTCATTGTGCTGACAAGCTGCTGCCGTTCTTTATTCAGTTCATCTATTTCAGCAGCAATTTCTGCAGCTTCTTCTGCAGTCTTGGAAGACAGCAAGTGGACGGCCGGATCGGCCTGCCCGAGCCTTCCTGCCGCATTAATGCGGGGACCGACAGCAAATCCGACTGTCTCCTCATCTATTTTTCCGTCAACTCCGCTCACCTTCAACAGAGCTTTCAGCCCCTGGTTTCGGGTGTTGTTCATCAGCTGAAGCCCTTTGACTGCTATCAGCCGGTTTTCATCTTTCAAGGGCACCAGGTCTGCGATTGTGCCGATTGCCGATATTTCCACCAGGTGCTCAGGCAGCGTGCCCAGTAATGCATGGGCAACTTTTAAAGCGACCCCTGCCCCTGCGAGCTGGTGAAAAGGGTAAGATCCGCCCGGCAGCTTCGGATGAATGATTGCTAGAGCTTCAGGCAGTTCAGGCTGCGGCTCGTGATGGTCGGTAATGATTAAATCAAGCCCCATTTCTTTAGCTGCCTTTGCTTCATTCAGGGCCGAAATCCCCGTATCCACCGTAATGATCAGAGAAACCCCCTCATCCCTCGCTTTCTCGAAAGCAGGTTCATTCGGGCCGTAGCCTTCCGTAAAACGGTTGGGAATATAAAAATCGACGTTCGCACCTGCCGACCGGAGAGCATCCAGCATGATGACCGTGCTGCTGACTCCATCCGCATCATAATCTCCGAACACGAGGATTTTCTCCCCTGAGTTGATAGCTTGATAGATTCGGTCAATGGCCGCCTTCATGCCATCCATTAAAAAAGGGTCATAGAAATCCTGTCCCAGAGGATCCAAAAAACGTTTCGCTTGTTCCAATTCATTTATTCCGCGGTTCAGCAAAAGGGAAGCGGTCAGCGGCGAAATGCCCAGCTCTGCCGCAAACTCTTCAGCTTTTGTTCCGTAGGTTTGATTCCGGATTTCCCAGCGGGTTTTCGGTTTCAACATTAAACCACCCCTTAACCCGTTCATTATACTAAAGGATTATTGGGGTGGCAATGCGGTTATGGCTTCATATTTTTTGGGGTTTCTCCGTCCTCGGACTCCGGCTCATCCTCCTCGGCAGCTTGTACTGTTTCTTTTGATTTATCCGGTTCATTCAGGCGCTCCATTTCTTCTCCCAGTCTGTTCTTCTCATTTTCACAGAGTTTGATCTTGCGCTGGAGCCTATAAACCCGCACTATTCCGATTGAACCCACAGCAAGCCCTCCTAATAGAGCCGACCCGAGAATGACGAGAATAAGCGGCCATTCACTTGTTCCGAATAAGTAATCGACTGTCACGGGTTCCACATTGATCACGGCGAATACCGCCACAATCAAAGCAAATACAAGGCTTAAAATCAATGACCATTGCCCTTTCATCTGCAATCACGCCTTTCTCCAGTTTCCACTATTTAAATGATACCCGTAATCTGGGGGGACAACTCCCTGCAGTTTACAGGAAACCTATTAGGACCGTATGTATTGCACATAAATTATAATACAAATAACAAATAAAGGCTTCTGGTTCTTTTCTTTTCTTACCAACAGGGACGGTTTCGCACTTTTTATCCACTATCCTAACAGCAAACCAGCAATTTAAATATGACCCATTCGTTGTAAGATCCCAAAAAGAAAAGAGGCTGGGACATAACTAAATAAAGCATGCTTAGGGACGAACAATATAAATTCAACGTAATGCTGTTTACAAATAATCAGTTAAGCTGAAAAAACAAGTTCGTTCCATTGCGCTGCGGACACTCGCTTTCACCATAGGCACAAGTGCGACATCTGTTCCTGCTTCCCTCCGGTCGCACTCACAGTGTCTTCTTTGCCACGGGGAGGAAGCTGAGCCTCCTCGGCTGCGCCTGCGGGGTCTCAGCCTTTCCTCTATTTCCCGTCGGAGTCGAGTGTCCTCCGCTTCATTCCACTTAGTTTTAAATAATAGTATGCAAAATTAAAAAGAGAGTAAATAAAGACCCGAACGGTCAGGTGAAAGATTCCTTGAAATCTCACCTAATCGTTCGGGTTTAACATTAGCAGAAATACTTACGTCCCAGCCTCCTGCTGATTCTTATGCCGGTTGTCTGTATTTTCATGAAAACAGCATCGTTTATGCCATGCCTCTGCACGTTTATCAAGATTCCGGATTCGGTGCAGATTGGAACTTCTGGCGTTCCAGCTGCTTTCCTTTCCAGATGAGCCATAGCTGTGAAGCAATGAAAAGGGAGGAATACGTTCCTGCAACCAGTCCGACCATCAGCGCAAAGGAAAAGTTCCTGATTGCTTCACCGCCGAATATCAAAAGTGCTGCAGCGGCAAACACAGTTGACAGGACGGTATTGATGGAACGGCTTAAGGTTTGCTGGAGGCTCAAATTCACCACTTCAGCAAGATCGTCGAACGACTTGACTTTCTTCCGGTATTTAAGATTTTCCCGGATGCGGTCAAAGGTGACAATCGTATCATTGATTGAGTAGCCGACAATTGTCAATACAGCAGCAATGAACGTAAGGTCGACTTCCAATTGCAGCAGGCTGAACAGCACAATGATAAAAAACGCATCATGCAGCAGTGCAACAATTGCAGCAAGTGCAAAAAAGATTTCAAAACGGATCGTCACATATAAGATGATGCCGGCAGAAGCGATCATCACAGCGATGAACGCGTTTCTGGCCAACTCTTTTCCGACAGTGGGAGATACAGTGCTTATATTGGGCTCCGCTCCATAAAGATCATTGAAATGGGTCTTCACAGTACCTATCTCTTCTTTTGAAAGCACACCGATAAACCGGGCCACACCGATTTCACGGTTATCGCCGGAAATGTTCACTTCCTTCAGTTCATGTTCGATGTTGACAGTTTCAAACTCGCTGCGCACCTGCTCTTCTGTCAGGGACTTGTCCGCCAATATTTCCACGCGGGTTCCGCTGGCAAAGTCAATCCCGAGGTTCAGCCCAAGGGTGAGAATGGCGATGATTCCGGCAAGCACCATCAGTGAGGAAGCGATAAAGAATTTTTTTCTGTGTTTGACAAAATCGATATTAAAATTAAAGCTCACTGATTTCACTCTCCTTTACACCAAACCAGCGCGGTTTACGGTTTAGGAAACGGCTGTTCACCCACAGGCCGAGCATCAATCTCGATCCGTAAACAGCGGTCAGGAAGCTGGTAAGGATACTGATGATCAACATGGTTGCAAATCCTTTAACGGAGCTTGTCCCGTACATGAACAGGACGGCAGCTGCCAGGATGGTCGTGATGTTCGCATCAAGGATGGTTGACATCGATTGGCGGTTCCCTGCCCGGAAAGAGGACATAATTGACTTGCCGCTCCTGATTTCCTCCCGGATCCGTTCGTAGGTGATGATATTGGCATCAACCGCCATGCCGACTCCGAGAATCAAAGCAGCAATACCCGGCAGCGTCAAAACCGCGTTCATCCAGTCAAAAATGACGAGAATGAAATAGATATAGGTAGTGAGGGTGACAATGGCAATAACACCCGGGAACCTGTAGTAAAACATCATGTACAAGAATATGAAAGCCACTCCGACAAGGCCGGCAAAAATCGTTTTATCCATCGCCTGCTCGCCGAATTTCGCTCCGACCGATGTTGAATAAATTTCATTCAACTGGACAGGCAGCGACCCTGAATCCAGCAGGTCAGAAAGCTCTTTCGTTTCCTCCACTGTGAAATCGCCGGTGATTTCAACCGTGGTCGTGTTCAAAACCTGTCTCACTGAGGCGGCTGATAAATATTTCGGATTTTCCTTTCCGGCCTCTTCCTTGTAAGAATCACCTTCTTCGTAATCAAGCCAGATGACAATCACATTGTTCGGCGGTCCCATGTTCAGCACTTTTTGTGTGACATTTTTGAATTTCTCGGCAGATTTCAGCGTGAGCGCGACACTTGGGCGGTTATTCTGGTCAAATGAAGGCTTTGATCCGCCTTCCACCAGGTCGGATCCATCCATCAGCAGATTATCATTTACATCCCTGAACGTCAGCTTGGCGGTGGTCCCCAAAATTTCACGCGCTTTGTTCTGGTCTTTGACGCCGGCAAGCTGGACCCTGATCCGGTCATCCCCTTCAATCTGGATGCTCGGTTCATTGACACCCAGAACGTCTATCCTTTTGTTAAGGGCGCTTACTGTACTGACGAGTGTCTCTTTGTCAACTTCCCCATTTCCGTCTGCGGGCTTCACTTCGTATAAAATTTCGAATCCGCCCTGCAAATCGAGCCCAAGCTTGATATCTGATGTGACGGTCTTGATCGTCATGCTGATAGTTGCAGCGATGATGACAACAATTATGAAAAACGCTGCAATGCGGCCTTTTTTCACCATGCTTCCCTCTTCCTCCTTGCTGTTTGGTCCCTGCAGCCGGTATGTATGAGTTATGGGCGCCGGTCACACCAGCACAACAGGTTCGATAAAAAACAGCTTTTAACCAATCAAACCTTAACGACAAAGCCGGCGCTCCCTTACCATTCTTCAGGAGACATACTCCATATGCATGAAAAAGCGCACCACAGCAGATTGCCCCGGCATCACTTCCCCAGCAGGAACATTAATTCAATAACCAATAAGGTTATTATGAAATAGTTCACGGAATGTGTCAATTTGTGTCAGCAACATATATTCCGAATATTCATAGCCCTTCGATATTCAAACTCTCGGAATCACCAGAAGATTCCGGTCCTTTATAGGCTTCAACGGTCATAAAGCTCATAAATTCCCCGACTTTCAAGCTGTATACATCGGCAACAAGCTCGTGCATCATTTTTTCGGCGATATTCTGTTTCCGCCATTTCTTCTTCGTCATGCACTCCCAGATTTCAGAGGCCGAAACCTCATCATATCCATATAACCCGAATTCTTCCGCTTTGCTTTCCAGAACAGGTTCCAACTGCTTTTTCCAAAATGAGATAGGCTGAGTATCCATTTTTTCGCCTCCTGATATTGGTGTTTTTTATGGCGTGATAAGCCCGTTGTGTTTCAGCCCTGCGCTGCTGCGGTGATTCATCTGTCCGCTGCCCGCATGATATGGACTGTTGACTAAGCTTCAAGTATCTTTCCGCACAAAGGAAATGCGAAGCCTATTCGAAAACTCCCGTGCAAATCAACATTTTCTTTAACACAGGCTTTTTAAAAAATGACATAAGAACCGAGCGCTATGCCGATACCCGCAATCAGGACGCCGGCAGCAATGGAAAGCAGTGCATACCTGAAACGGATTGCAAAAAGGGATGCCGCGACACAGGCACTGTATGCACCGGTGGTCGGAAGCGGGACCGCCGTGAAAAGGATAAGCCCGATTGCCCCGTACTTTTCCACATTGGTACTTTTTTTCATCGTGCGATGGTACAGCCAATCATACATTTTTTTATACCAATTGAACCGCATCAGCCAGTCACTGAGCGGCTGAAACAGCAGAAGAAGCGGAATGATCGGCAAAAGGTTGCCGATTATGGCAAGCATGAATGATTTTACAAGCGAAAATTCAAACAAGCCGTAGGCAACCGGCAGCCCGCCGCGCAGCTCGAGAATCGGCATCGCCGAAATGACGATAACGACCAGCTCCGGCGGCAAAAAACTTAAATGTTCGACAAGATAATCTGTAATTTTTTCTTTCAAGAATCCAACACTCCTGTATGAAGTTTTCCTTCAGTCTGTGATAGCCTGTCATGCTCGGCCCTTCCCCGAGCATATAGATATTGTATAGGATAACTGATGTTTTGAGAAGAAGGCAGGGGAACAAATGACAAAACAAACATTTTTGCAGGGGACAATTGTATTAATGGCCGCTGGCTTGATCACACGGCTGCTTGGGTTTGTCAACCGCATTGTCGTAGCCAGAATCATGGGTGAAGAAGGAGTCGGCCTTTACATGATGGCACTTCCCACCTTGATTCTGACCATCACCCTTACGCAATTCGGTCTCCCCGTTGCAATCTCAAAGCTTGTGGCTGAAGCCGAGGCGCAAGGTGATGCCAAAAAAATAAAAAGAATACTTGTCGTGTCGCTCGCAACGACCGGCACCTTGAGTGTCATTTTCACAACAGGGATGATCCTGCTGGCTCCGTTCCTGTCTAAAACACTGTTGACGGATTCAAGGACCCTGCTGCCGCTTCTGGCCATATCACCGATTGTTCCGATTGTAGCTTTGTCTGCTGTATTGAGAGGCTACTTTCAGGGAAGGCAAAACATGAAGCCGGGTGCCTATTCCATGGTGATCGAGCAAGTTGTGCGCATCACCCTTGTCGCCCTGCTTGCAAAAATGTTCCTCCCTTACGGAGTTGAATATGCGGCAGCCGGTGCGATGGTGTCCGTCGTAATCGGTGAACTGGTTTCTCTGCTTTATATGCTGACAATGTTCAAGTTGAAAAAGAGAACAAAAGTGAGGCGGGACTTTTTTAAAGAAATCAAGTCAAGCAAGCTTACGTTTTTTGACTTGATGGGAATTGCCCTGCCGACAACGGGGAGCAGGCTGATTGGTTCACTCTCTTTCTTTTTTGAACCGATCATCGTGTCGCAAAGCCTTGCAATCGCCGGTGTGACAACCGCGGTTGCTACGAGGCAATATGGGGAGCTGACCGGTTATGCATTGCCGCTCATGTTCCTGCCGTCTTTTATCACCCATTCCCTGTCAGTTTCGCTCGTTCCGGCAATCAGTGAAGCGGCGGCCAAAAACCAGTCCCACTTGATAGAACACCGGCTGCAGCAGGCATTGAGGCTCTCGATGGTTTCTGGCGGATTGGCCGTTGTCGTCCTCTACGTCTTTTCCGGCCCTCTTCTGGAGATCATGTACGGGTCATCGTCTGCAGAAGTGTTTATTAAGATAATGGCACCCTTTTTCATCTTCTACTATTTCCAGGGGCCGCTCCAGGCTGCCCTGCAGGCGCTCGACCTGGCCAGGGCGGCGATGGTCAACAGCCTGATCGGCAACATCGTCAAACTGGCAGCCATTTTTGCGCTGGCAACAAGGCCGGAACTTGGAATCATGGGGGCTGCACTCGCAATTGTTATCGGTACGTTACTCGTGACGCTGCTCCATTTTGCAACCATTATCAAGGCGATCGGCTATACGGTTTATTTGAAAAATTATGCCAGCGTTTTTATAACCATCCTTGTTTCGGGAGCTGCCGGTTTTTTTTACATCAACCATTTTTTTCAGCTATTTTCAAAACACGCTTCCACCTTTATTGGAATAACCGGCACCTGCCTTGTTTATGTGCTGCTGCTCAGTTATTTCAAACTCATTAAACGCGAAGAAGTCGCCCCGATACCATTGATCGGAAAAGGGCTTGCCCTGCTGTTCAAAGAGTAAGGCAAAAGGCGCCAGCAGCGAAATGCCAGCCCCCTAAGTTTGCTGCTGGCGTTATAATGTGAGGAAAAATCATTCAAGCATCTTACAAATCATAAGTGAATCGATCCACTCTATCACAATACACACAAAAACGTCTAGGAAGAAAACCCTAGACGTTTTACTTTTAAATTTGTTTCTTAACTACGTCTTTTACTCGTCTTTCTCATCAATGTAAACCTTTCCGGTTTCATCAATGGAACAATAAGAAACATCCTCGATTTTGCCATAGCCGTTTTTCCTAATTGTCTCCCTTAGCCACACCATATCCCGCTTCGCCTTTTTCAGATTGTTGCCGCTTACTTTCCCATCAACAATCAAGGGGATGGGAAAGTCAACAACTTTCTCTTCCTTATCCATATCTTTGCCAGATTGTTCTTTCTCAAAGACCGATAATTTGCCGGACGTCTCTAATATGGCAAATTCAACATCAGCTATGTCTTTCACCTGCTTTTCCCTGAGCTGAACAAGAAGATCGTTGAAGTTATAGCGCTGCTTTTTCATCTCCTTTTCCCGGATTTGCCCGTTTTCGATCAAAACACTTGGCCGCCCGTCAAGAATATCGCGAAACGTTTTGCTTTTCAGCGATAAAAAGGAGGTGAAAAATTGGAGCAAAAGCAGGATCACCATTGGTATGAATGACTGGATAAGCGGCACCTTCGGGTCTTCAATCGAAAGGACCGCGATTTCGGCCAGCATGATGAAGACAACAAGATCGATGATGCTGAGCTCCCCGATCTCACGCTTTCCCATCAATCTGAAAATGAGTACAATAACTGCATATAATAACAAAGTCCTTAAACTGATCGTAATCAATTCCATTTTAAAAAGCCCTCCCAGGTCGTCCTCTTCCTAGTTTGGGCTTTTCAGGCAAATTTATGTTCATGATATGCTCACATATTGTAATGAATCAAGTATCTTAAGTAAATGTAGATAGTCGATACAAGCATTGAGACAAGCACAACTGGTATCCCTACCTTCATGAAGTCGATGAACTTGATTTCATGCCTGGCTTTTGAGGCAAGGCCGGCAACAACCACATTCGCAGATGCCCCGATCAATGTGCCGTTTCCGCCCAGGCAGGAACCAAGTGCGAGCGACCACCATAACGGGTCGAGATTAGTCATTCCGTATTCCTGAAATTCGGTTATGACCGGAATCATGGCAGCAACAAATGGAATGTTATCCACAAACCCGGATAAAATCCCTGATGTCCATAAAATGAACAACGTTGTTTTCGGCAGATCGCCTTCTGTGTAATACAGGATGTTGCGGGCGATTTCGTCGATGATGCCGACCTGTTCAAGACCACCGACCAGCATGAAAAGGCCCATGAAAAAGAACAGCGTGACCCATTCCACATTTTTAAAAGCTTCTTCCGTATCGAATTCCCGGTGGGTAAGCAGAAGCAGGAGAAGCGCCCCGCCCATCGCCACGCTTGTCAGATCGGCATGAATGATTGGATGGAGTACAAAGCCTGCTATTGTACAGGACAGCACGGAAATGGACTTGTACAGTAAAGGCGATCTTTGCAAATAGTCAGCAGCATTCATCGCCAATAGCCTTTGCCTGTTTTGTTCAGATATATAAAGGTTTTTCCGATAGATGAGGGCCATGCAGCAAACGACAATCACCAGAATGATAAAGGCGACGGGAGCAAGATTGACGAGGAAATCATTGAACGTGAGGTGATCCACCGCCTGGCCGATCATGATATTAGGAGGGTCTCCGATCAGAGTGGCGGTCCCTCCGATATTTGAAGACAAAATAACCACTGTCAAATAAGGGACAGCCGGCACTTGAAGAATGTTAGTCAATGTCAAAAGGACCGGCACGAACAGCAGTACCGTTGTCACATTATCAAGAAACGCAGACCCGACAGCCGTCATTCCCGCAATCATGAACAGGAGATGGATCGGTTTCCCTTTTATGGATTGGGCCACAAGGACAGCAATGAATTCAAAAACACCCGTTTTACTTGTGACCGAGACGAGAATCATCATGGAAAACAAAAGTGCAATTGTATTCCAGTCTATATATTCAGTAAAGACTTGATCAAGGTCATATACACCGAATAGCAGCATTGCCAGGCCGCCGGTTCCGGCGACCAATGCCCGATTGAACTTCTCATTGATGATAAATATGTAGCTGATGACGAAAATCAGCAATGCGGTAAGTGTAGCCAAACCCTTCCCCTCCTTGTCCCTTATTCCATCCTATGCATGGACACTGCAGAAATATTTATTCTATTTCATGCGGCCCTGAATAAGCTTGTATAAATGGGACAACAATGGGGGAGTGATTATATGCCGTTAAAGCAGCTTTCAAGCGCGGTTTTGTATGGGCTGGCGGTCATGATGGGAATAGCGGCAGCTGTCAGTGCACTTTCTGCAACTTTTCTCCGATTTACTTCTGTCACGGAAAACACGATGTCGTGGATCATCCTATTCCTGTCATTTGCATCGCTGTTTGCTGGCGGCTTTATTGCCGGGGGCAAAGGCGGGCAAAAAGGGCTCTTTGTCGGTTTCATCACCGGTCTTGCTTACCTGGTAGTCGTCTTTTTGATTCAGTTTCTTGGGTTTGGAAACGGATTGAGTATCCAGCAGCTGCTGTATCACGCAGGCTTTTTACTGACTGCGGCACTCGGCGGGGCTGCCGGCGTCAATATTGCCGGTAAGAATGGCTAGAACGTTAAAAAAGGCGCAGGGCGTACGCATAAGCGGGGGTACCCGCAGGAAGGTGAACTTTCCTTCCGGAGGGGATCACCGCTTATGACGATAGCCGCTGGCGCCTGGAGCTGGATGACTCCCTTCTCGCTTTTTATCCACAACACAAATTTTTTAGTTTCCTTAACAGCAAAAAAACAGCGCGGGGCCTTATGGCTCCGCGCTGCTGATTTTTACTCACTAATGACATCTCTGATTGCCGATCGATCATATGTAAGCCTTGATCCGTCACCACAGCGGATGACAACCTTATCTTCATCAATCGAATCGATTGTGCCGTGAAGGCCGCCGATTGTTACGATCCTGTCCCCTTTTTGCAGGCTTGACTGCATTTGCTGGACCTGTTTCTGCTTCTTTTGCTGAGGTCTGATCAGTAAAAAGTAAAACAGTACGAACATTAAAATCAACGGTAATAATTGCACCAATGTATTCATCGCTTTCACCCCTTTCCAAAATAGGACAAGCAAGCCGATTGAATCAGAAGTTTTTGCTATCCGGTTTGTTGTAACCGTATCTCTCGAAAAATTCCTCCCGGAAATCCCCGAGCCTGTCTTCTCTGATCGCTTGTCTCACCTGTTCCATTAATTTTATCAAAAAATATAGGTTATGGTAAGAAGTTAATCGGAATCCGAACGTTTCATTCGCTTTAACAAGATGCCTGATGTAAGCCCGGGAATAATTACGGCAGGCATAACAGTCACAATGTTCATCGAGCGGACGGAAATCTTTGGCATATTTGGCGTTTCTTACGACAAGCCGCCCTTCGCTCGTCATGCATGTCCCGTTTCTTGCAATCCGGGTCGGGAGCACGCAATCAAACATATCAATCCCGCGCATCGCCCCGTCAATCAGCGAATCCGGCGAGCCGACGCCCATCAGATAGCGCGGTTTCTGTTCAGGGAGAAGCGGTGTCGTGAACTCAAGCACCCTGTTCATGACATCCTTCGGTTCCCCTACAGACAGGCCGCCGACAGCATAGCCCGGGAAGTCAAGTGAAATGAGGTCTTGCGCACTCTGCTTGCGCAAATCTTCATATTCACCGCCCTGGACTATGCCGAACAGCCCCTGATCCCCGGGCCGGCTGTGGGCTTCAAGACACCGTTCGGCCCAGCGGCTCGTTCTGGCTACGGACTTTTTCACATAATCATACTCCGCCGGATACGGCGGGCATTCATCAAAGGCCATCATAATATCGGAACCGAGGGCATTTTGGATTTCCATGGCTTTTTCCGGAGAGAGGAACATTTTTTCACCGCTTATATGATTGCGGAAATGGACGCCTTCTTCTTCAATTCTTCGCAAATCGCTTAAAGAAAATACTTGAAATCCTCCGGAGTCGGTCAATATGGCCCGATCCCAATTCATGAATTTATGAAGGCCCCCCGCCTCACGGATGATTTCATGGCCCGGGCGCAGCCATAAATGATATGTATTGCTGAGAATAATGCCGGCATCCATTTCCTTCAGTTCCTCAGGGCTCATTGTTTTCACGGTTGCCAGCGTTCCGACAGGCATAAAGACAGGGGTTTCAAACGAGCCGTGCGGTGTATGGACACGGCCGAGGCGGGCGCCCGTCTGCTTGCATGTTTTGATCAATTCATACGTTATTGCAGCCATTAAATGATCATTTCTCCTTTCTTGCCTGCTCTACAGAATGAGCATCGCATCGCCAAAGCTGAAAAAGCGGTAACGTTCTTTGACAGCGGTTTGATATGCATTTAACACATTTTCCCTGCCTGCAAGTGCGCTGACAAGCATGATCAGGGTTGACTTTGGCAAATGGAAATTTGTCAACATGCCATCAATCGCTTTGAATTCGTAGCCTGGATAAATGAATATCTCTGTCCATCCGGACGACTCTTCAAAGCGCCCATTGTTATTCCCTGCAATCGTTTCAAGTGTGCGGGTTGAAGTGGTGCCGACTGAAACGATTCTGCCTCCGTCCTGCCTCACATCATTAAGCAGGCGTGCTGTCCCTTCTGTCATAATGTAGTATTCCCCGTGCATATCGTGCTCTTCCACTTTTTCAGCAGTGACAGGCCTGAAGGTCCCGAGGCCGACATGGAGGGTGATAAAGGCGATCTTCACCCCTTTTTCACGGATTTCTTCAAGCAGCTCTTCAGTGAAATGCAGGCCGGCCGTTGGTGCTGCCGCCGAACCCCTTTCCCTGGCAAACACTGTTTGATATCTATCCTGGTCTTCGAGCTGTTCCCTTATATATGGCGGGAGCGGCATTTCTCCGAGTGAATCAAGGACTTCGTAAAAAATGCCGTCATACACGAATTCAAACTCCCTCGCCCCCTGTTCGCCCACTGCAGTGCAGCGTGCCGTCAAGCGGCCGTCACCGAATGTGAGGACAGTGCCTTCTTTCACCTTTTTTGCCGGCTTCACCAGCGTCTCCCACCGGTCACCTTCAACTTGCTTGAGCAGCAGTACTTCGGCTTTTGCTCCCGTTTCTTCCTTAACACCGTAAAGGCGGGCCGGCAGCACTTTCGTATCATTAAGGACAAGGCAGTCCCCCGCTTCGAGATAATCGATGATCCGCCGGAAATTTTCATGTTTCACTTCACCTGTCTTCCGGTCGAGCACCATCAACCGGGAAGCTGTCCGGTCTGAAAGCGGAGTCTGTGCAATCAATTCCTCCGGTAAATCAAAATCAAATAACTTAACATCCATCTGCTTCACCTATTCTTAAACAAAGATAAGGCGGCGTTGCCGCCACAACCGTAAATTGTATCGAACTTACCGCGAACATGGAAGTAATATCGCACGTCATCTGAAAAATCGCCCAAAAACCATGAAAAGCAAGGAAAGGACAATACTGACAATGATCGAAGTCACAATCGGAAAGAAAAAAGTTGTATTTCCCTTTTTTATGACGATATCTCCCGGCAGCCTGCCGATAAATTGGCCAATCAGCTGCCATAACAGGCCGACAACTACCAGCAGCACGCCGATTGTCACAATCACTTTTCCTGTATCCATCAGTTCTCAGGAACCTCCATTCCGAAGTGCTCGTATACATTCGCTGTTACCATTCTTCCCCGCGGCGTCCGCTGTAAAAACCCGATCTGCATTAAATAAGGTTCGTATACATCTTCTATCGTATGGGACTCCTCTCCGACAGTTGCCGAAATGGTATCAAGCCCGACTGGTCCGCCGCGATATTTCTCAATGATGCCCATTAACAATTTATGGTCAATATGATCCAGCCCTAACCGGTCGACCTGCAGCAATTCAAGGGCATCGTTTGCAAGGTAAGCAGTGATCCTGCCATCGCCCCGCACCTGGGCGAAATCACGCACCCTTCTGAGGAGGCGATTTGCAATTCGCGGTGTTCCTCTTGAACGGCGGGCGATTTCCTCGGCTGAATCCGGGTCGATATGGACCTCAAAAATATCTGCAGTCCGTTTCACTATTGCAGTTAGATCTTCCACCCGGTAATACTCCAACCGGCTGAGCACGCCAAATCGGTCACGCAGCGGCGCTGACAAAAGCCCGGCTCTCGTCGTTGCACCGACAAGGGTGAACGGCGGGAGATCGAGCCTAACTGAACGTGCGCCCGGGCCTTTGCCGATGACAATATCCAGGCAAAAGTCCTCAAGTGCGGGATACAGCACCTCTTCCACTGAGCGGGGCAGCCTGTGGATTTCATCTATAAACAGGACATCTCCGGCTTCAAGGGCAGTCAAAATGGCAGCAAGATCTCCGGGCCGTTCGATCGCAGGACCGCTTGTCGTCCGCAAATTGACTCCCATTTCATTGGCGATGATTGCGGCAAGCGTCGTTTTCCCGAGCCCGGGCGGCCCATATAGCAGAACATGATCAAGGGCTTCCTCCCTCAGTTTGGCCGCCTCAATAAAAACAGCAAGATTACTTTTCACTTTTTCCTGGCCGATATACTGTGCCAGCAGCTGCGGGCGAAGGGATTGCTCCAGTGACAATTCCTCATTTTGCACTTCTCCGGAGACGACCCTTTCCTGTTCCTCCACCCTGTTCACCTCCCGCTGTTCAGCATGAGCTGAAGCGCCTTCTTAATATATTCTTCCGTAGTCAGATGCTCGTTTTCAAGCTTCGGAATCACTTTCTTGATTTCCCTTCCCGCATAGCCGAGTGCTTCAAGGGCGGCCACCGCTTCATCGAGTTCAGGATGGAGTTTCTGCGGAGTGGCAGCTGTTACTTCTCCAGGCTGGAACAAATCAGGTGCCAGATCTCCCAGTTTTCCCTTCAGATCGAGAATGATCTGCCGCGCTGTCTTTTTGCCGACACCCGGAAATTTCGTTAAGTACTTTTCATTCTCATTTTCTATGGCTTGCACGACATGCTGCACCTCGCCTGTTGCAAGAATGGCAAGGCCGCCTTTTGGGCCGATCCCAGAAACATTCAGCAGTTTCTCGAACAGCCAGCGTTCATCCCTCGATTTAAAGCCAAACAGTGTGGAGGCATCCTCCCTCACATAATGATAGGTGAAAATTTTTATTTGCTCGTTTTCATTTTTTTGATAAACAAAGGGATTCGGGCAATAAACTTGATACCCGATCCCTCCTGTGTCGATAATGATATATTCAGGGGATATGTAATCCACTTTTCCGTGAACAAATTCTATCACTGTTGTGTTCCTCTCCTATTTATAATTAATCTGTACGCTAATATCCATTTTGTTAGCAACTCACATGCGAACATGTATTTCCTTAACCTATTTTAACATAGAATGGGGAAACTTGAAGCATGTGTTGGCCTAACTTAAGAAAACTCGGCAGTTATGATATGTGATGTCAAAAACAAAAAGCTAATCACGCGGATTAGCTTTCAGGCGACACTTTATAAGGCTTAAATGTTTCGATCACACGCACATATTCTTCTTTCGTCTGGATCGGGATGCCTTCCATCAGCTTTTGCTGCTGCCTGCTCTCCAGCTTCCCGACATCGATTTGGTAAAACGTCTGGATCGCCTTCTGTGACTGAGGATGCCCTTCGTATATCGTGAGAATGCCATTGTCGGCAAGGCCAAAGTATCCGTTTGCCTTCAGGAGCGGAGATATATCATCTATTTTTTGGCGGAAAACAACCTTGTTTTCACCCTGATCGACAAGCTGCCAGTCCTCATACTGCGCCCAAAAATCTTCCATGGCAAGAATCGTTTCTTTTTTTACTTCCTCGCTGATTTCCCCGTCAAGATACAGGCGCTGCAATTTGACAGTCACAGTCAGCGGACCGTTCACCTCACGTGCTTCCCTGTTGTCAGCGGTTACCGGAACAGGGTCCTGGCTTTTCACGTCACTCTCTTTTCCGTTTTCTGCAAATGTCAGAACGAGAATCACCGCTGAAACTGTGATCAAGAAGGTCGTATACCCATTTATTTTCGCTCTCATACGGCTCACCTCTCAGTCAAGTTTTCGCTCCGGCAAATAAGCCGGATACAGCCTTGATAAAAAAGACTTCCATTTTTGCTCATTCATAGTATGAACAAAAATGGAAGTCTTTATCCCTCAGAGGTATGTTTCCTCGTCTGTATCAAGATTGTGAAAGATTTCCTGAACATCTTCATCATCTTCCAGCATATCAATCAGCTTGAACATCTTTTCCGCATCTGCTTCCGTTACTTTTGCATATGTCTGGGGAACCATCGTCGTTTCTGCGGCCGAAAACTCAAACCCCTTCTCTCTTAAAGCTGTTTTGACTTCATCAAAACGTTCGAAGTCTGTATAGAACGCAAACGTTTCATCCTCCGCTTCCATTTCTTCGGCACCGGCTTCAATTGCTTCAAGCATCATTTCGTCCTCACTGAGATCAACGTTCTCCCTTTCAATGACAAGATACCCTTTCGGATCGAACATGTAAGATACACACCCATTTTCACCGAGGTTCCCCGCGTTTTTTGAAAATGCATGGCGCACCGCCGCAGCCGTCCGGTTTTTATTGTCTGTCAGTACCTTTACCATGACGGCCACTCCGCCGGGGCCGTATCCTTCATAGGTGAATTCTTCATAGTTCACTCCGTCCAGATCTCCGGTAGCTTTTTTGATTGCACGCTCTATATTGTCATTCGGCATATTATTTGCTTTCGCTTTATCAACAGCAAGGCGGAGTGCGGGATTGGTTTCCGGATCACCATCACCATTCTTGGCTGCAACAAATATTTCCTTTGCAAGTTTCATGAATATTTTGCCGCGTTTCGCATCCTGTGCATTTTTCCGCCTTTGGATATTCTTCCATTTCGAATGTCCTGCCATGAGGAGTCCTCCCCTGTCTAAAATTTCCGATAAATAAACCCGGCTTTACAGTCCAGCACGGCTTTATCGGATGTTCATTAAGTCACGGTGGATTTCCCACTACACTATAGCATACCGTTTTTTTAAGGGTCAAAATGAAAGGAAGCTCGCCGATTGATAATCAAGGGATAACCTGATTTATAGGCATGCCGTGCTTGGGCTGGGGCCTATAATCATTGAATTACCTGCTTTATAGGCACGCTTGGCACCGGCTCGTTCCTATAATCTGTGTTGTACCTGCTTTATAGGCACGCTTGGCTTTCGATAGTGCCTATAATCAGAGGAGAACTTTCTTTCCAAGCCTATAGGTGAAGACAAAGGCGCACTTTATTCGTAAAACCTCGTTGAAATACTTCCTTGCCGACAATTTATACTTTTTTATGACAAAAAACCAGGCGAATTTCACGCCTGGAACGTTTAGCTTTTAATCGGTAACCGCATCACTGCCGTCAAACATGTCACGGATATCCTCATTGACTTCCCCTGTCGAAAGGCCGTTACGTAAATCGTTATCGATATTGCGCACTCGCGCAAATGTGGCATCGTCCGTTACGGCATCGGCTTTTTTATCCTTCGCCAGTTTCCTTGCAATATTTTCTGCTTTAGTTTTTATCAGGTTTTTATCCTTTGCATCCGTATGCACTGCAACCAGGACACGGTTATGATAAACGACTGTTCTGGCATCCCCGACCCCGTCAATCCGTAAAACCCGGCGTGTTATTTTTTCGGCAAGTGCTCCTTCATATTCATGATAATAAGATGACCGCGCTTTTTGTTCGAGAGAGTCGACATGGCCGCTGTAATTGTAATCGGCATAACGCTTAGTGGGGAATTCATCCCCGCCTGCTTCTCCCTCGCGGTCCATGATACGTGTAATCATGCCGTCGCTGCGGTTAAAGTAATTCCCGCCATATCCAGTTTTGTCCTTCCCCTCATTTTCTTCGTGGAAATAACTGATCTGGTCGGGGTTTTCATACCTTTCATTTCGCGCATGATCATCGATATTACATGCAGACAGGCTGCCGAGTGCCAAAATAGATGAAAGGATCTGTGTTTTTATATTCAGTGGAAAAACCCCCTTTCTCCCATAGGGTGGCATCAAGGGGGCAGATTTACACTGTTAGATTTCGGAAGCATCGGGTTTCGGAACATATTTTTAAATTTCCCTAATGGTTTTCCGAACAAATTCTTTCCTGTTCGATAGTTCACGCAGCGTAAAATCCCTCAGGTGAATTGCTTCGTTCCTGTTGCTTCTGCTGCGGAAAAAACGGTTCCACTCCCTGTAGAGGTCAGCCGGATAAAGGAGAGCCAGCAAAAACCACTTTTCATGGATAAGATCTCCAAGTGAATTTTCATATTCACTGATATTCCAATTGCAATGGGGCAGGGTCCGGTTTAAATATTGGAGGTAATCATAAGCGGGCGGCGCCGGTGCTGCAAGATCAAAATCAATCAAGTAAAGGCTCCCGCTGCTTGTTCTCAGAAAATTATGATGTACGGTATCACCGTGGATGAAACATCCCGCTGTGCGAGCCTCCTTTTCCATTTCCTGCAACTGCCTGCTGTCTGTTTCCCTGAAAAATACCTTTCCCAAGGAAAGCAATTCATCCACCGCCGGCCTGCCGATCCACCTGGCTGTAACCGCCGCTGAGTGCTGAAATTCCTGATAACGGAGTGCCCATTTTTCATAAAGGGAAAACTCAGGGAAAGCAGCTACGAGCTCCTGCGGCAGGCCGTAAGCTTTTTCATGAAATGACTTGAGGAGTTCCAGACCTTCCCGCCTTCCGGCAGCAGAACGATACGAAAACTTTTCACCGCTCTCTTTAATATACCTGCTTATCGTCCAACATGACCCTTCTGCAGGAATCGTCCACTGACCGGCAGGGAACACCAAAAAAGACGGGATATTTTTAAACCCTTTCCGCCGCAGCTGCTGCAGGAGAATGATTTGCTGCATAGCTTTCCTTTCAGAAGTGTATCCTTTAAGCAGCATGCTTTCCAAACCAATATCAACTACAGCAACGTTCTTTTTCAAAAAACGATAGTTGTCTGCGGCCAGGCCCCCTTCATCTTCTAACAGAAAAAAGAGGCGATCTCGATTGACATCGCCTCTTTTGGACCTGGACTCATTCATAGCTCTCTTCATCAAATGGGAATCGTGCACCAGGGTATGCCGGATTTATCTGTTCCATCTCGCGCTGGCCTGGCATTCCCGCATACGGCATACCGGCACCGGCTCCAAAGCCGGGGCCTGCCCCGTATCCTGGTCCTGCCCCGTATCCCGGTCCTGCTCCAAAGCCGGGGCCTGCCCCGTATCCCGGTCCTGCTCCAAAGCCAGGGCCTGCCCCGTATCCTGATCCTGCTCCAAAGCCAGGGCCTGCTCCGTATCCCGGCCCAAAACCCGGACCTGTTCCGTAGCCCGGAGCAGCTCCATAACCCGCTGTTCCGAATCCCGGTCCAGGCGTAAAACCAGGATCAGCTGCTCCAAAGCCCGGCTGCATTCCGCCATACCCTTGCTCCATCCCATAATAACCAGAGGCTGGCATTTGCGGCATTTCAGGACTTTCATCGAAATCCATATCCGGATTCATACCCGGATACATGCCAGGATTCATGCCCGGCTGCATTCCATATTCGTAGCCCATTGGCTGCTGGCCCTCATACGGCATAGCTTCATCCGGTCCGCACCCTGGCAATCCGGAACCCGGAAGCACTGGTGAGCATGGCACACAGCCGGATGGAGGCTGCATCATCGGCTGCTGCATCATCGGCTGTTGCATCATCGGCTGCTGCATCATTGGCTGCTGCATCATTGGCTGCTGCATCATTGGCTGCTGCATCATCGGCATTTGCGGCATTGTTGGTGCCTCTTCGGCTGCAGGCGATACTTTTTTCTCCATTTTTTCCATCGACTCGGGTTTAACCTGTTCCTGATATTGCGGCATTTGGAACGTATAGGAATAATGATGCTGCGGCGGCTGCTGCGGTGCATAGTTGATCGGCATTTGAATCATATTGATATACGTATCTTCAGATTCTTCCTGCATCATCGGCATGGCTTTTGGCGGAACATAAGGTGAAACTGCTTTTGGAGCAACCATCTCTTTTTTCTTGGCAGGAATATTTTCCATTTTTGTCCCCGCTGGCATCTGTTTTTTCTTAACGGGCACCCCTCCGGTCGGAATTTTAATTTTCATTCCCGGCATAATCATATCCGGATTACTGAGCTGTGAATTCACTTGCTTCAGTTCCGTGAAGTCAACTCCATACTTGTTAGCGATTTTCCAAAGGGTGTCTCCCTTTTGGACGATATGAATTTTCACGAGCGAATCTCCCTCCTGTGCAAAGTCACTACAGTATATGACTCACTGGGCAAATTGCCACTATTATTCACAACAACTTATGCGGCGGAGGGATTCAATATGACGGAAGAAACCTGCTGGGTGCGGCAAGCACAGGGAATCGGGCAGGCCTAAGGAAGACAAAAATATTTTATTGAAACGGAATGATACTTCGCTTATATTATGACGGTCCGCAGGTGAGAATGAAAATCGTATCAGGTATAATGGATAATAAACGGAATGTTTACCGAAGGTCTTGAAAGAAGGAGTGGAACGAATGGCTGAAGACAAGAAAGTATTGGGCGAGGAACGAAGAGAGATGATTTTAAATTGGCTGAAAGAGGTGCATCGGCCGCTCACCGGCACTGAATTGGCCAGGCGCACAAACGTGAGCCGACAAGTGATTGTCCAGGACATTTCCCTTTTAAAAGCAAAAAAAGAACCGATTATCGCCACCTCTCAGGGATATTTATATATGAATATGAAGCAAGAGGAGGAAAAGAGGCAGCGTGTCATCGCCTGCAAACATGTTCCAGAAGACACGCGCAATGAGCTTTTTATTCTTGCCGACCATGGTGTAACCGTGAAGGATGTTACGATTGAACATCCTGTTTACGGAGATTTAACGGCCTCCGTGATGGTTTCAACCCGGCAGGACGTCGAGTTGTTTCTGGAAAAGATGAATAAGACGAACGCCGCTCTTTTGTCTGAGCTGACAGATGGCACCCACTTGCATACAATTGAAGCCGGCACTGACAAACAGCTTGATGAAGCCTGCCGTGAACTTGACCGCGCCGGATTTCTGCTCAGGTCCTGACTGAAAGTTCATGCGGCAGGGTTTCACCAGAAAGTCATTGAAACAGGTATGATGGATAACTGCCGAGAATCGTCACCTTGCAGCCGAGCGCTTCCAACTCGGCTTTCACTCCCGGGATGAGGACTCCGTCCAGCTTCATTTCCACATCAATGATAAAAAAATAATTCCCGAGTCCCGTCTTCGTCGGACGGGATTCAATTTTGGACAAATTCAATTTGCGCCAGGAAAACGCCGAGAGAACCTGGTGGAGTGCCCCCGAATAATCATCGCCGAGAGTGATCATGAGCGTGGTTTTGTATGACGGCTTTACCTCACCGCTTGCCGCAATCTCAACATCATTCCTGGCAACGACGATAAAGCGCGTATGATTGTTGTTAAAGTCATGGATATTGCGTTTGACCACTTCCAGGCCGTATTCCTGTGCGGCAAATTCATTTCCGACAGCTGCAATGGGGCTGTTTGGATGCTCTTGTACAAAAGCGGCTGCCCGACCTGTCGAGTTCATATAGTGCAATTTCACTGCGGGCATATTGCGGTGAAAAAACTGATGGCACTGGGCAATCGCATGTGAATGGGAATATACGTCTGAAATTTCATCCCATTTTTCCCTATTCTGGGGATGGACCATCAAATGCTGGGTGATCGGCACAATGACTTCCCCCACGATTGGAAGCGGCTGTTCATGAATCAAGTAATCAATCGTCAGGTTGACAGATCCTTCTATCGCATTTTCCAGCGGAACCACCGCATAATCGACTCTTCCCTCTGCTACCGCATCAAGGCATTCCGGTATTGTTGGAAAAGGCACATGTTCCCTTTCCGGCATCAACTTCACTGTTGCATATTCTGTAAACGTGCCTTTTGGCCCCAAATAACCCACTCTGTTTCCCATTTCTATTCCATCTGCCTTTCTCTGTATCATCAAGCACCTGTCCCCAGAATATCCACCTGTTCAACAAACTCCATTTTTCTGAGCCGGCTGATCAGCTCATCAATATCGATCGTCAAACCGGACGTGTCAAGAGAAAGCGTTACATTTGCACGCCCCTGCAGCGGAATCGTCTGATGAATCGTCAGTACATTGCCGCCGGCACCCGCTACAATGCCCAGCAAGTGGGACAGGGTGCCCGAGCGGTCTTCGAGGTGAAAAAACAATGAAATGATTTGTTCTTTCACCATTGTGTGAAACGGAAACACACGATCCCTGTATTTATAAAACGCGCTTCTGCTGAGGTCAACCATATTGACCGCTTCACTGACATTTTCGGCTTTCCCCCGCTCCAATAGTGCCTTGGCCTCAAGCGTCTTCTTCATCGCTTCCGGCAAAATGTCTTCACTAACAAGATAAAATTGTCGATCTGAATGGGACATATTACTCCCCGCACCCTTCGCTATTTAATATGTTGCCGGCCGGTTGACCGCTTTTTATGTAGACAGTTATATAACCATGATGTGAAAAGTCATATTTTCATTCTAATGGAAATGGGCCGCTTTCCAAAGAGATTTTTACCATTCTGGCTGTGTTTTTTATTTTTTGGCTTTGTTAAAGGTTGTTGTTATTGATCTGTCAAACGGCAGGGATCCAGGTTAACGATATATAAATTGTTTCTTATACACTTCGAACAGTAGCAAGCGCAGTCTTCTCTGTGACTGAGAAACCTGGCGGAATTTTTTCAGCAGCTTTCCGCAATATCCGCCAAGAGAACATATTCATTTCCCATTGAACATCAAAAGGCAGGCTGTGCTTTTCCGCCAGCCTGCCTTCATTATTAATCGACAAATTCGAATTCATATTCAAGGATGCGGACTGTATCCCCATCCTCAGCACCGCGGCGCCTCAGTTCTTCATCAATGCCCATGCTTCGCATTTGCCTTGAAAAACGGCGGATTGATTCCTCATGATTAAAGTTGGTCATTTTGAAAAGCTTTTCGATCTTCTCCCCTGAAACGATGAACGTTCCGTCACTTTCACGGGTAATGGCAAATGGCTGCTCTTCTTTTTCATACTTATACAGCACCCGTTCCTCTTCTTCTGTTTCCGGTTCAATCAGCGGGAACTCAGGTGTCGTCTCAAGCAGGTCTGCCACCTTGAACAGCATGTCACGCAAGCCTTCGCGCGTCACTGCCGAAATCGGGTAAATCGGGATATCTTCACCGACTTTTGCTTTGAATGCATCAAGATTTTCCTGTGAAGATGGAAGATCCATTTTGTTGGCTGCTATGACCTGGGGCCGTTCTGTAAGCCTCAGATTATATTCTTTCAATTCGTCGTTTATGGTCAGAAAATCTTCGTAAGGGTCACGGCCTTCCATTCCGGACATGTCAATGACATGAATTATGACCCGGGTCCGTTCAATATGGCGGAGAAACTGATGGCCAAGCCCTACTCCCTCATGTGCGCCTTCAATAAGGCCCGGCAGATCTGCGATGACAAAGCTGCGGTTATCCTCCGTCTCCACCACACCAAGGTTCGGTTTGAGGGTAGTGAAATGGTACTCGGCAATCTTCGGCCGGGCTGAGGTCAAAACGGACAGCAGCGTGGATTTGCCTACGCTCGGATATCCGACAAGGCCTGCATCAGCCAGCAGCTTCAATTCCATCCGGATATTGCGTTCCTGGCCCGGTTCCCCGTTTTCGGCAATCTCAGGGGCAGGATTTGCCGGTGTCGCAAATCGGGTATTTCCGCGTCCGCCGCGCCCGCCTTTCGCAATGACAGCCTGCTGTCCATGCCTGACAAGGTCAGCAATCGTTTCACCTGTATCATCATCCGTCACAACCGTTCCAGGCGGAACACTGATGACCATCGGAGAGGCATTCTTGCCGTGCTGTTTCTTTGACATGCCATTTTCTCCGCGCTTTGCCTTAAAATGGCGCTGATAGCGGAAATCCATCAACGTCCTCAGTCCTTCATCCACCTTAAAAACGACGTCTGCACCATTGCCGCCATCGCCGCCAGCCGGCCCGCCTTTCGGAACATACTTTTCACGCCGGAAGGCAACCATGCCATTGCCGCCATCGCCGCCTTTCACATAAACTTTGACCTGATCGACAAACATTGTTTTCACCTCACTTTAAAACCCATTCTGATTTAGTTTGCACAAAGGCGTTTGGCTCAATTCCGCCTGAATTCCAATACCCCTGTCACTTCTTCATTTGCGAAACCCGCTTCACGAAAAACAAAACACGGCGTTTCCATATGTTCACGGCACCACTTGCGGAGCGGTTCCACATCAAGCAGTCCGCCGGTGAAATCGAATGCCATTTTCGGATCCTCATCCAAAAGCTGGAATGATAACATCAGATGCTGTTCATAGCCTTCTTTGACAAGCTTCCCCAGTTCTGCTGCAAACCCCCGGAGCCACCCGGCAAGACTTGCATCGCAAGCAGATATATCCGCTTCATCGGCTGATACCTCAAATTCGAGAAAAAGCGGTGAGGCGGTCCAGTTATACGTCAATACCCATTCAGCCGTCACCGGAATCTGCAAATTCGTCAGCCTGGACTCATTTTGTGCGCCGATAACGATTTCCTCGACAATTTCGTTCACCCTGTCAATCCGGTCCAGAGCAAGATTCCCCTTGATCAGCTGCACTTTGTTCAGCCAGTCATGGCGGGCATAACGGAGCAAATCGACCGTTTTCCAGTTGTTTTTCATACTTTGCACTCCCTGGTCTCATTTTCTTATTATCGTGCGGAAAATTTCCTGAACAGGCACTTTCCTTCAGGCGGTCCGTCATGCCGGCATATGATTCGGGAGTACTTCATGTATGTATAAGCCGGCTTCCCGGGCAGCAGCACAAGCCTAAAAGAAAACTCTAACCGATTCGGTTAGAGTTTCGTTGGCTTACGCTTCATTTGCTTCCGGATAGACACTTACGCGCTTGCGGTTGCGGCCCATACGCTCAAATTTAACAACGCCGTCAACTTTGGCGAATAGAGTGTCATCTCCGCCGCGTCCTACGTTTTCACCAGGATATACCTTTGTGCCGCGCTGACGGTAGAGGATTGATCCTCCGGATACAAACTGCCCGTCTGCACGCTTGGCGCCAAGGCGCTTGGAGATGGAGTCACGTCCGTTTTTTGTTGAACCTACACCTTTTTTGGAAGCGAAGAACTGAAGATTCAGTTTAAGCATGATATTCACCTCCTGCTGTCTTTGATTGTAATATATTTCCCATAATCGTTTTCAATTGTCTGCAATGATACGAGCATGCCCTCAAGGAGCAGCTGAACCTTCTCATCTGTATCTCTGTCTGTCTCTGGGACAACACAGCGGAGAAAGCCGCCATCCTCTCCCTGGCTCACTTCCAGATCCGTATCCAGAAGGGACATGACAGCATTCAGTGCACCGAACGATACCGCGGATGCACCTGCACACACGAGATCATGGCCATACGGGCCGCTTTCTGCATGCCCGCTCATCTCAAAAGATGAAATCGTGCCGTTATCGTTCCGGCGGACTTTAACTTTTATCATAAGCCAAAGCCTTAACCGTTGATTTTGTCGATGACAACTTTAGTGTACGGCTGGCGATGGCCCTGCTTGCGGCGATAGTTCTTTTTCGGCTTGTACTTGAAGACAGTGAGCTTCTTTGCACGGCCGTGTTTGTCAACTTTCGCTGTAACAGTGGCACCGTCAACAACCGGGCTTCCGACTTTCACGTCGTCGCCTCCCACCATGAGTACGCGGTCGAACGTTACTGTTTCGCCTTCGTTTACGTCAAGCTTTTCAACATAAACTTCCTGGCCTTCTTCAACACGAACTTGTTTTCCGCCTGTTTCAATAATTGCGTACATCTCTGCACCTCCTCATATACTAAGACTCGCCATTACAGGTGACTATGCTTGAATACCTGATCTGAGCGGTTGTAGCGGGGTGCGCTACAAATAATAACAAAACAAATCGTATCATATCATTCGTCTATTTGTCAACGGCATCTTAATGTTTCGCAATGCTTTCTTTTATCTCCTCAGCACTTCCCAGCCGCCGAATGACGGCAAACGGACGGACGGCCTCCGAGACGGTGATGACAAGCTCCATCTTTGCTATATTTACAAACTTTTGCCTTTCAGCCTTCAACAATATGGCAACATCGTCGGACGCCTCCACCCAGACAGCTTCCGCATCGCTGCGCCTGTAATCCAGCAGTTCCCTTTCCAGCGTGTACAGCACTTCCCGGCTGGACGGGACCCGGCCTGTCCCCCCGCAAGACGGGCAGGGAGCAGTCAACAGTTCAAGCAGGCTTTGCCTTGATTTCTTTCTCGTCATTTCCACCAGCCCGAGCATCGTGAATCCTTTTATATCTGTTCTCTGTGTATCAGATGAAAATGCCCGTTTCAATTCATTCAGCACAGCAATGCGGTCTGCTTCCTTTTTCATGTCTATGAAGTCAAGAAGCAATATGCCGGATAAATTTCTGAGCCGCGCCTGCCTGGCAATTTCCGAGGCCGCTTCCATATTCGTTTTGTAGACCGTTTCGGAAAGGGCGCGCCTGCCGGTGAACTTCCCGGTATTCACGTCGATGACCGTCATTGCCTCTGTTGTTTCAATGACGAGGTAGCCGCCGCTTTTAAGCCAAACTTTTTGCTGTAGTGCTTTTTCAAGCTGCTGTTCAAGCCCGAATGCAGAAAATATGCCTTTTTCCCCTCTGTAACATTCGACTTCAACTGGTGCGGCTGGATAGCTGGACAATCTTTCTTTCAACCTGCTGCAAACCGAGCTGTCATCAACGGTGATAAGCTTGATGCTTTCAAGGCCGGCGTCTGTCATGATTTGCTCAATGAAATCACTTTCCTCATAGATTAATGCGGGTGCTGACCGGTCCGAATATGTACCTGTCATTTCCCGCCAGCGCCGCCTGAGATATCGCAATTCCTCTTTTAAATCAGCTATTCCCCAGCTGAGCCCGGCCGTCCGGACGATCAATCCTTCTTGACCTTCAGTCAGCCGGCGGGCAGTGGATTTCATCTTTTCACGTTCATTCTCGGTTGCCCGCTTTGATACGGCCACATAGTTTCCCATCGGCAAATACACCAGGGCACGTCCCGGCACCTCAACGATGTTGGTGAGTCTCGGCCCTTTATCACCAGTCGGTTCTTTTATCACCTGAACGATAAGTTCTTCACCCTCTCTGACAAGCTGTGAAATGGAAAGGCTGTCCTTTGCGCCTTCCCCGGTTTTGTCATGCTTGTAAGAAAGCAGCTGGTCCCGATGCAAATATCCGTTTTTCCCGATTCCAATATCGACGAAACAGGCCTGCATGCCGGGGAGGACATCAATGACTCTGCCTTTATAAATATTGCCGAGAATGCTGGCCGCCCCTGGATGGCGGATGATAAACTCAACCGGTCGGCTGCCTTCGAGAAAAGCCATCCGCTTTTCCGTCCCAGCCATATTCAAAATAAGATGTTTCATCGTCCCACTTCCCGATTATATTCTGTCCTTTATTCTAATCGAAAAGTTCCCCGATTGTACAGGCCGTCCTTTTATCTTTGAAATATGCCTGGAGAATAAGGTGCTCCTCCGCGCTCTTTTCCGGCATCTCTTCCTGATGGAAAAGATGTTTTTTCGACCGGTAGAAAAGCGGAAACAGGCCGGTCACTTGTTCTTCACCGGAAACAGAATAATGCATGAGCGGTTTGCCGGCAGTCAGGACCGGCCTTGAATACCTTTCCAGCAAAAACCGGATCAAGAGATATCCCCGCTGCTTCCATTCCTGGCGCAGGGAAAAAAGGATGAATGAGAACACGATCCATAAATTCAACTGATAGGGGATAACAAGCAAAACGACAGCTGAACAAATGGTCAGTAATCCAAAGGAAAGAATAAGCATAACAGCATGGGCTTTTTTATAAGGAAGATGCATGGAGAGCAGGAGAAACAGCAGTTTTCCTCCATCGAGCGGCCAGACCGGCACAAGGTTGAACAGAAGAATCGTCCAATTATAATCCATCACAAGGCCGAATAAATCAGGCCCGAGTATCCCGGTCCAATTTAAAATGAAAGCAAAAGCTGCGATAACAAGGTGCTGCAGGGGGCCGGCAAGGATTACCGCCGCCTCTTCGGAAACGGGCCTGTTCCCATATTCATCCACCTTCGCGACCCCTCCGAACGGCAGCAGCATGACAGAGGTGATCCGCCATTTGTAATAGGCAGCGGCAGCAGCATGGCCCACTTCATGCCAAAAGACAATCGTGAACATCAGGACTGCTTCTGTAAACCGTCCTGCGGCAATACCAAGTCCGAGCACCAGCCAAAAAAGCGGATGGATATGAATTTTTCTGAACAGGTCATTCAAACGTGAACACCTTCAAAGGATCGATGAAATCACCGTCTTGCTTCATCGCAAAATAAAACGAACCCGCACCGCTGTCTCCCTGTTTCACTTTTCCGATTTTCGTTTTCGCTTCAACGAAGTCGTACAGGCGGACATCAATGTCTTCCAGATTTCCATACCATGTTTCCCATGTCTCCGTTCCGTCGGCATGCTGGATGATGACCGTATTTCCGAATTCTTCTTTTTGGCCCGCAAAAATGACAATGCCTTCTTTAACGGCTTCAACTGCTGTACCGCCGCCTGTCTCAAGATGAATTCCTTCGCCGTTCTTCTCGAAACTTTCCGTCACTTTGCCGCCGCTTACAGGCACTGCATAATCATATGAACTTTCCAATTTCCCGCCTGAAGGCGGCTCTTCTTGTTCTTCCCCTTTTTCGGGAAGGAGGGCGACCGGTGTACCGAATGTGTCATTATACCAATTGGAAACAGCTGCAAACTGAAATTCCTGCTCAAAGGTGTTTTTCACAACTGAACGGGCCTCGTTCAGGCCCGGTGTGGCGTCCTTAAATAGTATGCCGGCAGATAAAAAAAGGGCACAAGCGGCAAGGACCCGGAACATCAGCCACTCCTTGCTGAAAAGAGGGTGCCCTTTGCTGCTTGTCTGCTGATTAGGCTGAGATCCGAACGGCGCCAATCCGTGTTTCTCCTCGACACCTGGCATTTTCACGTAGCGGTCCGGCCTGCCTTGCTGTTTTATCACCCTGCCCCTGCTAGCCTCCCGTCGTTTTTCAATCCGTTTGCGCGCTTCGTTCACTCGATTTTTCATATCCACCAACCATCCTTCGGCTTTTTACTATCATCTTATGACTTGTCCGTGCGGTTTATGAGTTAGCGTGCGGGTTGGCGTATGAGTTTGCAGAGTTGTCAGAGCGAATTGATTTTTTGCGCCTAAAAAAACTCGCCGATTGGCGAGCGTTTAGGCGAAGACAGAATTGACGTTGATCTTATCAATATTCTTAAAATTGGCAGCTGCGCCGAAATACTTCATTGCTTACCATTTATGCTTTCCTATATGAAAACAAAAAGGGGTTGGGGCATAACTAAATAAGTCATGCGTAGAGATAATCAATATATATAATACTGTTTACTAATAATCAGTTAAGCTAAAAAAACAAGTCCGTGCCATTGCGCTGCAGACACTCGCTTTCACCATAGGCACAAGTGCGACATCTGTTCCTGCTTCCCTCCGGTCGC
>JAENYN010000046.1 GCA_016841765.1 Guptibacillus hwajinpoensis
AGCTCGGTTAACAGCCGAGGGCTCTACCACTGAGCTACTGTGGAATGATTATCTTGCTTCCTTATCTAATTCGGCGAACGACACTGCTTCTTCCTCTGCTAGCTAAATCAAGGAAGTGAATGCGTCGAAGCAACTCGTAGCAGATTCAGGATGTATTGCTCGTCACTGAGCTACTGTGGAATAATTGTTATTCTTCCTCAACTGATCTTGCTAACGACTTCTGCTTCTTCCTCTTAAATTGAGTAAGAGAAGCAAATGTGCCAGGGCAATCTCAGTGGAATAACTGCTTGTTTTTTATAATGACAACATTTTATATTTTACATGATGAAGTGATCTTTGTCAATAACTTTTCGGCCGTTTTGTTTGCGTTTCAAGTTGTCCGCTCAACGACGGCTTTTATAATTTACCACAGCCGGACAGCAGGCGTCAATATCAATTATTGATTTTTTCCAGTCTTCCATTGCACCTTCCGCAGCGGTACCGTTTTGTATCCACTCTGCGCTTTCTTTTATAAGAGAAACCACACGACTTGCAAAGATAAAAGTGTTTGAAGGTTTCCGCTTTTTTCGCCGAGGGCAGTGCGCTGCAATGGCGCGGGGCGCCGACTTGCTTCATCAGTTTCCTGAAATCGGCATCCCGGTGCTTGTATCCTTTGCCTTCAAGGTGCAGATGATAATGGCACAGCTCATGCTTGATGATGCCGACCAATTCGTCCGAGCCGAGTTCCTCAAGATATTTGCGGTTCAATTCGATGTTGTGTGTGCGCAGCAGGTATCTCCCGCCTGTCGTCCTTAGGCGATTGTTGAAAACAGCCTGGTGCTTAAACGGTCTGCCGAATGATTTTATTGAGATCTCTTCAACGAGCTGCTGCAGTTTTAGCTGTTCCATTTTCCCACCCCGGAAGTTCCATATAAAAGAAAGTATACAGGCACAAAAAAAGACGTCAAGCATAAACTGACTTATAACTTATCACCTACTAAAAAGGAGGCTATGCTATGCCCGGCTGGCTAGTCAATCAATTTCGAAGGGCATACTTTGAGAAGAACCGTTACCAAATAAAAATGCTGAATCAATGCTGGTTTTTTTATAGAAAAAAACACTGCTCGTAAAAAGCAGTGCTTCTTTCTGTTCAGGTTTATTCCATCGGCAGCATTGTCAAAGAGACTCTGCCTTTGGCCTGATCCACTTTTTCAACCCATACATTCACGACCTGGCCGACAGATACGACGTCCATCGGATGCTTAACGAATTTTCTGCTCATTTTTGAAATATGGACAAGCCCGTCTTCCTTGACGCCGATGTCCACAAATGCACCGAAGTCCACGACATTGCGGACGGTTCCCTCAAGTTCCATTCCTGCTTTTAAATCCTCAAGCTTTAAGACATCCTTTTTCAAAAGCGGCTTTGAAATGTCGTCTCGGATGTCACGTTCCGGCTGGATGAGAGCACCGACGATGTCACGCAAGGTGATTTCGCCGATGCCAAGTTCTGCTGCTGTCGCTTGCAGGTCGAGTGCATTCAGCGCCTCTTTCAGCTTTTCTGTACCGAGGTCGTCTGGTGTGTATCCCACTTTTTTCAGAAGCTGCCGTGTTTCCTTATAACTCTCCGGATGAATCGGCGTCCGGTCGAGCGGCTGGTCTCCGTCAGGGACCCGGAGGAAGCCGATGCTCTGTTCGTATGTTTTCGCACCAAGCCGCGGAATGCCCTTCAATTCTTTTCGATCTGTGAATTTGCCATCCTCTTCCCGCTTTTTCACAATGTTATTGGCGACACTTTTGCTTAACCCCGCGACGTATTGGAGGAGGGAAGGTGAAGCGGTGTTCACGTTGACCCCCACCTTGTTCACGGCCGTCTCCACGACGAATGTCAGGGAGTCATTGAGTTTCTTTTGGGATACATCATGCTGATATTGTCCCACTCCAACTGATTTCGGGTCGATTTTGACAAGTTCGGCAAGCGGATCCTGCAGGCGGCGCGCGATGGAGACGGCGCTCCGTTCTTCGACCTGCAGGTTCGGAAATTCTTCCCGGGCCAGATCGGAAGCGGAATAGACACTTGCTCCAGCTTCATTGACGATGATATATGAAACGTCATGGCCCGCATCAGGGAGCAGCTCTGCCACAAACTGCTCGGTTTCCCTGGACGCTGTGCCGTTTCCTATGGCTACGATTTCAATTTTGTATGTAGCGAGCAAGTCCATGAAAATCCTGGCGGCTTCCCGTCTTTTGTAATCCGAAGTGTGCGGATAGATGAGGTTGATGTTCAGCACTTTTCCTGTTTCATCAATGACTGCCAGTTTACATCCGGTCCTGAAGGCAGGGTCGACACCGAGGGTCATTTTACCTTTCAGCGGCGGCTGCAACAGAAGGCTTTGCAGGTTTTCAGAAAAAATGTGAATGGCCTGTTCTTCCGCGCGTTCTGTCAACTCGTTGCGGATTTCACGTTCAATTGACGGCTGGATAAGGCGTTTGTAGGCATCTTCCGCAGCTGCTTCCACATGCGGGACAGCCGGGCCTGTTTTATGTCCGATCAAGCGGCGTTTTAAATAACCCTGGATTTCATCCTCAGGCGCTTCAATCGCTGCCTTCAGGATCCCTTCCTTTTCGCCGCGGTTCACGGCAAGAACCCGGTGCGGCACGATGCGGCTGACCGGTTCACTATAGCTGTAATACATTTCATAGATTCCTTTTTCATCTTTCGCCTTGTCTTTTGCTTCCGTCTGCACAGAGCCCCTGCGAAATGTCTTTTCACGGATCCAGCTTCGGTAATCCGCATTGTCGGAAATCCATTCCGCCAAAATGTCACGCGCACCCTGCAATACATCTTCTATTGTATGGAGTTCATGCTCTTCAGATAAATATCCGGCAGCTTTCTCATCGACATCTCCGGTCCGCGGCAGGGCGAATAACCATTCGGCAAGCGGCTCAAGTCCCTTTTCTTTTGCAACAGATGCTTTTGTCCGCCGCTTTTGTTTATATGGACGGTAGAGATCTTCTACTTCCTGAAGCTTTTGGGCCTGTTTGATTTTTGCGCTGAGCTCATCAGACAGTTTGCCCTGCTCTTCGATTAGGCGCAGGACTTCCTGTTTTCGTTTATCAAGGTTCTGGAGATATTCCCATTTTTCCATGATGGAACGGATTTGGACTTCATCCAGCTGGCCGGTCTTTTCTTTTCGATATCGGGCAATGAACGGAACTGTATTGCCCTCTTGCAGCAGCTGAATCACATTCGCTGCCTGCTTTTCAGTAAAACTTTCTTCACTGGCAATTTGTTTGGCCAGATTAATATCTTGTTCGGCTACTGTCATTTCTTTACCTCCACAATCTGGGATTCTTCTATTTTACCAAATCAGACGAATAAACTGAATCCGACGCTGCGCATGCGCCGATGGTTGATGTCAGGTTATAACCTCCCAGTTGAAAGTTGCATTTCTAGCGAAACCAACAAAAAAAGAGCCTCCCATCAAGAAGCTCTACCCGATTTTGCCTACCAGAAATGTTACGTCGTCTTTCGGCTTATCAATTAACTGTCTGATTTTTTGAGATGCTGCCTTGATGGATCTCAATTCCCAAACGATGTTTTTAATGGACCGAATCTCCAGTCCGTCCGAATGCATCAAGAACGAGGAGTCAGGTTCATACGGAAAGCGCTGTACGCGAAAGCTGGTCGGTTTGCCGGATAAATATCCTGATTTCGGAAGCGGGTGTGTGATTTTTCCGCTCGGCGAATACATGACAAACCGGATATTTCCTACACAGGCGTATTCAAGCTCCCCTTTATCGTAATAAACTTTCAGCAAACCGAGTACGGCGCCGCGTTTATTATAAAGGGATTTATTGGCCTTTTGCATCAGGCTTTGCACGTCATCGTCAGCATTGTCCCGGATGGCGGAAATGGCGGCCTGTGAAGAAACTCTCGCTTCCGTGCCGCTTCCCAGGCCATCGGCCAGGGCGCAAAGGAAATAATCGTCCGTTTCCTTAATATAGTAGGAATCGCCGCAGGCATCTTTTCCGGTCTTGGCTGACTGGTGTGCATATAAATCTACTTTGTCATACTTTGTGTGGGAAATCATATCACAAACACTCCGATGGTTCTGTCCTGATCGCTTCTCTCAGCTTTTTCAGGGCTCGTCTCTGCAAACGGGAAACATGCATCTGGGATATGCCCAGACGGTCACCGGTTTCCTTCTGGCTCATGTTTTCAAAATACGTGCACCGCAATATTTCCTGCTCCCGTTCGGTGAGGACATGGAACACTTTTTCAAGAATAAGGCGCTGGTCAATATTTTCATAACCGTCATCCTGCTGGCCGACGAGGTCCAATAACGTAACCGTGCTGCCGTCGGAATCTGCCTCGATCGAGCTGTCCACTGACAGGGCCTGGTAGCTTTTCCCCATTTCCATCGTTTCCAGGACTTCCTCTGTTGTCACTTCGAGGCGGTCGGCGATTTCTTCGACTCTCGGGGATCGATGGAGTTCATTTGTCAGATCTTCCACCGTTTTTTTGATTTTCGGGCCCAGCTCCTTGATTCTGCGCGGAACGTGGACGCTCCATGTCTTGTCACGGATAAATCGCTTGATTTCACCAATGATCGTCGGTACCGCAAATGATTCGAAACTCTTTCCAAACGACGGGTCGTAACGCCTGATGGCTGCGAGCAACCCGATCATACCGACTTGTACAAGGTCTTCATGAATGCTGCGCCCTTTTGAATACTTCCCGGCTAACGAAACGACTAAATCATTGTATTTATCAACGATCAGTGACTGTGCCGTCTCATCATCAGGATCATCCTGGACCCTTTGAATCCATTCATAAACCTCATTATCATTTTGTCTTTGAGGTTTGTGTGTCGGCACTTTGATCCACCTCGTCTCTTTGAAGGTATTTTGTCATGCTGACAACAACACCCGCTTGATCACTGATTTGCACTTCATCCATCAGTGTGTCAATCAAGAAAAGGCCCAACCCTCCCTCGGTTATTGTTTCAACCGGCTTAGAGCTGTCATAAGGACCTAGCTTCTCACGGGTTTCTTTTGCATTAAAGCTTTTGCCGCTGTCTGACACCATGATCTGGACGCGGTTTTCATGAATGCCGAAGGCCACTGCAATTTCACCCTGCTCATCATCCGGATAGGCATGGTTGACCGCATTCGTCACGGCTTCTGACAGGGCGATTTTAATGTCTTCAATGTCATCATAAGAAAAGCCCATACGGCTCGCGATTCCAGATGCGGTAAGCCTCAGGACTCCAACATACTCTGGCCTGGCCGGAACTTTCATTTCCACCATATCAAAAGATTCGTTCATCATTGACCACCCCTGACTGCCGGATCAATTTCCATTACTTCATTCAGACCCGTAATTTCAAACAGGCGGGTGACACGATCAGACATGCCGGTCAGCTTGAGTGTACCGTTATTCGCTCTAACAGATTTCAAGACTCCGATGAAAACACCAAGTCCGGTACTGTCCATGTAATTGACCTCTGACAGGTCGATCACAATATCGGCACCTTCATTTTTTGTAAGCGGGGTCACCGTTTCACGGAGTTCCGGAGCGGTATAGGCATCCACTTCTCCACTTACAGTAACGTGATAGGCATTCTTCTCTTTTTCCCGAACATCTATTTGTAAGTTCAATTCACACACTCCCCCTGTTCTATTACTAGCTACTGCTTTGAATTACCCGATGCCGGAAAAGATTAAACATCCCGGCGGATAATAATGAGTGTAAAGTCATCCCTCAGTTGGAAATCCTGCATTTTTTCCAGCTTGCGGTATACATTCTCGACGATTTCCTGTGAAGGCAGGTGAATGTAATCCCGGATAATGTCGATAACTTCTTCGCGTTCAATGAACCGGTCGCCTGTCCGGCATTCCGTCACACCATCGGAAAGCAGGATGATCATGTCACCGGGGTCGACATCACGCTGGAAGTCCTGGTATTTCATGGTGCGGGCCACGCCGAGTACAAGTCCTTTTGCATTGATCTCCTCAAACTTGTCCTCTTTGGCATTATAATAGAACCCCGGTTCATGCCCTGCCGATGCATAATAAAACTTATGATCACTCGAATCATACAGTCCGTAAAACATCGTAATGAACATGCTTGGGTCCACGTTCTGTTCCACAACGCGGTTCAAGTTCTCCAGAACCGCACCCGGATCCATTCTTGTTTCCGGGAGGCTGTCCATTGAATACTTGATCATTGACATGCAAAGGGCTGCCGGAATCCCTTTGCCGATAATGTCCGCAATCGCCACACTGAGGGAACCATTTTCATCCTGTACGAAATGATAATAGTCACCATTCATTTGCCTGGCAGGCACACTGACCACACCAACATCCAGTGATTCCACTGCCGGGTGTTCTGTCGTCAGCAGTGTCTGCTGCATGCTGGCCGCCACTTCGATTTCCGACTGGAGCTCGAGCTGGCGGCTGCGGAGGCTTTGATGTTCACGATAAGCAAATCCGTAATTAATCATCACCTCAAGCAAAAATTCCAGCGAACGGGCCATGTTTTCATCAAGATCCGGAAACAGGTCTTCCATTACCGTATTATGAAGGCTGATGATTTCCTCAGGGGAAATCTTCTGCTCGATCGCTTTACGGCTGAACTGCTGCCCTTTGTATAATGACTGTTCATCATTTATCTCCAAGTAATCACTCAGTATTTTTTTATACTTTTTTACAATCAGGTCTTTCTCATCCAACCTCAACTACCCCCTTAACGGAGCCATTTCACCGCTACAATTTCAGTGCCGTCATCATCACTGGAGTCAATGGAAAACTCATCCATAAGCCTTTTCACTCCAGGAAGCCCGGCGCCAAGTCCTCCGGATGTAGAGTAGCCATCCTCCATGACACGCCTGATGTCCCGAATCCCCGGGCCGTTGTCTCTTGCTATGATACGCAGGCCGCCCCGGGCCGAATCCTCTATCGGCTCAATTACGATTTCGCCTTCTCCTGCATAAAGGTAGATATTACGGGCCAACTCAGAAATGGCTGTAGTAATGCGGGCCTGGTCAACACTCCCAAACCCCAACTCTCTTGCGACGTTTCTCCCTAATTGTCTTGCCGCAACGATGTCCCATTCTTTTTTTACATGTACACAGGATTGGGTTTCCATTCGACTATTCCCCCAATTCCTGCTGCAATTTATCCAGACCTTGTTCTAAATCCAAAGCTGTAGGAACATTCCGGAGATGAATGCCAAGATCAATCAATGTAATGGCAACCGCCGGCTGGATACCGGTTAGCACCACCTTCGCTCCCATTAAGCCGGACATATCCACGACATCACCAAGGACTTTGGCTATGAAAGAATCGATCATATCGACAGAAGTCAGGTCGATGACGATCCCTTTCGCACTCGTTTCATGGATCTTGTTCAGCAGATCCTCCTGAAACTGCAAAGCCGTCTGGTCATCAAGTTCAGTCTGGATTGTTATCAATAAATACTGATGCAATTTTAATATCGGTATTCGCATGTCCGCTGCCTCCCTATTCCAAATCTGTTAACTGGCGGTTTGTCATACTCAAAGCAGTTTCCATTCCTTTTCGCATGGAACTTTTTGTCGGGAACTCATTCAAGTTGATCCCCAGATTGACAATCGTCTGGGCGATTTCAGGCCTAATGCCGACCAAAATGCACTGGGCACCGATAAGCCGGACAGCTTCAGCTGCCTGAATGATGTGATGCGCGACCATTGTATCAACGACCGGCACGCCTGTAATATCAATCAGCACCACTTCAGCCCGATGCTTGATCACCCCTTCAAGAAGGTTTTCCATAATAAACTTCGCTCGTTCCGTATCAATTGTGCCGACAAGAGGCATAACGGTTATATTTTCAAAAACCGGGATAAGCGGTGCAGACAATTCCTGCAAAGCAATCTTCTGGAGGGAAACAATATTTTCCCAGGAACCCGAGTAGCTTTCGACAAGCTGGTTGATGATCGGGTCGATCCATTTATCAATGCCATTGATCAGCAGCAAGTGCTTTTTGACATTATATTTTTGGTGAAACAGCAAATCCAGAACAACCCTGCGGAAGATTTGAAGACCTTCTGTCAGATAGCTGAGCGGCCAGCCAAGTTTCATCAGGCGTTCGGAAAAATCACTGAGCTGGCTGGAGAAAGAGGTTTGCTCCAGATTAATATTACTTAAGATGATATTCACAAATTCAAAGTTCGTATTGCGGAAAACATCATCCGAAATATTCGTCAGCCTTTTGCTGTTCCTTACTTGTCCAACTTCCTCAAGCCACCGATCGATAATTGTTTCTTTGTTATCAAATATAATTTCGACAATATACGGTTCCATTGACATCCTCCCAATGAGCGTTTTCGGCCATCATATCCATTTTTTGTGCTGCTGCACAGCACTCTTATTATTTCATTATCATGGAACATGTTCAATTTTTCTACCAAAAGCCCTTGAAGTCCGGAAAACTATACTTCCTATATTCTTTCCTTATCTGTAAAACCCTTTAAAAACTGTTTCAGACCTGCCCATAAAGGGAACAAAAATGACAAATATTTACTTCAGCCAGAATCTGGTCATTCTTTCGACAATAATAACTTACATAAGACAACCATTAAAGGAAAAACACCGTGGGAAGTGAAGGGATTTGCGGCAGGATGAGGAGAGTGGGGAAAATTAAGGCAGAGGTAAGCGCTTTACAGGGCTTGAAACTCATTTCGTTGAAAGGGGTTTTGTGTGTGGGTTGGGGGGCGTGAGTGGGGGGGCGTGAAAATTCGGTTGTACCGTGCGAAAGCTGCCGGCGCTGGAGGTTGACGGTGTCCGACGGGAACACCTGCCGTACCGCGGGATACAGCTGGTGTTCGGCGCGAAAACCTGGTTATACCGCGTGAAAGCTGCCTTTTGGCGGGATTCGGCAGGAGTTGCGCGCGAAAACTGTGGGGTTTGGCATGAAACTGGTGGAGATTTGCGTGAAAGTCTGCTTGTCCCGCGTGAAAGCTGCCGGCGCTGGAGGTTGTCCGACTGGAAACCCCGCCCGTACCGCGGGATACAGCTGGTGTTCGGCGCGAAAACAACAAAGGGCGGCGTGAAACTGGCCGGGAATGGCGTGAAAACCACGGAGTTCGGCGCGAAAGCCCCTGCCGGCATGCATGGAAAACATCCACTTGGCGTGAAAAGGCGGGAGATCCGCGTGAATCAGCCGATATCCGGCGTGAAAACCCGGCCTTACCGCGTGAAAGCTGCCCCTTGGCGCAAGAAGACAGGGGGGCAGCGTGAAATTGAAGGAGCTGAATGTACAAAATAGAACAATGAATGATAATTCAGTACCTATAATTAGTAGGAATACAAAAATACACGCACTGAATTCCCATTCAGTACCGTTAATCAGCTGAATGAACTAAATAGAAGCACTGAACCATAATTCAGTACCGATAATTTCAGAAGGCATCCAATAATACACGCACTGAACTCCCATTCAGTACCGTTAATCAGCTAAATAAACTAAATAATGGCACTGAATCCCAATTCAGCACCACTCCCCCGATGTCCAGTGCAAAAACCCCGCCATACCGCATAAAAGCATTGGACCGTAAGATGTTTAAACCAACCAATAAACAGGCCATCAAAAAAAAGCTGCTCACTGAGCAACTTTTTCGTCTCTGTTTCTCTTTTATCAAAAGTCAATTAATCCAAGACTGATTTGCAGCGCGTCATCAACCCGGGTCATCATCTTTTCATCCAGGTGGGTGATTTTATCCGTTAAACGCTGTTTGTCAATGGTACGAATCTGTTCAAGCAAAATAACCGAATCTCGTTCAAAGCCGTATTTTTTCGCATCGATTTCAACATGGGTGGGAAGCTTTGCTTTTTGAATCTGGGCAGTAATAGCGGCGACAATCACCGTAGGACTGAAGCGGTTCCCAATGTCGTTTTGAATAATTAGAACAGGCCGTACGCCTCCTTGCTCTGAACCTACTACAGGAGAAAGATCGGCAAAGTAAACATCGCCGCGTTTAACAATCAAACCCTACACCCCGCTAACTAAGCGCTCTAGGGTGTGATCCGCTTCCTCCTCGGCAAGAAAGGCTTCTGAAGCAATGTTCAAATTAATCTTTGCCATTTCCATATAGCCACGACGCATGGATTCACGAATTTGCCGCTTCTTTCGTTCACGAAGATACATTTTAGTAGCCTGGTAAATGAATTCATTTCGGTTTCCATTTTCAAGCTGAATGATTCCATCGAGCTCACTCACCAGTTGTTGAGGCAGCTGAATTGTTATTTCTGTCGTTGTGTTCGGGTTTGCCACACACATACACCTCCACCATAACTACACACCTTTTGTTGGGTCACACATTTAATTCCACAATTAATGATAGCATCGTTAATCGGCATTTGCAAAGGCTCTACGGGCTTTTCCTATAAAAAAATATTCGCCACTCTTCGACTTTCTCCTGCTTAATAAGAAAAATTACCTGTTTTTATTCATTGATAGATTAATCATTTACGACGGAATTATTCACTTCTGTCACTTTTTGGCCGCGGATATAGACACGCGGCACACGTCCGCTGATCATGCATGGGATTTCATAATTGATTGTTTCGAGGCAGGCCGCGGCATCATCAGCAGTGACTTTATGGCCGCCCTGCTCCCCGATCAGCGTCACCTTCGTCTCCCGCTCCATTTCATAAGGGAGCCTCACCATCATCTGATCCATGCAGATCCTTCCGGCCACCGGGACAACCTCCCCACCGGCAATCACATTCAGGGCGTTTAGTTTTCGTATCCATCCATCAGCATAGCCAATCGGCACTGTGCCTATCCATTCTTTTTCCGAAGCCGTATACGTAGCACCGTAACTTACACTTTCACCTGGCCCGATTTCTTTTACATGGATGAGCTTGCTGTGCAGCGAAAACGCCGGCTTCAGCTTTAAAGGAAGCAACGGTTTGATTTCCTCGGACGGGGCCAGGCCGTACATGGAAATGCCGAACCGGACGGCGTTGAATGCCTGATCGGGGAAACGCATTGCCGCCGCACTGTTGCCGCTGTGCACCATCCCAGGCTCCAGCCCGGCGTCGCGGATCCAGCCAAGCATCTCGGTGAAAAGTTCATACTGCCGTTCATAATAATCGGTATCCACCTCATCTGCGGTTGCAAAATGAGTATACGTCCCTTCCAGTTTGAATTGCGGTGATGAAACGATTTGTCTGATGATCCGCCTGGTCTCAGCCTCGTTTCTCACTCCGATCCTGCCCATTCCGCTGTCCATTTTTATATGAAAACAGAGCTTATCCGTTTCTGAAAGAGTATCGGCAGCCTCCTGCAGCCAATCGTGCTGGAATACCGTCAATGTAATGCCATGCCGGGCAGCGATAGAGGCATCCTGCGGCCGTACCCAGCCAAGCACAAGAATAGGGGCCGTTATCCCGGCCTTCCGCAATGCGAGCGCTTCATCCAAAATGGCCACTGCCAGCGCTTCGGCGCCCGCTTCCAGCGCCGTTTTCGCCACCTGGACATCCCCGTGCCCGTAAGCGTTGGCTTTCACCACCGCCATCACCTTCACGCTATTTGGCAAGTGCCGTTTTAGGCCCTGCACGTTTTCAAATATAGAATCAAGGTTTATCTCAACCCATGTATCACGATAATAAGGCATGATTGCCACAGCCCTGTTTCCTCCCTTGTCCAACAAACTGTCATTCCATATATTCGATTACTATTTTCTCACTTTGTCCTGTCAATGCCAAAAGAAAGGTTTGAACCGCAGTTCTGCCCGGCAGGTTTCTTTTGCAAGATGAGGGTGAAGATTGAAGGTTGCGGATGATGAGGCTAAGGATTGGCCTTCCATTTAGTGAGGGTGTTTCCAATTTTTTTGAATGCGCGCATGGACGTTTCGGCAGGACAACAATTCGGTCAAAACTTTTTTAAACTAGTCGGTTTTTTATCTTTCCGGGCTGGTCATAGAGATCAATTTACTTCATTTCCCGACTGTTTCACGTCATAGTTAAGCTTATTTGTGCAATATCTCGGGGGAATTCACGCTGAACGTGACCCTTGTTGATCTAACAAATACACTTTCACGCCTTATCTTCAGGTTTTCGCGCCAAAGCCGGCCCGTTTCACGCCAACCCCTCGCTGATCCACGCCGGAGCTGTGCGGTTTCACGCCGTTGACCCGCTTTCACGCCTAACCTTCAAGTATTCGCGCCGAATCAAGATCGGGATATGCCACACCAGGCTGATGTAAGCACACACCGCATCGCCTCCGAACCCGCGCAGCCTTCCTTTGCGCCAATCCAAAAAAAAGAAAAAGCCCAGGCTGCATAACACAGACTGAGCCCCCGGAGCTGTTCTTACTTAATCGCCTGGCCCTGGACGGAGCGGGCGATATCGAGCATCTCTTCTTTTGTCAGGTCATTTGATACGAGGTAGTAATCGACGCCTTCGTCAGTCCATGTGATGGAAGTGTCAGTTACTGCCGCTACTGCATTGTGCAACTGGGCTGGTTCGCCGTCCATCATGACAGGGGCTGCAGATTCACTGGCCGAAGCGGTTTCCTCGATCATGGTGAATGATTTTTCTCCACCGAATGTGAGGACGACACGTTTGCCGTTTTCTGTTTTCATTTCTTTTTCTTCAACGAGCTTGACGCCTTCCGGCTTATTCACCGGATAGAGCACTTCAAACGAATCGGCTTTCGGCTCGGCCATCGTCGGCATGTCGATTTGCTCACTTGTCATGTTTCGGTCCATATCGAATGCATTTTTATCAAAATCGGCGTCCCAGTCAAATTTGGAGTACTCGACTTTCACCAGGGCATTTCCATCCTGGTCCATCACCTTCACCGAACGCGGTGCCAGGTTTTTCTTATTCAGTGTAATTTCCTGGCGCGGAAGCATCTTATTGTTCTGGTAGTTTGTCTTTGTTTCGAATACAAAATCGCTATCCTTCGCCGTGAAGGCCGATTCAGGATCGTTCAGGATATCCCTGGCAAGCGACTCGAACAAATACGGCTGGCTGCTGTTTTCCGGCCATTCGCTCTGGAACCGGAAACTTTTGTTCAGGGCCGGTGTGAGTACGAAGACACCGTCATCATTGCGTAAGATCATCTGGCTCTGGTCTTTTTCAGCGTTTTTCAAAAGCACCCTGTAGTAGCTCGGCTTTTTATACCAGATTTCCACTTCATATATTTGCGGGTCTTTTCCTGTTTCAAGCGTCATTTTGGCATCTGCTTTATAGCTGGACATCTCATTCAGCTTTTCGTCAAGTGAAGACATAACATCTTCCTGGCTTTTTTCACCGCATGCTGCCAGGCTCAATACCAATAAAACTGACAGCACCATTGGTATAAATGTCTTCTTCATTCTGTCACCCCTTTGTCTCAGTAACGACAAAGGAGAGAACTTGTATGCGTCATGCTAATTCGCCACTGTCGAAAACGCAGCCGGGAGAGCATCGACGAGATCACCGGCAAGTACATCCATGGAAGTATGTCCTGCTTTTGTTAAATAATCCGCGGCCCGGCCATGCAGGAACACCGCATTGCTCAGTGCCGGCTGGATTACGTTGTGCTGCATGAGGAAAGCAAGGATCATACCGGTCAGCACATCACCTGAACCGCCTTTGGCGAGCGCCGGGTTCCCGGTTGTGTTCACCCATTGCCGCCCATCAGGTGCTGTCACGATTGTATGCGGGCCTTTAAGGACAAGGAATGCACCGAATTCAACCGCGAATTCTCTGGAAAGCCGGAAACGGCTCGACTGGATCTCGGCGATCGGCATGCCGGTGAGATGCGCCATTTCACCCGGGTGGGGTGTGAGGATCACCGGTTCCTGCCTCTGCTTGAGGGCATCTTTCAGGAAAGCGGCATGGTAAAGTGCATCGGCATCCAGTACGAGCGGGACCTTCACTGCCTTCAGCAAATACTCTATCACTTCCGTCCCCTTTTCATGCCTTCCGAACCCCGGTCCAGCAGCAAGGGCATCGAATTCATCAATGTCCACACCGTGAAGCGAATCGATGAATCCATCCTTTTCCGGCAGCGGGCGGTACATCGCTTCCATTGCATGGGTTGCGACCACATCTGCGGCTGATTCCGGAACTGCGGCGCTGAGAAGCCCGGCACCCGATCGCATCGCGGCGAGAGCAGCCATTGCCGGTGCACCTTTCATCATGCGCGAACCGCCGATAACCAGTCCTCTTCCGTGGCTGCCTTTATGGGAATCCGCTTTTCTTCGCGGCATTGAGGCGATGACATCCGGTTCTTCCCATAGCTGCCGATTTCCGGTCTCTTTTTCGATGACTGCCGGCGGAATGCCGATATCAACGGTTACCAGCTCACCGTAGGCTTCCCGGCCCGGATACAAAAAGGCGCCGGTTTTCGGGCATTGCAGCGTGATGGTCACATCAGCCTTAAAAACCGCATCAGGATAATCGGAGCTGTCCGCCTCAAGCCCGCTCGGAATGTCGATGGCAATTTTTCTCCCCTCCATGCCATTCACAGCGGCAATGGCTTCCCGATACGGCGGGCGCACCTCCCCTTTGATCCCGATGCCGAAGATCGCATCAATGTAAACATCAAAGGCAGGGAGTTCAGCCAAAAGGACGTCAAACCCTTCCTGTTCAGCATAACGTGCCCTGTAACCGGATGCCGCAAAAATGTCCCTGTGCAACCCGGCATCGCCTTTCAGCTTTTCTTCGGGAGCGAGCACCCAGAGTGTCACGTCATAGCCGCCGGCAAGCAGCGACCTTGCAATGACAAACCCGTCGCCCCCGTTATTGCCGGTTCCGGCCAGCACGGCAATCCGGTCGTTCCGGTCCACCCTTTTTACAATTTCAGCGGCTGCGGCCCTGCCCGCACTTTCCATCAAGGCGACGCCGGGCAGCTTGACCTTTTCCATGGTACAGCGGTCAATGGCGTACATTTCATTTGCAGTGACGATTTGCAAACCAGTTCCCTCCTAACCGCACTAAATTTATATGAGACAAACTGTGGTGATATGCAGACTAGCTTTACAAGCTTTCAATAATGACCTGTGCAGCGGCATATTCGCGGCTGTGTGAAATGCTTACATGAACACGGTAGTCGTTGTTGAGCTGCGCCGATTTTATGTATGGTTTTCCGGCCTTATCTGCAAATGTTTCAATGTCCTGAAAACTGAGTTCGGAACCGATTCCGGTTCCTGCCGCTTTTGAAAAAGCTTCTTTGACGGCAAACCGGCCGGCGATGAATTCAAGCTTCCGCCTTCCCGAAAGGCCTTCACAGCGCCCCAGTTCCGACTCCGTCAAAATCCGGGCCAAAAACCGGGGCTGCCGTTCCATCAATTTTTCAATCCGGTCCAATTCCACTATGTCAATTCCGATTCCATGAATCATCTTTTTCCCATCCAGTCTTTTTGGGGTAAGCTCATTTTTTTAGCCTTTTCAGGCATATACTGATAAGAATAACGGGTACATCCGCCTTCATTATAGCATTCCTTATCGTACTTTCCGCAACCGCACCTGTGTTACACTAATTACTATAAAATGGACGTTAGTCCCTTATTTGCAAAGGAGCATGAACATGTTTGTAAGAACGGAAGACTTCCGGACATTCTTGAGGCTCTATCCTGTTGTATCTATTATTGTCGCTGTTAATTTTTTAATCGCGATTGGCGCCTGGTTCTTCCCTGATCTGGCTTCAAAAGGGATCGGCGTCAATATTTTGATTGCCCAGGGCGAATACTGGCGGCTTGTCACGCCAATTTTTTTACACGGCGGGCTCGGTCATGTGCTGTTCAATTCCTTTTCACTCGTGCTTTTCGGACCGTATCTTGAGCGGCTGCTCGGCAAAGGCAAGTTCCTGCTCGTCTATTTAGTGACAGGGATTGCAGCGGATATCGCCACATTCATGCTGGAATCGCCATATTACAGCCATGTCGGGTCGTCAGGGGCAATCTTTGGCCTGTTCGGTATTTATCTGTATATGGTCCTTTTCCGGAAAGATTTAATAGACCAGGCAAACTCCCAGATTGTGATCACCATTCTCGTCATTGGCCTGTTGATGACCTTTACCCGTGCCAACATAAACATCCTTGCCCACCTGTTCGGCCTGATTTCCGGTGCGGCGATTGCGCCCCTTTTCTTTGGAAAGCCCGCTTCCGGAAGCCCGTACGGCTATAACCCTTATCCTGCCAGAACCAGGCGGAACTGGTCTTTGCCGGCAGGCACCGGGCCGAAGATCGTGTGGGGAATTTTGATTGTGCTGATTCTCATCGGATTGCTCAATCGTTTTTAAAACGTCCGCTCCCGGTTTATGACCGGGAGCTTTTTTGGTATAGGACAATCCCGGTTTTGGGGAAACTGCCAAAACAAGGGGGCGATAATGTGCTGAGTCTTTTTGAAACGCTGTCGCTGATGATCAGTTTTGGTATGCTTGTAATTGCTATCCTCCAATTCAGTAATCACGATAAAACTCTTGAACACGCTGCGGCGTGTTTATTTTTTCCATATCATTCGAAAATTCCCCCTCCGCATTTATCATAAGAATTTCTGAAAACCCGAGACGAATACCCAGTCATATAATTGCCGGAAGCATACCGTTTAGTGTAGGCAATTGTTAATACTAAGGAGGATGGGTATACGTGACATCAAACGAAATCAATCATAGCGAAATAAACCCGACAGATGAGAGGTTTGGGATTGGCCGTCCCGGGTTTGGATTCGGCCGCCCAGGGTTCGGATTTGGTGGTCCTGGTTTCGGATTCGGCCGTCCAGGATTCGGATTTGGTCGTCCCGGATTCGGGTTCGGTCGTCCCGGATTCGGATTCGGTGGTCCCGGGTTCGGCTTTGGATATCCCTTCTTGACAGGTTTAGCTGCAGGGGCATTACTAACCCCGGGATTTGGATATCCCTACTATGGATATCCATACTATGGATATCCATACTACCCTTATTCCCCATATCCATGCTGCTGATAAATGTAAAAGAGCTTTTGCCCCCGCAAAAGCTCTTTTGATTTCTTATTCAGTTAAATCAGGCAGGTATAGTACCTCTTTTTTCTCAAGGAAATCCGGTCGCTCATGGGAGTACCACTCAAACATATCGAGAACATCCTCTTCCCGTAAGTCTTTGACAGCGAAATGTTTACCGGCGAAGCTGGAAATGACCGCCGAGCTGATACCCGCCAGTGCCTGCCTCCGCTGAAATGGATTTTGGCTGATTTCCATGGACTGAATCCGTTTTTTCGGCAAGGCCACGGTCGTCCTGCCAAATTGGCGGTACCGTAAAAAAAGGAATCCTGAATCAAGCGTCCACCCCGCATCCTTCCAGCGTAAATACCCGACCAGGGCGGCCGACGGCAGCAGAAAAAGGGCCGCCAATCCCCACGGGTAGAGCCAAACAGCGGCAGCCGCAGCCGGGATTGCAGCCGGAACAATGGCGCGGAAAAGGTAGCGGCGCAATGCCCGTGGCGGTGCACCTGTATACCTGGATGCAAACATGAATTCCGGCATGATTTCCTGTAAAAAAGCTTCCGTTTCCTGTTTCCGCAAAATCGGGTAAAGCGTAGTCGAAAAATCTTCCTCTTTGCTTGAGGCACCGCCGGCACTTTCGATGAACAATGTCGCATAGCCGAACGGTTGCCTGAGAAGCGACTCGGATATTCTTACCGCCTGGACGCGGCGGACGGGAATCGTCACCTGCCGTTTTTCTATCAGTCCGCGGCTGATGATCAAGTCATCTTCTTTCCGGGTAACTGTGAAATTCCCATAGCGAATAATTGTTCCGGCAATGGACAGCAGCCATGCAATGACTGCACCGACGAAAACTCCTGCAAGTATTACGACAATCCCGAGACCGACAACCCACTCATACGCTTCAATAAAAAAGTCATCAGGAATCAACTCATCAATCTGGGAAGCGAGTGCGGCCATCGCCGATAAAATGACCCCGATTCCGCCTGAGGTGGAAGCTGCGATCAACAAATCTTTTGTTGTCAGCCGGTACGTGACTTCCTTGTCCGTCTCCGGGCTTTCCACTCCATCTTCAAACGTATCAACTGCTTCAGGCTTCAATGCTTCCCTTAACTGCTCCGCTACTTCCAGTTTGACGGCAGTAAGGACCGCTTCAGCCTGCGCACCGCCGCCCGCTGTTTCAACCTGGACTTTCACGAGCCCGAACATCCGCTGCAAAATGCCCCGGCTGAAGTCGATCGACTGGATTCGTTCCAGCGGGATATACCGTTTTTTCCGGACGAATATCCCATACTCAATCCGGAGCTCATTTCCTTCCACCCGATATGTATAACGCATCCATGACACGATGCCGACTGCCAACAACAGTACAAGAAGCACGAGCAGCCCAAGATAGTAATACTTTTCGAAAGACCCCTCGCCGCCCGGGCCGACAAACACCACAAACAGGACAGGCACAATCATTTCTTTCAACAACTTCAAAAATGATATCAGCGCGGCAACGGGATGAAGGCGGCGCGGTTCAAACATCATCTTTCGCCACCCTCGCCAGTTCGGAAATCCTGTCCCTGAGTACGTCCGCTTCCTCAAGTGCCAGGGCGGGAATTTCATGGACGGTCGCTGCCGTTGAAATCATGACGGTTGCAAGCCCGTATCTCCTTAAAAAAGGGCCCTGTTCGGTATCGACGTGCTGCACCCGCACCATCGGGATGAGTGTCCGTTTCACAATCCAAACCCCGCGCTGCAGGTCAACTTCATTTTCATGTACTTCATAGCGCCAGCGCTGCCACCGGATTTTCGGCAGCAAAAATATGAACAAAAAGCTTAATACCGCCAGTACAGCTCCGGAAGCAGCGGCAATCCAGCCCGGCAGTCCGAAACGGACCGACAGGACAACATACACTATGTATAACACCAAGATTATAATAAACGGAATGGCAGCGGTCATTGACCAGACCTTTAAGGCCTTCCGCGATATTCGCTGTTGCGGCAACGGTCTCATTCTTTTTCCCCCATTGGTCTTTTCCTACATTGTACCAGTTTTTGCGGGCGGAAAAACGGATTGGTGTAAAGGCGCTTTGAATTGATTTTATAAAAGGCCGATAAAACCGGAGTCGTGCGCTTCCATTTTGCCGGGAACGCCGACACCCTTAGAATTCTATGCGCTGCGCAGCTATCACGCGGTACAAGCGGATTTTCACGCGGTTCCCTGCCTGTTTCACGCCGAACCCCATCATTTTCACGCGAAACTTCTGCTGAATCCCGCCAAATGACTGTGATCACGCGGTATGGGCAGATTTTCACGCCGGACATCGGCTTTATCACGCGGCATATCGAGGATGGTGTGCCGGACATCGTCAGCATCCTGTAGCAGTCGCTTTCACGCAGCATAACCCGACTATCACGCAAGCTCCGCAGTTACAGCACTTTAAAACTCGCCCCATCAATCACTTCCACATCCGGCCGCTTCTTCACATCTTCCATCAACCGGAACAGGGCATCATCCTTTTGCTTCGCTTCAATCATGCAGTCAATCCGATTGACGCTTCCTTTCACTTGATTCAGGAAATCAAACAACATGCCAGAGTCGATGTAATCAGCATGCTCCCTGTAATCTTTCTCATCGCGGGGACTGGAAATGTGCATTTTTAATGGCAGGTCCGATTGCTCCCACGTTTTTAAAATCCGCTCCCAGTAGACAGTAAAGTCCTTGTCATCATGGTGGGCGAGATGGTGGTGATAGTCGAAAACAAGCGGGATCCCCAGCTTTTCACATAAATAAAGCGTGTCAGCAGCATTGAACGTCTTATCATCATTTTCGAGCATGATCATTTCCTGAAGGTGCTGCGGCACATAGCCCCAATTATTGACGAACACTTCAAGCGCCTTTTCTTTATCTTTATATGCACCGCCTACATGAAGCACACAGCGGTGGCGGGCGGAGATGCCCATTCCTTTTAACAGGCCGTGATGCATGTTGAGTGTTTTGATGGTGTTATTGAGGACATCGACTTTTCTTGAAGTCAAAAGCACGAAATGATCCGGATGGAAATCAACCCGGGCCGGATGATCGGCTAGCCAGTTTCCAATTTCGGCAAGAGGGCCCTCCACCGCTTTGAGATAGTCCCACTCTTCCACTTCAGGGTGATTGGCAAGCGGGATGAGCCGCGAACTGAACCTGAAAAAAGAAATGTCATGGGCGACATTATGCTTCAGGAGCCGCAGGCTGTTTTCGAGATTGGTGCGGGCGATCCTTTCGAGTTTGCGGATTGCCGCTTCCCGGTCTTTTATTTTTTGAAATTGCGAAAACGTCATCGTCCGTGACGGTGATGCATTCTGCAAATTAACACTCATGGCAACATATCCAAGTTTTACGATTGTCATAACGGACACCTCTGATGGCATACTGTCCAAAGAACCGTGCCGGTAAATGGACTTCTTGATGGTTAGTATGCCTTCAGCGTCTCTTTTCATTACGGGAACGGCCGGCCACCATCACGCGGGGCCTGTCCGTTTTATTGCCGTTAACGGCTCCGGGCATATGTGACGTGCAGCGCGGGCACCGTACAGCCTCCAGGCTGATCGAGCTCTTACAGTAAGGGCATTCTTTTGTGGCAAGCGGAACAACCGGGCCTGTCCGGAGCTTGTTGATCTGCTTGATGCTGATGAAGATGGCGAAGGTTACAATTAAAAAATGCAGGACAGCACTGATAAAAAGCCCGTAATTGATTGTTGCCGCTCCATTCGCCTTTGCTTCAACAAGAGAATCAAACGGCTGTCCCGACAGGTTGATATAAAGACTGGCGAAGTCCACCTTGCCGAGCAAAAGGCCGACCGGCGGCATCAACATATCGGAAATGAACGAATCGATGATTTTCCCAAAAGCTGTCCCGATCAATACCCCGATACTCATATCGACCATATTCCCTTTAAGCGCAAACTCTTTGAACTCATTCACCAATTTCAACCTGTGCCGCCCCTTTTCCTTTTTGTTATCAAGGTATGTTTGTCCGGCTGCTGTGATGACGGTTTATAATTCCGGCGGTGCGGGATGCGGGGCGGTTTGGTGGCGGTCCCCCCCGGTTACGGAAAGCTGTTATCGGCGGAAAATATAAAAACGCCGTTAAAAGTGTCATGGTTTTAGCGGATTCGCGCTTTTCGGGGACGGTTTATCTGGTGATTCACGCCATATGGATAAAGGAACGCGCGATAGCTGCATAATTATATGCGGTATCAAGCATCTTTCACGCCGAAAGAGGGCCGCAGTTAATCAAGCGCTTCAGTTTCACGCCATATCTCCAAGTTTTCACGCTAAATCCGTCCTATTTCGCGCCAAATGCCTTTGTTTTCACGCGGTACCTCGGCCTTTTCGCGCCAGACACCCGGTTTCGCGCCATAACGCGAATCTTTCACGCCGAAACCCGGCTATTTCACGCCGCTCGGCCATTCCTGCCCATACAGACCAAAACGCTATCCCACAGGTGAAACAGACTATTTAAATACGCCGAATTGCCACACGACATCAGCAATGAAGTCCGCAGGCCAACCTGGTTAGAGTGCGTCTGTCTCTCTGGAGGAACCTGCCAGCGATAGCCTCAGGTCATCCGGCCCTCCCCGGCACCCCTTAAAAACAGAAAAAACACCGCCCGGTTGCCCGGACGGTGTTCTCCCTGTCATTTATCGGTTATTGTTGTTCTTTTTATAATTGCTGCGGCCTTTTTTGTTGTAGGAGTTGCGCTGCTGGCCGCCGCTGCGGCTGCGGGAGTTGCGGTCGCGATTGCGTCCGCTGCTACCGCCTTTTCCTTTATAGCCGCCGGAGTACCCGCGTGCTTTTTTCGTGCTGATCGGTTCAACTGAAGAAAGCTTCACAGGTGTTGTATCCGGTTCTTTTGTTAAAAGCTTGAGCGCAGCAGACAGGACGGAAATAGAGTCATACTCACCAAGAAGCTCTTCGGCAAGATGCTTGTAGTAGCTTGTGTTCCCGCTGTCAATGGTTTCCTGGATGCGGTCGACGGTAATACGCTTTTGGCCTTCGAGTGCTTCGTCCATAGACGGCATTTTTTTCTTTTCGATTTTCCGCTTTGTAGTTTTTTCGATCAATCTCAGCTGCGGAATTTCACGTGGTGTCACGAAAGAAATGGCGAGACCGCTCTTGCCGGCACGTCCTGTACGTCCCACGCGGTGCACATAACTTTCCGGATCCTGCGGGATATCAAAGTTATACACATGTGTTACTCCGGAAATATCGAGTCCGCGGGCTGCAACGTCAGTGGCGACAAGGATTTCGATATCGCCGCCTTTGAACTTGCGGAGCACTTGCAGCCGGCGGGACTGCGTCAGGTCTCCGTGAAGCCCTTCTGCGGAATAGCCGCGTGAGTTGAGCGCTTCGGCCACTTCATCGACACGTCGCTTCGTACGCCCGAAAATGATGGCAAGCTCGGGTGAATCAATATCGATCAAGCGGGTCAGCACATCGAACTTTTGCTTTTCCTGCACTTCATAATAAACTTGGTCAATGTTCGGAACGGTAACTTCTTTGGATTTCACTTTCACTACTTCCGGGTTACTCATGAAGCGTTCAGCGATTTTTTGGATCGGGCCAGGCATTGTAGCTGAGAACAGCAAAGTCTGGCGCTCCTCCGGAATCGACTTCAGGATGGACTCGATGTCTTCGATGAAGCCCATGTTCAGCATTTCGTCAGCTTCGTCAAGAACGACTGTCTCAATATTGTTCAAGCGCAGCGTTCTGCGGTTGATATGGTCAAGCAGCCTTCCCGGTGTACCGACGATGATTTCCGGGTTCTTTTTCAACGCGCGGATCTGGCGGTTGATATCCTGTCCGCCGTAAATCGGCAGTGTGCGGATGCCGGTATAGCGTCCGACCCGGTTCAATTCTTCGCCGACCTGGACAGCAAGTTCCCTTGTCGGTGCGATGACGATGCCCTGGATTTTCCCGGCCTTCACATCGATTTTTTCAATCATCGGAATGCCGAAAGCGGTCGTTTTTCCTGTACCGGTTTGGGCCTGTCCAATAACATCTCTGCCGTTCATTGCGAGGGGGATAGTCTGTCCCTGGATAGGAGTTGCTTCCTCAAATCCCATCTGGCTTACTGACTTCAAAATACCTTCGCTTAAATTTAACTCTTGAAAAGTTGTCAATCTTATCATTCTCCTTTTATCTATTTCGGATTTCCGTTGTTGCTGCTCCGGAATCTCTTGTTCCATAAAAATCGGTCTTACAAAGGCTGTTTCTATGTAAACATGGAAAAAGGCAGTTTCCACCTGATGGGAAGATTGCCTTTATTACCCGACTCAACAGCATCGCAATCCTTTACCTTAAAAAGATTTGCACTGTTGCTATCCAGTTGCGAACCCTCTAAAATTAACATAATCGTATCACTTTCCCGTGAATTATTCAACGGACACACTTTCGTGCCTGCTGGAGAATGGATTATAAAATGAAGAGGGATGCAAAATGAATAAACCAGTTATCAATCCTTTCGTTGCACTTGCGGTAGGTGCTGTATCCGTTTCCACCTCAGCCATCCTGGTCAAGCTGGCTACGGCACCGGCACCCGTCACTGCAGCATACCGGCTTTTATTTACCGTATTGCTCATGCTGCCGGTCATATTGTTCAAGTACAGGAAAGAACTTAAGCTGATTAATCGCAGAGATTTGATCTTTACAGTTGTTGCCGGGATGTTTTTGGCGCTCCATTTCATTCTGTGGTTTGAATCGCTTGAATATACATCGGTCGCCAGTTCGGTTGTGCTTGTCACGCTGCAGCCGCTGTTTGCGTTTGTCGGCACGTATTTTTTCTTTAAGGAAAAGCTGACGTCCGGAGCAGCACTCAGTGTCATCCTTGCATTATCGGGCAGCTTCATGATCAGCTGGGGCGACTTCATGGTAAGCGGTGCCGCGCTATTCGGCGATATCCTTGCCCTGCTCGGGGCAGCGGCAGTCACCGGCTACTTTTTAGCAGGCCAGACAGTAAGGAAACGCCTGTCTCTGATGACCTATACGTTTGTGGCATACAGCATCAGCACAATCTTTTTGTTTACATACAGCCTTTTGTTGGGACATTCATTACAAGCATACCCAAAAAACGACTGGCTCATGTTTCTATTACTCGCCATTTTTCCGACGCTTCTCGGGCATACGTTATTTAACTGGGCATTGAAATGGCTGAGCACATCCGTCATATCCATGAGCATTCTGTTCGAGCCGATCGGGGCTTCCATTCTCGCCTATTACATCCTTGGCGAAACGGTCTCGAAGACCCAAATCACAGGCGGGTTCCTGATTCTTTTTGGGATATTCCTGTTTCTCTTCTTCCATAAACGTGCCAGACAGCGCGCAGAAGCACTTCAAGGTTTTAATAGGCGGGCTGATGCATAAATGATACAATATAAAAAGAACGAATAAGGTAAGGTGGGTGGTATTTTATGGCGATAAAACTGATCACTGACGGCAGCTGTGACTTGCCTCAAGATATATTCGAAAAATACGATATTGAAGTTGTTCCCTTAACGGTCTCGTTTGGTGACCGGCATTTTAAGACCGGTGCTGAAATCGACAGCCAGACGTTTTACCGGATGATGCGTGAAGAAGAGGATTTCCCAAGATCGGCAAGCCCTTCTCCGCAGGACTTCCTGGATGTGTTCGAAAAGACAGCTCCAGCAGATGAGATTCTCGTTCTTGCCCTGTCAAATGCACTGAGCAGCACGTATGACAGCGCCATGATGGCCAGGCAAATGTTTCTGGACGAGCATGCCGGCCGCAGGGTGGAAGTGTTCAATACAAACTCCGCATCTGCAGGACTCGCCCTGCTCGTATACGAAACTGCGCTAGAAATTGAAGACGGGCTCGGAATGGATGCCATTGTCGCTTCCGTAGAAGAACGGATCGAGGATACGAACACCGCTTTTGTGCTCGATACACTTGAAAATGTGATAAAAGGCGGACGTCTTGACCGGGTGCGTGGTGCCATTGCCAAAACGCTCAACATCAAATTACTCATGAAAGCTGCCGATGAAGGCGACCTCGAAGTCGTCGAAAAAGTCCGCGGCAATAAAAAGGCAATGCGCCGCTTTGTTGAACAGATCGGTGAATACGGCAAAAACTTCGAGAAAAAAGTGCTTGCACTCGCCCACAGCAACTGTGAAGAAAAAGCCCGTGCCATTGTCGAAGAAATTCAAAAACAGTACAACTTTAAAGAAGTCATCATCTCGGAAATCGGCCCGCTGATCGGCACATATGCCGGTGAAGGCGGACTGGTAATCGGATACCGAAAAAAATAATGAACAAAAACGCAGGGCGCCCGCTTAGCGGTGTACGCATAAGCGGGGGTGCCCGCAAGAAGGTGGTCTTTCCTTCTTGAGGGGATTACCGCTTATAACGATAGCCGCTGGCGCCTGGAGCTGGATGACTCCCTTATCGCTTTTATTCACAACGCAAGAATTTTATAATTTCATTAACAACGCCAAAAAAACAGGAGCCCGCACCGGAATAATCCGGGACGGGCTCCTGTTTCATGCTTCTCTATTTCAAGCTGATCAGTCTTTATCTTCACCTTCGTCATCGGCACGCTTCATGCCGCTGTTCTGTTCAATTTCAAGGTCTCGTTCCAGGATGTCGTCCGGCACCTCTTCCTCCGGAAACATCTGTTTTGACGGGACATCTTCCCGCTGGTGTTTTCGGCGCGGATTCTTGTCCCGTCCCTGTTCATCTTTTTCCGGCATATGCGCCACTCCTTTCTTCAATGCACTAATTGTCTGCTATGGACTTCATCGCGTTCAGGGGATACATGATATAACTGGATAACAAGGCATGACTCACAAGCATCATCCTCAATCCCCGTACAGGTCAGAAGGAAATCGCCCTGTTTCATGCCGCTTGAATACTCCACATTCACATCTTTGCGGGTGACACTGCAATACAGCGTTGTCCGCTCACCCTGATATTCCATGCAGACCATCTCCCTATTATCGGCTTTACTTTTATTTACCCTTTTTCGTTTTTAAAAAAACGTTTTACAGTTTTCTCTGCAACAAAAACTACCCCGGCACAAAGGCCGGGGTGTCAGGCTTCTATAAAGATGCGGACGGACTGCAGGCGGGCATTGTTCTATCCGCTTCAGCTCTTATTTAGGGTTTTCTTCATGGGTGTTTATTTCTTCAGACGGATTTCCCGTTTCCCTGTACAGGCTTTCCATGTACATGTAAACGACCTGCCTGACTTTACTGTCCACCTCAAGGACTTTCAGATGCTCCATACATCGGTTGATGGTAGGGTGCATTTTTTCTTTTTTGGTGCTTTCGGTCATCTTTTTTCCCTCCAGGGGTCAGACTTTAACATACCTTTCGGTGAGCCTCCCCTTTTATGGGTGCCTTCAAGAAAAATTTTCCACTGTTTTTCATGTGAGCGCGAAGGGTATCTATAAAGTAAAACCCTATCATACTGGAGATCTTGCGATGAAGAGGATAGTGAGACAGACCGTTTATTTCATTTTGATGACAGCCAGCTTATATATCATATTTCTTACTTCTTTGCCGAAAGAGCAGAAAATATTGGCCGGAGCCGCTTACATTGTGGTAATCGGTTCTGTTTCGTATGTTCTCATGCTGGAAAACCGTTCCCCTTACAAAACGCTGCTATGGCTCTATGTACTGTGGTTCTTCCCGCTCGGAGGCTACATCTTTTACATCTACTCGGGCCAGCTTCAAGTAAAAGGGCACTTGTTCAAAAACAAGCTTGCGTATTCAAAGGATGCAATCACAAGGTATGTCTCATCCCGTTACTCGATCAAATGGAAAAACTGGGGTTCCAGTGAACAGGGCCTCATGAAACTCATCGAAAAACGGGCCCTCGCACCTGTCAGTTTTTATACCCGCACGGAAATCATTAAAAACGGCGAGGAGAAGTTTGCCGTTTTATTTGAAGAGCTGGAAAAAGCCCGGAGATTTATCCATATGGAATACTATATTTTCCGGGACGATGAAATCGGCACCGAACTAATTGAACTTCTTCTAAAGAAGGCAGCCGAAGGTGTTGAAATCAGGCTGATCTATGATGCGATCGGCAGCCTTACCCTATCAGGAAAATCCATACGCAAACTCCAGGAAGGCGGGGTAAAGGTCCACTCCTTCCTGCCGATCAAACATGGCTTCTTCAATCAAAAACTGAATTTCCGCAACCACCGTAAAATTGTGGTCATCGACGGCCATACCGGATTTCTCGGCGGACTGAATGTCGGCGATGAATACCTCGGCCGCAACCCGAAATTCGGCTTCTGGCGCGATACGCATGTGAAAATGTATGGGGAGGCCGTCCGCAATCTCCATGCCATTTTTCTTATTGACTGGGCGTACGTCAATGGAGAACAATTATTTGAGGAGCGTTACCTCTCAGCACCGGTGACCCGCGAAGATGGCGGTGTGCAGGTCGTCGCAAGCGGTCCTGACATGCCCCAGGGCACAATGGGAGACCTTTACTACAGCCTCATTTCCCATGCACAGGAATCCATTTGGATCGCAACCCCATACTTCGTGCCGAGCAAACCGATCCGCCAGGCGCTGCGCATGGCCGCGGCAAAAGGCGTTGAAGTCAAGCTGCTTGTCCCTGAAAAAAATGACAGCATATTGACTCAATATGCGACACGGTCCTATTTCGGGGAGTTGCTGGATGAAGGAGTGGAAATCTTCCTGTACCAGCGCGGCTTCCTCCATCAAAAAGTGATCATCGCAGACGGAAAAATGGCTTCTATCGGCACCGCAAATATGGACTTGCGCAGCTTCAACCTCAACTTTGAAGTCAACCTCTTCCTTTACCATACATTAAGCGTCCATCAACTCATCGCAAATTTCAAAGAGGATATGAAAGACAGCATCCATGTGAACCTTCAGCGCTTTGAAAAGCGCAGCCTGTGGATGAGGACGAAGGAATCATTCGCAAGGCTGTTTTCGCCGGTGCTTTAGAGCCTGCCATGCAAAAAAGAATCGGCTAATTGGATAATCTCCTTTTTATCGGTTCCATGAAGCAAAATATGCTTCGAATCCGGCAAATAATAAAGGTGCTTTTCCTTCGATGAAACCTCATCATATATAAAAGACGCTGTCTCATCCGGAATCAGGCCGTCACTTTCGCCCTGGATGATCAAAACAGGCGCCGAAATGTTAGCCAGCTTCGGGCGGAGTTCCCTGACAAGCTTCTGAAATTCAAAAGCGGCCTTGAGAGGAGTTGAGCCTGTCTTCTTTTTATATCTGTTGAACAGTTCATTATCTATCAAGTTGCCTCGGACGGCATCCTTGCCCATTTCAAAAACATCAGCCGCCATTTGCTTCAAATTGATATACAGGGCGGACGCACTTAACAGGACAAGCCGGTCGACCGGGTACTTTGATGCAATATATCCCGCAATCATGCCCCCCATCGAAAACCCGACCACATACACGGTCTCACACTCATTATAAAGCTTTAAAAACGCATTCTCGGCAGTATCAATCCAATCCGAATGAATAACCCCATCCCATTCTTCATCTTCCCCATGGCCGGGCAGTGTCGGGACTTCCACTTTCCAATCAGTTGTTTTCCGTAAATGATCGGCCAGCGGTTCGACTTCATATGGGGCCCCGGTAAAGCCGTGGATAAGCAGACAACCTATCATAAAAAACCCCTCCTTTCTTGAAGGTTCGAAGCAGTGTATATGTACTGTTTTTGCACCTGTTTCCGAGTTCTCTCCGGCCTTTCCGCTAGCACAGATTCGATTCTGCGGAATGTAAGGAACCGCACAGTATCCATAGTCGGCTGAATAGGCTTAATATAGGTGCTTAATCAGGGTTCAATGCACGTAATCGACTTGATTATCGTAGTAAGATAATCAGCTGAATTGGACTTGGTATGCGCACTGAATCATTATTCAGTGCAGATAATCAGCTGAATTGAACCTGGTAGGAGCACTGAACATCCATTCAGTGCAGATAATCAGTTGAATTGACCTGGTAGACGCACTGAATCACTATTCAGTGCAGATAATCAGTTGAGTTGGACCTGGTATGTGCACTGAATCTTCATTCAGTGCACATAATCAGCTGAATTGGGCTTGGTAGGCGCACTGAATCTTCATTCAGTGCACATAATCAGCTGAATTGGGCTTGGTAGGCGCACTGAACCTCCATTCAGTGCGCTTATTCAGCTAAGTAAGCTTGTTTCATAATCTTCATTTTTGGCGAGTGATATGCCTTAAGGAACACGCAAATCTTTATATTCTATGGCTAGCCTTATTCTTAAGCATGTAAACACCCCTGGCCAGCACTTCCCTTCCAGCATCATCCTGAACAAAAACCGTTTACAATCCCGTCCTGCTCTGCTATTGTTTTAGTTAATCAAACTGAATATGACGGGGAGTCCGGTTGACCGGGCTGAGAGGATGCTGTCATCGCATCGACCCATGAACCTGATCTGGATAATGCCAGCGTAGGAACCAAAATGGATTTGTCTATGTCTTATCTTTCACGTGACAGATACCATCATTTTACCACTAATTGGTGAACCAAAGGCTGCCTGAATCAGGCAGCCTTTTTATTTTGGCTTTGGTAAAGCAAATTTTGCGGATGGGAAAAGATCCGCACAGAGTGCCGGCAGGGGGAACCATAATCCCTGGGGCAGGCTGACTGAAGCTTTGTTTCCAATTAATTTTAAGGGGGATTTTGCATGAGCAGTGTCAATCTGGGATTTCAAGTATTACCGAAAGGAGCAGAAAACAGCTATGAGCTTGTGGACAGGGCCATCGAGGTTGTCCGACAATCAGGCGTGAAGTATGAAGTCGGCCCGATGGAAACCGTCATGGAGGGTGAGCTTGATGAATTGCTGGAAATAGTAAAAATGGCGCAGGATGCCTGTGTTCAAGGCGGGGCCAGTGATGTCATGACCTATATAAAAATTCATTACCGTCCGGACGGGGATGTTACGATCGATGAAAAAATCCACAAATACAGACCTTAATGGCATGGACTTCAATACAAGCCGGGCCGGCCGCCTCCTGTCTTTGACACTCCCGGGGCTTGTCCTTCTCGCTCTTCTCGCTGTCTGGGAAGGCGGCACCGCAGTTTCCGGCATTGAAAAATGGATTCTGCCCGCCCCGTCTTTGATTGCCCTGTCACTCTGGGAGCAAAAGGAACTGCTTGCGGAGCATACAATGCGGACGCTGCTTGAAACCGTCCTAGGCCTGGCGGCGGCTATATTGCTCAGCGTCATCATCGCAACGTTCCTTGATGTTTCTGAATGGCTGAGAAAAGCTATTTACCCGATTCTCGTCATCTCACAGACCGTTCCGATCATTGCACTGGCACCACTGTTTATGCTCTGGTTCGGATACGGCATTTTGCCGAAAGTCATCATCGTCGCCCTTGTCTGCTTTTTTCCGATCACCATCAGTCTTGCGGAGGGGTACCGGTTTACCGATAAAGAAATGATCCGCCTGATGGAAACGATGGGTGCCGGCCGGATGCAAATTTTCCGGATGGTCAAGCTGCCGGCCGCCCTTCCCTATTTCTTTTCAGGCCTCCGAATTGCGGGCACATACAGTGTCATGGGCGCGGTGATCGGAGAATGGCTCGGTGCGAGCAAAGGACTCGGTATCTATTTGACGCGGGCATCGCAATCTTATTTAACCGAGCGGGTATTCGCTGCAATCATTGTCATTGTCATCTTAAGCCTCGTTATCTTTGGCATCATCGAGTTGCTTGGCCGGCTGATGATGCCGTGGCACCAATCAAAACAAAAATCTTAAGGGGGATTTGATATGCTGAAATCTGCAAAATTGCTGCTTATTGCTTTGCTCTTCACCTTATCGTTCATACTGGTAGCGTGCGGAAATGAAAAAGCCGGGACGTCAGAATCGGAAACCAACCCTGAAAAACAGCCGGACCAGAAAGTCACCGTCATGCTTGACTGGTTCCCAAACACAAACCACACCGGCCTCTATGCCGCCCTGGAAAACGGCTATTATAAAGAACAGAGGCTAGATGTTGAAATCGTACAGCCCGGCGAAGGAGGCACGGCTGGCCAGATTGTCGCTTCCGGGAAAGCCGATTTCGGGGTGAGCTATCAAGAAGGCGTCACCCAGGCCCGCTCAACCGGGATCCCGATCGTCTCCATCGCGGCTGTCATCCAGCATAATACGTCAGCTTTTGCTTCATTGAAGGAGGAAGGCATCACGACACCAAAGGACTTTGAAGGAAAACGCTACGGCGGATGGGGAGCGCCCATGGAAGAAGCCGTGTTGAAAGCAGTCATGAAGGCCGATGATGCCGACTTTTCAAAAGTTGAAATGGTTACGCTCGGTGCGACCGATTTTTTCAAATCGATTGGCCGCGATGCCGATTTTGAATGGATTTATTACGGATGGGACGGAGTTGAAGCGGAACGGCAGGGCATAGAATTGAACACGATCATGCTGAAAGACCTTGACCCGGCACTTGATTATTACACACCTGTCCTCATCACGAACGAAGATAACATCAAAAACAATCCCGAGCTTGTAGAAAAATTCATGGCCGCGACATCCAAAGGATATGCATATGCGATCGACAATCCGGAAAAAGCGGCTGACATTCTGATCAAGAACGCACCTGAATTGAATGAAGAACTCGTCAAAAAAAGCCAGCAATACCTGAGTCCCCTTTACCAGGATGATGCAGAGCAATGGGGGGTCCAAAAGGAAGAAGTGTGGAAGCGGTTTGCGGACTGGATGTACGAGCGCAGGCTGACTGAAAAGAACATCGACACGAACGCCGCATTCACAAATGAGTTCCTCCCTGGAAACGGGAAGTAAGATGAAGAAAGCACTTGAAGTCCGGGATGTCACCAAAGTTTTTCAGGAAAGAGGAAGTCGGCCGGTTGAAGCACTGAAACATGTCAGCATTTCCGTCCAGGATGGGGAGTTTGTTTCCATCATCGGCCCGAGCGGCTGTGGAAAAAGCACCCTCCTGGATATCATCTCCGGGGTGATCGTTCCGCAGGCCGGAGATGTGTTTTATCACGAAAAACAGATAAACGGAAAAAAAGGGATTGTAAGTTATATGCCGCAAAAGGACTTGCTTTTTCCCTGGCGCACCATTATCGATAACGCTGCTGTCCCGCTAGAAATCGCAGGAATGAGCCGCAAACAGGCCCGCAGCGAAGCACGCCAGCTTCTCCCCCGTTTCGGCCTGGAGCAGTTTGCCGGCAGTTATCCGCAAGCCCTGTCCGGCGGAATGAGACAGCGTGCAAATTTTTTGCGGACCATCCTGTGCCGAAAAGAATTGATGCTTCTTGATGAGCCCTTCGGCAAGCTCGATGCCCTGACAAGACTCGAAATGCAGGAATGGCTCCTGGAAATATGGCGCGACTTCCAGTACTCGGTCCTGCTCGTCACCCATGATATCGATGAAGCCATTTTCCTGTCTGATAAAGTCTACGTCATGTCCCCCCGGCCGGGCACAATCATGCATGAAGTGAAGATTCCCTTGCCGCGGCCGCGTTCGTTCGAGATGCTGACCGGACCGGATGCTGTGAAGACGAAAGAAGAGCTGCTTGGGATGTTGAAAAGAGCAAATCACTCGCCTGCCTGAATGGCAGGTTTTTTTTTGGATGTTGGGCGATTTGCCGGGTTGGTGGGAAAGTTTGAAGGGTTTTGGCGCGAGGGCCGGGTTGGCGGGCAAAGGCTCTGGTTTGGCGTGATAGCACCACGTTATGGCGCGAAACCTGCCCAATGGCGGGAAAGGGCCGAGTTATGGCGTGATATAACAATGATTGCGCGTGAAAGAGAAGCAATTTGGCGGGAACCAATGGTCGAATGGCGTGAATCCTCAACGCCAACAGGCCGCTCCGCCCGGGTGTATGGTTGGCCGGAAAGTCTGAAGGTTTGGCGCGAGGGCCGGGTTGGCGGGCAAAGACCACGGTTTGGCGTGATAGCACCAAGTTATGGCGCGATTCATGCCCAATGGCGGGAAAGGGCCGAGTTATGGCGTGATATAACAATGATTGCGCGTGAAAGAGAAGCAATTTGGCGGGAACCAATGGTCGAATGGCGTGAATCCCTAACTCCAACAGCCCGCTCCGCCCGATACCGCGCGTTCCCTGCTCAGTACGGCGGGAAACGGGCGCTATATGGCGGGAAAAACGTGTTGAACGGCGTGCAACTCGAATTCAATTATCCCGGCAACCCGTCCTTCGCACAAAAATTTGTTCTGTTTCAGAAAAAATCACTGCTTTTTTTCAACATTCGCTCGCTGTATCCAAACCCACCGCAACCAGGCACACAACCGCCTGCCTGGACGCGGCATTTTCCGCCTATTAACCCGGCAATCAAGGCCGCGCCTCAATAAACCGCAGGAGCGTCCCGACCACGTTCTCCATCCGGACAATCTCCATGCCGGCTTTTTCAATGTTTTCAATTGTTTTGCGGTTGATATTGACTCCTATCAGTTTAACGGAGACGGGATTCAACAGATCCATCGCTTCACCGATGACAGGCTTATCCACTCTCATATGCTCCAGGAAGAAAATGCTGCCGCCCGGTTTTGTGACCCGGCGGATTTCCTTAAGTCCTTCGACTGGAAATGGTACGGAGCAGAACACGCAGGTGGAGACAACCGAGTCAAACGTATTATCGGGAAAGGTCATCTCCTGGGCATCCATTTCCAGCAATTCGACCGGAACCGGGGCTTCCTCCGCCCGCTCCTTTGCCCGTTTCAGCATAGCGGGACTGAAGTCGATCGCCGTCACGTGCGAGCATTTATCCGGATTGTAGAAAGCGAGATTAAAGCCGGTTCCGACCCCGACCTCAAGTACATTTCCGTAGGCGCGCCCGACTGTCATCTCCCGCCAGTCGTCGCGCATCATTTTATCCATGCTGTCGTATAAAAGCGCATTGCGGTTATACCTTTTTTTGATTTTCTCGGTTACGCTGTGGTCGATAGGACCAGCCATCTTAACGCCTCCAGTCAAAGAAGACTTTTAATCTCTTGTTCATTCGGTTCAAATCCGATAAATACATGTTTTTTTGATGACAGGCCCAACAGCCGTTTCTTCTGTATGATAATGCCCGGTACGATTCGTGAGCCCACTTCTTTTTTCATTTCCTCTTCTTTAGCCGGATGTTGGGCTAGATCGATTTCATGAAAAGGGATGTTCTGCTGTGAAAGAAACTCTTTCACCATTTGGCAGTCACTTCAGGTCGGGCGTGTATAAATTGTGATGTTGGTTTCAGGCATCGGTTATCGCTCCTTTTTTTAGGCTCTGTTAAACGTAGTGTTGATTTCCGTTGCAGGTACTCGCTTTCCGCGGGGCGGGCGGTGAGCCTC
>JAENYN010000047.1 GCA_016841765.1 Guptibacillus hwajinpoensis
CCAGGCGCCAGCGGCTATCGTCATAAGCGGTGATCCCCTCCGGAAGGAAAGATCAACCTTCCTGCGGGTGCCCTGCTTGTGCGTACGCCGCTAAACGGACGCCCTGTGCTTTTGTTCATCCAGCTCCAGGCGCCAGCGGCTATCGTCATAAGCGGTGACCCCCTCCGGAAGGAAAGATCACCTTCCTGCGGGTGCCCCCGCTTATGCGTACGCCGCTAAACGGACGCCCTGCGCTTTTGTTCATTTATACTTTCTCAGCAGTGGAGGAGCTCACAATTTCATCAAAATGCCGCAGTGGAAGCAGGCTGTTGTCAATGATGTCTTCAGGCCACATGAAATTGATCATGACCTTAGCAATGATTTCCTGCCTGCTCCCCATTTCCGCTGCATCCCGTAAAGCCGTTACCGCATAGTAAATATCGGTCATCAAATCGGCGATTCTTCTCGAATGATATGTCTGCACATCTTCCGGTTGTCTGGAAAGTGTGATGACGGCCTGCCGGAGCTTTTCAATCTGTGTTTTCACAAGGGCTGTTTCTTTTTCAAGGGTACGGGGGAGGCCATGCAGTTCCTGTTCCATCCGATCGATAAAAAGATCGTGAACAGCATATTTTTTTATGAGCCTCAGCACTTCGAGCCCAAGGATGTTTGCTGTACCTTCCCAGACGGTAAGCACCTGGGCATCACGAAGGAGCCTTGGGGTGACAAAGTCTTCGATGAATCCGTTGCCGCCATGCAGCTCGATTGCTTCATGTGAGAAGGAAATCGCCTCTTTAGCCGTTTTCTTTTTCGTTAAGGCAATAAGCAGGCGGTTCAGTGCTTTATCATCAGGAGAAGCCTCCTCTGGCCGAGTCATCACTCTGTCGAACAATGAAATCAAGTTGAATACTGCACTCGTCTGCACCTCTTGCCGGGCAGCGAGTTCAACAAGCGTTTGCTTCACCAACGGATAGTTGGCAAGCTTATTTCCGAAAGCTTCACGTTCGAACGCATAGCTGCGTGCCTCAACAAATGCCCGCCTCATAATACCGAGTGAGGCAATGGCATTGCTCACTCGTGACAGGTTAAGCGCCTCCATCATATAATAAAATCCGCGCTCGGCCTCACCGACAAGATAGGCTTCTGCTCCATCAAAAATGACTTCCGCTGACGGAACCGCCCTGACACCAAGCTTATCTTTAAGGCGGCGGATCGACAGGCCATTATTCGTTCCGCTTTCGTTTTTCCACGGCACGAGAAATAAACTGAGGCCTTTCGTGCCGGCAGGTGCATCTTCCATGCGGGCCAGTACGGCGGCTACCCCGCACATTCCGGCATTTGATGCGAAATACTTTTCGCCATATAACCGGTAACGATCGCCATCTTTTACTGCTTTCGTATCATTGGCCCCGACATCTGAGCCCCCCTGCCGTTCTGTCAGAAAGGTGGCCCCTTCATAAAGTTCTGTTCCACCGGTTGAAAGGATGTGGGGGAGGAAGCGGTCCTTTAACCTCTGATCGGCGTAGTGATCGATTAAATAAGCGGTGGCCATTGTCAAGGTTACCGGGCAATAAAAGCCGGGTTCTGCCATGGAGAGCAAGTATCCTTGAGCATAGGAATAAATATAATTCCCTTTCCTGCCCAGTTCAGGAATCGGCTTATGGACATATCCGACAATTCCACGGTTATATGTCTGCCGCACCGTTTCCCTGTATCCGTCATTCACCCATACATATGAAATGTCGTTTCCCATCCGGTCGTATTTGATCAATTTCGGCTGGCCGTCCCGGTCTGTATGTACAGCACGTTCATCAATATCACCTGCGCACAGGCTGCCGAATTCTTCGAGTTCTTGATCTGCCCATCGGTAAAAGGCAGGATCAAGATGCTTTTTTAAAGTGGCCTGCAAGTGCTGATCATCTCGGTAAAAGTTCAATGCCTGTCCCTCCCTATCCTAAATCGTTAGAATATTCTTACATATAAGACTAGATTACCGGGAGTAGGGTGTCAATCCGCACAAAAGAAAAAGCTTTCCATCTGGAAAGCTTTACACCTTTTTCAGCTTGAACGGGCTGACCATCAGTATGGCCAGAATAAGGGTGAGGAACATGAAAACATAACCAGGCATGTAGTTGATAAGCAAATAAGAGATGGTGATCAAAATCCCGGCTGCCGGAATAGGCAGGCCGGAAAAGTATCCGGTGTTTTCCTGCAAGTTGAACCTGGCAAGTCTCAATGCTCCCATTGCAATATATAATACCGTGAAGAAAGCACCTGGTGCACCGAAGTCATTAAGCACAGCCTGGTATATTAAAAAGGCAGGGGCAATTCCGAATGAAATGAGGTCTGCCATGGAATCAAGCTGCTTGCCAAGATCGGATTCGATATTAAGCTTCCGGGCCGTCATGCCGTCATACCTGTCGGACAGGGCGGCAAGAAAAATAAAAATCAGGCTCATATGAAGCTTTTCGTTAAGAATGAAGATGACAGCAAACCCTCCGAGAGAGAGATTCATCAACGTGAGCGCATTGGCAGTCTGTGATTTCAGTCGTTTAAATGTATGGTCAATTCTTTCTTGCAAAAACATGATGAAAACACTCCTTATGTGTTGAATCATTTAAACTATTTCATTAAACTTATTTTATTCATTATATGTGCAAAGGTAAAGAAGTATTTTACTGGAGGAAAAAAATTGTGAAAAAAGCCATCTACCAAATGTTAATCGAATTGACCAACCGCCGGATGCTTTCACTTGCCCTAAAGGGTTTTGCCGAATCAAAGATCAGCAAGCCATTTGTTCGGTCGTTCGTGCGGACTTACCGGATTAATACTGATGAAATGGAACATTCGGTCGGAGAGTACCAGACCCTTCACGAGCTTTTTACCAGGCGGCTCAAGCCGGGGCTCCGAAAAGCCGATCCCGACCCGTATGCTGCATCTTGCCCGGTCGACGGCATTCTTGAAGAACAGGGAGAAATCAATCACGATGCGGTTTTTACAGTGAAGGGCCTTGATTATTCGATAGAAGAGATGCTCGGTAACGCTGAGATTGCGTCAAAATATAAAGGTGGATATTATCTTATCATTTATTTAAGCCCATCACACTATCATCGGATTCATTCACCTGTTTCAGGAAAGATCATAAAACAGTATGCACTCGGCAATAAATCTTACCCTGTAAACAGGCTGGGGCTGAAGTACGGTAAATTTCCGCTCTCCAAAAATTACCGCGTAGCAACCGAAATTGAAACGTTACAGGGGAAAAAGGCCGCCGTTGTCAAAGTGGGAGCAATGAACATTAACAGCATTCAGACGGCAAAACAGGAAGGGACAATCAGCAAGGGGGAAGAACTCGGATTATTCAGCTTCGGTTCCACGGTTGTCCTCTTATTTGAGCCAGGTTTGTTCAAACCGGCTGTTGAAGATGAAATAAAAGAAATGAATGTGGGGGAAACCATCGGATACCTTTACTGACCAAAATCTCAGCAAATGCAGAATTGGACGTTCTATTCCTTTCAAACCGCTGCACTTGTTGAACCTGAATTTTATTTCCCCTGCTGAATTCGCCCTTCCGAACATGCTGCTTTCCGTCCATCGGTCATTGAACTATGTAAAGAGGATGGGATATAAGTATTTCAGCTAATGATAAACCCGAACGGTTAAGTAAGATTACAAAGAATCTTGCACCTGACCGTTCGGGTCTTTATTTTTGTTAAGGAAATTATATCCCAACCTCTTTGTTTACTTTATGATAAGTCTCTGTTAGTGAAACTGTGAATATTACGGAATTAAGTCTTACTCTTTATTTGCTTCTCTTTCTATTTCAGCAACCAGGTCATCATGCCCGGTTTTTTGCCATAGCTCGACACCTGTATAGTATGCTGCTCTGGAAATCATATGGCCGCCGACCGGTGCGGTGAGGAGGACAAAGATAATCCCGAGGATGAGTTTCCCACTCATGACGCCCTCTTCAAAGAGAAAAAACAGAAAGGCGGCAATAAGTATACCGCTGACACCGAGTGTTGCACTTTTGGTTGCGGCGTGGAGCCTTGTATACACATCCGGAAAACGGAGGATGCCGAGTGATCCGGAGAAAACAAAAAAGGTGCCGATGATAAGAAGAACGCTAATTACGATTTCGATCAATGATAACACCCTTTTCTAAAAATTTTGCGATTGCGACCGTACCGATGAAAGTAAGAATTCCAATCAATAGAATGACATCATTGAATTCTATCGTCACAAGGTATATCGCCAACAGTCCGGTCATCGCAATCAGATTGACTCCGATCGTATCAAGCGCCACTGCCCTGTCCGGATTTGTGGGTCCTTTGATGGCCCGGTAGAGGAGCATGACAATGGATACGGCTGTAACCACCATGCAGATGACAGTAACGGTTTCAAGAAGGCCGTGCATTATCGCGTCACCTCCCGAATCGCTTTTTCAAATGTGTTTTTGATTGAATTGATTCCTTCTTCAACATCGGGAAGGTCCATCGCATGAATATACAACTTGCTGTTGTCGTTTGATACAAAGACTGAAAGGGTGCCCGGCGTCAGTGTGATCAAGTTGGCAAGCAGCGTAATTTCCCAATTGCTTTTAAGAGTCGTCGGCAAAGCGAAAATGCCTGGTTCTACATCGAGTCGCGGCCGGTATACGATCTTGACGATATCCCAGTTCGCATACAGCAGTTCTTTTATGAACAGAAGCATCAGTTTAATTGCTGCCACCACACGCTCCATATAAAATGACCCGGGGATGAACCTCCGCAGCAAATAGAGGAGGAATACCCCGACTAGAAAGCCAAGAAAAAAGTCAACAAAGGTATATGATTCATTCAAAAACATCCAGATAAACGCAACGACGATATTGATCAATAATTGGGCTGGCATGTCATCTACTCCTTTAACACCGTATTAATGTATACGGAAGGATCTATAAGTGAATCGGCGACGCTTTGGATATAAGGGTAAAACCATTCAGCCCCCAGGCCAAGCAGAACTGAAAAGACGAGGAGAAACCCTGCCGGTGCAATCAATCCGCCGATTGAGACTGCGGGTTTGGTTTCCCGTTGTTCTCCCCAGAACCCGTTGATGAAGATGCGGATTACTGATATTAGAATGAGCAGGCTCGTGAGCAAGCCGATTCCTACGATGATGAAGTTCCCATTTTCCATACCGCCTTGAAGCAGAAGCAGTTTCCCGATAAAGCCTGAGAAAGGCGGGAGCCCTGCGACCGTAATGCTGGCGAGCAAAAACAGCCAGCCCAGCAGTGGATAAGAATGGATCAAGCCGCCCATTTTCCGTAAATCGCTTGTCCCGGCAGCAGCTACAATGGCACCGGCCAGCAGGAATAGCGCCCCTTTGACGATCATATCATGGACTAAATAATAGACGGTTCCGGCAATGGAGGAGTCGCTTAAAATACCGATTCCCATCATCATATAACCGACAGCGGGAATGATGTTGTAGGCAATGATCAGTTTGACGTCATTTGTGGAAAGGGCGCCGAAGACGCCGATCAACATCGTGACCCCTGCAAGTATGATGAATAGGTTATGCGTGAAATCGAGATTATAAATAAAGATGAGCGTAAACACTCTCAAAATGGAGTATACGCCGACTTTTGTCAATAGCGCACCAAACAATGCGGAAATGACCGGGCTTGGCACCGCATAAGATCTTGGCATCCAGAAAAAGAGCGGAAATAACGCCCCTTTTGTTGCGAAGACAAGGAACAGCAACACCGCAATCGTTGTTAAAACACCCGTCTGCTCGACTTCACCAATACGATCAGCAAGGTGTGCCATATTTACCGTTCCGGTAACGGAATATAAAAACGCCACACTCGTCACAAACAATATAGAAGAAAAAAGGTTGATCAAGACGTATTTCAATGATTCCCGCAATTGCTCTTTTGATCCGCCAAGAACAATAAGCCCGTAGGAAGCCATCAATAGCACTTCAAAAAATACGAACAGGTTAAACAGGTCGCCTGTAATGAAAGCGCCGCTGACACCGGCAATCAAAAGCTGGAAGAACGTATAGAAATAAAAGTGCTGCCGCTGTTCATCAAGTGACACGATTGCAAAAAAGAATGCAGCAACCGCGATGATGTTTGTTGTCGTCACAAGGGTCATCGCCAGCTTGTCGGCGACAAGGATGATACCGTATGGTGCAGCCCAGCCGCCGGTCTCAAGGACGATTGCCCCCTGGCTGAAGACGACGTATGTGATAAACAGCGTAACAGCCAGGTTTACAATAGCCATGATGCCGGTGATCCATCTTGTCAGAGGAAGGTTCTTATGAAAAAAAGCTGCTGTGATTGCAGTGACGAATGGGATTAAAATCGGCAATATCGCTAAGTTACTCATTTTCAGTACCTCTCAATTTTTCCATATTATCAGTATGATTGGTCCGGTAAGCCCTGTAAGCAAGCACGAGCAAAAAGCTGGTGACCCCGAAACTGATGACAATCGACGTCAGAATCAAGGCCTGCGGGAGGGGATCGGTGTACGGTCCGCCGCCATGCCCATGGATAATCGGCGGTGCTCCGCGCTCCAGTTTGCCCATTGTCAGGATGAACAGGTGGGCGCCATGGGAAAGCAATGCTGTTCCAATAATGATACGCAGCAGCTGTTTTTGAAGCAGCATGTAGATGCCGGCTGTAAACAGGCTTCCGGCAACGATGGACATTAAAATTTCCATCTTATCTTTCCTCTCCTTTCCCGCGCAATTTGATCATGCCGTATATTCCCAGCGCAGCCAGACCGAGTACGGTTATTTCAAGCATTGTATCGAGTCCGCGCATGTCGACAAGGATGACATTGACGATGTTATGGCCGCCGCCGAGCGGAACAGAGGTTTCCACAAAGTATTCCGCGATCGAATCGAACATTTTAGTGCTGTGTGAAGCGATTGCGACCAGGGTGACCATCGTTCCCATACTGATAGCGATGATCGCATTAAACAATTTCCGGCCCGGTTTTTCATTCCGCTTTTCCAGATTCGGCAAATGATAAAAAGCGAGCAGGAACAAAGCAACTGAGACTGTTTCCACGATCAGCTGGGTCAGGGCAAGGTCCGGTGCCCTAAAGAATACGAACAGAAGTGACAAGCCGTATCCGACAATCCCAAGAATCAGGATGGCGGCAATGCGGTTTGATGTCAAAATTGTGCCGATAGCGGCAATAATCATGACGATGCCCACAAGAACCTGCGGCCATGATACTGGGGCAAGATCTTCAAATGAGATTGCAAAACCTTCTGTCATCCACATCGTGAAAGCGAGCAGGCCGGCGCTGAATGACAGAATGATCGCCATGTACAGATAAAGGGACCCGGTCATATAAGAGCCGGTCAATTTCCGTGCCCCGCTGAACATTCCGGCTAATATCCCTTCATATACTTTGGAGGCGCTCCAGCGGCCTGGCAGGGCACGATAAATCGGCGCCCATTTCTTCCTTGTCAGGTATAAAATCGTACCCAGGATAAGAACGGCCAGAGACATATAAAGCGGAACATTATTAAACCCATGCCAGAAAGCAATGTGGGTATGCGGGATTTCACCTGTCACGGCGGCTACCGCCGGAGCCAGCAGTGACTCGTTGATCAAGTTCGGCATGATGCCGATCACAATGACGAAGGTGACAAGCACGATCGGTGAAATCAGCATGCCGGCCGGCGGATCATGCGGGCTTTTTTCCAGCTGGCCGAGTTTCGCCTCGCCCCTGAATGTTCCGAAGAACAGCAGCATGGAATAGACGAATGTAAAGATGCTTCCGAATACGGCAAGATACGGAATGGCAGGTGCAACGCTGTGGACAAGCGCCGATCCAGCGCCATGGCCGACTTCCAGCGAAGCATCAAAAAACATCTCCTTACTGAGAAAGCCATTGAACACAGGCAGCGGGACACCCGCCATCGAAAATGTCCCAAAAAAAGCGAGTGTCGCGGTAATTGGCATGAATGTCATCAGGCCGCCGAGGCGGCGGATGTCACGTGTCCCTGTTTCATGGTCAACGATACCTGCCACCATGAACAGGCTTCCTTTGAAGGTCGCATGGTTGAAAATGTGGAAGATGGCGGCAAGCACTGCCGTACCGCTTCCGAAACCGAGCATCGACATGATCATGCCGAGCTGGCTGATTGTCGAGTATGCCAAAATGGCTTTCAGATCCGTCTGCCTGACCGCCATGTAAGAACCCCAGATCAGCGTCAGCAATCCAAAGCCGGATACGAGGATGAAAAAAAGATCGGTTCCGGCAAAGATCAGAGAAATCCGCGCCACCAGATAAAGGCCGGCCTTGACCATAGTGGCCGAGTGCAGGTAAGCACTGACAGGGGTGGGGGCTTCCATGGCATCAGGAAGCCAGGTATGGAACGGGAATTGGGCTGACTTCGCAAAAGCGCCTGTCAACACCAGCATAAGAGCTGCTGCAAAGTAGGGGCTTTCCAATATGGCATCCCGGTTTGCGATGAGTCCGCGGATGCTTGTGCTGTCGGCAATGACAGCCAGCAAGATGAAGCCCCCGAGCAGCGCCAGGCCGCCAAAAACTGTGATGATAAGGGATTTTTGCGCACCATACCGGGATTTTTCCTTGTAGTTCCAGTATCCGATCAATAAGAAAGAAGAAAGGCTGGTGAATTCCCAGAATGTATACAGAACGAACAAATTGTCAGAAAAAACGACACCAAGCATGGCGCTCATGAATAGGAGCAGATATACATAAAAATGCCCCAGCTTTTCTTTTTCGCCAAGGTAATAAACGGAGTAAAGGACAACGAGTGACCCGATGCCTGTTATAAGAAGCCCAAAAAGAAGGCTGAGCCCGTCCACATATAAATTGTAATTAATACCAAGTGAGGGTATCCAATCCTGCTGGAACAGCAACGGCTTTTCCCACACTTCCGGCAATAAAGTAATCAGATATGCAAACAGGATGATGGGTATTATCAGGACAAACCACCCTGTATGCAGCCGTTTGACGTTTTTGTAAATGAATGGAACAAATACGGCAAACAGCAGCGGCAAAAGTACAGCGATGTGAAGCATGAAAGATTTTTCCTCCTTGGGTAGCAGTTTTTCTTGAAAGAATCTTATATGATTTAGCGTAGTAAAACGAGTCCTTCCTAATTGTAAACGTTTATTGCCTCCTTGTTCAACTTCAAATGTTAAAAAAGACGGACAGTGCATAGCATCTGGAAGAGAGTGGCAAACTGTTGGCGGAGGTGTAGAACATGAATGGAAAAACATGCATGTTATCAGTCATCCTTGCCATCGTCCTTACAGGCTGCACAAACGAAAGATCGGTATACGAGAAAGGAAATGTTGAACCGTTTACCCCGAGGGAGTATTACCGTGCCCATACCAATTTGAATGAAATAGGCGCTGCGACCTCAGCTGATATCGCGAAGAAAATAACAGCGAGAATTTCCAGCCTTGACAGCATAAGGGAAGCAGTGGTCCTGACCCATAATAACGAACATATTATCGCCGTCAGGCCGGCTCCCTATTTCCGGAAAAAGGAAAACGAACTGATAAATGAAATAAAACCGCTTCTTGAAAAAAACCCGACGGTCGAAATCATAACCGATCCCGGTATGTACAGAACAGCGAAACGACTCTGGAATAAAAAGAATGGGGGACATATTGATGAAGAATGGAAGGAAACTTGGCAATCCTTCCTCGAAAAAGCAGCTGGCAAAGACAGCGTTGTTCCGGCTAAGTTTTTCAGCCAATAGCGGGGATATGCTGAGATAAAAAGAGCAAGCCTGTATAATTCGGTTCTTTATAGATAAAGAAGAAACGAAACTCAATAAACATCGGCTGCTGCCAGATAAACATCTTTGCTGCCGATGAAAAAAGAAAAAGGCCCTGTATGCCGTAAGGGACGGAAACAGGGCTGCTTAGTTTTGAATTTTAGGAAGATACCCGGATTCGGTTTGTCAACGCTCGTCTGTCTATTTCGGACTTGATTAAAGAAATGAAATCACGGCTCAACTGAAGCTCAACGGCTTTCATGTAAGATTCGATCAGCAGATCATCGGATAGGTTTTTCATCAGAACGCCGTCTGGCTTCACCTCCTTGGCAAGTAATAAGAATATTTCATTTATCCAGACATAAGATTATAGGTTATGTATGAGCTAGTTTTACTGTATCATGAAAGGCGAAAGAGAACAATCGTTCCTATTATCCACAAGTGCCAGTGGATAACCTGTGATTAATCTGTGCACAAACTCGGGAGTTCCTTATGTGGCAAAAGGGATAATGTGAATAAAGTTATGCACAGAAATGTGTCGAAGAATTTTGTCGAAATGTTTTCTGATCATTTTGAAAAAAAGGACTTGGAAACTAAAGCAAGTTTGTTTTGAAAGTGCAAGATTATTTCGATATGATAAGTAAGATAAAAAACTGTGAATAAACGCATTGATGAGGTGTTATAGGTTGCTTACTAAATTTTTGCCCGATCAGCATGTTCGTTCTGTGTATGAGATCACCCCGGCGAAACTGAAGGAGCGGGGGATCAAAGGAGTCATTACCGATCTTGACAATACCCTTGTCGCATGGGACGAGCCCTATGCAACCCCCGAACTGATCAGGTGGTTCAAAACACTGGATGAAGAAGGGATTGTCGTGACGATCATTTCAAACAATGATAAACAAAGGGTCACCGCTTTTTCTGAACCGCTGGGCCTCCCTTTCATTTATAGAGCCCAAAAACCGATGAGCAAAGCTTTTAAACGGGCCCTGAAAGATATGAAGCTTTCCAAAGACCAAGTGGTTGTCATTGGCGACCAGCTGTTAACCGATGTGTTAGGTGCCAACAGTATCGGGCTCCATTCCATTCTCGTTGTACCGGTCGCGCAGTCGGACGGTTTTTTCACGAAATTCAACCGGAAATTAGAGGGTACCATTTTGTCATGGATGAGGAAAAGAGGAATGATTTATTGGGAGGAAAAAAATGACTGAACACGAGCAAATGATATGTGTAGGATGCGGAATCGCCATTCAAACGGATGACAAAAAAGCGCCTGGCTATGCCCCGCCTTCTGCCCTTGACCGCGATCAGGTGATATGCCAGCGCTGCTTCAGGCTTAAGCATTATAATGAGTTGCAGGATGTGCCGCTCACGGATGATGATTTTCTCAAGGTCCTGAACGGGATCGGCCAGACGGATGCCCTGATTGTCAAAATCGTCGACATTTTTGATTTCAATGGCAGCTGGCTCCCCGGACTGCACAGATTTGCCGGCGGAAACCCGGTTTTGTTGATCGGCAATAAAGCCGACCTGCTGCCGAAGTCGGTTAAACGGAATAAACTCATTAACTGGATGGAGCGCTCGGCGAAGGAACTCGGCCTGAAACCGGTTGATATCCACTTGATCAGCGCGGAGAAAGGGCAGGGCATCGAAGAAGCCGCTGCAGCGATCGAGCAATACAGAAATGGCCGCGATGTCTATGTTGTAGGAAGTACAAATGTTGGAAAGTCCACATTTATCAATCGGATCATCAAAAGGTTCACCGGTGAAAACGAAGACATCATTACGACATCGCACTTTCCGGGAACGACGCTCGGATTGATCGGCATACCGCTGGATGACGGAAGCTCGCTCTTTGATACGCCCGGAATCATCAATCATCATCAGATGGCGCATTATGTCGATGAAAAAGACTTAAAAACAATTACGCCAAAGAAAGAAATCAAACCGCGGATCTATCAGCTCAATGAAGGCCAGACTCTTTTTTTCGGCGGACTGGCCCGTTTTGATTTTGTCAAAGGGAACAGGTCTTCTTTCACTGTATACTTGTCAAATGACTTGAACATCCATCGGACAAAACTGGAAAAGGCCGATGATTTGTACCGTGATCATGCCGGCGGGCTGTTGAGTCCCCCAGGGCATGAAGGAAGTGTGGAACTTCCGGAGCTTGTTAAACATGAATTTTCCATCAGGGAAGAAAAGACGGATATCGTATTTTCAGGCCTCGGCTGGGTGACTGTCAATGATGCCGGAAGCAAAGTGGCGGCTTATGCACCAAAAGGGGTAACTGTATCAATCCGCCAGTCCCTGATTTGATCGGGGGGAACGATATGAAAAGATTGATAGGGTTAATCGGGAATCCGGTGGCCCATTCCAAATCACCGCACATGCATAACGCCCAGTTTGAATCGCTCGGCCTGCCTTTTTCCTACTATGCTTTTCAAGTGGGGAAGGATATGCTGGCCGAAGCAGTGAACGGGATGAAAGCCCTCGATTTTAAAGGCTTCAATGTCACAATCCCCCATAAAGTCGCTGTCATGGAACACCTTGATGACATATCGGATGAAGCGAAACGGATCGGAGCCGTCAATACGGTCGTTAACGAGAAGGGCAAATTGATTGGATATAATACGGATGGCAGAGGCTATCTTTTGTCTCTTGAAAGTGAAACAGGCTTCAGCTTAAAAAATAAGGAAATCCTTGTTATTGGAGCGGGCGGTGCTGCGCGGGCCCTGCTTGTGACACTGCAGGAAGGCGGCGCCGGCAGGGTTGACATCGCCAACCGGTCAACGGGGAAGGGGGAAGCGCTGGCGGCTTCATTATCCCTGGATGGCTGTATGGTCCTCTCCCTGTCTCAGGCAGAGGAGAACCTTGGTAAATATGACCTTATCGTTAACACAACACCAGTCGGAATGTCGCCGAATATCGAACAAACGCCGATCAAGGTTGATAATATCAAGCCGGGCGCGATTGCCAGTGATATCGTTTATAATCCGCTTGAAACGCAATTCCTGAAACAATGCCGCCGAAAAGGGGCTGTGATCCATAATGGGATCGGGATGTTCGCAGGACAGGGAGCGCTGGCCTTTGAACGATGGACCGGCAGGCTTCCTGATATAGAGGCGATGAAAAAGACCGTTCTTGCGGAAATGAATCAACCGCTAAAGTAAAGAATTGAATTATACAATCATTTATGAAGGAGGAAAACCATATGCTGACTGGGAAACAAAAACGTTTTTTACGCTCGAAAGCCCATCATTTGAACCCGATTTTCCAGGTCGGGAAAGGCGGGGTGAACGAAAACCTGATCCAGCAGGTCAGAGATGCACTGGAGGCAAGGGAACTGATCAAGGTCAGTGTTTTGCAGAACTGTGAACAGGATAAACAAGAAGTAGCCGAGCTTCTGTCAGAAGGGGCATCTGCTGAACTTGTACAGGTTATCGGAAACACAATCGTTTTATATAAAGAGTCCGAAAACAAGAAGCAAATTGAACTGCCGTAAGTAAAAAGGGGTATGATCACATGAAGAACATCGGGATTTTCGGCGGAACATTCGATCCTCCCCATTACGGGCATCTATTAATCGCCCAGGAGGCTTTTGAGCAGTTATCGCTTGATGAAGTGTGGTTCATGCCTTCGAATGTGCCGCCCCATAAGGAAAAGGAAAGTGATTCTACAGCAGCGGACCGTCTCGAAATGACGAGACGCGCCATTTCAGGGAACGATGCATTCAAGCTGAACGATGTCGAGTTTAGGCGGACTGGCCCGAGCTACACGATTGACACGATCAAACTAATCGCTGACGAGGAACCGGATGCCACTCTTTATTTCATTATTGGAGCCGACATGGTCGAATATTTGCCAAAGTGGAAAAACATCGACGAGCTTCTTGGTTACGTTACGTTCGCAGGTGTGAAACGTCCCGGTTATTCTCTTGAGACCATCTATCCGATCGCTGAAGTGGACGTCCGCCAGTTTGATGTATCATCATCCTTTTTACGCGAGCGCATAGCTTCAGGCGGAAGTATTCGCTATTACCTGCCCGAGGAAGTCAGATTATACATTGAGGAGAAACGGCTATATGCAGAAAGATAAAGCACTGGAGCTTGTTAAAGACCAGCTTACAGAAAAACGGTTCCGGCATACCCTTGGAGTTGTGGACACTGCGGTTCGGCTGGCTGGCCGTCATGGTGCGGATGAAAAAAAAGCGGAACTGGCTGCCATTTTCCATGATTATGCCAAGTTCAGGGACATATCGGAAATGGAACAGATCCTTCTCGAGAATGGAATGGATAGAAGGCTCCTTGATCACCATCATGAGCTATGGCATGCTCCTGCGGGTGCGGTGCTCGTCCGGAAGGAAGCGGGACTGGCGGATGCGGATGTCCTGTCGGCAATCCGCTGGCACACAACCGGAAAGGCTGGAATGACTGTTCTGGAAAAAGTGGTTTTCCTCGCAGATTATATTGAGCCCGGCCGAAGCTTTCCCGGTGTTGACGAAGTGAGGGATCTCGCGGAAAAAAACCTGGATGATGCGGTTATCCAGGCGCTGAAAAATACGATTCAGTTCATTTTGAGCAAAAGCCAGCCAGTCTTTCCCGATACGGTTGATGCATATAACGACCTTGTTATGAAGAAAAATAAACAAGAAAGAAGCAGGAGGGATGCTTAGTGACAGAACGTGAAGTATTGCGTATGGCCGCAAAAGCCGCTGATGATAAAAGAGCGGAAGATATAATTGTCCTTGATATGGAAGGCGTTTCTCTCGTAGCCGATTATTTTTTGATTTGCCACGGCAACTCGGAAAAACAGGTTCAGGCGATCGCAAGGGAAATCAAGGATACCGCCGGCGAAAACGAAATTGCCATCCAGAGGCTGGAAGGATTTGATTCAGGACGCTGGGTCCTGGTCGACCTTAAAGGTGTTGTCGTCCATATTTTCCATAAAGATGAACGGAATTATTATAACCTCGAACGCTTATGGGGCGACGCCCGGCGCATCGATATTCTCGAGGAAATTTCCTCATGAACCACTTATGGGAAGGTCCATCATTTTCGTGATGGGCCTTTTTTCACCATATAGGAACGTACAGATTGTCAGCAAGGGAATAGTTTGATGCAGCTGCCGATTTTAGGAATACAGGTAAGGCAATCACGCTTCTGTCATGGCCTAAGGCGCACCAATCGGCAGGTTTCCTTTGTTGCTTTATTTTAATGTGGAAGTTAAGGATTGGAGGATTCGCTACTATGGCGTATGAACATTTCGCCCATTATTATGACTATTTGATGGAAGATGTTCCGTATGAAAACTGGGTTGATTTTGTATTGAAGAAAGCGCAGGGATATGGGGTGGAGGGGAAGAGGATGCTTGACCTTGCCTGCGGCACCGGTACGCTGGCAATCGGGCTTGCCCGGGCAGGACTCGAGGTGGAAGGGCTTGACCTGTCTCCGGAAATGCTTGCCGCTGCCAGGGGCAAAGCAGAAGAGGCGGGCATCACCCTTCCGCTTTATGAACAGGATATGACGGCATTTGAGGGGCTGGGGGACTTTGATTTAGTCGGCTGTTTTATTGATTCCCTGAATTATTTGAGAGACGGCAAGGCGGTACAGGATGTATTCACTAATGCGTTTAATGCCCTCAAACCTGGCGGCATCCTAATGTTTGATGTCCATACCGTTTATAAGATCAACCAGGTTTTCATGAATGCCACGTTTGCCGACAGTGATGAGGAAGTTTCGTACATTTGGCACAGTTTTCCCGGGGGCGAGCCTGACAGTGTCGAACATGAACTGACATTTTTTTGCAAACAGAATAACAATGCCGAGCTGTACAAACGATTCGATGAGCTGCATTATCAGCGCACATTTCCAGAAAAAGATTATGTCAAATGGCTGAAAGAAGCGGGATTCGGAAGAATAACCTCTGAAACGGAATCAGACAGCAGCATTGGAGAACCCGAAAGGCTGTTTTTCACTGCCTGGAAACCATTCGCATGAGATGAAAAGCCAGCGGCAAATGTGCGCTGGTTTTTCTTTGCCATACAGGAATTTGTCAGCCAGTAAGTATTTCGACGTCGCTGCCAATTTTAGATAAGGGCAATTACGCCTCTACACTAAAGGCTTGCCAATGGGCGAGTTTTCTTTATTTTTCTTTACTGGTTTTCAGGAAGGTGTGTAATAGAACAAACCCGCCTTATAATTCAGGCGCAATTTTGTGCATTTGGCCGGAGACTGATGGTTCCGGCAAGGATAAGCGGGATACTGACCCTGTATGTCGAAGGTTAATAAATGCCGAACTGTGATTTGGTTTCTTCTTTGTCCCGTTCAAACTTTGCATGAGTGCGCTGGAACAAGTGTTCAAACACATCGCCAATTTCATCTTTCAGGACTTCGATTCCTTCTCCTGTCACTCCTCCTTTTACACATACTTTCTCCTGTAATGTTTCAAGTGAGAAAATTTCTTTTTCCATAAGCTTGCCGAATCCGATCATCATCTGTTCCATCAGTATAGTGGCCTGCTCCCTGGTGATTTTTGTCTCCTTCACACCTGCATCAATGAATCTTTGAAGCAAATAGCTTATAAAGGCAGGCCCGCAGCTCACGATATCTGAGGCTGCCCTTGTCACATCTTCCTGAATCTCAACCGGCCGTGAAAATTGCTCGAACATTTTCCATAGTTCCTGTTTCCGGTTGTCTTTCATCGTGGTGCCGAATGTTACGAGCGATACGCCGCTCAGCGCCCTGTTGGTGATGCTTGGGATGATGCGGGCCACCTGCGCCGTGACTGCGGATTCAAGCTGCTCGATGCTCACCGGGCTTGTTATGGAGACAAGACACGAATCCGGGGAAAGCGCTGGCTTGATTTGCTGGAGAAGCGGAAAAATGTCTTTCGGCTTCACGCACACAAAGATAAAATCACAATTCCCAACCGCTTCCTGTACGTTGTCAGCAACCTTGATACCAGGATAAGAACGCTGCAAAGTGCGGGCCTTACTGAGCGTCCTGTTGGTCACGGATATGAGGGAAGGGGGAATGGCTTGCGATTCAACCATTGCTTCGACCAGAATACTGCCCATGTTACCGGTCCCGATTATTCCGATTCTCAACGTACCATCCTCTCCTTTAACTGCCATCTCTCCTACAACTTATGAACGAAGACTTTCATTTATGTACGAAACTAGACGGACTGGAGGTTAAAACATGTTACGATCAAGAAAAGAGCGGGTGCTGGCCGGCCTGGCTGGAATCCTTATACTAGCTTTTGTGTCCTGGTACCTGCTGCAAAAAAATGATTCGGCCCCCCTGGAAGGGGGCGCATCATTAAATGATACAGAAATATTGCTTCAACCCACTGACACAAACGATTCTCGGGAAAAACCCGAAAAAGCGGCGGATCCGGTTGTCATTGATATCAAAGGTGAAGTCCGCCACCCTGGTGTATACCATCTGCTGGAAGGGGACAGGGTTGAAGACGCTGTCAATAAAGCCGGCGGCTTCACCTCAGAAGCAGATTGGACCCAGGTCAACCTGGCATCAAAAGCCGTTGACGGCATGATGATTATCATTCCAAAAGCGGGGGAACAGCCCGGAGCCGGGGCTGTATCTTCTGGTGCCGAAAGTTCCGGCAAAGTGAATATCAACAGGGCTACGTTGGAACAGCTGCAAAAAATCCCTGGAATCGGCCCTGCAAAAGCAAACGCGATCTTTGAATACAGAGAGAAGAACGGTCCGTTCAAAACGCCTGAAGCCCTTCTGGAAGTAAGCGGGATCGGTGAAAAATCACTGGAAAAAATGGCCGGCCATTTCCAGGTGCCCTAAGGGAAGTTGACGACTTTTAAAAAAAGCAGGTACACTTGCTAAGAGAAACGATCGGAGGGGACAGCATGAAAACAAGCAATCGCATTTCCTGGGATCATTATTTCATGTCACAAAGCCATCTGCTATCACAAAGGAGCACTTGCACCCGCCTGGCTGTCGGGGCGACAATCGTAAGGGAAAAACGGATTATCGCCGGAGGGTATAATGGTTCGATTTCTGGCGGCACCCACTGTATTGATGAAGGCTGCTATGTCATAGACGAGCACTGTGTCAGGACAATCCATGCGGAAGTCAACGCGCTTTTACAATGCGCAAAGTTCGGAGTGCCGACAGAGGGAGCGGAAATATATGTGACCCATTTTCCATGCATCCACTGCACCAAAGCGCTGATCCAGGCAGGCATAAAGGCTCTTCATTATGCGGAAGATTACAAAAATCACCCTTATGCGGAAGAAATGCTGCAGCAAGCCGGCGTGTTCGTCCAGAAAGTCGAGGTGCCTCCTGCAGGCATTCCTGCTGACCCACATGAGGAACAAAAGAAGCACAGCCTGACCGGTCACCTTCTGGAAAAGCTTGCGGAAAACGGAATGCCGGAAGCGGAGCTTTCTGCACTGCGCCGGGAAGCAGCAAACCTTTACGCGAAATGATATGGAGGATTAATCGGTATTGCAAGGAAAAATGATATACATAGCGGCGGCTGCCGCTGCAGGCGCTGTTGTCTCGCTTTCTTTTTCTTTACCGGTTCTCATAAGTGCAGCCGGTTTTTTCTTTTATCTTTTATGGAAAGAAGGCAGGACCCTGACGCTTGCGGCATGCTCCGCTTTCCTGTTGTTTTCGTTTGCCTCGTCATTGGCCGCTTTACAGAATGTGACGAAACTTTCCCTTGAAACATCTCATTTTGCAGGGACGGTCTCTTCACTCCCTGAAATCGATGGTGACCGGCTGTTGTTCACCTTCACTGCAGACGTGGGTGAAAAGATCGTGGTGAAACACCGTATCCGAACCGAACAAGAAAAAAAGGAGTGGTCGGAACTTTCATACGGTGACGGCTGCAGGCTTGCGGCAAAGCTTGTCAAACCGGCCAGGCCGCGAAATGAACATGCTTTTGACTATGCCGAATTCCTGAAGAACCGCCAGATATACTGGATTGCAGAAACAGACCGCCTGAAGCCTTCCGACTGCCAAAAAGCAAGCGGTGGCGGTATTGGGGCTCTCATCCGCTATCGAGGAACGCTTCTTGCTGAAATAGCCCGTCATTTCAAGCAGGAGGATATAGGAATCGTGCAGGCGCTTGTCCTTGGTGAACGATCTTTGATAGAAGAAGATATCTATCACTCTTATCAAAAACTTGGCATCATGCACTTGCTGGCCATATCCGGCCTGCATGTGGGAAGCATCGTTTCGCTGTTCTATTTCACGCTTATCCGCATAGGGGTTACAAGGGAAAAGACAGCTGCATCACTGATTGCCGCCCTTGTAGTTTACACCGTTTTTGCCGGAGGATCGCCGTCTGTTCTGCGGGCTGCCGGTATGTCGGCTGCTGTTCTTGCGGCAACCCTTGCCCGGAGAAGAATGGCCGCTTCGGATGGGATCAGCCTCGTCTTTTTGGTGATGGTTTTCTTTCACCCGTATTATTTATATGAAGCAGGGTTTCAACTTTCTTTCCTTGTCAGTTATGCCCTCATCTTTTCTTCTCCAATTCTCAGAGCCGCTTCATCTGCGGGTATCCAGCTCATTCTTGTGACGCTGATCGCACAGGCAGCCTCACTTCCTGTACTCCTCTATCATTTTTATCAAATCTCGATCCTCTCCATTCCAGTCAATTTGATCTTTGTTCCCATCATTATGTTTGCAGTTTTGCCGCTTGCAAATGCGGCTGTCCTGTCAATGAAAATACCGTTCCTGTTTGACGTCCTGGAACGGCTGCTTTCTCTCACCCTGCAGCTTTCCTCAAGTTTATTACAAAAAGCATCGGCCCTTGATTTTGGACTGCTTGTTTTTGGAAGACCCTCGAATTGGGTTGCCGCTGCGTCATTCTTCTTAACGATCGGCATGTTCATTTTATTTGAAAAAAAGAAAATTCTCTTTGGGGCTGTCATTTTCCTATCGTGGTGGTCCATTGTGTATGTTTGGCCGGCTTTCAGCGGCGTGGGAGAAATCGCTATTCTGGATGTGGGGCAAGGTGACAGCACTTTTATCAAGTTGCCCTATGAGGAAGGTAATATTTTGATTGATGCCGGCGGTGTTTTACGGTTTGATGTTCCCGATTGGGCAGAACGGCACAGCGTTTTTGATCCCGGCGCAGACATTGTGGTGCCGTTTTTAAAGGCGAAAGGGGTAAAAAGCATTGAATATCTGATCCTTACTCACTCGGATGCCGACCATATCGGCGGTGCAGAAGCGGTGATCCGTAACGTGAAGGTCAAAAACCTTATCATCGGGAGCGGGGCCAAAAGAAACGGGATGCTCGCTAATGTCCTAAAGGCAGCACATCAAAAGGGAGTCCGTGTCTATGCAATTAACGGGATTGCTAAAGTGGGATCGGACAACTATCCGGTCAACGCCTTTTATTCATCAGTAAGCGAAAACTTGAATGAAAACAATCGCTCTATTGTCATTTACGCTTTGCTTGGCGGCAAATCATGGCTGTTGACAGGGGACCTGGAAAAGGAAGGGGAAACCTCCTTGATTCGTGCCAATCCTGATTTGCGGGCGGATGTCCTCAAAGTAGGGCACCATGGGAGTAAAACATCTTCCTCACAAGCTTTCCTAAATACTTTAGAGGCGGAAATTACCATTATTTCAGCGGGGAAAGATAACCGTTTCGGCCATCCGCATAAAGAGGTGCTGGGCAGGCTGGCTTCAATGGGTGCAGCTGTCATCCGGACAGACGAGCAAGGCGCTGTCCATTATCGGTTCAAAGGCAACAAAGGAACCTTTTTCCTGCCGATGCATATTGTGGATTAACAGTTCATAAAAGCTCACTGAGCAATAAAAAACAGGCTGCAAGATGCAGCCTGGCTACAGTAATATATGTATTACTGCATTTTTGCCGGTACCTCCGGTTATGCGCCAAAATACTTAACAACAGTGGCGATGATGAAAATTGTCGCAAAAAAACCGAAAGTAACGATGAAGCCTACTCCGGAATCAAGAAGGTCATTACGCTGGCTTTGTACTGTCTCTTCGAATTTGTTCATAAGTACCCCTCCTATTTCATCATTAGTATACGGAATAACCTGAAAAAAATCTATACAGTTCTATTCCTTTTTCCTTTGTTTACAGGAGTTGTTAACTATAGTTTACCGTGTAACGGGCACTCTAAGCAATACAAAAGCGATACCGCCGGTCAAAAAGTATCCTAGGCCTTATTGATCCGGCGTTTATCATATAGGGGGAGCGGGCTTCCTCGGTTGTTCGCTCCCTTTTATGTATATTTTGCCCTTGCCAAAACGTTTTGTACGGTCTACGATAACTGTTAAGACAACTAATCCCGGGGGAACAGGTATGCTGGAACTACATAAAAAATTGAAACAGGGGAACGTGTCACCGCTTTATTTGCTTTATGGGACGGAATCTTTCCTGATTGATGAGACAAAGCACAAAATTATAAATGCCGTCTTGACAGAGGAGGAACAAGATTTCAATTTGTCAGTGGCTGACATGGAAGAAATTCCGGTTGAAACAGCCTTAGAAGAAGCAGAGACCCTCCCATTCATAGGAAAAAAAAGGGTCGTATTGATTACCAATCCGATTTTTCTCACCGCACAGAAGGATAAGTCCAAAATGGACCATAATCTGAAAGCGCTGGAACGGTACTTGCAGAATCCGTCCCCTGATACGGTCCTTATGATCATAGCCCCTTATGAAAAACTCGATGAACGAAAAAAGATTGTTAAACTGCTGAAAAAGAACGGCGATGTTCTTGAGGCATCGAAAGCGGATCAGCGTTTCACGGAAAGCTGGCTCGATACAAGAGCAGCAGAACATGGCGTTTCCATCTCGCCGCAGGCAAAAGAGCTTCTGCTGCAAACAGCCGGCACAGACCTGATGCTGCTATCAAGCGAGTTGGACAAAATGGCAATATATATCGGAAAAGGCGGTGAAATCACCGCCGAAACTGTTGAAACACTGGCAGCAAGAACACTTGAACAAAACATTTTTGCGCTGATTGATGGCGTAATCGGTAAAAATGCGGAAAAAGCGATGAGGATATATTACGACCTGCTTAGGCAGAAAGAAGAGCCCCTTAAAATCCTGTCTGTCCTGGCTGGCCAGTTCAGGCTGTATCTGCATGTGAAAGATTTGCTGAAAGCCGGCTATGGCCAAAAACAAATTGCCGGGACGCTAAAAGTTCATCCGTACAGGGTCAAGCTCGCAGCCCAGCAGGCCGGAAAGTTCAGTAATGATGAACTGCGGCGCCTGATTGATGAATTGGCTGAAGCGGACTTCGGGATCAAATCCGGGAAAATGGATAAAACACTCGCACTTGAGCTGTTCATGATCAAAGCGGCCGGGCCGTCTCCGGTAAAATGAAAAGAAGCGCAATCGATGCGCTTCTTTTTTGCTGTTAAGGAAATTATAAAATTTTTGCTTCGTGGATAAAAAGCCAGAAGGGAACATCCAATTCCTGCCGCCAGCAGTATTGCCATAAGCGGTGACCTCTCCGGAAGGAAGAGCTCAAAATCACCAAATAAAAAAACGATCCGTTCTGGATCGTTTTTACTTGATCAATACTTAAGCATTGATCATTTTCGCTAAACGGGATTTTTGGCGTGCTGCTGCATTTTTAGCGATGATGTTTTTTTGGGCTGCTTTATCAAGGTGTGAAGTGGCAGTTGTAAAAGCAGTTTTTGCTGTATCCATATCATTTTCAGCGACTGCCTGCTCCACTTTCTTGACAGCAGTGCGCATTGAAGATTTAATCGCTTGATTGTGGGCACGGCGATCATCGTTTACTTTAACGCGTTTAATAGCAGATTTGATATTTGGCATTCCTTTCACCTCCTACAAAAAAACCGAAATACTTATCTTCACGGTTTGCATAGAACACAAAGTATTCTACCAGACGGATTTCTGAAATGCAATACTTCGTTACGAGGAAGATAAAAAAGTTAAACTCGCATAGATGTCCTGTTGCCATCAAGCCCCAACCGCAATGCTGCCGTGCCCGGCAAACATTTTTCGATAATGTTGAATCTGCACTCTGCAATCCACATCCGTGCCATCAACTAAAATTCCCGCCATGTCTGTAAAAAGCCCAAACGAATGAGAAACAGAGCCGGAGGCTATCCTATTACAAATTGGACTATGCACAAGAATGGAGGAACGCGGTGTGAGTGAACAACTTGACTTAAGCAAATATCAAGTAAGGACAGATCTGGCTGTTGAGGCAAAGGAGCTTGTTGAAGAAAAGCAGGGGACAGGGGGCACTTTGCCGGGTGTGAGCGTTGTGGAAAGGGAGGAAGACGGGGTTAAAATCAGTGATGTCCGCATCGCTGAGGAAGGTGTTTCACAAATGGGAAAAAAGGCAGGCCGCTATCTGACTTTCGAAACGCAGGGAATCCGCCGTCAGGATACGGAATTGCAAGCTGCCGTTGAACGGATTTTTGCATCATCCTTCAGTCAGTTCCTGAAGGATCTTGGAATTGAGAAAGATGCCCGGTGCCTTGTTGTCGGTCTCGGCAACTGGAATGTCACGCCTGATGCGCTCGGTCCGATTGCGGTCGAAAATTTGCTTGTGACCAGCCATTTATTTGAATTGCAGCCCGAAAGTGTGCAGGAAGGATTCCGGCCGGTAAGTGCAATTGCACCGGGAGTCATGGGGATAACCGGCATTGAAACGAGCGATATTATTTTTGGTGTCATCGAGAAAACGAAACCTGATTTTGTCATAGCAATCGACGCCCTTGCCTCCCGGGCCGTTGAGCGGGTCAATGCAACAATCCAGGTGTCGGATACCGGCATCCATCCAGGCTCAGGGGTGGGCAACAAGCGGAAAGAATTGAGCATGGAGACGCTCGGCATTCCGGTGATCGCAATCGGAATCCCCACCGTCATTGATGCTGTGACAATCACAAGCGATACGATCGACTATATTTTGAAGCACTTCGGCCGGGAAACGCAAGAACAGGACCGCCCTTCCAGGTCGCTCGCCCCGGCGGGAATGACTTTCGGTGAAAAACGTGTATTGACTGAAGACGATCTGCCGGATGAAGAAAAACGAAAAATGTATATGGGCATGATCGGTACGCTCGGCGATCAGGAGAAACGCCAGCTGATCCATGAAGTGCTGGCGCCGCTCGGACATAACTTAATGGTGACGCCGAAGGAGGTAGATGTATTCATCGAAGATATGGCGAATGTGGTCGCTTCTGGTCTTAATGCCGCTTTGCATCACAAAGTCGATCAGGATAACACCGGTGCCTATACCCATTGATCACTGAAAAGCCGTTCTACTTTGTCCCGCTCTATCATAAATTGTGGTAGACAAGCTTGAAAGGGTGGGAATATGCGGATTAACCGAATCCCCGGAATCGTTGTGGCGATTGACGGGACAGGCCTGAAAAAGCTGGCCGTGATTTTTACGTTTGCTGTGATTACCATACTTGTGCTTGCAGGTATGATCACTTCCATAAAAGAGCCTTATCGTGTCTCTTCATCGTCACTGAACAATTTGACAACCCATTTGTCCGGCGAGTCACTCATCAGATTGATAGGGTTTGAAAATCCGTATTTTTCAAGTGCTGTTGAAGGTGGGAATCAGAATTTGGGGTTTTCTCACATGGCGTTTGAAATGATGACAAGTTTCAATCCTGATGATCCACGGAGTCTGCTCGGAAACGAACTGCCGGGCTTTTCATTATTTGATGGAGAAATCGTCGTGGCAGGTGAAGGGACAAACTATACAAATATGCCGGTCGAATCCTCTGCACCGCTCGAAGTGCTGCTGGAAGAACGGGAGGCATCGATTGAAGAAGTTGAAGATGCCGCTCCAGAGCCGAATACCAAGACTCCGGCCGCCACTACCAACGGCAAGAAAGTGGTGTTTATTTATCAGTCGCATACCAGAGAATCGTTTTTGCCGCATTTGCCGAAAGGGACGATTCCCGACAATGCTTACCACCCTAAAGTGAACGTCAGTCTTGTCGGGGAACGGATGGGCCGGGAATTGGAAGCCAGAGGAATAGGGGCACAGGTAGATAAAACCGACATTACGGAAATTCTCCAGAAAAAAGGCTGGAAACACCCGAAATCATATGATGCCTCACGCCCTGTCATTAAAGAGGCGATGAAACAAAATGAAGATCTGAAGTTTTTCTTTGATATTCACCGGGATTATCTCGGAAAGGACCACACGACTGCCACAATAAACGGCAAGGAATATGCGAGGACTTTCTTTGTGATCGGGGGAGAGCACCCGAGGTATGAACAGAACAAGAAACTTGCTATGGAGCTGCACCATGCAATGGAAAAAGCCTATCCCGGCTTGAGCAGGGGAGTAACGACCAAAAGCGGTCCCGGTACGAATGGAAAATTCAATCAAGACCTTTCGGATAACTCCATCATCATCGAAATGGGAGGAGTCGGAAACAACCTTGATGAATTGTACCGCACGGCAGCAGCTGTAGCAGAGGTTTTCAGCGAATATTACTGGAAAACTGAAAAAACCGGAAAATAGCAGTTTGGAAATATGTTGAGCGATTGCAAAGGAGGTCGCGTTATGGCGAATTTTATGCTGAAAATCCTATTTATGATCTCAATATTGTTCGTTGGCGTCCTGATCGGAATGCAGCAGGCCAACGACGGCATGCGGAGCATGAAAGGGTTTCAGGATTCCTTTTCGGGGGCTTTTGAAATATCGGAGACTGAGGACGGGAAAATGGAAGCGGAAGTTCTTGGCCAGTCGATCACCCGGCAAGATCTTGAGGAAAAACAAGAAAAGCTGGAAAATGCCAAGGCATTCAATGTTTTTTCTTCCCTGGGCACAAAACTGGCGGAAGCGGCAGGCTCAGCTTTCCGATGGATTTTACAAGCCCTGTCGATCGTTCTTGGCAAACTGCTCGGGTTGATCGCTTCGGTATAAATGCGATATGAAGGGTGTAAACCTGTAGGGATAATATGTCATGTAGCTATATTAGCAGACCGAATCACATATGGTTTGGTCTTTTTTATTGTTGGCTGTGTTAAAGCTCAATGTTGTTTTTTCTACTAGTTGATTGAAGTGGAAGGTGCGAGACTCCTGCGGGACTAGCGGGACAGCTGAGACCCCGCAGGAGCGCAGCGACGAGGGAGGCTCAGCGCCCGCCCCGCGGAAAGCGAGTACCTGCAACGGAAATCAACACGACCGTTTAACAGAGCCTTATTGTAAAAAGCCAGAAGTCCTGGAGTTGAACCACCTCGTTACTGCACTCATTGTAAATGAAAATTTCTTTCTGTGGTGTCATTTGGAAGAAGGTTTTTCGATGTCCTGAAGGTTTTCAGCCGGGCGGCTGTTCCCTGGAACCGCCCAATCAGTCCATGCGTGAAAAGGTGTCCGACTTAGGTTTATGAGTCATGCAAGACTGCGGCAATTTGTTATATTGCTTAGGTGGGGCAGCTGCCGATTGAAGAAAGCCCGTACTATTGCTATAATCGGAACTAGTGCAGTTCGCCGATAATGGTAGGAGTGAGATTTATGAACAAAGATGATAAATTGAAACGACAGTCACGGATCCGCAACTTTTCGATCATCGCACATATCGATCACGGCAAGTCCACCCTTGCCGACAGGATCCTTGAAAAGACGAGTGCGCTCACCCAGCGGGAAATGAAAGACCAGATGCTTGATGCGATGGACCTTGAGCGCGAACGCGGAATTACAATCAAGCTGAATGCGGTCCAATTGACATATAAGGCAAAAGATGGAGTGGAATATATTTTTCACCTGATCGATACACCGGGGCATGTCGATTTCACATATGAAGTGTCGCGGAGTCTTGCGGCCTGTGAAGGGGCTGTCCTCGTTGTAGATGCAGCTCAGGGAATCGAAGCCCAGACACTCGCCAACGTTTACCTGGCGCTGGATAACGATCTCGAAATCTTGCCGGTCATCAATAAGATTGACTTGCCGAGTGCCGATCCGGAACGGGTCCGCCAGGAAATTGAAGATGTCATCGGTCTCGATGCCTCAGAAGCCGTTCTTGCTTCAGCAAAAGCGGGAATCGGAATTGAAGAGATTCTTGAGCAGGTCGTCGAAAAGGTTCCCGCACCTGCGGGGGACCCTGATGCTCCGCTGAAGGCGATGATTTTTGACTCGCTTTACGATTCTTACCGGGGGGTTGTCGCCTATATCCGGGTCGTTGAAGGATCCGTCAAAGTCGGCGACAAGGTCAGGATGATGGCAACGGGCAAAGAGTTTGAAGTCACGGAAATCGGCGTCTTCACACCGAAACCGGTGGCGAAAGATGAGCTGACTGTGGGTGACGTCGGCTTTTTGACCGCTTCAATTAAAAATGTGGGCGATACGCGTGTCGGGGATACGATAACACACGCGAAGCGGCCTGCAGCCGAACCGCTTCCGGGCTACCGCAGATTGAACCCGATGGTATACTGCGGTTTGTATCCGATCGATTCGAATAAATACAATGATCTTCGCGAAGCACTTGAACGACTGGAGCTAAATGACTCTTCTCTTCAATATGAAGCGGAAACATCGCAGGCGCTCGGATTCGGATTCAGGTGCGGTTTTCTCGGCCTGCTTCATATGGAAATCATCCAGGAACGGATCGAAAGGGAATTCGGCATTGACTTGATCACGACAGCACCAAGTGTCGTCTATACAGTGACGAAGACAGACGGAGAAAAGAAGCAGGTTGACAATCCGTCATTGATGCCGGATCCACAGCTGATCGAAAAAGTCGAAGAACCGTATGTGAAAGCGACGGTAATGGTCCCGAATGACTACGTTGGCCAGGTCATGGAGCTTTGCCAGACCAAGCGCGGCAATTTTAAGGATATGCAGTATCTTGATGAAATAAGGGTGAATATTGTTTATGAAATCCCGCTGTCTGAAATTGTCTATGACTTTTTTGACCAGCTGAAGTCAAGCACAAAAGGCTATGCCTCTTTCGATTATGAGCTTATCGGCTATAAAGAATCGAAACTCGTGAAAATGGACATTCTTTTGAATGCTGAAAAAATTGACGCCCTTTCCTTCATCGTCCACCGTGATTTTGCCTATGAGCGGGGCAAAGTGATCGTCGAAAAGCTGAAGGAACTCATTCCGCGCCAGCAATTCGAGGTGCCCGTACAGGCGACGATCGGCAACAAAATTGTGGCGCGCTCCACAATCAAAGCGATGCGCAAAAATGTCCTTGCAAAATGCTACGGCGGCGACATTTCCCGGAAACGGAAGCTTCTCGAGAAGCAGAAGGAAGGGAAGAAGCGCATGAAGATGGTCGGTTCTGTTGAAGTTCCTCAGGAAGCGTTTATGGCAGTTCTGAGCATGGATGACAACAAGAGTGACAACTAAGGGACAGAATTGATTTGTAATGGGTTGATTGGAGCAGAAATCGAGCGCCTTCAGCTTTAACGCCCCTCGCGAATCAGAGGCTTAAATAAAGAAAAGAACCGCAGGACATCGTCTTGCGGTTTTCTTCATCCTATTAAGAAAAGAGGGATTCTTCGTGGTGAAAGCCGCCTATATCCATATCCCGTTCTGTGAACAAATATGTCATTACTGTGATTTCAATAAATTTTATCTCGAAAATCAACCGGTCGAAGCTTATCTTGATGCGTTAATTCGGGAGATTGAGGCAACGCTGCACCAGCATCCGCATGATGAGCTGGAAACGATTTTTATCGGCGGCGGAACGCCTACATCACTCAATCTGAATCAGCTTGAAACTCTTTTTAAAGGCATCAATAGAACCCTCGATTACAGCCCGGAGAATGTGGAATTCACTATGGAGGCAAACCCCGGCGACCTTGCAATGGAGAAACTCGCACTTATGAAAAGCATGGGGGTGAACAGGCTGAGCCTTGGGGTCCAGACATTCCATGACGGGCTCCTGGAGAAAATTGGGAGGACCCACCGCTCCAAAGAAGCGGTGCAGGCGGTCGAGAATGCGAAAAATGCGGGTTTCGGCAACATTTCCATCGATTTGATGTACGGTCTTCCAGGCCAGTCGATGCCGATGTTTGAAGAAAGCATTGCGATTGCAGGGGACCTTGGTGTTCAGCATGTTTCCAGTTACTCCTTGCAAATCGAGCCGAAGACAGTGTTTTATAACTTGATGCGTGCCGGGAAGCTTTCTCTGCCTCCGGAAGATACCGAAGCGGATATGTACGAAACGCTCATGGAGAGGATGGCAGAACTCGGGTTCTTACAATATGAAATCAGCAATTTTGCGAAGAAAGGATTTGAAAGCCGCCATAATCTCACATATTGGGCAAATGAGGAGTACTACGGGTTCGGTGCAGGGGCTCACAGCTATATCGGCGGAAAACGGAAAGCGAACGCAGGGCCGTTAAATCATTACCTTAATTTTGTGGATCAAAAAGGGACGGCATATATAGACGAACATCCTGTCACTGACCAGGAAAAAATGGAAGAGGAACTGTTCCTTGGACTGCGCCGGACTGCCGGGGTGAGCGCCGATACATTCCTTGCCAGATTCGGACGCCCCCTGAAGGAAGTTTTCGGGAAAGAACTCGCCGATCTTGTCCAGAAGGGGCTCATTGAACAAGATGAAAATACCTATTCGCTTTCCAAAAAAGGCAGACTGCTCGGCAATGAGGTGTTTCAGGCATTTCTTAATTGACCGCTTCTTTTCTTTTTCATGATAGCGATTCAAACCGTTGACAATCTCCTTTTGCTTCTGTTAATTTATTATTAGATTTAGCACTCGTCACATCAGAGTGCTAACAGAGGTGATATGGATGTTAACCGACCGGCAATTGTTGATTCTGCAAGTGATTATTGACGATTTTGTCCGTACAGCTCAGCCAGTGGGATCGCGTTCCATTGCTAAAAAAGAAGATGTGAGTTACAGCCCGGCGACGATCCGCAATGAAATGGCGGACCTCGAAGACATGGGTTTCCTTGAAAAGACTCACAGTTCTTCTGGCCGGGTACCGTCGGAAAAGGGATATCGCTTTTATGTCGATCACCTGATGTCGCCATTTCAGCTGACAAACCCGGAGATCGACCATATCCGCATGCTGTTCAAAGAAAAAATCTATGAACTGGAGAAAGTTGTGCAGCAGTCGGCCCATATTTTGTCGGAACTGACCAACTATACATCCATCGTTCTCGGGCCGCAAATGTACGAAACAAAAGTGAAGCAAATCCAGATCATTCCGCTGACGAGTGAAACGGCCGTCGCAATCATCGTGACGGATACCGGGCATGTGGAAAACCGGACTTTCACGATGCCGGCCGGCATCAATTCGTCAGATATTGAAAAACTGGTCAACATCCTTAATGAGCGGCTGAAGAACATTCCGCTTGCTGATCTTCATGATAAGATTTATAAGGAAGTCGCCGGATATTTGCGGAAATATGTCCACAACTATGAGAACATTATGGGCATCCTGTCGGATACGTTTTCCGTCCAGCAGGTTGAAAAGCTATATTTCGGTGGCAAGACGAATATGCTATCGCAGCCTGAATTCAATGATGTCGAAAAGGTGCGGCGGCTTATGGCCATGATCGAACAGGAAGATCTCCTGTATCATATGCTCCGTACCGACAGCAAAAAGGGCATCCATGTGAAAATCGGCCATGAAAATGAACACCAGTCGATGCAGGATTGCAGCCTGATTACCGCAACTTATTCGAACGGCTCCGTTGACCTCGGAACCATCGCCATTTTAGGCCCGACAAGGATGGAATATTCGAAGGTCATCAAACTTCTTGATGTCTTTTCCCGTGATTTGACAAAAAGACTGACGGCTTTGCATCAAAACCGGTAAGTATGGAAACCTTGTGTCAGCGAGCCGGGCATGTTAGAACAAGAGTGTTGATTGATTGAAGGAAAAGCAGGGGACCGGATGCATTGATCACTGCTCCAGCCTGCTTTTGCTTCGTTCATCATACAGCAAAGAAATGCACACAGTTTCAGGAGGTGAAAGAATGGATAAGGAACGAAACAAGGAAGTGGAAGACATGCAGGATACACCTGGAAATGAAGAAACTGCTGAGGCGAAGGAAACTGCCGGGCCGGAAGAGGACACAGCCCCGGTAAGTGAAGTCCATGAGGAAATAGAGGCTGATAATGAATCAGCTGAGGACGCGCCTTCCGAAATGGCTGAATTACAGGCGAAATTAGATGAAACGACGAACCGCATGCTCCGTGTCCAGGCGGACTTTGACAATTACCGCCGCCGTTCGAAGACAGAAAAAGAGGTTGCGGAAAAATATAAAGCCCAGAGCCTGATTACAGAGTTGCTTCCTGCTCTTGACAATTTTGAGCGGGCTATGGCTGTGGAAGTTGAATCCGAAGATGCAAAGTCCCTTATGCAGGGTATGGAAATGGTCTATCGCCAGTTGAATGATGCCCTGTCAAAAGAAGGCCTTGAGGAAATCAAAGCAGAAGGTGAACAATTCGACCCCCATTTCCATCAGGCAGTGATGCAGGTCCAGGAAGAAGGCTACGAATCAAATCAGGTGGTTGAACAATTCCAAAAAGGGTATAAACTCAAAGACCGCGTCATCAGGCCGGCCATGGTAAAAGTAAATCAATAATAAAGGCTACATACAGACATTAAAGGAGGATATCAATCATGGGTAAAATCATCGGTATCGACCTTGGTACCACAAACTCTTGCGTTGCTGTTATGGAAGGCGGCGAAGCAAAGGTCATTCCAAATCCGGAAGGCAACCGCACAACACCATCAGCAGTCGCGTTCAAAAACGGCGAACGCCAAATTGGCGAGGTGGCTAAGCGCCAGGCGATCACCAACCCAAACACTGTTCTATCAATTAAACGCCATATGGGCACAGATTATAAAGTGGATATTGAAGGAAAGGAATACACACCGCAGGAAATTTCCGCGATGATCCTTCAGTATTTGAAGTCGTATGCCGAAGATTATCTCGGCGAAGATGTCAAGGAAGCCGTCATCACCGTGCCGGCATATTTCAATGACGCAGAGCGCCAGGCGACAAAGGATGCTGGTAAAATTGCCGGCCTTGACGTAAAACGGATCATCAACGAGCCGACAGCTGCCGCTCTTGCTTACGGACTCGATAAAGAAGACAAGAACGATACAATTCTTGTATTCGACCTTGGCGGCGGAACGTTTGACGTATCCATCCTCGAACTTGGCGACGGCATTTTTGAGGTTAAAGCGACTGCCGGCGACAACCGCCTCGGCGGAGATGACTTCGACCAGGTTATCATCGATTACCTTGTAGAAGAGTTCAAAAAAGAAAACGGTATCGACCTTTCCCAGGATAAAATGGCGATGCAGCGCCTGAAGGATGCGGCTGAGAAAGCGAAAAAAGACTTGTCCGGTGTTACATCAACCCAGATTTCCCTGCCGTTCATCACAGCAGATCAGTCAGGCCCGAAGCATCTTGAGTTAAATTTAACACGCGCGAAGTTTGAAGAACTTTCCTCAGACTTGATCGAAAAGACAATGGGACCGACACGCCAGGCGCTGAAGGATTCAGGCTTGAGCGCTTCGGAGATTGACCAGATCATCCTAGTCGGCGGGTCAACCCGTATCCCGGCTGTACAGGAAGCGATCAAAAAGCAAATCGGCAAAGATCCTCATAAAGGTGTCAACCCAGATGAGGTTGTTGCAATCGGTGCGGCAATCCAGGGCGGTGTCCTCGGCGGTGAAGTGGAAGACGTTGTATTGCTTGATGTCACTCCGCTTTCACTCGGCATCGAAACAATGGGCGGCGTGTTCACGAAACTGATTGAGCGAAACACGACAATTCCGACCAGCAAATCCCAGGTGTTCTCAACAGCTGCCGACAACCAGACATCTGTTGATATTCATGTCCTTCAAGGCGAACGCCAGATGGCCCAGGACAACAAAACGCTCGGACGCTTCCAGCTGTCGGATATCCCGCCGGCCCCGCGCGGCATCCCGCAAATCGAAGTCAGCTTCGACATTGATGCCAACGGTATTGTTAACGTCAGTGCGAAAGATAAGGGAACAGGCAAAGAACAGTCCATCACAATCAAGTCTTCTTCCGGCCTTGAAGAGGATGAAATCGAAAATATGGTGCGTGAAGCCGAGGAAAACGCCGAAGCAGATAAGAAACGCCGTGAGGAAGCGGAACTTCGCAATGAAGCCGATCAGCTCGTCTTCACCACTGAAAAGACACTCAAAGATTTAGAAGGCAAGATTGATGAAAGTGAAGTCCAAAAGGCGAATGAAGCTAAGGACGAACTGAAACAAGCACTTGAGCAGAATGAAATGGATCAAATCCGTGAAAAGAAAGACGCTCTTCAAGAAATTGTACAGCAGCTATCCACCAAGCTATACGAAGAAGCTGCCAAGCAAGCTCAGGAAGGTGAAGGTGCGCAGGCGGCGGATGATAACGTGGTCGACGCCGAATATGAAGAAGTGGATGACGACCAGGACAAAAAATAAATCCTGGCAAACGACCATGCAAGACTGCACTGTGCAGGCTTGAGCTTCTACAGATGAACAGTTTGTCAAAGCCAGGGGATACCTGGCTTTGACTTTTTTCTTGTTGGCTGTGTTAAAGCTCAATGTTGTTATTCAGCGGCAAAGTATAAATCTTATAGATCGGAATTTAAATTTTTATCTTATCAAACCCACCTTTTAAAAACTGCAAAAATGATAGCAGGTTATTCTGGAGATTGCCCGTTCCTTTCCGCTGCAGGCATTCGCTTTCCGCGGGGCGACCGGGGAGCCTCCTCAGCGCTGTTCGCGCTTCCGGGGTCTCCCCTGTTCGCTACTCCCGCAGGAGTCGAATGCCTTCCGCTGCAATCCACTCAGTTGTAAAACAAAAAGTTTGCAAAAGGAATAAACAACTATGATATGGAGTTCATGGCCACTTTGGTGATTTAAGGAAAACTGATCACACCTTTTTTGAAAAGATCTTTTATCATTTAAGATAGATAGACCTGGATAGAAGATTTGAATTAAACGATTATTCTTATTGGCAATAGAGTGTCTTCTTCATTTTTTAAATAAACGGAGCAGGATTGCTTGTTTTTATACAAACCACCGTTTAACAAATAAAAGCGGGACAGCTGTTCATGCACCAGTTGATTGGAGCGGAAGAGGCTCGACTCCTGCGGGAATAGCGGGACAGCTGAGACCCCGCAGGAGCTCGAGCGACGAGGAGCATTCCTGTAATAAAGTAATATGCGGATAAATGGAAGGTAGAG
>JAENYN010000048.1 GCA_016841765.1 Guptibacillus hwajinpoensis
CGGTGATCCCCTCCGGAAGGAAAGATCACCTTCCTGCGGGTACCCCCGCTTATGCTTACGCCGCTAAGCGGGCGCCCTGCGCTTTTGTTCTGTGGTGCCTGGACGGCCATACATAAGGAAAAGGATGGAAGAACAGCCATAGCGGTTGACTTTGCGGGCTGTTTTGGGAAAAATACAACTGACGACTCATTTGGAGGAGCGGAATAGATATGTCGAAAATTACGTTGATAGCAACAGCAGCAATGGGAATTGAAGCGATTGTCGCTGATGAAGTCAGGAATTTGGGATATGAAAATCTCGAGGTTGAAAACGGCAAAGTGACTTTCGAGGCTGATGAAAAAGCGATTTGCCGGTCAAATTTATGGCTCCGGACGGCAGACCGGGTGAAGCTCAAGATCGGTGAGTTCAAAGCAACAACGTTCGATGAACTGTTCGAACAAACTAAGGCACTGCCCTGGGGTGAGTTCATTCCGGCTGATGGCGAGTTCCCGGTTGTCGGAAAATCAGTGAAGTCAAAGCTTTTCAGCGTTTCGGACTGCCAGGCGATTGTGAAAAAAGCGGTGGCGGAAAAACTGAAAGAAGAACACGGGCTGTCCGGTTGGCTCGAAGAAAACGGCTCTTTTTACCGGATAGAAGTCGCCCTGCATAAAGATATTGCGACCCTTACCATCGATACAAGCGGTTCTGGACTGCATAAGCGGGGTTACCGGACAGGCCAGGGCGAAGCTCCGCTTAAAGAGACGCTTGCCGCGGCACTGGTCCAACTGACGAATTGGACACCGGACAGGCCATTTGCTGATCCGTTTTGCGGTTCGGGCACCATCCCAATCGAAGCTGCCCTGATCGGGCAGAACATTGCCCCCGGCTTCAACAGGGAATTCGCTTCTGAACAATGGCCCTTCATTGGGGAAAAACTGTGGGAGGAAGCTTTTGAAGAAGCGGAAAGCCTCGCAAATTATGACCAGCCGCTGGCGATTACAGGATCGGATATCGACCATAAGATGATCGAGATTTCGAAGCAGAACGCCATGGAAGCCGGCTTTGCCGACCTTATTTCATTTAAGCAAATGCAAGTGTCGGATTTCACCTCAAAAGGTGAATTCGGTGTGATCGTAAGCAATCCGCCCTACGGTGAAAGGATCGGCGACAAAAAGGAAGTGGAAGCCATGTATAAACAGATGGGTGAAACATTCGCAGCCCTTGATACATGGTCGGTTTATATCCTGACATCCCATCCGGAGTTTGAAAAATTGTACGGTAAAAAAGCGACCAAAAAACGGAAACTTTTCAACGGATTCATCAAAACGGATTACTATCAGTTCTGGGGCCCGCGTCCCCCTCGGAAGCAATGATCGGTGTTTTCCCTGCAATATATGCTAATATACAGTGATCATTTGTATAAATTTTCCCAACCTGAATAAACTGTATTATAGCAATACAGAGGGGGAATACGATGACTGATAAACTGGAATGCTTCCAAAAGATCCAGGCCGCGCTTTTATCCGTTCAAAATGAGCTGGATATGCTTCAGCAAAAACACGCCAAGATCGAACGGGCGCTGCTTGAACTTCATACAGCAAAGTCGGAATATGTGCTGGCCCTGTCCCATGCAACCGGGGTGGACAGCGAGCTGTTAAGCCATTATTTAAAATGACCAAAAAAGGGGCCATCCATATAGGATGGCCCCTTTTTTAGGGCAGATCTGTTAACCATCAATGTTGGAATTTCGGCTAGCTGGTTAGGCAGTTGATATTCATAAATTAAATTTATAACATCCTTAAAATTGGAAGTTTTAATATTTCGATTGATATATTAACGTAAAAAAGCAATTCTGCTCCGTTTTTTTAATAAGGAGCTTCTGTGGACGATAAGTTTCGGTTTGTTGAACAATCATTCCATTCAAGGGCTTTATCGAGCGGTTGTGTCTATCCTGAATGATATGATATTAGGGCATAATGTGAATCCGTTTTATTTAATATCCAAAGTGGCGGAGAACACCTTATCAAAGCTGTTTAGCAACTCTGCAAAGTTGTGTTATAAAAACTGAGTGGATTGGAGCGGAAGGCATTCGACTCCAGCGGGAGAAGCGAACAGGGAAGACCCCGCAGGCGCGAGTAGCGCCGAGGAGGCTTCCCGATCGCCCCGCGGAAAGCGAATGCCTGCAGCGGAAAGGAACGGACAAAAATCAGAAAACCAAAATTCCCTTCCTCTACGATCCTGTTGATTGTTGAATAGATAAACAGTTCACCTGCCGTTTAACGGATTATCAATAATAACCATTAACTTGGCCAACGCTTTAGAAAATATAACAGATGAATGGCCTTACGCATACACCTTGTGCGTTTTTACATATTGTTGAAAAGAGAATTATCTGCCAAAATGGAAATAGTTAGAGATACAGAAACCGAAGGAGTGGAAACATGGCTGAAGAATTGACAAAACTGGAAAAAGGCTACAAATTGCTGGCAAAAAAGATTGCTGCTTATAACGAAGCGCTGTCCCTTATCTTTTGGGACCTGCGGACAGGAGCACCGAAGAAAGGGACCGAACAGCGGGCTGAGGTCATCGGAATGATTTCAAGCGAAATCCACCGCCTGCAAACTTCAGAAGAAATGGGTACATATATCGAAAAGTTGACGGACAGCAAAGTATACGGGCAGCTTCCCGAGATAACGAAAAAATCATTGAAGGAAAGCGAAAAGGAATATAAACGAAACCGGAAAATTCCGGCTGATGAATATCGGGAATACACAATCTTGCAATCACGGGCGGAAACGATATGGGAGGAAGCACGGGCGAATGCTGATTTTGACATGTTTCGCCCTTATCTTGAAAAGCTGGTTGAATTCAATAAAAAATTCATCGGTTATTGGGGTTATGGAGGCAACAAATATAACACGCTTCTCGATTTGTTTGAGCCGGGTATTACTGTGGATATGATCGACAGGGTATTCGGAGAATTGCGTGAACGGATCGTCCCGCTTGTTGAAGAAATAGCCGATGCTGAAGCCAAACCGGAAACAGGTTTCCTCTTCAGCCGTTTCCCAAAAGAAAAACAGCGGGAATTCAGCCTCCATGTCCTGAAGGAAATGGGTTACGATTTTGAAGCCGGCAGGCTTGACGAAACCGTCCACCCGTTTGCAATCGGGCTGAATCCGGGCGATGTCAGGGTGACGACCCGTTATGATGAGAACGATTTCAGGACTGCCGTTTTCGGGACCATCCATGAAGGCGGCCATGCCCTTTATGAACAGAATATTTCCGAAGAGCTTGCCGGCACACCGCTTGCAGGCGGCACATCGATGGGTATCCATGAATCACAGTCGCTGTTCTGGGAAAACTTTGTTTCCCGGAATCACTCTTTCTGGAAACGGCATTACCAAGAACTCCAAAGAATCGCCGCCCCGCAATTCGATCAGGTTAGCCTTGAAGATTTTTACCGGGCGATCAATGAATCGAGGCCGTCATTGATCAGGATTGAAGCGGATGAATTGACTTATCCTCTGCATGTCATGGTCCGTTATGAAATTGAAAAAGGGCTGTTCAATGATGAAATCGAAGTTAAGGACCTTCCTGAGATCTGGAACGAAAAAATGGAGGAATATCTCGGAGTGAGACCGGAGCATGATGGAGTGGGTGTCCTGCAGGATGTCCACTGGGCCGGCGGAATGTTCGGCTATTTCCCTTCATATGCTCTCGGTTATATTTACGCGGCCCAGCTTAAAGAAGCGATGCTGAAGGATGTGCCGGAGTTTGATGAGCTTCTTGAAAATGGGGAATTTTTCAAGGTGAAGGATTGGCTGACAGAGCATGTGCATCGCCACGGAAAAATGAAGGAGCCGCTTGAGATCATGAAAGAAGCGACCGGCGGGCAATTGGACGCAAAGCCACTTATTGAATATCTTGAAGCTAAATACCGGAAGATTTACAAATTATCTTAAGGAAAGCAAAAGCGCAGGAGAATCGATCGATTCTCCTGCGCTTTTTAGGACGGAATCAGCCTTAACCGGCGTCTTCCGCATTTCGATTGTCCAGCTGCAGGCGCCAGCGTCTGTCAGATAAGCATTGCCTCCTTGCGAAAGGAAAGGCCGCCTTTCTCCAGGCGGCCCTGCTTATCAGCACGCCGCTAAACGGCGCCTTCCGCATTTCGATTTTACCACAGCACAAATGGTTTTGATCCCGGTGGTGCGTTTTGGATCATGTCGATGAATGGGATGGTGTACGCGAACAAGATCAGGGCGACAGTGACGCCGATCCACAATTTCCAGTTTTCAAGAATCATCGGTGTAGCTTCGGCTTCTTCCGCCACCTCACCGATCGGGTATTCTTCATTGCCTTTCGGAGCAAAGAATGCAAGGTTGATGACGATATAAATCACCAGCAGGACGCCCATGAAAAGAATAGTGCCGCCGATTGCCGCCGCAATATGATACGGCATCCAGCCCTGGGCAATCGGATTTTCGAAATAAGTCGTGAAGGCTGTCCGGCGCGGTGCACCCTGCAATCCGACGGCATGCATGGAACCGGACATGAAGAACATGCCGATCGACCAGAGAATCGTCTGGATGATTCCGAGTTTATTCATTTCCTTCGTCAGGACCCGGCCAGTCAACGAAGGGACAAGCCAATAAGAAATACCAAAGAACGTAAGGACGACCGATGTTGCCAGGGTCAAATGGAAGTGACCGGTGATCCAGATCGTATTATGGACTACCTGATTCAACTGGTTACTTGCATTGATAAGGCCGCCGGCACCTGCTGGAATAAAGAAAAGCATTCCGACAAACGGAGCGAAGAATCGGGCATCTTTCCACGGCAGTTTGCGCACCCAGCCGAACAGGCTGCGGGCGCCTTTCGCCCTGCCTGCCATTTCAAAAGTGGCAAAGAGTGAAAAGGCAGTCATAAGTGACGGGATGACGACCATAAATGTCAGGACAACCTGCAAGTATTTCCAGAACGGATCGATACCCGGTTCAACTAGCTGGTGGTGAAATCCGACCGGAATGGAAAACAGCAGGAACAGGATAAATGACATCCGGGCAAGTGAATCGCTGAAAATTTTTCCACCGATGATTTTCGGGATGATGACATACCAGGCCATATACGCCGGCAGGAGCCAGAAATATACAAGCGGGTGGCCGAAGTACCAGAATAGGGTACGGCTGATCAGGACATCAATTGTATCCACAAGGCCAAGGGACCATGGGATGAATTGGATGAGGACTGTCGCCGCTACACCTAGCGTGGCGATTAGCCAAAGCAACATCGTGATGACAGCCATGAAACTCAAGAGCGGACCAGCCTGTCCAGGATGTTCTTTTTTCCAGCGGCGGTAATGGGCAAACATGGCGAATCCGCTCAGCCAACTGCCGACCACAACAAGTGTAAGCCCGATGTAAAAAGCAGGATGGGCCTTTAACGGCGCATAGAATGTGTACAGGACTGTCGCTTTATTTAGAAGGATGAAAATAGCTGAAGTCACAACACCGACAGTCATAAGCCAGAAACCGGCCCAGCCTGTTTTACGGGCTTTTTCTGAGAATGTCCCTGAGGTTTTGCTCATTGCCGAAAACAGGAATCCGATAATGAAGAACGTGGTCAGCACAAGGCCGAGCAGAACGCCATGGACGGTAAGAAGCTGATAATAACCGATTTTAGCCGGCAATTCTACGAGTCCGGCTCGAACCAGTGTCTGGAGCAAGCCTGCAAGTGCTCCGATTAAAAGAGCGGCAAATCCGACATATATATGGGCAAGGCTGAGCTTTGCATCTTTTCCGTTTATGCTCAATAATTCGTTTTTCATTGTTCAACCACCTCCACAGTCGCACTCATCAGCTGATGGCCTGTTCCGCAGTACTCATTGCAAAGAATTAAGTATTCGCCTGCTTCATCGTATGTTTCTGTATATGTGCTGATATATCCGGGCGTCAGCATCATGTTGACGTTTGTGCCGGCAATTTCAAAGCCGTGGACAACGTCTTTTGTCGTTACCGTATAATGGACTGTCGCCCCTTTTGGAATTTCAATTTTATTCGGCGTGAAGCTGAAAGCCTGGGCAACCATGGTGACCTGATACTCATTTTCACCGATTTGCTTGACGCCAGGTTCATCAAACGGTTCCGTAGCTTCCACATTTTCAGGATCGACGGTCACCAGGCAGCTTGGCGGCTGGCTTCCCATGTAGAATGCACTGACGCCGATTACGATCAGAAAGATAAGCAGCGCACCCCCGCCGAAATAAAGCCAGATTTTTTCATATTTATGCATGTGCATAATTTGTTTCCCTCCCCTTTATCACCCATTAACGTGCTAAAAATAACAAAAATACACCTACCCATGTCAGAACGATAAAACCGCCGACAAAGAAAACGGAAAGAAGCGTTCCCTTGAGCGGTTCATCTTGCTGTACTTTCGGCCCAGCTGTTTGACCTTTCTTGTTCACAGTTGGTTGTGCCATCTCTTCCACCCCTCCCAAATATGTGCGTTCATAAGATAACTACTATACTTATCTTATAAAACGAAAAAACAAATGGAATACGTTTTCATCATCGTTCAAAAAACGTTCAATAATTGGTTTTTACTGTAAAAATAGTGAAATCCTAATATACCAACGGTTTCAAGCCATTTCAGGAGAATGAAATTGTGAAGATTATGTGAAGGTGCGGTGGAAAATCGATGGGATCAAGTACATCAACGGGGCCAAACGGCCTGTTCTGGGAAAATAACCCTATGGGGTAAGGATACTAATGTTGTTGAGCGGCTGGAAAGGAATGTGACAGCAGAAAACAAAAAACGGACCCGGAAAGGTCCGTTTTTAAAGGATGCTCCTATTCAACAAGCTGCTTTTCAGGTGAAGTTTCTACATATATCGGCTTTTGTGCACCTCGTGCATGTAATTCCCTGAGGAAATGGCGATATTCCACGATGGATAATTCGCCTTTGAGATAATTTTGCTGAACGAAATCAAGCAATACATCATTGCTTTCCGGACGCTCCTGTTTCACCTGGGTGAATTGGCGAATAAGTTCCTCGATTGTCATGAAACTTCCCCCTTAATAAATTTCTTATTATTACTATAGCATGTATAACGGAAAACCCTTTCTGTTAGAAAATTTTAACTTCCGACATGATTTTACATTATTCCAGTGAGTTTTCTCACAGACACAGATGTATGACACTGAAGCCTGGACACATAATAAGGGAAAAGAAGGAGGCTTTAGCATGCATACGATCTGGAAAGGAGCCATCAGTTTCGGGCTTGTCAACATCCCAATAAAATTATATGCGGCTACGGAGGATAAAGACGTAAAATTACGCTCCCTCCATAAAGAAGACCACAGCCCCATTAAATATGAAAAGGTTTGTCCTGCCTGTGAGAAAAGCCTGTCGATGGATGATATCGTAAAAGGCTACGAATACGAAAAAGGAAAATTTGTCGTGCTTCAGGATAAAGATCTGGAAGAACTGAAAACAGAAGAGTCAAAAACGGTCGAGATTATTGATTTTGTCGATTTGAAAGAAATTGACCCGATTTTTTTCAACCGTTCCTATTATCTCGGGCCGAGTGAAAACGGCGGCAAGCCATATGCCCTGTTGAAGCAGGCGATGGAGGACTCAGGGAAAATCGGGATTGCCAAAATCAATATCCGCTCAAAGCAGCATCTGGCAGTTGTCCGGGTGTATGAAAACGGTCTCGTCCTTGAAACGATCTTTTTTCCGGATGAGGTTCGGGATGCAAACCATGTCCCCGGCCTTCCTGATAACGTTGAGTTGAACCAGAAGGAATTGAAAATGGCCATTCAGCTTATTGAACAGCTGACGGCTCCTTTTGAACCGGAAAAATATCAAGATGACTACCGGGAAGCCCTTATGGATGTCATTCAGCAAAAAATCAGCGGAGAAGAAATCAAGGTGGCGAAAAAAGCTCCGAAGAAAAATGTGGCTGATCTGATGGAAGCCTTACAGGCCAGCATCGATGAGACGAAACCGAAGAAAAAGAAAGCACCGTCGAAAAGGAAGAAAGCGAGCAGTTCATGAACCCGTTAAAACCGATGCTTCCGACGCTGACAGACACATTGCCGGTTGGAGGCGATTGGGCATATGAATGTAAATATGATGGATATCGATGCCTTGTTTACTGGGATAAAAGTGGAGTGGAGTTATTCAGCAGAAATGGCAATCCGTTGTCAGGCAAGTTCCCGGAGATCGTTGCATTGCTGAAGAACCGGGCTGTTGAGGCCGGACCTGAACTGCCGGTATGGCTTGATGGAGAAGTATGCATTCTGTCAAGTCCATTCAAAGCTGATTTTTCCCGCATCCAAACAAGAGGGCGCCTTTCCAATAAAGACACAATCAGAACGGAGGCAGAAAGGCGGCCGGCCGTCCTGGCTGTTTTCGATATCATGTCAGCAGCAGGGATCAACTTAATGAAAAGAACTTATGAAGAGCGCAGGCGGTATCTGAATCACTTTATGGACCGATTTGGCTTTCCGCTCAAGGTGACGGGGCCGTCTCCTGCCATTTGCCTTGTGCAGTCGTACGAATCAGAAGGCCAGCTGAAAAGCATCATTCAGGCCCAACAAGGTGAAGGGATTGTCGCCAAGCGGAAAAAGAGCCTATGGGTGGAAGGAAAAAGATCGACAGATTGGCTGAAGTGGAAAAACTGGAAGACCGGCCTGTTTTTCATAGCGGGAAAAGACAAGCGGACCGGCTATTATTATGCCGGGCTGCATAAGAACGGAGAAGTCATTAATGCCGGCAAGTTTTCTGCCGGTCTGTCAAGCGAAGAACGGGCCGCTTTAACAGGGATAATCCTTTCCAATATAGAAACAGAAACAGAAACTGCCGTTTGGGTGAAACCGGCAATATGCATCGAGCTTCAGTACCTGGAATGGGCACAGGCTGCCTTAAGGCAGCCCCGGTTTGTCCGGTTCCGGTTTGATGTGTCATGGGAGGAATGCAAATGGGAAACAATCGCGGCACAATCCTGATCGAAAACAACGAAATCCAGATTTCCAATCCTGATAAATTGCTATTTAAAAAGCCCCGCATCCGGAAAGCGGACATGCTGGCTTACTATATCAAAGCCGCTAATGAAATGCTTCCCTTTTTAAAAGGTCGGCCCCTTACGCTGATCCGTTTTCCCGACGGCATTCATGCGCACTCATTTTACCAAAAGCACCTGCCGGATCATGCACCGGAATTTGTTGAAAAGCCAATCAAGCACAACGAGGACATTCCCATCATTTGCAATGACTTAAGCACGATGTTATGGCTGGCCAATCTGGCGGCTGTCGAATTCCATGCCCCATTCCAGCGTCTTGGCGAGAACAATCCCCGTGAAATCGTACTGGATCTCGACCCGCCCTCAAGACGCGAATTTTCCCTGGCTGTCGAAGCGGCCCTTATCGTCAGGGACCTTTCGGAACGCCTTGGGTTGACTTCGTATGTAAAAACATCCGGCAATAAAGGCCTTCAGGTTTATTTTCCACTGCCGGACCGTTCCATCACATATAAGGAAACTAAAAAATTTCTGGAATTCACGGCCAGCTATCTCATTGAAAAAGAACCGGATTGGTTCACGGTGGAACGGCTGAAAAAGAAACGCGGGCAAAAGCTGTATTTGGATGTTGTCCAGCATGCGGAAGGGAAGACCATCATTGCGCCATATTCGTTGCGAGGCAATGAAGAAGGACTTTGTGCAACCCCGCTTTTTTGGGAAGAAGTGACAGACAACCTGGACCCTGAAAAGTACACGATGGCTGAAGCACTGGAGCGGCTTGAAGCGGACCAGCCGTTTGCAGGCTTTTTCGATAACCAGAATGAAAGGATAAAAGAGATCATAAAGGCGTTGTGAGTAAAAAACTTGTCCAATTTGATCGGGGAGAAACATAATGCCGATTCGACGTTTCCCTCTGCCTGATCAGGAAGCCGCTGCTAAATTATGTTTGCCAATAGGAATGTGGAATATCTGTCCAATCCAGTGACCGGTGGGGAAGAGCCTCAATCTGCTGCAAAAATACGGTGAGGAGGCCGGGAAACAGGCAGCTCAATCGCTTGTTAAAGCGGGCTTCTGCAGATCAACCAGGCTGTTGCTGTTGAAGGAAGGAAGAAAACAATACGAAGAGGCGGGGACATAAGTATTTAAGGTAATAATAAACCCGAACGATTAGGCAAGATTTCAATGAATCTTTCGCCTGACCGTTCGGGTCTTTCTTTACTCTCTTCAATAAATCTTTTGATTTGCAACCTATTTTTAAAAACGAGTGTCTGCAGCGCAATGGAACGAACTTGTTTTTTTCAGCTTATCTGATTATAAGTAAATAGTATTACGTTGAATTTATATTGTTCGTCTCTAAGCATAACTTATTTAGTTATGTTCTAACCTCATAGGTGCCTTATTTAAAAGCATGCTATTCGATTTCTGCTTTGAAACTTGGGGCGAGCATGCCGTATTGGTCATAGACTTTCCCGGCTTCTTTTTCGAAATCGCTGAAAAGCGCATCTGCTTCCTTGGTGAGTTCTTCATTGCCGCTGTCAATGGCTTCCGAACGCTTCTCATACGATTGGGCAAGTTTCCCGATTGCATCTTCAAGTGTCTGTTTGTTTTCATCCCCGAAGGTTTCAGGCACTTCGACTGTGCGGATTTCTCCGGCAAGCTTCGCACTTGCTTCTTTGGCCTGCTGCTGCGCTTCTTTCACTTCTTCTTCTGTAGCTTCTTCGCTGCCTTTCAGCGCATAATAATCGTTGATGAGGGGCTGCTGGCCCTTCAGTGTGGTTGTAAGCTCCATTTGGAAATCGAGCAGGGCCGACTTAGCCTCCGCTTCATCATCTTTAGGCTCGGCCTTTTCGGCCTGTTCAGCATCTCCATTTTCCTCTGTTGCAGTATCGTCTTGCGGCTCCTCTTTCTCAGTACAGCCGGAAATGACAAGGGCTGCAGCCAGCGCGATGAATAATAGCCATTTTTTCATGTTTGGTTCCCCCTTCATATGTATTCGTAACAAAATGCAACATACAAATATCAGTCTATCTATAAAAATTTGGAAAGTAAATAACCAAGAGAATAATAAAACAGTTGATAATTTTCAGGCAATATAAAACCGCTTTCATTCCTGCTGCAAGAATGCCGCTTCGAGAATACAGCACATTTCCAGCCGGTGACCCGGAACAGACAGAAATCTTCACTGTTTGATAGAATGAAGAAGGATAAAGGAATGAATAACAGGAGGGATTCAGTTATGTATTTACCATCATTTCAACTTGAAGGAAAGACAGCGGTCGTGACCGGTGCCGGCCGTGGGATCGGCCGCGCGCTTGCAATCGGGTTTGCGGAAGCGGGTGCTGACGTTATCCTTCTTGCAAGGACAAAAGAAGATCTTGAAGCCACTGCGGAAAAGGTAAGAGAAGCAGGCGGGGAAGCGGTAGTGATTCAGGCCGATTTGACAAACCGGGAAGATATCACTTCCGCCTTTGTGAAAATGAAAGAGGCAGTGGGGAAAATCGATATCCTTGTCAATAACGCAGGAATGAATATCCGCAGCAAGGCACTCGCGGTTACAGAAGATGAGTGGACTGCCATCATGAACACAAACTTAAGGTCTGCCTTCCTGATGTCACAGGAAGCGGGAGCCTGGATGAAAGAGACCGGCGGGGGAAAAGTGATCAATATCACGTCCGTTGCCGGCCAGGTCGCCCTGCGGACGGGCGTTGTATATGCTTCCACCAAAGCCGCGCTCATCCAGATGACAAAAAACCTTGCATTCGAGTGGGGGGAATACGGCATCAATGTCAATGCCATCGGGCCATGGTATTTCAAAACGCCATTGACAGAAAAATTGCTTTCAGATGAGAAATACTTGAATGATATTTTGGCGGTGACACCGCTCAAACGGGTCGGGGAACTCGAAGAACTTGTCGGTCCGGCAGTGTTTTTGGCTTCTTCAGCCGGAAACTATGTAACCGGCCAAACCCTTTTTGTTGACGGCGGAATGACGATCAACGGATTTTAGGGTGAGGAGAAGAACCAAAACCGGGCTGTTGTCATAGGCTGACTGTAAGATTGAGAATAATCTTGCAGGAGGCATGTTATGTCCACGCTAAAAAACTATTATGCTGGAGTTTATTCAAGCAAAGGGTATGTGTCATTTCATCAGGACCTGGTGAATTCAGCTTCGTTGATTTTTCCCGTTGAAGGGAAGTCAAGGGAGGCAAAATCTGCGTTTATCAGAAAGACAGCAGTGAAACTAATGGAAAAGGGCCTGGAACTTGAATACATTCATTCGCCTCTCAACACCCGGCACCTGGAAGGGCTTGCCGTGCCGGAAAAAAAGATGGTGATCATGGATGCGGATCGGATCGGACCGGATGTTGGCGGCCGGCACCTGGAGATTGATGCGGAAATTCAATATGACGGGAAACGGCTTGCCAAATCGGAAGCTGCAGCGAATGAGTACGCAAGGGAGGAACAGGAGGCGCTCGATCATCTTGTTTCCGCCTTTAAACGCGCACACTTGCTCCATCTTGAAAAAGAAAAAATATACTTAAGCGAAATGGATTTTGACAGGGCGAATGCTGTGACAGGCCGGTTGCTTGAAGATTTGTTCCGGGACAGCGCCCCGGGCAGCGAATCCACTGAAGGGCGGACGATTTTTTTTGGGGCCTCTACACCGGATGGTCCGATCAACTTCATTGACAATATCACAGAAGGCCTTGACAAACGCATCATTATTAAAGGGCGGCCGGGCAGCGGCAAGTCGACAATGATGAAAAAGATCGCCGAAAAGGCGGGTGATATGGGGCTCAGGGTCGATCGCTACCCGTGTTCATTCGATCCGGCAAGCCTGGATATGATCGTCATCCCTGCACTTGGTGCCGCTGTCTTCGATGGCACGTCTCCGCATAAGAAGGAACCTTTCCGTCCAGGGGATGAAGTGGTGGATATGTTTGAAGAATGTATAAGCAGTTCCGTTGAAACACGTTACAAAGAGAAACTGGATGAACTTAATTATTTGTATCAGAAGTATATAAATGAAGGGATCGGCCATCTGAAGGAGGCCGGCAGGCTATCGGCATTGCGGGATGAGCAGCTCCGCGCTGCGGCACATACCTCATTTGCCGCCTGCCAGTTCTCAGAACAGGCCGGGGAGATTTTGAATCAGCTTTAAAAGCTGAACCAGGCCCCATTCGATGTAAGGGGCGGGGATCCTGAAAAAAAGAGATGCAACATAACTTTCGGAATAGATTCAGTGGAACGGCAAGGAAAACGCTCAAAATGGAAATGGCACGGTTGAGAGGAACCCTCAACTTAAATAGAACGTTTACCACATTAATAGAGAAGAACAGCAGGCCGATTAAGGAAATACGCGGCTTGCTGTTCTTCTTTCATTATTTAGAAGTCGGAAATGATCTTGAAGCCGTTGCCATTCGCCTCTTATGGGGCAGTCCTTTTCCCCCACGAGCCCTTATTATCATCTGATTAGGCCGGTCCCCTTTCAAATCGTGGTTTCCAGCATAAGGATGACATTCATGTCACGGTCATCATCCATCTTGATGGGGACATGCAAAGCTCTCTCAAAGCCGCTTAGTTTGGCTCGTCCGGTCATAACGGTCGGCGGGGTGATATCCATCTGGACATTGTCTTTAGAAATGGCGGTTGACAGGTTGCCGGCGAACATATTGCCGAATTCCCCGGTGAAGGATTCGAGCATCTCCCCATCAAGCGGCATCCCGAACATTTTTTCACCCAGTGCTCCAAATGCGGACTTATCGCCGTCAATCAGTAGACGTCCCCGCACATCCCCGGTCATCCCGATCAGAACAGCCATCGGTAAATGGGTGAATGATTGCTGGATAAGCAGAGGCTTATGTATTTCGACTCCTTCCGGAACAATCGTTTTCAACGCCACGATTGCACCGTTTAAAACTTTGGCCACATTTTCATTTAATGGCATGTCTGATCACTCCATCCATACGGAACGCATAAGATGCATTCCGATCTTTCCTTTTTTTATTATCGGCACAGATTCGCAATTATTAAAGCCGATTTTACAGTGCTTTTTCCAGTTGTCTGCATTATTTCCAGTTTCGCGAAGATACTATAGGGGATATTAAAAGAAATGAAACAATCCCGGAGGTCACATTATGAGTAAAATAATGGCTACAGGTACATACGCCCCTCCATTTGTGATGGGACAGAAAGAAACAGCTCAATTTGCAAAAGAACAGTTTGGCCATGCGTTCAGGGACATCGACCGGCTGCTGTCCGTTTTTGACAATGGCCTTATTGAAAAACGGCATTTTTCCGCACCGCTTGAGTGGTTCAGGGAACAGCGGACGTTTAAGGAAAAGAACGACAAATACATTGAATGTGCCGTCGATTACAGCATCCAGGCGATCGAGCGCTGCATCACAAATTATCGAATGAAAGATAAAGATTTTCAGCTGTCTGACATAGATGCCGTCTTTTTTGTATCGTCTACGGGTGTTTCCACTCCGTCGATTGATGCCCGCCTAATGAATAAGCTTCCGTTTTCCCGGAATACCAAAAGGATTCCGCTTTGGGGACTCGGCTGTGCAGGGGGTGCTTCCGGTTTATCGAGGGCCCATGAGTATTGCACGGCCTTTCCCGAAGCGAAGGTGTTGCTGGTCAGCCTGGAGCTGTGCAGCTTGACATTCCAGCACAAAGATTATTCCAAAAGCAACTTGATCGGAACATCCCTTTTTGCAGACGGTGCCGCCTCCGTAATAATTATGGGGGAGGAAGCAGCTTTGCCGCCGGGAGACGGGGAGCCGCATTTACATATAAATGGAAGCCAGTCATCCACGCTTGAGCATTCAGAAGACGTCATGGGGTGGGAAGTAATGAATGAAGGGCTTTATGTCGTATTTTCCAAAGATATCCCGACCCTTGTCAAAGACTGGCTTCCTGACCAGGTTCAGTCGTTTTTTTCGGAGCAGTCAATAACAGTCAATGATATCAAGCAATATATCGCACATCCGGGTGGAAAAAAAGTGCTCCAGGCCTACCGGGATGCACTGGACATTGAATGGGAGCAGCTAGATCTTCCGCTTTCAGTATTAAGGCATTACGGGAACATGTCATCCGTAACCATCCTGTTTGTGCTCGAGGAGGCATTGAAAGAAAGGATGCAGACCGGTGATAAGGCACTCGGTGCTGCGCTCGGCCCGGGCTTCAGTTCGGAACTCGTCCTTATGGAGTGGAGGTGAACTCATGGCGGTTTTTTACTGGTTTTTCCTTTTCCTTGTCATCCAGCGGATTGCAGAGCTGGTGGTAGCCCGGAGGAACGAGGCATGGATGAAAGAAAAAGGCGCCCGTGAATACGGCCGGAAACACTACAAATATATCGTGGTCGTCCATGTGCTTTTCTTTTTCATGTTTTTTATGGAAGGAGGACTTATCAGAAGGGGGATCTCCGATATATGGCCGGTATGGCTGAGCCTATTTTTAATTGCCCAGGCACTCAGGGTATGGGCCCTGTTTTCATTGGGTAAGTTTTGGAATACGAAAATCATTGTGCTGCCGGGCGCCGAAGTCGTGGCCCAGGGCCCGTACAAGTATATCCGTCATCCGAATTATGCAGTGGTCGCTCTTGAATTCCTCAGTGCCCCGTTACTTTTCAATGCTTATTTCACGGCAACTCTGTTTACGCTTCTCAACATTGTCGTTCTCTCCATCCGGATTCCGGCAGAAGAAGCGGCGCTTCGTGAAGCGACAGATTATTCCGATGTGTTTCGGGATAAGTCCCGTTTCACTCCGTAAAATGTGAACAAAAAAGAAAATGTGCAGGTGGAATGAGAATCATTCCCGTTTATCCCTTGCGGAAACAGAGGGAGGATGATACGATAAATATATAAATGATAATGGTTATCACTATCGTTGGGTTAAAAACTGTGAAATGGGTGATGGATGATGATTTTCTTTTTTATCGGATTAACGGTTGTTATCTATAGCGTCATCATGATTGATGTCCTTTATCACGTTCACGATTCTTTCGCCGTCAAGCTGGTCCGGTCATTTAAGAAGCAGCAGAAGAAACGGGATCACGTTGAAATTGATGGCATGTACCTGACCAGGTGATACCTGGTTTGTTTTTTTAGCCTTATTAAAATTTCACATACCGTATTTGCGTTTTTAAAATACATGATAAAATAAAAGAAAACCAAAAGGGGAATCGCTGTGAAAAACTCCGAACGATTTATAAAGGCTTATAACGAACTTGCCGATTATCTCAGCACTCTGGTGGCGGTTAACCGCTATATGCCATTCTACAGGCTTGTGGAAATGGCCAAGAAGAAAAGTGGAATTGTGAAGGAGTTTCGGGAAGATTTATTGGAAGCGGGGGAATTGCGGAATGCAATCGTCCATGACAAAGGATATCCGGAAGTCGCAATCGCCGAACCGCACCTTTCTGTTGTTGAGAAGCTGGAATTCATCGTACAGGAGCTGACGCAGCCTGTCTTTGTCATTCCGGCATACAAACGGAAGGTTCTTTCCTTTAAGAAGGAGGACTCACTGTTATCTGTCATCCAGGCGGTGAAAAAATATGCTTATTCCCAATTTCCCATTTATGATGAAGACGGGAAGTATTGCGGGCTTATCACGGATCGCTCCATTTCCAGATGGGTGGCAGGACATGCGGATAACCTGAAGGAGGAAGCAATGAAAACGGCGTCGGTAGGGGACCTTATCCGTTATGAAAGCAGCGGTACACGTGCATCATTCATCAATCCCGAAAAAACAGTATATGATGTAAAAGACCTCTATTTGCAGGCGGTCGAGAAGAGGGGGCAGCGGCTTGAAGCAGTTTTCATCACGAAAACGGGGAAGGCGGATGAGGAGCTGCTCGGTATTGTGACGCCGCGTGATTTGTTGGGTATCGGAAATGAAATAAAATAAAATGAGGTTGGGACATAACGAAATAAGTCATGCTTAGGGACACAATATTTATTCGACGTAATCCTGTTTGCGAATCATCAATTAACCTAAAAAACAAGTTCGTTCCATTACGCTGCGGACACTCGCTTTTACCATAGGCACAAGGGCGACATCTGTTCCTGCTTCCCTTCGGTCGCACTCACAGTGTCTTCTTTGCCACAGGGAGGAAGCTGAGCCTCCTCAGCTGCGCCTGCGAGGTCTCAGCCTTTCCTCTATTTCCCGTCGGAGTCGAGTGTCCTCCGCTCCATTCCACTAGTGTTAAAAATAGGATGCAACACCAAAAGATTTATTGCATAAATAAAGACCCGGACGGGCAGGCGTTAGATTCATTGAAATCTTACCTGATCATCCGGGTTTATCATTAGCTGAAGTGCTTATGTCCCAACTTCATCATCATTATTTCTTACGCTTGTACCGTTCCATATTGAGGAGCATTGCGCTCATATCTTTTTCACCAAGGCCATTTTCAGCTGCTTCTGCAAGCAGGGAGGTCATGTTTTTGCCGCCTGGCAGCTCCATCTCAGCCTCCTTTGCCATTTCTCCGGCAATTCTCATGTCTTTCAGGAGCAGTTTAATGGCAAATCCGGCTTCATACTGGTCTTTTGCGATGAAATTCTTATAGTGGCGCTCCAATATCCGGCTCTGTGCATAGCTGGCGTTTAAAATGTCAAACACAAGGTCAGGGTCGACATCCATTGCCTGAGCAAGCGCCATGCCTTCACTGACCGCCTGGGTGTGGAAGCTGACCATCAAATTATTAATCAGCTTCACAACCGAACCGGATCCGATCTCCCCGACGTGGTAAATGTTTTCACCCATCACATCGAAAACCTCTTTTAATTTCCCGAACGTTCCTTCTTCACCGCCGCACATGATTGAAAGCGTGCCGGCCTCAGCACCGAAGTTGCCGCCGCTGATCGGGGCATCCATGAACTGGATTCCGCGTTTTCCGGCAGCATCCGCAATCTTTTTATTGAGCGCCGGTGAAACGGTACTGTGATCGGCCGCGATAAGGCCTTCCGGGGCATTTTCGATAATGCCGTCCGGCCCGAAATAAACCTTTTCGACATCTTCCGGCAGCGGCAGGCAGGTCAGCACGATATCAGCTGTCGCTGCAGCTTCACGGACTGTATAACCTGTGATTCCACCCCGTTCCTTAAACGTTTGTTCTTTCCCTTTGCTCCGGTTGATGCCGATGACAGAGTACCCGGCGTTCACCAGGTTAGTAGCCATTGGCAGGCCCATATTGCCAAGTCCGATAAAAACGATCTTCATGTAAATTCCCTCCCGGTTTGTGTAAAAGATTTTATGTATTCATGATTCAGATAGCGAATGCAGCATGATATGAGAGAATGAGTTCATAACTAAAATTCTCTGTATTGTTTGTTCTCTAATTCCGGTATAAATTCCTGCATGCTTCATTAATTGCTGAAATTCCATTGCTGATAATGCCGGTTAGGCTGTATAATTTTACTAGCCAGGATAGATAGGGTTTGGAAAAAAGGGGAGTTTGATTGAATGGGGAAAAAGAAAAAGAAAAAACTGCCGTTTCGTTTAAATATATTGTTTTTAGCTGTTTTCCTGCTGTTTTCTGCACTTATTTTGCGGCTTGGCGTCGTACAGATCGTCTATGGGGAAAGCTTTAAGAATGAAGTCGAGCGGACCGAGAATGTCACGGTGAATAACTCGGTGCCGCGCGGGAAGATTTATGACCGCAACGGCACGCTTATTGTCGATAACCGCGCTGTCAAAGCGATCACCTACACGAAATCACAGCAAGTGTCACAGGATGAACGGCTCCAGATTGCCGAGAAATTGGCGACAATGATCGATAAAAGCATTGAAAACATACCGGTTAGGGATAAAAAGGACTTCTGGATCCTGAAAAACAGGGAAGCCGCGATGGCAAAGCTTACCGAGAGAGAGAAAGAAGAACTCGATGATAAAGATCAGTACAAACTGATTCTGGACCGGATTACAGACAACGAGATCAATTCGTTCACAGATCAGGAACTTGAAGTGCTTGCCGTCAAACGCGAGATGGATGGCGGCTATGCATTCTCAACCCAGATCATCAAAAATGACGATGTGAAAAACGAGGAGTTTGCGGTCGTCAGCTCCAATCTTGAGAAATTGCCGGGTGTCGATACAACTACCGACTGGGAAAGGCAATACCCGTATGGCGGAACGTTCTCGAGCATCCTCGGCAGTGTCACCACATCCGAACAGGGCCTTCCGGCCGATCAGCTTGACTATTACAGCTCCAAAGGCTACGAAAGGAACGACCGTGTCGGAAAGACGTTCCTGGAGTACCAGTATGAGGACGTGCTGAGAGGTCGCAAGGAAAAAGTGAAATATGTAACAGACAAAGCCGGCAACGAGCTTGAAAAAGAAACTGTGTCAGAAGGGCGGCGCGGCAATGACCTTCAGCTGACAATCGATATCTCACTCCAGCAAGAAGTGGAAAAAATTGTGGAGGAAGAGCTGAAGAAAGCCAAGGGAGCCCCGGGAAACAACTTGCTCGACCGGGCGTTCGCAGTCATGATGGATCCAAAGACCGGCGAGATTTTGGCCATGACAGGTAAACAATATCTTGTTGACAACGGGAAAGGGGCCATCCAGGATTATTCATTCGGCATCATGTCAACCCAGTATGAAGTCGGTTCGGCCATCAAAGGGGCGACCGTGCTGGCAGGTTACGATTCAGGAGCAATCAGCCCGGGGCAGGTGTTTGTTGACCAGCCTATTCATCTTGCGGATACCCCGGTTAAGAAATCATACACGACGATGGGGCCGATTAACGATTTGACGGCCTTGCGGAGATCCTCCAACGTGTATATGTTCAAAACAGTCATGGCAATGGCGGGAAAGTATTATTACTATGATATGCCGCTAGGAATTAAAGAAAAATATTACCGTGAACTCCGCAATTATTATGCACAGTTCGGGCTCGGCGTCAAAACGGGCATTGACCTGCCGAATGAATCGCCGGGTTTGAAAGGTCAATATACTTCAAACGGCGGTATATTCCTTGACATGTCGATCGGGCAGTATGACACATATACACCGCTGCAGCTTGCCCAGTACGTTTCAACCATCGCCAACGGCGGCTACCGGATGAAGCCGCTTCTCGTCAAGGAAATATATGAACCGGGTGATGGCAAGAGCCTGAACGGCAAGATCGTGAAAAAGGTAGAACCGGAAGTGCTAAACAAATTGAGCATGGACCCGAAATACATTGACCGGGTCCAGGAAGGATTCCGCCAGGTTTATCTTCCAGGCGGTACGGCGGGCAGTTATTTCAGCAAGCCTCCTTACAGCCAATACCGCGCCGCCGGTAAGACGGGCACTGCTGAAGCCCCATACTACGGGCCGAGAAAAGAATTTCATGGCGAGATCAGATACAATCTAACCCTTGTCGGTTACGCGCCATTCGATAACCCGGAAGTCGCCTTTTCAGTTGTCGTTCCATGGGTGGACGACGGCTACCCTGTCAACAAGTACATCGGCCAGCGCATCCTTCACGCCTATTTCCAGAGCAAAGAAGGAAAACTCGCAGGGCCTGACAAAGGAACCGAAGACGTCCAGGAATAAGTCCGGCAGCCGCCGGGCTTTTCTTTTTGTCTCTTAGTATTTATTCGAATAGAGCGGTATTGGTTGGACCGTCGGTGAGAATATTGTAGACAGGGGGGAATTAAAGATGAGACTGGATGTAATGAAAGAACTTCGGTTAATCGAAAACAATCATGATATAACAATCCTCTATGCCGTGGAATCCGGTTCGAGGATGTTCGGGTACGCACACGCCGGCAGTGACCATGACATCCGTTTTATTTATAAACGGAAGCTTCGGGATTACGTTCGCCTCCACCCGCAGCCAGACACGATTGATGGAGTGGCCGGTCTGGATTTCCACGGCTGGGATATACAGAAAGCGCTCCGGCTTTACCAGAAATCGAATCCGGGGCTGGCCGAATGGCTTTTTGCATCGGTTCGATATCTTGAAAGCACTTCCCTGATCGCTGACATGCGTGTGGGTGTAGCGGATATGTATTCTCTGAAAGCGCTCGGTTTCCACTACTGGAACATGGCGCTCCAAAACATCCAACGGACGGATGGTCGGAATGCGGGTAAGCGGCATATTCATTTTGTGAGAGGGCTGCTTAATGTCCTGTACTTGATCCAGCAGCAGCAAAGCCCTCCATTGAAAATCCAGGAATTGACCGATTTAGTTGACTTGCCAGTTGAACTGGAGAAAGGGATTGCTGCTTTTTTTGAACACGTTAAGACAGGGGGAAGGACAGGGTTAAGCGGGGACGTGGCGAAAAGGCTTGAGAAGTTGCTCAGAGAATGTGAGCCGGAGCTTGAAGGCCTGCCGCAATCTGTGCCGCCTTCAGACTTGCTTGACAACTGGTTATGGGAAGAAATCAAAAGCTGAACGTTTTGATTAAGTTGTCGGATTGGTATAATGAAAACACGACAACAGGGGGAGGAATAATCATGAGTGTACATAAAGCGATCTCTGCTCATTCTCAGCAGCAGCATGAACGAATCCGGCAGTTTCTTGAACTTGAGCAGCAACGAGAGGAAGCGATTGATGAAGCTGTGTCAGCGGCGATGGACGGAGAGAGGTATGAAGTGACAGAAATCAACCGGATCACGGATGAAATGAACGCCCTTGCCAGGAAAGGGGCGGTGCCTCTACGCAAGAACGTGACGATCAAGATGGTGGAAGCTTACGCTAAAAAGAAGTCCGGGAAAGGGTGATGGTGATTTCATGAATACGATCGTGTCTGCCGAGTGGCTTTATGAGCGTTTGCAGGACAGCCGGGTCATTCCGGTGGATTGCCGGTTCGACCTGAGCGACTCCGAAAAAGGCAAACGTGATTTCGATAATGGGCATATTCCCGGCGCTGTCTATTTTGACCTTGAAAAAGACATGTCCGGACAGGTAAAAAAACACGGCGGCCGCCATCCTTTGCCGGACATTGACCAATTCAGCGATAAACTGGGTAGATCTGGAATCGGTAATGATACGGTTGTTGTCGCTTATGACGATCAAGGCTCGGCAATGGCATCAAGGCTATGGTGGCTTCTTCGCTACCTCGGCCATAACCGTGTCAAAATTCTCGACGGCGGGTTCGCCGCCTGGAAGAAAGCCGGCTTTCCGGTTCATGAAGGTGAATCAAAACACCCGCCGAAAACGTTCATTCCGTCTGTCCAACCAGAACTGGCTGCCGACATGAAAGAGGTGAAGTCCAAACTGAATGACGGAACAGTGATTATAGATTCACGGGAGCCGGAGCGCTACCGGGGACTCGTTGAACCGATTGATCCAGTTGCAGGGCACATTCCGGGTGCAGTCAATCATTTTTGGAAAAGCTTGCTTGGAGACAACAATAAGTGGAGGGCGCTCCCCGCTGTCAAGGAGCAATTCGGACAAATTGACCGGGAAACGGACATTATCGTTCATTGCGGTTCAGGGGTAACCGCCTGCCCGAACATTCTGGCGCTTTATGAGGCCGGATATACGAACGTGAAACTGTATCCGGGCAGCTGGAGTGACTGGTGTTCCTATGAGGATAATCCGATTGCAGGAGATGGAAGCCCGAACCCTGGTTCATAATCATCCGCATGCTGCGCATACTATCTGTAATCAATTGTAAAGGAGTTGAGCAGATGGGCAGGCAGAAAAAAGGGAATCCAAACGCGCAGCGAAATAACAATGAAAAGAAAATGGCCATGAGATCAGAAGGCAAAGATATGCCTTCATATGCTGAAAATGAAGTGAAGAAAAATGAATACCGTTAATTTAAAAAGCTCCCGCTGCGGGAGCTTTTTAAATTATGGTGTTAACGCTTTGTGTTATCTTTCTTCGCTTTTTCCTCACCCTGGCTTATCGGGTCATCCATACGTTCTTTAGCGGGGCTTGTTCCCATCGGGTTGACACTTGGTGCTTCTGTGCCCCTGTTTTTGTTCCTTCTTTTTGACATACAATCACCTCACCGATTAGTGTCCAATTTTTTTCGGAAAGTATGTATGCATATATAAAAAAAGTAAGGTATGATGTAATGGAGTATAAGGGTTAAAGGCGGGGATTGTTTGTTTAGGCGGGATGCGACAGTCGACGAATTTTTGGAGTATTTGGACAGCAAAGGTTTCAAATTTGACCGTCAGGAGCACGGCTTCATCTTTTTTGGCCAGAAGTTGACAGGTGCGAGTGACTACCTCGTGAATATCGCCATTGAGATCACGCTGAAATTGCAGCGTGAATTTGACGGCAGTTACTTCGTAGCCGTTCTTGAAGCTCTTCATGAAAAGAAAATACATACCAGAAAAGAAGCGTTTCAATTCATGAAGCAAAAAAACACTGCGAGCTGAAACAGCGGGCCGTCTTCGGAACAAAATCATATTTGTCACGGCACTGGAAATTACAAGAGAAAAAACGAAGTCCCGCTGCATGTTCCTCAGCGGGACTTTTTCATTCATTTAAATGGATGGCCTGCTTTGCCAGCTGGTCGGCCCTGTTTTCCTTTGTAGGAACCCACTTCAGGAAAAAAAGGTCAAATTTGTCGATTTGCTCCAATGCCTTTTCCAGGAGAGGGACGTATACCGGATTCTTTACGTAGCGACGCTCCACCGCCCGTTCGACAAGCTGTGAATCTGTCCGGAAGGAAACGGCCGTATAGCCTTTCTCAAGGCAGATGTCCAGCCCCATCGATAAAGCGGCATATTCCGCTTCATGGACGGAAAGGCCGCCGAGCGGAACGGAATGCTGTTCGACGTCGCTGCCGTTTTTAATGAAAATGCCTGCGCCAGCCGGGCCCGATTCGCCCCGGCTGGCGCCATCGACATAAACTTCAATCATGATTACATACCACCCATTAGTTGGACTCTGGCTGTGCAGTTTCATTGCCATTGTGGAAATTCCTGGCTATATACATGAACGGCGTATCAAGCAAAGCCACAATCCATTTTATGACATAAGTTGAAAAAGCGATCATTAACCATTCGCCAAACGGGAAAACACCAATAAAGGCAATCGATGTGAAAATCAGCGTATCGATGAGCTGGCTTGCCATTGTACTTCCGTTGTTGCGAATCCATAACTGGCTGTTTTTGTTGAATTTTTGCTTCAGCTTACTGTAAAGCCATACATCAAGATACTGGCTGATGATGTAGGCGGTCAGGCTGCCGGCTGCAATCCGCAACTGAAGCCCGAAAATGGTTTCGAGGGATTCCTGTGCGAAATCAATTTCATGAGGCTCGAATAAGAGAGCCACCTGCATGATCAGCGTCATGGACAGCAAAGCAAAGAAGCCCAGCCAAACAGCTTTCCGCGCTTCCTCTTTTCCGTATTTTTCGTTGAGGATATCGGTTGCCAGGAAGGCGGTCCCATAGAGGATGTTTCCAAGGGTTGCGGTCATGCCGAACAATTCCACTGTCTTGACGACCTGGATGTTGGCGATGACGGTGGCTGTTCCGACCCAGACGAATAGTCCGGTTTTTCCGAAAATCCGGTATGCTGCAAGCACGATGATGAAATTCAGGACTGCAAACAGCAGCCAGATGAGTTCATTGACCATTAATAATTCCTCCTAGTTTTGGTGACGCGGGAGGTTTCGAACCGCGGTGAAAAGAACCAATTGTAAATTATACGAGTAATTCTCAAAGGTTGCAATAAAATAATAATCATAGAGGTGACAATCATATGATGTTCCGAATTGAATGGCTGTATATGGATCCCAAAAAGAAACGGGAAGTGGACTTCACATCCAATTGGATCAGCGGGGAAGAAGTGCTGCAAGTGGCTGACGACCTCATCAAAACAGGCCGCACTAAAGAACTTACATTCTTGGATGAAAATGATGTGAGATGGAATCGAAAAGAAACGGAGCGCCTCCTTGCAAAAGTAGAGGAAGAACCTCATGACATCGAGGCATATTTTGATGGGGGATATGATAAAAAGACAGGAAAAGCAAGTGCCGGAATGGTCATATACTATAAAAAGGGCGGCAAAACGCATCGGATCAGGAGGAATGCCAGTCTTGACGGACTTTCGTCCAATAATGAAGCCGAATATGCGGCGTTATGGAATCTGGTTGACCTGATGGAGGGGGCCGGCATTCACCATCAGACAATCAAGATCAGCGGGGACTCCGCCGGTGCAATCAACCAGATTTCCGGCGAGTGGCCATGTTATGATGAAAATCTGAATACCTGGCTTGACAGAATCGAAAATAGGCTGGAAACGCTCGGCCTGAAGGTGCGCTGGGAACTGATTGACAGAAGAAAGAATAAAGAAGCCCATGAGCTTGCTGATAAAGGTTTGGAAGGCACCTTGATAGACGGGAGCACAGTTGTTTCCGGTTAACGCCCATCCTTTAAGTGCCGGATTATTTCTATACAGAGTCATATTAACAACGATCGAGAAGCAGGGAGTGAAAGGATGAATCGTATCAAAGCTGTAAAGGAGGCGGGATGCCTGCTGGATACGTACTGCAGCGACTGTTTTTTGAAAGAACATCACCGCCGCACGGGCGGCAAAGCATATGCCCATTCATTTTGCATCAATTCGTGTACAGTCGGAGAAAAGCTGCAGGAGTATGGCAGCCTGCTGGCTGGGAAACAAGAAGAAAGCCGTTAAAGAAAACTTGCCGATTGGCGAGCCTTTAGGCGAAGACAGAGGCGTAGTTGCCCTTATCTATATTCCAAAAATTTGAGTCCGGGTCGAATTACGTCCTTGCTGACAATTTATATTTTCTTTTATGGTAGGCTCTGTTAAACGCTAGTGTTGATTTCCGTTGCAGGTACTCGCTTTCCGCGGGGCGGGCGCTGAGCCTCCCTCACCTGTCCGGTAGTCCCGCAGGAGTCTCGCACCTTCCACTCCAATCAACTAGCAAAAAATCGACATTGTGCTTTAACACAGCCTTTTTTAAAAACGAGTGGAATGGAGCGGAGGACACTCGTCTCCTCGAAAATAAAAACCCATTTTCTTCGAGCGGTGTTATTTCAAAGAAGCTTTTTCAAAGTCCTACAGGAAATAGGGGAAAGGCTGAGACCCCGCAGGCGTAGCCGAGGGCTCAGCTTCCTCCCCGCGGCAAAGAAGACACTGTGAGTGCGACCGGAGGGAAGCAGGAACAGATGTCGCACTTGTGCCTATGGTGAAAGCGAGTGTCTGCAGCGCAATGGAACGAACTTATTTTTTTCAGCTTAACTGATTATGAGTATTCAGTGGTGAATATATATTGTGCGTCTCTAAGCATGACTTATTTAGTTATGCCGAACCTCTTTAAAAAGGAAGAAAAGCGCAGTCTCCCTTTTCCGCACTTTATCGAAACAAATATATGCAAGGATTTAATACGTTCATACACGATGAAAAGCCCGGGTTGCCATTCCATGACAGGATGACAGCCCGGGCTTTTGCAAGATGATCACCGCCTGGCTTCTTTCAGTTGTTCCTCACAGCGGTCAAGGAGCTCCATCGACTGTTCAAAAAACTGCCCGTCTGTGCCGGGTGAAGCTTTGACTGCCTCGGCATATTCGACCCGGGCATTGTTAACAGCCCTCTTTGCATCTTCCAGTTGATCAGGGTCCATACTCATTGTAGCTGTTCCCACCATTTTTTCTGCTGCTTTAATGGACATTTCCAGCTGCTTGATTTCATTATACGGCTCTGACATTTCCATCCCTCCAAATCGACTGTTTTCTGCAAATAGGTTGCCAAATCGAATCCTGTTTTATGCAGGGCGCTGAATCAGCAGAAGGCAATACAAGCTGACATTCATAAAATAGCGGAAAGTGAGAAAGATAAAAAGAAAGAAACAAGTTGTGGTGGTGCAAATGAATCTGACATATTGTATAATATAAGTACAATAAGAAAAATTGGAGCGGAGGTGACTTAGCGAATGGAATTTGTACAGCCAATCAAAGACCAGAAAAATATTGAAGAGATGCGCAGCTATCTTGAAAGCAAATCTGCACGCGATGCATTGCTCTTTACGTTCGGAATCAACAGTGTCCTCCGGATAACTGAACTTTTAAAATTGAAGGTGTCAGATGTGATAGATGAAAACGGGTTTGTTAAAGATCATTATGAAATAAGAGAACCGGCAGCAGAAGCCAGGGCGCATTATCCGCTCGGAAAAAATGTCAAAAAAGCGATCAAAGATTATTTGAAAGACTATAAAGGAAATCTTGACCGGCCTTTATTTCCATCCCGAAAAGGGAATAAAGCCATCAGCCGCCAGCAGGCATGGCATATTTTAAACGATGCGGCAAGGCAAACAGGGGTGACAGAGCGGATCGGCAACCATTCACTCAGAAAGACTTTCGTTTACCATGCATATAAAAATGGTGCGGATCTTTCCCTGCTGCAGGAAATGCTCAACCACTCGAGTACGAAAGCGACACTGCGATACATCGGCATCAGCCCGGAGGAAAAACATGGAATAAGCATCGAATTGAATTTATGACCATAAAAAGAAGCTTCCTCGGAAGCTTCTTTTTATGTGAACGGATATTAAACCCGTAAAAAGTATTCAAGTTGAAAGCCCGGGCTGCTGCCCGCGTTTCATGGTTTTATTTTTTAAAACTTCAACTCGTCTACGAGTTGATGATCATCGTCCATCACCTTGACAGTTGCTGGGGAGTTTTGCCGGGCAAGATCCTTTGCATAATCGACGGCTTTGTCCCTGGATATATAAGACTGTTCAGGAGCGACATCCTCTGCTTTCACAATCCAGGCTGAAGCGTCTTTATTTGGGACAACAGTGTATGTGTACATAAATGCACCTCCCGTTACCTTTATTTAATAAATGAGTCCCCTTACAGAAATAGAGTGAAACATGCAAAAAAACAGATATTTATACACTGTTATACAACATTGCGTACAATTTAATAACAGAAGTCGGCGACTTTTACCCTTTAACATAATATAAACGGTAAAAACAATGTTAACGGCTAATCCTTTATCGGCAAGTAATTCTCAGCTTTTTTAAAAGTGAGAAGCTTGTATTTGGCGCATGTGTATCCGCTTACATAAGATTGATCATGAATACATTGTGAAATAGTTCACAATTTATCCATACCCTTTTAGCCGCTGCCATTCTATAATGACGTTGAAAACAAATACAGAGAGAAAGTCATGCTGCAGAGTTCCTTGCGGCGGAAGAACCGAATGATTGCAAAATTAAAAAATGCCGCGCACGCGGTTAAGGAGGAATTTAAAATGGCAGTTGATGAAAAAGCAGTAACTGGCAAAAACGAAGTTACCAAAATGATCGATACACTGGTCTCCAACGGTAACAGAGCTTTAAAAGAATTCCTGGATTACGATCAGGAGCAAATCGATCATATCGTCAAAGAAATGGCGCTGGCAGGCCTGGATAAACATATGGAGCTTGCCAAAATGGCAGTGGAAGAAACAGAGCGGGGTGTTTATGAGGATAAAATCATTAAAAACCTTTTTGCTACTGAATATATCTATCATAACGTCAAATATGATAAGACGGTTGGAGTCATCAACAATAGTGAGCAGGAAGGCATGGTGGAAATTGCGGAGCCAGTCGGTGTAGTGGCAGGAGTCACACCGGTAACCAACCCGACCTCTACTACAATGTTCAAAGCGATTATTGCAATCAAGACAAGAAACCCGATTATTTTCGCTTTCCATCCATCCGCTCAAAAATGCAGCAGTGAAGCAGCCCGCATTTTACGGGATGCCGCAGTGAAAGCGGGAGCGCCGAAAGATTGCATCCAATGGGTCGAAAAACCATCAATTGAAGGAACTCAGCAATTGATGAATCATCCGGGAGTGGCCCTTGTGCTTGCTACTGGCGGAGCGGGCATGGTCAAATCCGCATACAGCACAGGAAAGCCGGCACTTGGTGTAGGACCGGGTAACGTTCCTTGCTACATGGAGAAAACAGCCAACGTCAAACGTTCTGTCAACGACTTGATCATGTCTAAAACGTTTGATAACGGTATGATTTGTGCTTCTGAGCAGGCTGTCATCATTGATAAGGACATTTACAAAGATGTCAAAGAAGAAATGATCGCAAACAAATGCCATTTCCTTACTGAAGATGAAAGGAAAAAGGTTGAGAAGCTTGTGATCAATGAACAATCATGTGCTGTAAATCCTCAAATCGTCGGCAAGCCTGCCCACGTTATTGCAAAAATGGCCGGCGTCTCTGTGCCGGAAGACACCAAGATTCTTGTCGCCGAACTTAAAGGTGTCGGCCCGGATTATCCGCTTTCCCGCGAGAAGCTGAGCCCGGTTCTGGCATGTTACAAGGTGAAAGATTCCGATGAAGGATTGAAACGCGCTGAAGAAATGCTTGAATTCGGCGGACTGGGGCACTCTGCAGTCATCCATTCTGAAAACCAGGACGTCATTGACCAATTCGCACTCCGCATGAAAGCGGGACGGATCATTTCCAATGCACCGTCATCCCAGGGTGCAATCGGGGATATCTATAACGCTTATATGCCGTCACTTACACTTGGCTGCGGGTCTTATGGACGAAACTCCGTATCGACCAACGTAACAGCAGTGCACCTTGTAAATGTAAAAAAACTGGCCCGCCGGAACGTCAACATGCAGTGGTTTAAAGTTCCGCCAAAAATCTATTTCGAAAAGAATTCGGTCCAATACTTGCAAAAAATGCCGAATATCTCCAAAGCGATCATTGTCACCGATCCATTTATGGTGAAGCTTGGCTATGTTGATAAAGTGCTATACAATCTCCGGAAACGCGGCGACTATGTGCATTGTGAAATTTTCTCCGATGTGGAGCCGGATCCTTCAACCGATACTGTCAAACGCGGTGTAGAGTTGATGAAATCATTCCAGCCAGACGTCATCATTGCACTCGGCGGCGGATCGGCAATGGATGCAGCGAAAGGCATGTGGCTCTTCTATGAGCACCCTGAACAAAAGTTTGAAGGGCTTAAACAGAAGTTCTTGGATATCCGCAAACGTGTTTACAAGTACCCTAAACTTGGAAGTAAATCACAGTTTGTCGCCATTCCAACGACTTCAGGAACCGGATCGGAAGTAACATCCTTTGCAGTCATCACTGATAAAGAAAGCAACACCAAATACCCGCTGGCAGACTATGAGCTCACACCGGATGTGGCCATCATTGATCCGCAATTCGTGATGACCGTTCCGAAACATGTGACAGCCGATACCGGCATGGACGTGCTAACACATGCAATAGAGGCTTATGTATCCAACATGGCCAATGACTATACTGACGCGCTTGCCATGAAAGCGATCCAGCTAGTGTTTGAACATTTACCAAAAGCATACCGGAACGGCAACGACGAGGTGGCCCGCGAAAAAATGCATAATGCATCCACAATCGCCGGAATGGCTTTCGCCAATGCGTTCCTGGGCATCAACCATAGTCTCGCCCATAAACTTGGAGGCGAATACCATATTGCGCACGGAAGGGCCAATACGATCCTGCTGCCGCATGTTATTCGTTACAATGCGGAAAAGCCGAAGAAGTTTGCTTCGTTCCCTAAATATGAATACTTCAAAGCTGATGAGCGCTATGCTGAAATCGCAAGGATGCTCGGACTTCCGGCAAAAACCGCTGCTGAAGGGGTCGAAAACCTTGTCCAGGCAATCATCAAACTTGCAAAAGAGCTTGATATCCCGATGAGCATAGCCGATTGCGGAGTGGACAAAAAAGTCTTTGAAAAAAATGTGGATAGACTTGCTGACCGTGCCTTTGAAGACCAGTGCACAACCGCCAATCCGAAGCTTCCGCTTGTAACTGAATTAGCTGATATTTATAGGAAAGCCTATAAAGGGGTTTAACCAGGAAAGGAGAGTTCCATGATGGAAACCGTGAAAGAGCCCAGCGCGATTAGGGACGCATGGAAAAATTTCAAAGCAGGAAATTGGACAAAAGAGATAGATGTACGTGATTTCATTCAGTTAAACTATACTGTATACGAGGGCAAGGAAGATTTCCTTGCCCCCGCAACAGACCATACGAAGAAGTTATGGGAATCTGTAATGGCATTGATGGAACAGGAACGCGAAAAGGGAGTGCTTGATGTTGACACGAAAACCGTCTCGTCGATTACTTCCCACAAACCTGGTTTTATCAATAAAGACATTGAGGAAATTGTCGGGCTGCAGACGGATGCCCCGCTTAAACGGGCAATCATGCCGTACGGCGGTATCCGGATGGTGAAAAACTCCTGTGATGCCTACGATTATGAACTCGATCCCATGATTGAAAAAACTTTTACAGAATATCGAAAAACCCACAATCAGGGTGTATTTGATGTGTATACGAGCGATATGCTAAAGGCGAGAAAAGCAGGAATCATTACCGGACTGCCGGATGCGTACGGACGCGGCCGGATTATCGGAGATTACCGCCGTGTCGCACTTTACGGTATCGATTTCTTGATGGAAGATCGGAAAAACCACTTCAAGTCACTAGAAGACGAAGTGATGACTGAGGAAAACATCCGTCTCCGTGAAGAAATCACCGAACAATACCGCGCTTTGAATGAACTGAAAGAAATGGCGGCTTCCTATGGATTCGACATTTCCGCTCCGGCCACTAACGCGAAAGAAGCGATCCAGTGGTTATATTTCGGATATCTTGGAGCAGTTAAGGAACAAAACGGCGCAGCAATGAGCCTTGGCCGTGTGTCAACATTCCTTGATATTTATATCGAACGTGATTTGGCAGAGGGCCTCATTACAGAAGAAGAAGCACAGGAAATGATCGACCACTTTGTCATGAAACTCAGGATGGTCCGATTCCTGCGCACGCCTGAATACGATGAATTGTTCAGCGGAGACCCGACCTGGGTAACGGAATCGATTGGCGGCATGGGCATCGACGGCCGCCCGCTCGTCACCAAAAATAGTTTCCGTTTCTTGCATACACTTGACAATCTTGGTCCGGCACCAGAGCCTAACCTGACAGTACTGTGGTCTGAGGAGCTTCCTGGCAATTTCAAAAAATACTGTGCGAAAATGTCCATTAAGACATCATCCATCCAGTACGAAAATGATGAGATCATGCGCCCGGAATACGGTGATGATTACGGCATCGCCTGCTGTGTATCCGTCATGAAAATCGGCAAGCAGATGCAATTTTTCGGGGCACGTGCCAACCTGGCCAAAGCATTGCTTTACGCCATCAACGGCGGTGTAGATGAAAAGCTGAATATGCAGGTAGCGCCGAAGTCCCAGCCTATCACATCTGAATATCTGGACTATGAAGAAGTGGAAGCAGCCTATGACAAAGTCCTCGACTGGCTTGCGAAGCTTTATATGAACACACTGAATGTCATTCATTATATGCATGATAAGTATGCGTATGAGCGGCTTGAAATGGCCCTCCATGACCGGGATGTCATCCGCACCATGGCAGGAGGCATCGCCGGATTGTCAGTTGTGGCCGATTCACTCAGTGCAATCAAGTATGCAAAAGTGAAACCGATCCGCAACGAAAACGGAATTGCCGTCGACTTTGAAATCGAAGGCGATTATCCGATGTTCGGAAATGATGACGATCAGGTCGACCAGATAGCCGCCGACCTTGTCGAAAAATTCATGGATAAATTCCGGCAGCAACACTCTTACCGGAATTCAATCCCGACACAGTCAATCCTGACGATCACATCGAATGTCGTGTACGGCAAAAAGACCGGCACCACTCCTGACGGCCGCAAAGCCGGTGAACCATTCGCACCTGGTGCAAATCCGCTTCACGGCCGGGACCGCAAAGGTGCACTCGCATCCTTGAATTCTGTCGCAAAACTGCCTTATCGGGATTGCCAGGATGGCATTTCCTGCACATTCTCCATCGTGCCGAAAGCACTCGGTAAAGACGATGAGACGAGGGCAGATAACATGGTTGCCATTTTGGATGGGTATGCCGTGCAGACCGGCCACCATATAAATGTGAACGTATTTAACCGCGACACGCTGATTGATGCGATGGAGCACCCTGAGAAGTATCCGCAGTTGACGATCCGCGTTTCCGGATATGCTGTCAACTTCATCAAACTGACGCGTGAACAGCAGCTTGATGTCATTAACAGAACAATTCACGAAAGTATGTGATCCATATGAAAGGAAGAATTCATTCCGTAGAGACACTTGGAACAGTGGACGGACCGGGTTTGCGCTTCATCGTCTTCACCCAGGGGTGCCCGCTGAGATGCTTATACTGTCACAATCCTGACACCTGGGAGAGGAACAACGGAAAGGAAACGGATACAGCTGACCTTATAAAAGAGATCAAGCGATATTTGCCCTATATGAAGGCATCGGGTGGCGGCATTACCGTTAGCGGCGGCGAGCCGCTCCTCCAGCCCGAATTTGTTCTCGATTTGTTCAAAAAAGCCAGGGAACTCGGCATCACAACGGCACTTGATACAGCTGGATCCATTATTCCATCAAACATCGATGAACTGCTCGAGTATACAGACCTGGTTCTCCTGGACATCAAGCATGTCGATGATGAGGGGCATCGGGCGATCACCGGACTGTCCAATCAGAACAACCGGAAGTTTGCTGCCATCCTTGAAGAAAAAGGCATTCCGGTTTGGATCAGGCATGTGCTATTGCCCGGTTATACCGACGATGCAGAAACGCTTCGCAAACTGGGCAAATACGTCGACACTCTTTCCAATGTTGAAAAGATTGAAGTTCTTCCTTATCATAAAATGGGTGAATATAAATGGGAGGCGCTAGGCATCACGAATAAACTTAAGCATGTGAAACCGCCTACCGCTGAAGAAGCGGAAAAGGCGTATCATTTGATCGCCAACCCATATTGATTCAAGCCAGCTGGCCAGACGGCTGGCTTTTTTCTTCTACCCAGGCGCCCTGCGCTTTTCTTGTAAACAGAAAACCCTAGGCTAGGCCTAGGGTTCAGAAAAGCTTATAGCGAGG
>JAENYN010000049.1 GCA_016841765.1 Guptibacillus hwajinpoensis
GAAAGCGAGTGTCTGCAGCGCAATGGAACGAACTTGTTTTTTCAGCTTAACTGATTATTAGTAAACAGTATTACGTTGAATAGATATTTTTCGTCTCTATTCATGACTTATTTAGTTATGTCCCAACCTCTTTCTTTTTGCCATATGGCTCTGTTATAGTCAATGTTGCTATTCAGCAGCAAAGTATATTTCCCCTATTTGGCTTATCAAACTAACGCACCCTGAGCCTCGGCGCCAAATTGCACACCATTAGTATGTCCGCAGGCAAGAATGGGAAGGATAAAGCGGTGTGCCTGTATGAAAGCGGCCGCTATCGTCTATAGCAATTTACCAATGCATGTCTCTGACATGATAGTACACGTCCCTCTGAAAAAATCGGTTTAAAGCTAGCAAGACCAAAGATCATTTGCATATTTGCCAAATAGCTACGATAATGAAAGTACAAGAAGATGCCGATTAAGAGAAATAAGGGGGCTTGCTGTAATGTTATCCAACCAGGAGCAAAACGTCATCTCATCCATTAAAGAATGGGAAAATAAAAATCGGGAATATTATCCGACAGACTTTGAAAATATGTATAATGCCTGGATGGAAACGGGTTTCGGGCGAATTGCCCCTTCTGTCAGAAGGCGGTTTTTCAATAGTCTTGATACGATCCTCTTTCATTTGCACGGAATGATTCAGGGGTCCCAGCTGCAGATGGATGCCAGAAACCGCATTCTGTCGACGGCACGAATTTTCGATAAAAGCATCAACGATATCCAGGACATGAAAGAGCTCTCAATCGAACAGCTTTCATACATAGCAGAACAGCAGATTGCCAAGCATAGGATGTATGCATTTGCACAAGGCGGGGTGTCCGGAACAGGCGGGATTCTGACACTTGGCCTCGATATCCCTGCTCTGACAGCCCTTAATTTACGGGCTGTCCAGCTGATTGCGATGACATACGGCTATGACGTCAATTATCCGCGCGAGATGATGATTTCCCTGAAAGTGTTCCATGCTTCGACGTTGCCAAAACATCTCCAATATGAGGGGTGGCAGCAGCTGAAAGGTGAAATGGAAAACGGCAGCGGGACATTCTGGTATGAAGGTGAGGAAGACCTGACAGACGAAACGTGGATGAATGAGCCGCTTAAACAGATTGCAAAAATCATGTTCATTTCAATGTTCAGGAAGAAGCTGATCCAGGGGATACCCCTTCTCGGGATGGCGGCCGGCGCAGCGATGAATTACCAGCTATCAAGACAGGTAACAGAATATGCCCATCGGTTTTACAAGCTTCGGTATCTGCATGACATAAACGAAGAAATTGCCGAGCAGTAACATTACTAGTCGGAAAGGCGGGAAAATTCATGTCTGTACACGAGCATAAAGCGGAAGCGCCAGATAAAGTACGCTGCAAAGTCATCACAGTCAGTGATACACGGACTAAAGAAACCGACAAAAGCGGAAAACGGATGATCGAGTATCTTGAAGCGGAGGGCCACGAAGTCACGGCTTATGAAATTGTGAAAGATGAGCCTATACCAATCCGGTCCGCCATACTTGACGGGTGTGAAGACAGCCGCATTGATGTCATCCTTACAAACGGGGGAACGGGCATTGCGTACCGGGATGTGACCATCGAAACTGTCTCCCAGCTGCTCGATAAAGAAATGGTCGGGTTTGGGGAACTGTTCCGGATGCTGAGCTACACCGAAGATATCGGGTCGGCGGCAATCTTATCAAGGGCCATAGCCGGTACCGCCATGAATACAGCGGTATTTTCAACACCAGGTTCATCCGGTGCGGTCAAACTGGCCATGGAAAAGCTTATTTTACCGGAAATCACCCATGTTGTGCGGGAGCTTCGCAAAGATCAGCCATAAGGCAGCAAAAAAACCAGGGGAAGATCCCTGGTTTTTTTGTTTCTTTCAAACGGATATCCATATAGCCGGAATCCATAAAAGTCAGGCAGGAAAGGGAAGCCGGCGTCATCATGGGATGACCCTCTCCGGCAAAAGCGCTTACCGGTAAATGACCGCTCATGGATATACAGCTGACCTTTGCCCGATCCATTTCATTATTAAATTAATGATGATGCTTTACGGAAACTTCTTCGTTTGTACGATACCAGATCCACAAGTCATTAATGGTGGAAGCAATATCAGCGATTTCCCTGGTGATGGAGCAGCTCTTGTGGAAATTTTCCTCATTTTCGAGGCTGGCTTGCTTTTTGTTGATGACGGCTTCCAGTTCTTTGATGCGGTCCGGTATAACGCCCCTGATTTTTTCCCACTCCAATAAAATGGATTCCTGGACTTCAGGTTCGTACTGTTCCCAAGTCCCGGAGAGCAGCGGAAGGCGGATGCCGAGCCTCTCGTTATATACGAAGTAATTATTCATTGTATTCCCCTCCAAATCTCATTTTACAAGAATTATGGTTTGGGTGCGAACAAGGAAATGAATTTTTCTTGATATTTTTATTAGAAAGTTCTTGAAAAGAGGAGCAAAACTTGTTAGAGTGAATAACATATTAACCGAAAACGGCTAAACGGCCAGTTTAATCGTTATTTTTTTGCACTAAATTGCATAAAAATCATAATGTATGCATATTTATTCTAAAAGGGGTTGGATGGATTGAACAAGAAAGTGGTATTGGCTTATTCAGGCGGTCTCGACACATCAGTGGCAATCAAATGGCTTCAGGATAAAGGGTACCGTGTCATCGCACTTTGCCTTGATGTAGGTGAAGGAAAAGATCTTGCTTTTATTGAAGAAAAGGCCTTGAAAGTCGGAGCGGAAAAATCAATCGTCGTCGATGCGAAGAAGGAATTCGCCGATGAATTTGCCCTGACAGCTTTACAGGCCCACGCCCTATATGAAGAAAAGTATCCGCTGGTGTCGGCGTTGTCGCGCCCGCTTATTTCCAAGAAGCTGGTTGAAGTGGCTGAACAAGAAGGCGCTCAGGCTGTTGCCCACGGCTGTACAGGGAAAGGCAATGATCAGGTCCGTTTCGAAGTGTCCATCATGGCACTGAATCCGGAGCTTGAAATTTTGACGCCTGTGAGAGATTGGCACTGGTCCAGAGATGAAGAAATCCAATATGCCAAAGAGAATGGAATTCCGATCCCGATCGATTTAGACAATCCGTATTCCATTGATCAGAACTTGTGGGGAAGAAGCAATGAGTGCGGGGTGCTGGAAGATCCGTGGCAGGCTCCGCCGGAAGGTGCTTACGATTTGACGGCTCCCCTGGAAATGACACCGGATGAAGCCGAAGTAATCGAACTTGAATTTGAGCAGGGCATTCCTGTTTCAATAGACGGCATTAACATGTCTCTTGATGATTTGATCCTTGAGTTGAATAAGACTGCTGGAAAGCATGGTGTTGGAAGGATTGATCATGTTGAAAACCGCCTTGTCGGCATCAAATCACGTGAAATCTATGAAACGCCAGGTGCATTGACACTCCTGAAGGCGCATAAAGAGCTTGAAGATATCACTTTGACAAAAGAAACGGCACACTTCAAGCCGATTGTCGGCCAGAAGCTGTCGGAACTCATTTATAACGGGCTATGGTATTCACCTTTGCGCGAGGCGCTGACCGCATTCCTGAAGGAAACCCAGAAAAAAGTGACGGGCACTGTCCGTGTCAAGCTGTTTAAAGGGCATGCGATTGTGGAAGGACGTAAATCCCCGCATTCTCTGTATGATGAAAAACTTGCGACATACAGTGCTGAAGATGCGTTTGAACATGAAGCGGCCAAAGGGTTCATTGAACTCTGGGGACTCCCGACAAAGGTATACAGCAGCCTTCATCAGAAGAAGGTGAAAGCATGACAAAATTGTGGGGCGGACGGTTTGAAAAAAGTGCAGAAGAATGGGTCGACGAATTCGGCGCTTCCATACCGTTTGACCGGGAACTTGCCATCCAGGACATCACCGGCAGTCTCGCCCACGTAAGAATGCTCAATAAAACAGGTGTATTAAAAACCGAAGAAGCTGACATGATCAAGCAGGGTTTGCAAACCCTGCTTGAAAAAGCGAAGGACGGCAAACTGGAGTACGAAGTCAAGTATGAAGATATCCATCTGAATATCGAAAAACTGCTGATAGACGAAATCGGCCCAGTGGGTGGCAAGCTTCATACAGGCAGGAGCCGCAATGACCAGGTTGCCACTGATATGCACCTGTATTTACGGGAGGAGAGCGAGGAAATCCTTGCAGGCATAGATCATTTGCAGAAGGCGCTGTACACACAGGCAGAACAGCACGTTGAAACGGTTCTGCCAGGATACACACATATGCAGCGGGCCCAGCCGATTTCATTCGCCCACCATCTGCTTGCCTACTTCTGGATGTTCCAGCGCGATAAGGAGCGAATGGGTGAAGCGATGAAACGGATCAACCGCTCCCCACTTGGTGCAGGGGCGCTTGCCGGGACAACATTCCCGATTGACCGTGAATATACTGCTGAGCTCCTTGGTTTTGACGGGATTTATGAAAACAGTCTTGATGCCGTAAGTGACCGAGATTTTATTGTGGAATTTTTGAGCAATGCATCGCTCGCGATGACGCACTTATCCAGATTTTGTGAAGAACTGATTTTATGGTCCACCCAGGAATTCCAATTCATCGAGCTGGACGATGCGTTTGCGACGGGCAGCAGCATCATGCCGCAAAAGAAGAATCCGGATATGGCCGAATTGATCCGCGGGAAGACAGGAAGGGTTTATGGCCACTTGATGGGACTGTTGACCGTTTTGAAAGGAACTCCGCTCGCTTACAACAAAGATATGCAAGAAGATAAAGAAGGCATGTTCGATACGGTGAAAACATTGAAAGGTTCACTGAAGATTATGGCTGGCATGATTGAGACGATGACGGTGAAAACCGGCCAGATGGCTAACGCCACCCGCCAGGACTTTTCCAACGCAACTGAATTGGCCGACTATCTGGCTGCGAAAGGAATGCCATTCCGCGACGCGCATGAAACAGTCGGTAAAATTGTTCTTTATTGCATTAAAGAAGGAATTTACCTGGCTGATGTCAACATGGACAAGTATAAGGAGATGTCATCACTTTTTGATGAGGACATTTACGAAGTATTGAAACCGGAGACAGCTGTCGCCCGCCGGAACAGTGCAGGGGGTACCGGGTTCGAAGCGGTCCGTGAGCAACTGAATCTAGCCTCTGACTGTCTTGATTAAGAAGTGATAGAAATTGCATAAGAAAGCAAAAAAGAACCGGGATTTCCGGTTCTTTTTATATGATGCAGTTAATTTTCGTTTCTGACAATCAGCACATCGCATTTGGCATAACGGGTGATATGCTCCGATACACTTCCGATAAAGAAGCGCTCGACCGCATTCAGCCCGGTTGCTCCAGCGACAATCAAATCCGCATCGAACTTCGGAGCAATGTACTTTGCGATTTTCACTTTTGGGGATCCGTACTCGATATGAAGTTTCACATGATGAAGACCGGCTTCTTCCGCTTCTTTTTTATACTCGGACAATAGTTCTTCGGCGTATTCTTCTGCCTGTTCGGCGATTTGGCGGTCATATGCCTCGACCGTTGCAAATGTACGTGTATCAACAACATGAGTGATGACCAGAGTCGCATCATTCCGTTTTGCAATCTGTACCGCTTTTTTAAAAGCACACTCTGCCTCTTTGGAACCATCGACCGCGACGAGAATATTATTATACGTAAAACTCACCGTTTATTCCCCCTTCATATACGAATATCCTTTCCCTGCCTTTATTATATCATTCAGCAGGCCGGAAAAAGTTTCATCTATTTGAATAAATTGAACAAAAGATGAACGAAGAATGGTTAAATAATCCCCCTATCATCACCGATTTTTGTAAAACCTGATAAAAGTAAATGTAAGCGGGATATGCTAAAATGAAATGCATGCATGAGGGTTCAGTGCCTGTAATTCATGCTCTGCTTTCATTATAGGCACGAGAACCCAGCTGCCGTGCCTATAATGGATGTCCTTGTCTGAATATAGGCACGAGAACCAGACGGCCGTGCCTATAATGGATGAACTGATCCTAATATAGGCACGAGATCCTTAAGGGAGGCGGAACTATGCAGCATGCCATGATTACTGCCGGGTCAAAAGGTCTTGGAAAAAAAGTGACCGAAGCATTACTCCGCAAAGGATGCTCAGTAACCATCAATTATCGAAGCGATATGAACGCAGTCGAAAAGCTGAAGCGTGAATTTCCAGATGCCGGTGATCGGCTTCACTTTGTCCAGGGGGATGTAACGAAAAGGCAAGATATCGAACGCATGGTGAAGGAAGTGAAAGAGAAGTTCGGGCGTATTGACTTTTTGATCAATAATGCCGGGCCATACATATTTGAGCGAAAAAAACTTGCCGACTATTCTATGGATGAGTGGGATGAAATGATAAACGGCAATTTGAGTTCTGTATTCCTTCTGGTTAAAGAAGCGATTCCCATGATGAGAAAACAGCAATTCGGCCGTATCATCACGTATGGATTTCAGGGTGCCGGCACTGCACCGGGCTGGATATATCGATCAGCTTTCAGCGCGGCTAAAGTCGGCCTTGTCTCACTTACAAAGACGATTGCAATCGAAGAGGCGGAACACGGTATCACCGCCAATATGATTTGTCCCGGGAATATTCTTGGAGAAATGAAAGAAGCATCGATTGCGGATGCAAGAAAGGTGAACGACGAGAACAGCACCCCAATCGGCAGATCTGGAACAGGTGAGGATATTGCGAGAACAATCCTATTCTTATGTGAACAGGATTCGGACATGGTGACGGGGTCAATCATTGAGGTAACAGGTGCTCTTGACGTGGTCCATCGTTACCGGTAGCTGAATAAATTTCTTCCAGGGACACATCCTATTCGTGAGGTGATACTATGTTAAAATCAGCGCTATACGGATGTGCCCTGTTTTTTTGCCTGCTTTCCATCCCGCCTGCAGCCAGTGCCGCAGATTACACGGACAGCCTGTCATTTACTGCTACCATCATTATGAATGGGGAAGAAACGGAATGGGAGTTTCGGAACCCCGATGAATATGAACTGGAAGTCGGTGATAAGGTGATAAAGGGAAAAACTGCGAAAGAAGCGGTTGTAAAAATATTCAGCCTGCTCGAAATATCAGAAACAGCCAATGTGGAGAATATGGTCAGCACCCTTCACAAGCGGGATTACAAAGAAATGGAACGGCTTGATGTAAGATGGATCAACAAAGACGGAAAACTGTTTACCTGGGTATGGGAAAAGTGACGTGCAGGAAAAAGCCTCTCCGGGTGCGGGGAGGCTTTTTCAGCAGGGGACTGCTGCATGAAGGCTTACTCTACCAAGTGTTATGAAGAATTTTAAAACTTTGCTTTTGGGTTTGCGGCATATTCGCTATAATGAAGGAGGTAAGTGCTTTCATTTTTTATGGCCCAGCCCGCAGAGCCTCCGGGCCGGCATGTTATGGGATGGGAATTCTACTATGTGAGGAGGAGTGTACCCATGCGAATTGGAGTACCAACAGAGATTAAAAATAATGAAAACCGTATTGCAATGACCCCGGCAGGAGTCTTGACACTCGCAGGGGCAGGTCATGATATTTATATTGAAAAAGGTGCCGGCCTCGGTTCAGGGTTTACAGATGAACAGTATGTTGAAGCAGGCGCCCACATTGTAGAAACGGCAAAAGAAGCCTGGGACCAGGAAATGGTCATGAAAGTGAAAGAACCGCTTCCGGAAGAATACGGATATTTCCGCGAAGGCTTGATCTTATTTACATATCTTCATCTTGCACCAGAACCGGACCTGACAAGAGCGCTTGTTGAAAACAAAGTGACAGGCATAGCCTATGAAACGGTCCAGCTGCCAAATGGTTCGCTCCCGCTCCTTACTCCTATGAGTGAAGTTGCCGGCAGAATGGCAGCACAAATAGGTGCGCAGTTCCTCGAAAAGTCAAAAGGCGGCAAGGGCATCCTTCTTGGTGGAGTGCCAGGTGTGAAACGGGGCCGTGTCGCCGTCATCGGCGGCGGAATCGTCGGAACCAATGCGGCGAAAATCGCTATGGGCCTCGGTGCCGATGTGACCATCATCGATTTGAACCCTGAACGGCTGCGCCAGCTGGATGATATTTTCGGATCGGAAATCAATACGCTGATGTCCAACCCGCTTAACATTGCTGAAGCGGTAAAAGAATCAGACCTTGTCATTGGTGCTGTCCTCATTCCGGGTGCTAAAGCGCCGCGCCTGGTCAAGGAAGAAATGGTGAAAAACATGCACGAAGGCTCGGTTATTGTCGATGTTGCCATTGACCAGGGCGGCATTTTTGAAACAACAGACAGGATCACAACTCATGACAACCCGACATATGAAAAGCACGGCGTCCTTCATTACGCAGTGGCCAATATGCCAGGAGCCGTGCCGCGCACATCAACTATCGCCCTTACGAATGTCACGGTGCCTTACGCACTGCAAATCGCTAATAAAGGCTATCAGAAAGCCTGCCGCGATAACGAGGCTATACTCAAAGGGATCAATACACTGAACGGTTATGTGACATACGAAGCAGTTGCAGAAGCGCATGGGCTTGAATACAAAGATGCCCACTCCATGATTGAATAAGAAGGAGTAACGAGCGGCAGTTATACAGGAAAAGATAATTAGCAAAGTGGATGGACAGGCTAAATCAGCACACATTTTAATGGGTGAATTATAGAAAAACGCAGGGGCTTTGAAACTAAGTAGTTCCGTTTCTGTGGGGAAATGTCAGAATTAGGAAACTGATTAGCAGACCAAATCGTATATGATTTGGTCTCTTATTTTTCCTTATGTAAAAACGTTTACAGGGTATTAATACTTGAAGTAGCATACAAAATCGCAATCGAAATAACATAGTGACAATGGCTGTTGTCAATGTGCTAATTACTATGTTATTGGTTGCCATTTGCTTTGTTGTTTTTTGTATAACAATTAGGGAAATGTAATTTTATGTTAAAATAAATATTGAGTTTGTGAAGGATTTTTCTTAAACTAACGGGCAGAGGAGTTAATTTAAGGTTTCATGTTAAACAGTTAAAAATTAGGAGGGGGTTAAATTGAAAAAATACAATGTTCTTTCAACTATTTGTTTAGGAATATTTATTATTTTGTTTTCTTTGATGATAAATGGCTTTTCTTTCGGTTCATTAGGTAAAATAGCAATAATCTTAATGTTCTTATTCCCATTATTAGGAGCCATTTTTGGGATGAAAGGTAAAAAGGGTGTTGGTAAATGGTTTTTATCACTACTTAATGTTATTGCACTTATCACAATAGGATATCTTCTTTTGCTTGGCTTCGGAATGGGTGAAGCATAAGGGAAGATTGCTGAACTAACGGGGGCTTTAGTTTAATTAAATACTATAAAAAATGGACGCTTGGAATAAAAATCTATGCGTTTTTGTATGCTGCTTATATTGTTAATTATGGTGCTAAACGTAGTGTGCTTTCGTAAGTTATTTCATCTTTTAGTTTAACTTTTCTCCAGGGTATCGGAACTACATACTTTGAAACTCCTGTGTTTATTTTTTGTTGTTTGATGAAATCCCAGTCCGGTTTTCCGTTCTTTTATTCAGAGGGATTCGATTATAACGTTAAGGCATTGAACCCTGCTTTAAATGCCTCTAATCAGGTGAAATCCAGTAATAAAGGTACTGAACGCCGATTCAGCACTCCTAATCAGAGAAACCCCAACAATAAAGGCACTGAACCCCGATTCAGTGCCTCATCTTGATAATTACTGCGGGTCCCCCGCTTAACGTACGCCGCTAAGCGGGCGCCCTGCGCTTTTGTTTTTATCCTTTTACGATTTGCAGTTCTTTAGGATACTGCGTCAAGACGTCGGCTCCGTTTGCGGTAATGATGATATCGTCCTCAATCCGGACTCCGCCTGTTCCGGGCAAGTAGATCCCGGGTTCAATCGTAAGTGCCATCCCGGTTTTAAGTGTACCGGTATTTTTTTCATTCAAGGACGGGAACTCGTGAACTTCAATCCCGAGGCCATGCCCGATTCTGTGGGTGAAATACTCACCGTAACCCGCTTCTGTGATGATGGAGCGGGCTGTTTTATCGAGATCACCAATTGTCGTGCCGGGTCTGCAAATATTTACCGCTTCTTTTTGGGCGTGCAATACCGTTTCATACACTTCCCGCTGATTTTCAGAAACCTCTCCGACGGCAACTGTCCTGGTGATATCCGAACAGTACCCGTCAAGAACTACGCCGAGATCGAAAAGGACGAAGTCGCCTTTTTTCACACGGTTTTTTCCCGGATTGCCGTGAGGAGCCGCAGTATTTTCCCCGGAAAGAACCATGGTTGAAAAAGACATTTCCCGAATCCCCTGTTTTTTAAGTTCGTATTCGATGCGGGCCAGGATTTCCATCTCGGTTACGCCTTCTTTTATTGCAGCTGTGCCGACTTCGATTCCGTAGTCGGCAAGTTTTGCGGCTTCACGGAGTACCGCTATTTCCCGTTCATCTTTGATCAGCCTGAGCTGCTGCAGTTTCTCTTCTGCCGAAACAAGATGTGGGTTTTCAAAAGCGCCTGCCGCTTGTTCATACCGTTGCACGGTCATATGGCTTTTCTCCACAGCAAGAGTGCCAGGCCTGATATCTTGGTTCTCCAGTCTGGTTTTAATGAGGTGCCAGGGGTCATCAATATCACTGTAGCCGATGATCGAATATTCCCAGCCGGCGCTTTTTGCCTGCTCCTTCTCCATGCCCGGCAGTACAAGGACAGGTTCCGCCTCAGGGAAAAGCAGCAATCCGAGCAGCCGTTCGTGCGGGTCTGTATAAAACCCTGATAAATAAAAGACGTTAGGGGTTGATGTTATAAAAGCAGCATCGATTTTTTCTTCTGCGAGCCAGTTTGTGAAATGCTTCAATCGGTTATTCATCGGTCCACATCCTTTTTTATGGTATCATTATTTATTGAAACATAATGCATTGTATTTGTCGCTGATTATACGGCATTCGCCATTTTGCCGGCCGTATCCGGCTAAGCGTCATTCGGGAAAGGGTAAACATCTATAAGAGAATATTTGAAACCTTATATCAATTGGTGCGTATATACGTATTGAAAAGGAAAAGAGGTGAAGGTGTGGGGTTTTTTCAACGGCTGTTCGGTAAAAAAGAAGAACGGGAAGAAATCAAGCCGCGTGATGTCTTTTCAATAAAGATAAATGACATTGTCAGCTATGAACTTGAAGATTATCAGACTGTGGGAAAGCTTGTCTACAAGGATGGCAGCTTCACCTGGACCGCATATCAGCTTGAAGGTGATGGGCGTACGCTCTGGCTCAGTGTGGAAATGGATGATGAGCTCGAACTTGCCATGTACGAAAAAATCCCCCTTAAGCTGCCTGGCGAAGTACCGAAAAAGCTCTCCTATGACGGCACAGATTATTATCTTGAAGAAAGCGGGACAGCACAGGTGAAAGGTGAAGGCAGGGGTGCTAATGTGGACGGGATGACCGTCAACTATTACGACTTCAGTGATGAAGCCGAAGAATCGTTCCTTTCGGTTGAAAACTGGGGCAGCGAAATTGAAGTAAGCATCGGCCGGGGAATTGAAGATTATGAAATCAAGATCCTGGCTGCCAGTTAAGCCCCCATTGAAAATCGACAGCCAGCTCCATACGCATAAGCAGCGGTTCCGAAAATGAACAAGGTGGCACAATCAATAAGCCTCTCAGTGTGCAAAGACCCATTGACCTGGATTACGAGAGTGGGATTTCCTTACTGAAAGGGAGGTTACCGCCTGGCCAGGCTGATTAGAAGCCGACTCATATGATTGTTCAGAAGGTCCAATTTTTCATTTTAGCCAAATTATAAAGGAGGAAGACGATGTTTAACATGTTCAAACGTGTCAAGACGATTGTTGGTTCAGAATTGAATGCGATGCTGGATAAAGCTGAAGATCCCGTGAAGATGCTTGATCAGTTCATGAGGGAAATGGAGCAGGATATCAGGGATGCTGAAACTGCCGTCGCAAAGCAGATTGCAAATGAAAAAATGCTGAAAAAGAAGTATGATGATGCGGAAGCGCTTATGGCGAAGCGTGAACAGCAGGCGATCAAAGCGCTTGAAGCAGGCAATGATGATCTGGCACGCCGGGCTCTTGAAGACAAAAAGCAACAGGCTGCACAGCGCGATCAATTAAAGTCTTCTTATGAACGGGCAAAAGAGGATGCTTCTCAGCTTCGCAGCCGCCTTGATGAAATGAAGCGTGAGTATCAGGAGATGCAGCTGAAGAAAGATACGTTGAAGGCCAGGGCTGAATCTGCAAAAACACGCACAAAAATGAATAGGGCGATGTCAAATATATCAAATGATGAATCGCGCCGCGGTTTCGAACGGATGGAAGAGAAAGTCCATCAGTATGAAGCCGAGGCGGAAACAAGTGAAGATTTGAGGGCCGCTAACCGCAGCCTTGATGATGAATTCGAAGAACTTGATAAAGGAAACGATATTGATGCGGAGCTTGCCGAACTGAAAAAGAAAATCGGGAAGGACGCTTGATTTTAAAGTCCAGTGAGGTGTGAACATGAAAAAATGGCCGGGAGGACTTATTCTGGCAGCAGCCCTGCTGTTTTTCCTCTCAGGTTGCAGTGAACCGTCCGCCGGGCTGTTCGGGTCCGGCACGGTTCTGGATTACATAGAGGAAAACTATGAGCTGGTTGATGTCATAAAAAGCAGTGCGGATGCCGGGGATGTCTCAAAAGTATACAGTGCCGGCAACAGGACACTTGATGAAGTCCGTGAGAACATTGCCAGTGCATGGCAGCCTGAGGAAATCAGTGAGAAGAAAGATGGCAGGCAGGTGCTTGTGTATGACCAGCATTTTGTCATTCTATCAAATGATGATGAAAAAAACGGCGGCACACTGATCGAAGTTGCTGATCAAGGCTTTGTGCGCGATAATTTCCAGCCGGACTTTTTTGACGGCATGCTGGCCCTGTGGATTCTTGATGAAGTATTTGACGTGGATGACTGGGGAAAAAAACAGCGGGCCCGGTGTACCGGTTCACCTTATGATTGTTACAGGGGCTACCCCACAACCGGAAAAGCATACAAAGGACCGAGCAGCACACTACCGGATTTTCGCGGATCGAAAACTCGGGGCGGAGGTCCAGGTGCCGGAAAATAACCGAAAAGGAGGGGGAACATGGGACCATACTTGTTGACTTTATTGTATTTTTTGGCGGCAGTCGCTGTCATCATAATCGGCCTGGTCTTATTCGAATTGATAACACAGCAGTATAAAGATTGGGAAGAAATCAAAAACGGAAACGGGGCAGTTGCCCTCTCAATTGCCGGTAAAATCATCGGCATCAGCATCATTCTTGCCTTTTCGATTTACAGCAGCGTGTCAGTCATGGGAACAGTGATCTGGGGAGGTTTCGGAATCGTGCTCCAGCTCGCCGCCTATTTCCTATTTGAATTGCTGACCCGCCGTTTTTCTGTCGAAAAGGAGCTGAAAAACGGGAACATGGCGGTCGGAATTGTCATGATGTCAGTATCAATCGGGCTCGGATTCGTAATCGGCGCCTCCATTACATAAACCGGAAGAATAGGTATGATGTTGCCAGTCCCCCTTCAACGGGGGATTTTTGGCTTTAATCGCCAATTCAGCATCAATGAAAAAGGGGCATTTCGTATGGTTGAAGCAAAGCTTAAAAAGAGCAAAGCAATTTACTGGGCGTCTGGTATTGTGTCGGTTTGCGGCATTATTTTCGAAGTGCTGTTCGGTGCGCTCGGCTCCTATATGCTTGGAGACGGCGTGAAACAATACACCTTGACGATCTCTTTATTTTTAACGGGGATGGGGATCGGGGCATCATTAAGTGAAAAAGTGACAAAACAGCTTATCGTTTCGTTTATCTGGATCGAATTTATAATTGGATTGCTGGGCGGGATGTCGGCGTTCCTTCTTTTCGGCATAAACGCTTATTTGCCAGATGGCTCGGAAGCCCTGTTTTTATATGGGATAACTTTCACCATTGGTGCTTTGACCGGTGTGGAACTGCCTGTTTTAATCCGAAAAGCTGATGAAATCGGAGTTGCACTGAACAAAAGTACGGCGAGGGTGCTTTTTTCAGACTATGCCGGCGGGCTTGTCGGCGGTCTGTTATTTGTTTTTTTGCTCAGGCCGCAGCTCGGACTTGTGAAAACCGCATTCATGGTAGCGCTCGTCAATATCGCTGTCGCTGTCTGGATCGCATGGCTTTTCCGGAAAGAAATTAAGATGCCGAAACTGCAATTTTTGTTTGGAAGCCTGTTCGCGCTTATCTTGGCAGCTGGCCTTTTTTTCGGTGAAGAGGCAGCCTTTTCGTTTGAACAGAAACTTTACAGGGATCCGATCATTTTTGCGGAGGAAACGGATTATCAGCGCATTATCCTGACAAAGGAACAGGGTGACATCCGAATGTATCTTGATGGTTCGCTCCAATTCAGTTCCTCTGATGAATACCGTTATCATGAAACACTTGTACATCCTGCGATGGAAGGTGCAAAGAGGCATGAAAAAGTTCTGATTCTGGGCGGAGGGGACGGGATGGCATTAAGGGAAGTACTCAAGTACAAAGATGCCAGCAATATCACCCTTGTTGACCTGGACCCTGCCGTTGTGGAACTTGCGAAATCGAATCATGATTTAAGGCGGCTGAATGGTGATGCCTTCAAGAGTAAAAGAGTGGAAGTCATTCATAGGGATGCTTTCCGGTTTCTCGAGAATACGCGGGGATTTTGCGATGTCATTTTGATTGATTTGCCGGATCCGAACAATGAAGGTTTGAATAAGCTGTACACACGTGAATTTTATTCACTTGTCCGTAACCGCCTGTCACCCGGCGGCATGGTGAACATCCAGGCGACCAGCCCCGTGTTCGCGCCGCGTGTATACTGGGGAATTAACAATACAGTCGCTTCTGCCGGCCTTTACACAGATAATCTGCATGTGGAGATTCCGAGTTTCGGGAACTGGGGATTTATTCTCGCCGGTCGGGAGCCGGTTGACTTAAACACGATAAAGATTTCAAGAAAGACCCGTTACCTCACGACGAAACTTGTTTCAACCCTTGCTGAATTCGGGAAAGATGAGAGTGAGGATGCGGCTGAAAGAAACGGCGGCGAACTTCCGCCAAATACGTTAATCAATCCTTATTTGATAGAAGAGTATGAAAAAGCCTGGCTGTATTACTAGTGCCGGCCGAAAAATCATCCTGTCCTTTGCAGAAGCATTTATATTCAATCGGGACAGGATATTGATCTTTTTTGTCGTAGTCCTTTAAAGAATCCAATAAAAAAAGGAGGACCCGGAGTGAAAGTTACATATCATGGCCATTCGGTAGTCGGAATTGAAACGAAGGATACAAAGATTCTTATTGATCCATTTATTACAGGTAATGGGGTTTGTGACCTGGTCGCGGATGAAGTGCATGTTGATGTGATTCTGCTGACCCATGGACACGGCGATCACGTTGGGGATACGGTGGACCTGGCGAAACGGAACGATGCGCTTGTTGTCGCCCCTTTTGAACTGGCCACATTTCTTGGATGGAAAGGGGTTAATACCCACCCGATGCATATTGGCGGCTCACATCAGTTTGACTTTGGCAAGGTGAAGCTGACACAGGCATTTCATGGTTCGGCTTACGAGGATGAAGAAACGAAGACATTGGTGTATACCGGCATGCCGGCCGGGATCATATTTACAGCGGAAGGGAAAACAGTCTATCATGCTGGAGATACAGGCCTGTTCTCCGATATGAAGCTGATTGGCGAACACGGCATCGACCTTGCGTTCCTACCGATCGGAGACAACTTCACAATGGGACCGGACGATGCGGTAACTGCTGCAAAGTGGATCAAGGCGAAGACAACTGTTCCGATCCATTACAATACCTTCCCGCTTATAGAACAGGATGCGGACGAGTTTGTGAAGAGGCTCGAAGGCGATGGAGAAATCATGCATGCCGGTGATTCTCTGGAACTATAATTGGAAGGTTTACTAATAGTCAGTTAAGCTAAAAAAACAAGTTCGTTCCATTGCGCTGCAGACACTCGTTTTCACCATAGGCACAAGTGCGAATAGGTTTTTATTTTCGAGGAGTCGAGTGTCTTCCGCTTCACTCCACTCGTTTTTAAAAATGGCTCTGTTAAAGCTCAATGTTGTTTTTTACACCAGTTGATTGGAGTGGAAGGTGCGAGACTCCTGCGGGACTAGCGGGACAGGTGAGACCCCGCAAGAGCGATAGCGATGAGGAGGCTCACCGCCCGCCCCGCGGAAAGCGAGTACCTGTAACGGAAATCAACACTAACATTTAACAATGCCCTGGAATTAGTATGCAAAATCAAAACATTTATTGAAGAGAGTAAATAAAGACCCGAACGGTCAGGTGAAAGATTCATCGAAATCTTACCTGATCGTTCGGGTTTATCATTAGCTGAAATACTTATGTCCCAGCATCTTCATTATTGGCTAAACAAACATCTGCCGATTTTAAGCACGTGCCGCTTCCCCACTGAACGGCTTGAACAGGATATTGTTTTCAAGATGAACATGCTGGAACATATCTCTTTCAAGTTCTTCAAGCGAATGGTAGGTCAGCCTGTAAGTATTGCAGGCATCATCCGGCAGGGTGAAGCCGGATGAGAGTTCACGGATTTTTTCAAGTATCCTTCCAGCCACATCGTGCTCAGCCTCCAGCTTTTCAATTCCATTTTCGGCAAGCTCTTTTGTTTTCTTAGATTTATCTTTATCATATATCACAATCAGCGGGAATAATTCATCTTCTTCTTTTTCGATATGTTCCTCCAGTTCACCTTTCAACTGGTGAAACAATTTGTCGATTTCAATGAGCTCCGGGTGGCGGGGTCCATGAACGTTTGCGACCTTATTTGTCATTTTGCTGATGAGCGGCAAATGCTCCCGCAAATAGTCGTGATGGGTGCTGATGATGTGGGCAATTAATTCTTCTGCCGGCAGGGTGTTCCACCTTTCTTCTGTTGAACTGCTCCCTGATAAAAAGCCAGCCAGTTCGGTAAATACTTTTTCGGGATCCATCCTCTTTTCTTCCGCTGCAGCTGAAAGCGGACGGTTGCCTCCGCAGCAAAAATCAATTGAATACTTCATAAAAAAAGTTCCGGCATTCGGATATTCTGCAACAATGGCGCCGACGGTTTCGGTTCCATCAAATTTAATTTCACTCATAATATCCACTCCTCTCTTTGTTCCTGACTCAAGCGTAAAGCATCCAGGATTCAAAAGAAGTGTTCTCCGTCACTTGTGGAGAATTAAATCATGCACTGCTTTTTTTGCTAATGCAGAACGGTATTTCGCATACGCCTCATTTTACGGATAAGGAGAAATCCGGGCGCAATGAAAAAACACCCTGTAAAAGAGGGTGTTTTGCTGAAATAGGATTATAACAGACTGATAATCCAACCTATAACAACGATAAGTCCAATAACCATTAAAATTGTACGAAGCATTATCTATCCATCCTTTCATTTAGCTTGTTAGTAAACTATTCCTCTGAGAAACAGCTTTTAAACATGTAAAAAAATGGGTAATTACTTGTAGATTCTAAGGAATTTTGAATCATTATTGTGAATTTCTGTATTAGTGGATATAATAAAAACAGAGTAGTACAGAAACTTCTATGCCCGAAGGAAAGTATGGTGAATAAGATGGCAACAAAGCATGAACAAATTCTTCAATTTATAGAATCGTTGGAGATCGGCAATAAAATTTCAGTCCGGCAAATTGCCAAGGAGCTCTCTGTCAGTGAAGGAACAGCTTATCGGGCGATTAAAGATGCAGAAAACCAGGGGCTCGTCAGCACGATAGAGCGTGTCGGAACGATCCGGATCGAAAAAAAGAAAAAAGAGAACATCGAAAAATTGACATATGCCGAAGTGGTTAATATCGTTGACGGCCAGGTGCTGGGCGGCAGAGAAGGCCTTCATAAGACACTTAACAAGTTTGTAATCGGCGCCATGAAGCTCGAAGCGATGATGCGATACACCGGTGCGGGGAATTTGCTTATTGTCGGCAATAGGACGAAGGCCCATAAGCTTGCACTGGAAGCCGGTGCAGCTGTATTGGTCACAGGTGGCTTCAGTACGGATGAAGAGGTTATCAAGCTTGCAGATGAATATAAGCTTCCGATCATTTCCAGCTCATATGACACCTTCACCGTTGCCGCAATGATTAACAGAGCGATTTACGACCAATTGATCAAAAAAGAAATCATTTTGGTTGAAGACATATTGACTGGTCTGGACAACACATTCTTTTTGAAAACGGGCGATAAAGTCGAAATGTGGTACCAGCATAACGACCAGACCGGGCACAGCCGTTATCCGGTCGTTGACCAAAACATGAAGGTGCAGGGGATGGTCACGTCAAAGGATGTCATCGGCAAGGAAAAAAACATGGTGATCGAAAAAGTGATGACCAGAAATCCGATGACCGTGCTTGGCAAAACTTCGGTAGCGACTGCTGCCCACATGATGGTATGGGAGGGAATCGAAGTATTGCCTGTCACGGACCAGCACCACCGCCTTCAGGGAATCATCAGCCGTCAGGATGTCCTCAAAGCCCTGCAAATGATTCAAAACCAGCCTCAGGTCGGTGAAACAATCGATGATCTTGTGACGTCCCGTTTTGCGGAAGTGGATGAAGACAAAACTAACCCTGTTTACCGGTTCGAGGTCGCCCCGCAAATGACCAATTCGCTTGGCACCATTTCATACGGGGTTTTTACGACGATTGTGACGGAAGCGGGGAACAGAGTGCTGCGTTCCTATAAAAAGGGAGACCTGGTCGTTGAAAACATCACCATTTATTTTATCAAGCCAATCCAAATTGAAAGTACCATTGAGATTCATCCGAAAGTTCTGGAGGTCGGGCGCAAGTTCGGTAAGGTGGATGTTGAAGTATACAACGGCGGAGTGATGGTCGGCAAGGCGCTTATGATGGCCCAGCTGATTGACCGGCAATATTGAGTTTAGGGATAACTGATGAAAACCGAGTGAGTGTTCTATTTTCCATGAATCAATCAAAAACCGCGCCGAACCGAAATGCGCGGTTTTGTTGTTCTATTATAGCTCCATTTTATGGAGGACAATGTCCTTCCTTCTTCCACAATCCTGACAGGCTAACGGAATTATTTAAATAAGCCCATGCCGCTTAGTGTCGGCATGGGCTTATTTGGATGCAGAGGGTGTTGTTTGATATTTTCGTTTCTCTTGCAGGACAGTACCGTTTCGGCCGGTCGTCTGCCATTAACGGAAGTCACTCGTTTTCATGCAATCCTAGGAATCTGATTGATATCTAAGCTGTTCGGCTTCTTCAAGCGCGATAGGCGTGAAGTGCCTGTAAGAGCGAATTCCATACCAGGCATAGTAGCCTCCAAGCAGGATAAAGATAACGCCGATTACGAGTGCGAGCGTTGAGCGCTGCAGGAAAAGCTGGTCAGTGCCAAAGAAAACGAGCACCAGGCCGAGCGAAATCTGGGCCTTTGCGTTCACCCACTGTTTTTCGGCCGGTCTTCTGCTGCGAAAGGCTTTCGCTTTGTAAAAGATATATAGTGTCGCGGCAAGAACCGTCAATGCGCCTAAGATAATCATACTCCGCTTTCCTCCTGACTGAACATGCTCTTTCTATTGTAACGGTGCTCAATAGATTATGCTACATATTTTACATGTAAACATGGTAAGGTTAAAGGAGAATCGATAACATAAAAAGGAGCCCAATATGAAAGAAGCCATTTTGGAAAAAGTAAAGGAATACGAAAAGATCATCATTCACCGTCATGTCAGGCCGGATCCAGATGCCTACGGTTCCCAGGGCGGGCTTGCCGAACTTTTGAAAGAGTCCTTTCCGGGAAAAACAATCCTTGCAGCAGGACTTGAGGATGAATCCCTTTTTTATTTGAATCGGATGGATGAAGTGGATGAAAGTGATTATGAGGGTGCGCTTGTCATTGTATGTGACACTGCCAATCAGGGAAGGATTTGCGGGAGCGGCTATGAAAAAGGAGACTTCCTGATTAAAATTGACCACCATCCGAATGTTGATGCGTATGGTGACCTTCTCTGGGTCGATACCGATGCAAGTTCAACAAGTGAAATGATTTACGAACTTTATTTGTTCGGAAAAGACAAGGGGCTTGTGCTTAACCAGAACGCGGCCCGTCTTATTTATGCAGGGATTGTCGGGGATACAGGGAGATTTCTCTTTCCAAGCACCCGGCCGAAAACGTTAAGGTATGCAGCCGAACTTATGGAAACTGGATTTGTGTTTCCTGAATTATATACCGAAATGTACAAGATGAAAGAACATGTCGCGCATTTACAGGGATACATTCTCCAAAACTTTGAAATGCTTCCTTGCGGGGGGGCATACGTGAAGTTGACAAAAGAGCTTCTCGGCCAGTTCAATGCCGTTCCAGCCGATGCCTCCCAGCTAGTGGGGAGCCTTGGAAACATTGAAGGGATGAAAGCATGGGTTTTCTTTGTGGAAGAAGAGGACCAAATTCGGGTGAGATTCCGTTCCAAGGGTCCGGTTGTCAATAGCATTGCAGCCAGGTATAACGGCGGCGGCCACCCGTTGGCAGCCGGAGCTTCCATTTATTCATGGGAGGATGCCGGCAGTGTTTTGGAAGACTTGCAGCAAGCATGTGAGAAATTTGAGAAGGGCCGGTGATCGCCCTGTTGACCTGGCAGGCATTTGAATGAGAGCCGGTTTTCAAGACTGTCCGTACAAGAAAAAACCGGCCTGACATATGCTGCTTGACATATGTTAGGCCGGTTTAGTTTAAGATGACTACATCACCACTGTCTGACTCTTTGATTTCTTTTTCGGGAGTATACCAATAACCTCTGTCAGTAATTTCTTCGTGGACGGGAATGTGCAACTCATTCAGCTGTTTTTTGATCAAGGCAGCAACTTCTTTGGACTCAACGTAAGCGCAATAGCCTTGTTGCAGTCTTCGCAGTTTTTCTTCAGCCATCCGTTTATTGTGAACAACATAGTCCATGTCCAGCCACCTCCTCTGATTGGAAAAGATTTATCTACATATATAGTATATAATAATTGGCTGAAAATTGCGACATTGCAACAGGGGTTATTTGTGAAAATTTTGTTACAATTTGCTAAACTTTCCACATATGCCGTGACGTTTCAAGTTTGCCAGCAATGAACGAAGCCGCGGGCAGCTTTCATGCCGTTTCTCGCTGTTTTCACGCCACTATGGTTTCATATCAGGCCGAATCGAGCAGGTTTCACGCCGCAGCGATTCGTTTTCACGCCATTCCGTTCTTAACGCTTCATATGAACTAGTTTTCACGCCTGATAGAATTTCCTTGTAAAGCGCCTGGAGATCACATTTTTTTGATTGACAGTGTGAGCTCGAATGTGGTGTAGAGGGAACTGTGGATGATTTTCAAGCTGTACTCCTGGTCATCGATTGTATAAACTTTGCTTTCAACGGCACGGTATATAAGCCCTTTCGTGCGTGATACTGTTTCAATATCCCTGCCGATGACATCCTGCAGCTGCTCTTCCACTGCTTCTCTGAGTTCATGAATTGTCAGCATTTCCAGCTTCAGCTTCTCACTATTGGAAAACTGGATGGATAATTCCTGGACCTCCAGTTTTTTTTCATTCTCGTTATTCAGTTTTATTTTTTCCTCATTGTATAAGTTTATACGGTGCTCCAATTCACGGATGCTGGATTGTTGCGTAATGATTGTCTGTGTGTTTTTTTCCTGTATTTCACCGAACATAAATAAAAAGATGACCCAGCTGACGATGGCTCCTGCTGCTGCCCCTGCAAAGAACCGCTGCCATCCCGGGTCTTTTGAATAATCAGGCACCCGCATCATGTTGTATGCTCCTGGGTCAGCCACAGGATGAGCAGGTTTCCGCTTTGCACGCCGCCCATTGCGGAAATGATGAGCAATACTTGCTTGATGATGTCTGTTGTGGCTCCTTCGAATATACCCCTTTCAAAATTGGTGATGACATCGAAGGTCCCGCCAATGGCAGCGACAATTGCCCAGATTTTCAAACTGCCGGCCAGTCTGCTGATCATGGTCAGCGGCGGCTGTGTCCCGACAATGAACGCGCCGATTCCACCGATTACAGCACCGCCGAGTATGACTCCAAGGGCGATAAAATAACAATTTATGAGTGAAGCGACAAAACGTTCTTCCACAGCAATCCCCCCTTCTATTAAGTTATGGACAACACTCCTCCGGTATGTTCTTTTTACGCGGCTGTTTAGTATGACGAACAAATGTACTATAATAGATGGAAGACAAATCAAATAAAGGTGTGAAAATGGATGGAATTTATACACCTGCAAGTGAAAAGCGTATACAGTCTCCTTTCGAGCGCCTGTAAACTTGAAGATCTTGTCAAGAAGGCCGCGGAATCCGGTTTTAAAAGCCTGGCTTTGACTGATGAGAATGTCATGTATGGAGCTGTCCCTTTTTATAAACTTTGCAAGCATTACAGAATAAAGCCGATCATCGGATTGACCTTGTCGGTGAAGTCGGAACTGCAGACCGATTTAAGCCGGCCACTCGTACTGTTGGCTGAAAACGAGGCGGGATACAGGTCGCTCTTAAAGCTGTCGACCCTTGCCCAGACTACGGCAAAGGCCGGTGTAAGCCTTAAAGAGCTTGGCGATGAGGCTGCCGGACTCATAGCGGTCACGCCCGGTTATGCAGGGGAAATTGAACAGCTTCTTTTGCAAGGGGATAAACAAGCGGCACGAAGCGTGTTGCGTACATATATCGATACCTTTGGACAGAAGAATATATATCTGTCGTTGCAAAAACACGGCAGGACGGAAGAAGACGATCTCAATTCCGCCCTTTTGGAACTGTGCGAATTGGAAGGGGCCGAACCGGTCGCATCGAATGATGTTAAATTCCTGAATAAAGAAGACGCGCCAGTCTATCAGTGCCTGCAGGCGATTAAAAACGGCCGGAAACTGGCAGCTGCCGGAGAGCCCGAAAAAGGGGAGAGGGAACATTACTTGAAACCGGCTGCAGATATGGCCGCGCTATTCAGTGACATTCCTGCTGCTTTGGGTAATACAGCAGATATTGCCAGGCGCTGCAATGTTGAAATCACGTTTAATAGAAGGGTGCTCCCGAAATACCCTGTACCACAGGAAAGGGCCCCCCATGCATACTTGCGTTATCTCTGTGAAACGGGGGCAAAGGCACGGTATCCGGAAATGACACCCGAAATCAGGGAGAGACTTGATTTTGAACTGTCAGTTATCGAGAAGATGTCTTTCAGCGACTATTTCCTTATTGTATGGGACTTCATGAAATATTCCCATGAACGCGGAATACTGACAGGACCAGGCCGCGGGTCAGCAGCAGGGTCCATTGTCGCGTATGTCCTCTTTATTACAAATGTGGACCCGATTGAACACGGCTTGCTCTTTGAGCGCTTCCTCAACCCGGAACGCATATCTATGCCGGATATCGATATTGATTTTCCAGACAACCGGCGAGATGAAATGATCGCCTATGTGCATCGCAAGTATGGAAGTGAACACGTCGCACAGATTGTGACGTTCGGCACGCTTGCGGCACGGGCTTCAATCCGGGATGTCGGCCGGGTGCTGGATATCGATATTGAAGAAGTGGATGCAATTTCAAAGTTGATTTCAGGCCGCCCGGGGACAACGCTGAAAACCGCTTATAAGGACTCGCCGGAATTGCAAAAGCGCCTTAAGCAGTCGGAAAAGCTGCAAACGATGTATAAACTTGCGGTGAAAATTGAAGGGATGCCGCGCCACACCTCAACCCACGCCGCCGGTGTCGTCATCAGTGACCGGCCGCTTACAGAAGTGACCGGCCTGCAAGAAGGACATGAAGATATCTTATTGACTCAGTATCCGATGGACGTGCTTGAGGAAATCGGCCTTTTGAAAATGGATTTTCTCGGGCTCAGGAACTTGACGCTGATCGATAATATTTTGCGCCAGATCAAAAGGAGCGGGCAAAGGATCGTCAATCTCGGCAGTATGCCGCTGGATGACAGCAGAACTTTTGCCATGCTGTCGCGCGGCGATACAACAGGGGTTTTCCAACTGGAATCATCCGGCATGCGAAGTGTGCTGCAAAGGCTGAAACCGACACACTTTGAAGATATTGTCGTTGTCAACGCACTGTACCGGCCGGGGCCAATGGAAAATATACCGGTATATATCAAGCGCAAGCATGGTACAGAAGCGATTACGTATCCCCATCCCGACTTGAAACCGATTTTAGAAAAAACATACGGTGTTATCGTTTATCAGGAACAGATTATGCAAATCGCTTCCGTCATGGCTGGCTTTTCACTGGGTGAAGCGGACTTGCTGCGCAGGGCGGTCAGCAAAAAGAAGCGTGAAATCCTAAATCGGGAACGGGAGCATTTCATACAGGGCTCAGAGAAGAAAGGGTACGAAAAGGAGACAGCGGGGGCCATCTATGATTTGATCGTCCGGTTCGCTGATTACGGATTCAACCGCAGCCATGCAGTTGCATATAGTGTGATTGCCTACCAGCTTGCATACCTGAAGGCGAATTATCCGGTTTATTTTACTGCCGCCCTTCTTTCGAGCGTCGTCAGCAACGAAAATAAAATTTTCCAATACATCGGCGAGGCCCGGCATAAAGGGATTGACATCCTGCCTCCATCCATTAATAAAAGCGGGATTCCGTTCCTGGTGGAACAACAATCGGTCCGGTACAGCCTGCTTGCCATCAAATCCGTCGGCGCAGCAGCAGTGCGGGAGATCATGGAAAAACGCAAACAGAAGCCTTTCCAGGATCTATTCGATTTTTGTGTAAGAGTATCATTGAATAGGAGAGTGATTGAGTCACTTATCCATGCCGGGTGCCTGGATGAGTTTGGCCATGACAGGGCCGTTTTGCTTGCAAGCCTTGATTCTGCCATGGAATATGCCGAACTGGCAGGTGGCGAAGATGATCAGATTGCCCTTTTTCTATCTGAGGAGATCATTCCCAAGCCTCAGTATGTTGATGTTCCGGATCAGCCCCAAAACCAGAGGCTTGCTTTTGAAAAGGAAGCGCTCGGTTTTTATTTATCGGAACATCCTGCTGAGCAGTTCAGAAACCGTCTCCTGGCCAGTGGAGCCCTTACGGTGATGGAACTCTTCCAGAATGGGGAAATGCGCCATGTGAAAACGGGCGGATATGTCACGGGAGCCCGGACCATCAAAACGAAAAAAGGGGATCAAATGGCTTTTTTGACACTGGCCGATGAAACAGGCGAGTTGGAAGTGGTTGCCTTTCCGAACGTATATGGGCCGCATGTCTGGATGCTGAAAAAAGAACAGCTTCTTTACATGGAAGGGAAAACCGAAAAGCGGAACGACCGTTTGCAGTTCATCCTGCAGAAAGTTTCTTTGCTGGAGGAAATGCCGGAACCCGAAAAGCCGGCAAAAGCTGGCCGAAGAGGGACGCTGTTTTTAAAAGTTGGCAGGGAGGCTGCCGCGGATGGCAGGCTGCACGATGTGAAGAAGATCTTAAAAGAGTATCCGGGCCAAACGGAAGTTGTCGTCTATTACGAAGAAGATAAAAAGACGATGAAACTATCAGATGAGTGGGAAGTTGAGCCGTCTGATGCATGCCTTGACAGGCTTCGCGAACTTCTTGGTGAAAATAGTGCCGTATTGAGAGAGTAAATTATTCTTTACAGGCTTTGCAGTTTTGTTATAATAGGATTGCCCGGAGGTGGTCTGACCACTTTTTTCGGCAGACTAAAGGAGAGTGACGATAAAGTGAGCGTATCAAGAGAAGAAGCCTTACATATTCATAGAGTTAATAAGGGGAAACTTAGTTCACAGCCTAAAGTGCCGGTGCGTAATGCAAGGGACTTAAGCCTTGCATATTCTCCGGGAGTTGCTGAACCGTGCAAAGAAATCTATGATGATAAAAGCAAAGTATATGAATATACGATGAAAGGCAATACAGTCGCGGTCATTTCCAACGGAACGGCTGTACTGGGCCTTGGCAACATCGGCGCTGAAGCATCACTGCCGGTGATGGAAGGAAAAGCCGTATTATTTAAAAGTTTTGCCGGCGTTGATTCGTTTCCGGTATGCCTGGATTCAAATGATGTGGATGAAATCGTCAATATTGTAAAGTGCCTTGAACCGACTTTCGGCGGCATCAACCTGGAAGATATCGCTGCACCGAAATGTTTTCAAATTGAGGAACAGCTGAAAAAGGAAATGAATATACCTGTTTTCCATGATGATCAGCACGGCACTGCCATCGTGACAGTTGCCGGCCTTGTCAATGCCCTGAAATTGAGCGGCAAGTCGATGTCGGAAATCAAAGTCATTGCCAACGGTGCAGGTGCCGCAGGCATTGCCATCATCAAACTATTATACCGATTTGGTGTAAGGGACATCATCATGTGCGACACAAAAGGCGCAATCTATGAAGGGCGTCCTTTCGGAATGAACGAAGTGAAAGAAGAAGTTGCGAAGTTCACGAATAAAGATAAAGCGGAGGGTCCGCTGCAGGATGTCATCAAAGGTGCCGATGTGTTCATCGGTGTATCGGTTGAGGGCGCACTGACAAAAGAGATGGTCCGTACGATGAATGACAACCCGGTCATTTTTGCGATGGCTAACCCTGTACCTGAAATCATGCCGGAAGATGCCAGGGAAGCTGGAGCGAGTGTGATAGGAACCGGCCGTTCGGATTTCCCGAACCAGGTCAATAATGTACTTGCATTTCCGGGGATTTTCCGCGGCGCGCTTGATGCCAGAGCAACGCATATCAATGAAGAAATGAAAGTGGCTGCAGTCAATGCTATTGCCGGACTGGTTACTGCAAGCGAGTTGTCACCTGATTATGTCATCCCTGCCCCATTTGACCCCCGTGTCGCGCCTGCCGTTGCTGCAGCGGTTGCAAAAGCCGCTATGGAAACTGGGGTTGCGCGGATAGAGGTCGATCCGGAGGAAATTGCTGAAAAGACCCGCCGTCTGGCGATGATTGAGGAAGAGTAAGCAGCTGACCGGCTAAATTGAGTGTAAAGCGGAGTGATCGTGTGACCGTCCGAGAAAATAAAGTGTACCTTGAAATATTGAAGAAAATCAGGTCGATCATCGAGGAGGATCACCTTATTCCGGGGGACAGGCTTCCTTCTGAACGTGAATTATCCGAGCGCCTTCAAGCAGGGCGCTCTTCCGTTAGGGAAGCGCTTAGAGCCCTTGAATTGCTGGGCTTGATTGAAACAAGGCGCGGGGAAGGGACATTCATCAGGGACAGTGGTGAAAACCAGCTGGTCGAATTGCTTGGCACATTTATCCTGCAAAGCGAACCGATAAAACGTGATTTGTCTGAGACAAGAAGGCTGCTGGAATTTGCTGCTGTCCATAAGATATGCGGTTCTGAACATGAGGAGTTGCCGGAGGAAATGAAGGCAATACTTGATGACACAGCCGATAAGCTTTTGCCGGAGGATGAGAATCGTTTTCACTGTTTACTTATTGATGCAGCGGATAACCGCTTATTAAAAAGAATATTCAGGACGATAATGGAATATACAAGTACTTATACTTCCAATGAATATAGCGGGGACCCGCAGGCATACCATGAATTCCTGGAAGCACTCCAAAAACGGGACGAACCTTCAGCATTCCATGTACTCAAGAACAAGATCCATCCTTGATCCGCCGAAACAGCATAAAATGTCGAAAATGAAGCGACATGCTTTTACACTATAGCCGGAAGGTTTACAATACAGTAAATGTAAAGCTTGTTTGATGGAGGGCTGAGTTGGAGAATATTGCACCATTTGCATGGTGTCGATGTCCGCACTTAACATAGCCTAATGGATAGAAAGGGAGGGGCCGCATTTGCTTAGAGATTTATTCACCAAGAAAAAACGTTATGCATTAGTACCGTCAGAAAAAGGAAAGCAGGATGTACCTGCCGGCTTGATGACGAAGTGCCCGAGCTGCAAAAAAATTATGTATACCAAAGAACTTTACAAAAATTTGAAAGTATGCGATTCGTGCGGTTATCACTTCCCGATGACAGCACCCGAGCGGATTGAAAGCCTCTTTGATGAGAACAGTTTCAAGGAATATGACAGCACAATCACTTCCGCAAATCCGCTTGATTTTCCTGAATATGAAGAGAAACTGGAAAAGGACCGCCAAAAAACAGGTATGAATGAAGCTGTCATAACCGGAGAAGGAACAATAGCTGGATTCCGGGCCGCCGCCGCGGTAATGGATTCTTCTTTTAGGATGGGAAGCATGGGATCAGCGGTGGGAGAGAAAATAGCCAGGGCAATCGAAAAAGCTGATGAACAGAATATCCCGTTCATTATTTTTACAGCTTCAGGAGGCGCCAGAATGCAGGAAGGTGTGTTAAGCCTCATGCAGATGGCTAAAACGAGCGCTGCTTTAAAACGGTTGAGCAGCCATGGCGGATTGATCATCAGTGTAATGACCCATCCGACAACAGGAGGCGTATCAGCAAGTTTCGCATCCCTCGGCGACTACAATTTTGCCGAACCGGGTGCCCTGATCGGCTTTGCCGGCCGCAGGATCATCGAACAGACTATCCGTGAAGAATTGCCGGAAGATTTCCAGACGGCAGAGTTCCTTTTGAAGCATGGGCAGCTTGATAAAGTGATCAACCGCAGCGATATGAAAGAAACCCTGGCTGCTGTCCTGGATATCCACCAGGCGGAGGTGACATTGCCATGACAAATGAACTGGAATTCGAACAGCCAATATCTGAATTAAGAAAAAAGATCAAAGAGCTTCGTGAGTTTACAGCTGACCGTGATATCGACTTATCAGATGAAATTGAAAAGCTTGAAACAAGGCTGGCCAGGCTGGAAAATGACATCTATGGAAATATGAAGCCGTGGGACAGAGTCCAGCTTGCCCGCCATCCGCAGCGGCCGACAACGCTGGAGTATATTGATAAACTTTTCACGGATTTTATTGAGTTACACGGCGACCGCTCATACGCGGATGATGAAGCGATTGTCGGGGGAATCGGCAAATTCGGGGGTATCCCGGTTACTGTAATCGGGCATCAGCGCGGGAAAGACACCAAAGAAAACATTCGCCGCAATTTTGGGATGCCGCATCCTGAAGGCTATCGGAAAGCACTGCGGCTTATGAAGCAGGCTGAAAAGTTTAATAGGCCGGTGATCACCTTTATAGACACAAAAGGAGCTTATCCCGGCAAAGCGGCAGAAGAGCGCGGGCAAAGCGAGGCCATTGCCCGGAACCTGTTCGAAATGGCAGGGCTTGCCGTGCCGATCATCTGCATTGTCATCGGTGAAGGCGGAAGCGGCGGTGCTTTAGGGCTGGGTGTAGGAGACAGGATTTACATGCTTGAGAACTCCACTTATTCCGTCATCTCACCTGAAGGCGCTGCAGCATTGCTATGGAAAGATGCCGGACAGGCAAAAAGGGCGGCTGAAACCATGAGAATCACGGCGCCGGACCTCGAAGAGCTGGGTGTCATTGATGGCATCATTCCTGAAGTGAAAGGCGGAGCACAAAGAGATATAGAACAACAGGCGGAAAACATGAGGAGTGTTATAGAACAGGCTTTGAATGCTTTGACAAAAATGGATAAAGATTCCCTTTTGGAAGAACGCTACAATAAATACAAAACTATCGGACAATTTGAGTTTGTAACCGATACCATTGGGGTAGAATAAGGGAACGTGTCCCTCCAGCACAAGCGGGGACACGTTTTTCCGCTTTTTTTGTCATGGTTTGTCTATTGTTTCAAGAATTCCTTCATGATATTTTATAAAGACAAAAGCAGACATAGAGGTGAAACAGATGAAAAAAATTGGTGTTTTGACAAGTGGTGGAGACTCACCAGGCATGAATGCAGCCATACGGGCTGTCGTTAGAAAAGCGATATTTCACGAAATGGAAGTGTATGGTATTTATTACGGCTACCAGGGTCTGATCAACGGCGATATTGAAAAGCTTGACCTCGGATCAGTCGGTGATATCATCCATCGCGGCGGTACCAAGCTCTATACAGCGCGCTGTGAAGAATTCAAAACGAAAGAAGGGCAGCTTAAGGGAATCGAGCAGCTCGAAAAATTCGGAATTGAGGGGCTGGTGGTCATCGGCGGCGACGGCTCTTTCAGGGGTGCTGAGAAGCTTACCGAACACGGTTTCCCATGCATCGGCGTACCGGGAACAATCGACAATGACATTCCCGGGACCGACTTTACAATCGGTTTTGATACAGCTTTAAATACGGTTATTGACGCTATTGACAAGGTCAGGGATACGGCCACTTCCCATGAACGTACATATGTAGTTGAAGTAATGGGGAGAAATGCGGGGGACATCGCGTTGTGGTCAGGACTCGCTGATGGCGCTGAAACAATTCTGATCCCTGAAATCGACTACGACATGGATGAAGTGGTTGCCCGTTTGAATCGCGGACATGACCGCGGCAAAAAGCATAGTATCATCATTCTGGCAGAAGGGGTAGGCAGCGGCGTGGAATTCGGTAAAAAGATCGAGCAGGCCACGCAGTTTGACACACGTGTAACTGTTCTTGGCCATATCCAGCGCGGCGGCAGTCCTTCCGCATTCGACCGAGTTCTTGCAAGCCGGCTTGGCGCAAAGGCTGTCGAGCTTTTACTGGATGGACAAGCAGGCCGGATGGTCGGCATTCAAAATAACAGCCTTGTCGACCACAGTATTTCTGAAGCATTATCAATGACCCATACTATTGATGAAAGAATGTATAAACTTTCCCAGGAATTATCCATCTAACACATGAACGATGGGACCGATTTTATGGAAAAATAGCCAGTAGGAGGAAGACGTAATGCGCAAAACAAAAATTGTATGTACAATCGGGCCGGCCAGTGAGAGTATCGAAAAGCTCACTCAGCTGATGGAAGCCGGCATGAATGTTTGCCGCCTTAACTTTTCCCACGGAGATCATGAGGAACACGCGGCACGGATCAAAAACATCCGGGAAGCGGCAGCAAAGCTTGACAAAACAGTCGCCATTCTCCTTGACACAAAAGGACCTGAAATCAGGACACATAACTTTGTGAACGGATCAGCAGAATTGGTTGAAGGCAGCGAAGTGACCATTTCCATGGAAGAAGTGGAAGGTACAGCTGAAAAATTTTCGGTCACGTACAAAGGGCTTGCTGAAGATGTGCATCCCGGCTCGAAAATCCTGCTTGACGATGGGCTCATCGGGCTTGAAGTCCTCCAGGTCGAAAAAGGCGAAATCCGGGCGCGGGTAATGAACAATGGCACAATAAAAAATAAAAAAGGTGTCAACGTACCTGGAGTCAGTGTGAATCTCCCGGGAATCACTGAAAAAGATGCAAACGATATTCTCTTCGGGATTGAACAGGGAGTCGATTTCATTGCCGCCTCATTTGTCCGCAGGGCGTCTGACGTCCTTGAAATCCGAGAGTTGCTTGAAGAGAACAATGCTACGCATATCCAGATCATCCCGAAAATTGAAAACCAGGAAGGTGTCGATAACATCGCGGAAATCCTGGAAGTTTCCGATGGCTTAATGGTTGCCAGAGGTGACCTGGGCGTTGAAATTCCGGCCGAAGTTGTCCCGCTTGTCCAAAAGGACCTCATCAAGAGGTGCAATGCCCTTGGCAAACCGGTGATCACAGCAACACAAATGCTTGATTCGATGCAGCGCAATCCGCGTCCGACCCGTGCGGAAGCCAGTGACGTCGCGAATGCGATTTTTGATGGGACGGATGCCATCATGCTTTCCGGCGAAACAGCTGCGGGGGAGTATCCGGTTGAGTCCGTCCAGACGATGCATAATATCGCTTCCCGGACCGAGACGGCCCTCCAGCATAAGAAACTGCTCAGAAGCACAAGTGAGCAAACGGGCAACACGATGACCGAAGCCATCAGCCAGTCCGTGGCCCACACAGCTTTGAATCTGGACGCAAAAGCGATTGTCGCTCCGACTGAAAGCGGCTTTACGGCACGCATGATTTCCAAGTACCGCCCGAAAGCGCCGATCATAGCGGTTACGTCTAATGATTTTGTCGCCAGGCGGCTTTCACTCGTATGGGGCGTGACGGCACAGCTCAGCAAACCTGCCGCCCATACTGATGAAATGCTGGAAATTGCCGTTCAGGAGGCACTTGCAAGCACCCTTGTGAAGCAGGGCGATCTGGTTGTCATCACTGCTGGTGTGCCAGTAGGTGAATCAGGCACGACTAATATGATGAAAATCCATGTTGTCGGCGATGTGCTGGCAAAAGGACAGGGAATCGGCCAGAAGACAGCATTCGGCAAAGCCGTTGTTGCAGCAAGTGCTGAAGATGCACTTGCAAAAATGACCGACGGGGACATTCTTGTGACCACTTCCACTGACCGCGACATGATGCCTGCAATCGAAAAGGCGGCAGCCATCATTGCGGAAGAAGGTGGACTGACAAGCCATGCAGCAGTTGTCGGGGTGAGCCTGGGAATCCCTGTCGTAGTCGGTGTGCAAAATGCCGTTTCACTTGTGAATGACGGTGATGAAGTGACGGTCGACAGTTCACGCGGATTTATTTACAGCGGACACGCGAGTGTTTTATAATTGCATTAACCCGAAAGAGAGAAGGGCCGGCCCTTCTCTCTTTTTTAGGATCAGGGGGCCGTCTTTGAATCAGGAAAGACGGATTAAACAGTTAAACGATTCCTTCGGCAATATGCCGCGGGAAATTGAGGAGAGAAACATGTTTAAATATTTACTCGCTTTTATCATAATCGTGCCCGCTCTTGAAATTTGGCTTCTTGTTCTTGCAGGCAATGCAATCGGTCCAATTCCAACAGTCCTTTTAATCATCTTGACCGGCTTTCTCGGTGCGTGGCTTGCAAGACGCCAGGGTCTAGAAACCCTACGGAAAGCCCAGCAGGAAATGCAGTCATATCAGCTGCCCGGAGATCGGATCCTGGATGGCATTTTGATCCTTATCGGAGGCGTTGTCCTTTTGACGCCCGGTTTTATTACAGATGCCATCGGCTTTTTCCTGCTTTTTCCGCAAAGCAGGTCGCTTGTAAAGCCGTTTCTTATCAGATGGCTGCGTAACATGATGGACAAAGGGAATTTCACTTTTTACCGGAGATGGTAGAAACGAAGCCGTATAACGGGATTGCATCTTGGGTGCAAATATATAAATATTAAAGGAAAACACACTGGGATCCACACATGGAATCTGATATGCTCCCCCTAAGGTAGACAGGTTAAAAAATAAAACTTGTTTATCTTAG
>JAENYN010000050.1 GCA_016841765.1 Guptibacillus hwajinpoensis
ATGGGTTTTTATTTTCGAGGAGTCGAGTGTCTTCCGCTCCATTCCACTCGTTTTTTTGTATGCAAAATTCAGATTTATTGAAGAGAGTAAATAAAGACCCGAACGGCCTGGCGAAAGATTCATTGAATCTTACCTGATCGTTCGGGTTTATCATTAACTGAAATCCTTATGTCCCAGCCTCATTGGCACTTTAGAGCGCGTCGATCAATTTAACGAGCATCGATCTTGTTTCTTCACTGACAGGCACGAGCGGCAATCTTACCGACCCCATATCCATTCCTTTGATCTGCAGCGCTGTTTTGACCGGAGCCGGACTCGGTTCCGCGAATACTGCCTTCATGACCGGCAACAGCTTCTGATGCAATGCTGCCGCCTTTTTAAGGTCACCTTCTTCAAAAGCAGCCGTCATTTCCTGCATTTCATTGCCAATGACATGGGAGGCGACGGATATGACCCCGGTGCCGCCGATTGCAAGACAGGGCAGGGTCAGCCCGTCATCTCCGCTATATAATACAAAATCATCAGATGTGTTCGCGATGATTTCGGTCATGCCGGGCAGGTCGCCGGTGGCATCTTTCAGTGCAACGATATTGCTGACCTTTGAAAGCTCGATAATCGTTTCTGCCGAGATTCTGACTACCGAACGGCCGGGGATGTTATAAAGCATGACCGGCAATGAAGTCGAATCGGCAATTGTTTTGAAGTGCTGATACAGTCCGGCTTGATTCGGCTTATTATAATAAGGGGCCACCAGCATGATCGCATCCACGCCTGCTTCTTCCGCTTTTTTTGTCAATTCGATTGAAGCATGGGTGTTGTTGCCCCCTGTACCGGCTACAACAGGGACACGTTTATCTGCCGTTTCGACGACATGCTTAAAAAGCGCCACTTTTTCTTCCGTTGTAAGTGTCGGCGATTCCCCGGTCGTTCCGGAGACTACAAGGGTATCTGTTCCATTTTCAATTAAGTAGTTTACTAGTTGAGTGGTTTTGGCAAAGTCAATATTTCCTTTGTTGTCAAAAGGAGTAACCATTGCCGTTCCAATTCGGCCAAAATCCATTTTCCCTTCACCTCTTTTAATAGTGTTACCTGTTCAGTTCGCCGGATTGCTGCAGTTCCCCGAGCCTGAAGGCCGAATGCAGGGTATTGATCGCTTTGTGCAAATCGTCTTCCCTGACAAGCACCCAGATTGTCGTGTGGCTGTCTGCTGACTGCAAAATCTGGATTCCTTCACTGGATAGGGCATTGACTATCTTTGCAGTGACACCGGGCACTCCGGCCATTGCTGCACCCACTACCGACACTTTTGCACAGTTTCTGACAATCTCCGGTTCGTAGTCCAGTTCCCTTAATACGTTCACAGCCAGATCAGTTTTCTTCTCACTGATTGTATAAACGACATTACTCGGAGAAATATTTATTAAATCGACACTGATCTGCTCGGCGGCCATTGCTTTGAAAACTTCAGACTGCATGTCATACCGTCCATCTTTAGCAGCTACCCTGATCTGCGTGATATTGGAAACATGGGCAATGCCGGTGATGAGGCGGTCCTGGATGTCACTGCCCCTGCCGGTTTGGTTTGCATGAGACGTTACCAGTGTCCCTTCAGTATCGGAATAAGTTGAACGCACCCGGAGCGGAATCTTGGCATTCATTGCGATTTCGACGGCCCGCGGATGGATCACTTTCGCACCCTGATAAGCCATGTTGGAGATTTCGTTATATGTTACCCGGGAAAGCGGCCTTGCACTCTCCACTATACGAGGGTCGGCCGTCATAAGCCCTTCTACATCCGTGAAAATATCAACAGTCTCGGCATGCAGGGCGGCCCCGAGTGCTGCTGCGGACGTGTCGCTGCCGCCGCGGCCGAGCGTTGTGACATCCCCGCTTTCTGACTGGCCTTGAAAACCTGCTACAACGACGACATCATACTTTGCCAGCTCTTCTTCAAGCCTTCCGCAGTCCATTTCCAGGATTTTGGCGTTCGTATGGTCTGCCGTCGTCCTGAAACCGGCCAGGGCTCCGGTCATGGCCGTTGCATTGAGCCCGTTTTTTCGCAGCATGTTGGAAAAGACGACAGCGGAAATGGTCTCCCCACAGGACATAAGCAAATCCATTTCCCGGTTGGAGACTCTGGTATTATTGCCGTCAATAAGGCCAAGAAGGGTATCGGTTGCATACGGATCGCCGTTTCTTCCCATGGCGGACACGACGACGACCGTTTTAAAACCGTTGGCAACAGCTGTTTTTATATGATGGAGCGCCCTGTGTCTGCCCTCTTCATTACGGACAGAAGTACCTCCGAACTTTTGGACAATCCGTTTCATTGAGACACCTCTCTACCTATTATAACGTCATCATTCTTACAGTAAACCAAGTTTGACAAGGCGTTCCGCTATCTGGACAGAATTCCAGGCGGCTCCTTTAAGGAGATTATCCGATACAATCCACAGATGGAATCCACGGTCATTATCCAGATCTTTGCGGATCCTTCCCACAAACACATCTTTTTTTCCCGCTGCAAAAAGCGGCATCGGATATTCCTGGGAAGATGGATCGTCCTGCAGCGTGATTCCTTCTGAGTCGGCTAAAAGTGATTTCATTTCCTCCACGCTGACCCCGGACTTATCGATTTCGATATATACCGATTCGGCATGCCCGGTATCGATCGGAAGCCTTACACAGGTCGCCGCCACTTCAAGGTCTGGCCGGTGCATGATTTTCTTTGTTTCGTTAATCATTTTCATTTCTTCAAATGTGAAGCCGTTTTCCTGGAATTTATCAATTTGCGGAATGGCATTGAAAGCGATCGGATAATGTTTTTCATCCCCTTTGACCGGGAGGATATTCGCTTCATATTCGTTGCCGTCAAGCATTTGTTGTGACTGTTCCTTCATTTCGTTAACCGCCTGCGTTCCCGCACCGGATACAGCCTGATATGTGGAAACTATCACTTTGTTCAGTCCGAATTCCCGCTCAACCGGTTTCAAAGCAGCGACCATTTGGATGGTCGAACAATTCGGATTTGCAATGATTCCGTTATGGCCTTTCAAGTCCTCTTCGTTAACTTCCGGCACAACTAGCGGCTTATTTTCATCCATGCGGAATGCACTTGTGTTGTCAACGACAATGGCGCCGCGCTTCACAGCTTCCGGTGCCAACGATTTTGAAACCGAACCCCCGGCACTGAACAACGCCAGCTGGATTCCTTCAAATGCTTCCGGAACCGCTTCGGCGACTGTATACTCTTTGCCTTTAAAAAGCACTTTTTTGCCGGCAGAGCGGCTTGAAGACAAAAGGGTTAAATCTGATACAGGAAAATTCCTGTCTTCCAATGTTTCCAGCATTTTTTTCCCTACTGCGCCTGTTGCCCCGACTACTGCAACACGATAACCTTTGTTATGATTCATAGTGATCCCCTTCCGTCTTAATTTATCAATTGGCTCTGTTAAACGCTAGTGTTGATTTCCGTTGCAGGTACTCGCATCTGTTCCTGCTTCCCTCCGGTCGCACTCACAGTGTCTGCTTTGCCGCGGGGCGGGCGGTGAGCCTCATCATAGCGAATGGCTCCTGTAGTGTCTCACCTGTCCCGCTAGTCCCGCAGGACATTGAATAAGCTCCTTTGAATAGACACCGCACGAAGAAAATTGATTTTTATTTTCGAGGAGTCTCACACCTTCCACTCCAAACAACTAGTGAAAAAATCAACATTGAGATTTAACACAGCCTATCAATTAGAGATATTAGAGTTATTTTATCATATCCTGTCAGGTAATAAATAAAAAACTATATCTACCAATAAAGTCTATGGTTAATCCCGGAATTTTTCAATGATAACCGGCTGAAGCTGTCTCCCTTCAAGGGCGGCTTCCACCGTTTCTTTCAACTGCGGCATTCTCGCAACCATTGAATTCGGCTTTTTATCAGGGGCATCCTGGCCAAATGGAATGAAGTAAATGTTTTTTGTCGCAAGCAGCTTCATCAAATTTTGACCGTTCAGCCCGAGGGCATCATTAGTTGAAATACCGAGGACCACCGGATTCAGGTTCCTCAGGGTCGCTTTTGCAGCCATGATGACCGGGGAATCCGTGAGGCCGTTTGCCAGTTTACTCATGGAATTTCCGGTGAGCGGTGCCACAACCATGCAATCAAGGGGATGCTTCGGCCCGAGTGGTTCAGCTTTTACAATGGAATCAATCGCTTTTTGCCCGGTCATGTCTTCTATTTTCTTTACCCATTCAACACCCTCTCCAAAGCGTGTATCCGTTGAAGTGACGGTGAACGACACCACCGGTATGACTTCAGCCTCTGCTTCGAGCAGCTTTTGGATTTCCGGCACAACCGCATCATACGTACAATGTGAACCTGTCAATCCGAATCCGATTCGTTTTCCCTTAAGTTCCATCAAGAATTCTCCTTTCTGGATGTTTTCATTTCATGGAGCAGAGTACTGAGCACCTTGGCAATAATCTGTCCGGCCGTTTTCGGTGCGACAATGCCAGGCAACCCGGGGGCAAGCAGGGCTTTGATCCCTCTTTTTTCTGCATACCGGAAATCGGTGCCTCCCGGTTTTGAAGCGAGATCAACGACAAGCGTGTGGGTAGGCATTTTTGAAAGTACGCTCGCATTGACTATCGGAGCCGGTATCGTATTGATCAGGACATCAACATTTTCGGCTTCCTCTTCAAGATCTTTTAAATGAAACGACTTCAGCCCCATTTCATAGATCCTGGCCAGATGAGATGTTTTCCGTGCCCCCACTTTCACGTTTGCACCGAGTGCTGCAAACGTCCTGGCAACCCCCTGCCCAACACGCCCCATGCCGAGTACGGCAATATTCGCGCTATGAATTGTAAAATCTGTATTTTGAATGACCATCATGATTGTGCCTTCCACAGTCGGTACAGCATTATATATGGCAACATCATCCCGTTCAAAAAGCTTCACGAGTCTCCGGTTGGCTTTGTTCGTGATTGCATCCAAATAGTCGTTGCTGATTCCTGAAAACACAGTGCAATGCGGCGGGGTTTTGGCAAGCAGTTCACGGGTAAGCACTGTTTTTTGCATTGAAAAGATGGTTTCCACTTCACCTTCGCCATTCGTCCCGGCTACCGGCAGCAAAATGGCATCAACCTCACCCATATTCAGATCATCGATTTCCTTTTTGGCTGCACCAGGAAAACCGTGATCAAGCTGATCAAAGCCGACAAGTGATATGCGCGCATCCATTTCAGTAAGCATCCTTATGACTTCTAGCTGGCGGGCATCCCCGCCAATGACTGCAATATGCATATCAGTTAACAATGATTCTCACCTTCTTTTATGTTTGCTTCCGGCTCTACGCCGGTAGGTGCCCAATATCGTTTTCCCCATCATCTTATGTAGTTCCAAACCGGTTGGTGAAAATCGATTCAGGAGGGGCCGGCTTGGTGAAAGTGCTTACCTGAACTTTTGGTCTCAGCCCGGTTTTGGGCCAAAAAGAAAACTCGCCGGTTGGCGAGCCTTCAGGCAAAGACAAAGGCGCAGTTGCCCTTATCTATATTCTTGAAATTGGCAGCTGTGTCGAATTACTCCCTTGCTGACAATGTATGCTTTTCTATTTGGTAAAAAAACTTCCGGCACAGTACCGGAAGTTTTAGTAATGATGCTGCTGCATATCAATAATGATCATATCGAGCCCGACTTTTTTTATGTTATTCCAGGGCACCCTGAGTTCTTCCCCCTGTCTCTTGAACCCGAACCATTTTAAGTTCGGGATGAGAAGCGCTTCAATATGGCCGGTATTTTCGTTTATTTCCAGATCAGTCTGCCCAAGCACTCCCATTCTTTCACCTTTTTCCATGTCAATAATCTCTTTACCGCCGATTTCACTCAGTCTCACTGGAACTCACCCCTTTGTCCTCAATTATATGCAGGCTCCCATTCATCCTATGCTTACAGAGTTTGTGGGAACCCATATAAAGTGGACCCTCGATTGGCAGGCCTATAGGCGAAAAAAGAGGTGAAGCTGCCTTATCCACTTTTGTGTGATTTCCGTTGCAGGTACTCGGTTCCACCATAGGCACAACGGCGATATCTGCCCTTGCTTCCCTCTGTAACTAGTGAAAAAATCAACAATGAGCTTTCATACAGCCATTACGAAAAAGAGGACGAAATCATGTTTTGATTTCATCCTCTGACTTAACTTCTTTTTGTTCTCAGGCTGAACCCGTTCCATTCTTGAGGAAATATGAGTCCGGTTGGATTATTTCATTGTTTTTGGAAGTTCATTTTGCGGGCTGATCAGAGCTGCGGAAAAATCCTGTGAGAATATTTCCTGCGACAGGTCATTGACCTTTTCCATCGTGACTTCGTTTATCCGCTCGAGAATCTCATCAAGAGAACGATGGCGGCGGAGGAGCAATTCATTTTTCCCATTCCTGCTCATTCTGCTGTTGGTGCTTTCAAGGCTGAGCATCATATTGCCTTTCATTTGCTCTTTGCTGTTACGGAGTTCTTTTTCGGTAATCCCTTTATTCTGGTAGACATCAAGCGTATCCATGATTGTTTCGTACAGCAAATCCAGCTGTTTGCTTCCTGTTCCACCGTATATGGTCAGGATGCCATTATCCTGATAGGCGGAATGATATGAAAACACGGAATAAGCAAGACCCCGTTCTTCTCTGACTTCCTGGAAAAGACGGCTGCTCATGCTGCCGCCGAGAATGTTGTTCATCACGATAAGTGTATATACACTATCATCGCCGATCGGCAGGCCTTTGTAACCAAGGCACAAATGGGCCTGCTCGGTATCCTTTTTCTTTGTCAGGCGGTTTGAATAAAAATTCGGCTCGACATAGTCCGGCTTTTTATATCCGGTCGTATAGCTTCCGAAAATCTCCTCAATTTCCTTAATGAAGTCGTCACTTACATTTCCCGCGACCGAAATGACGACATTGTCAGGCGTATACATCTGTTCCATAAATTTACGGAGCTTATCCCCGGTGAACGTATCCAGAGTGGATTCCGTTCCAAGGATTGGATAGCCGAGAGGATGCTCTTCGAAACTTGCCTGGCTCAGTAAATCATGGACAATATCATCGGGTGTATCCTCATACATTTTAATTTCTTCAAAGACGACATTCTTTTCTTTTTGCAGTTCCTGGTCATCGAACACCGAATTGAAAAACATGTCCCCCAAAATGTTCAAGGCGAAGTCCGCATGCTCATCCAGCGTCTTCGCATAATAGCATGTGTATTCTTTGGATGTAAAAGCGTTCACCTGCCCGCCGATACTGTCAAATGCTTCTGCAATGTCCCGGGCTGAACGCTCTTTTGTCCCTTTAAAGAACATATGTTCAAGAAAATGAGATATGCCGTTGTTATCTTTCGTCTCATTTCTGGATCCTGTTCCAATCCATATTCCGGTTGCCACTGAACGGACAGTTGGAATTTTTTCAATTACAATGCGCAAACCATTTTTACAAGTATGTTTTGTGATCAAATCTAAACCTCCCATTGCTGCACAATAATGCTACCACTCTTATGATATCAGTTGCTGACCTGCATGTCATGTCAGGGGGTTAAATGGTAACGGCTCAGTCATCTATCAGGATCATAGCGTTTTTCGCTTAATAAATCGGAAACCGTTGAGATGCCATAGCCCTCGGCTTTCAACATTTTGATCATTTGGTCCAGAGCCAATGCCGTCGAAGCGGTCGGATGCATCAAAATCATCGCTCCTGGATGGACTTTTGATTTGATGCGCTGAATAATCACCTGCGGGGCCGGTTTTTTCCAATCAATCGTATCTACTGACCAGAGGACCGTACCCATATTCTGTTCAGCAGCAATGGTTACGATCTCGTCACGGAAGCTTCCGCCGGGTGGTGCGAACCAGACTGGTGTCTGACCGGTTGCTGCCTTGATGGCTCCATTCGCCTTCTCCAGTTCAGCTCTTGCGCCAGCAGCTGATATTTGTTTGAAATCGGCATGTGTGTAGGAATGGTTGCCGGTCTCATGCCCGGCCTCTGCAATCATTTTTGCCAATTCAGGATGTTTTTTCACCCATCTTCCTTCAAGAAAAAATGTCGCTTCGATATTATTTTCCTTTAACGTTTTCAGCATATCAGGGATATATTCATTTCCCCAAGCGACATTGATCAGGAAAGAAACCATTTTCTTCTCCTCATTGCCTTTATACACGGGTGCCGGCGGTAAATCCTTCAATGTGACTTCAGGCGGGATTTCTTTGAAAACAAGCTGTTTTTCATCAAAAGACCCGAGTTTTTTCATCTTTCTGAAGCTTTTCGTAATATCTACTTTTTTCCCATTATATCCCGGAATCGCTTTCCAAACACGATCGACCCTGGCATCGACCGGCTCTTCATTATACTGTGCTGCCTTTTCTTTTATTTCCTGATATAAAGGCTCCTTTTGCCCTGAAACCATTTCGGCAGATTCCTTGAGGCTATCTATATAACCGGCTGTGTATGGATTGTGAAATGAACTGTAAGAAACAGCCAGCATAAAAGCAAATACGAGGATATGTACACGTTTTCTGTTCATCCTTCTGTCCCCCTTTTATAGATAAACTTATGAGTTTTAGGGACAAGATAGAACATGAACAAAAATGCAGGGCGCCCGCTTAGCGGCGTACGCATAAGCGGGGGTACCCGCAGGAAGGTGATCTTTCCTTCCGGAGGGGATCACCGCTTATAACGATAGCCGCTGGCGCCTGGAGCTGGTTGACTCCCTTCCCGCTTTTTATCGACAACGTAAAAATTTTATAATTTCCTTAATATCAAGAAAGCCACCGGATGGCATATTCCTGCAGACCTGCCCGGCCGCTTCCTGTTCAGTATATTGAGGAAGTACAGGTAAAAGCAAACACTTGACTGTAGTGCACATTTTTCAGCCATGAAAAAGAAGCTGGCAAAACCAGCCCCTCGCTTACTCTTTATTTTGGTCTTTTTCCTTCTGTTCACGCAGCACGGCTTTACGGGAAAGATTGACCCGGCCCTGTCTGTCGATTTCAACGACTTTGACAAGGATTTCATCGCCGATGGACAGGACGTCTTCAACTTTGCCAATCCGCTCTTCCGCAATTTCGGAGATATGGACAAGGCCGTCTTTGCCGCTAAATAACTCAACAAAGGCTCCGAATTTCTCGATGCGCTTGACTTTACCGAGATAAATTTGGCCGACTTCCACTTCGCGCACAAGGTCTTCGATGATTTTTTTCGCTTTTTCGTTCATCTCAGTGTTTGTTGAGGAAATGAAAATGGTGCCATCTTGCTCGATATCTATTTTGACATTCGTCTCTTCAATGATCTTATTGATTTGCTTACCGCTAGGTCCGATGACATCACGGATTTTATCTGGCTTGATTGACATGATCAAGATTTTCGGTGCATATGGGGAAAGCTCTTTCCGCGGCTCCGAAATTGCCTGCATCATGTTGTCAAGAATTTGCAGGCGGCCCTTTTTGGCCTGATCGAGCGCTTCCTTCAGGATATCCCGGGAAAGCCCTTCAATTTTAATATCCATCTGCAGGGCGGTGACGCCCTTTTCCGTTCCAGCAACCTTAAAGTCCATATCGCCGAGGTGGTCTTCCATGCCCTGAATATCGGTAAGGACGGTATAATCATCACCATCGGTTACAAGGCCCATGGCAATTCCGGCAACAGGCGCTTTAATCGGCACACCGGCGTCCATAAGTGCAAGTGTGCTGGCGCAGATGCTTGCTTGTGATGTCGAGCCGTTCGATTCAAGAACTTCTGATACAAGCCGGATTGTATACGGGAAATCTTTTTCCGACGGAATCACTTTTTCAAGCGCCCGTTCACCAAGCGCGCCATGGCCGATTTCCCGGCGGCCAGGTCCCCGGATTGGCCCGGTCTCACCGACGCTGAACAGCGGGAAGTTATAGTGGTGCATGAACCGCTTCGATTCCTCGAGATCAAGCCCGTCCAAAATCTGTACATCCCCCAGTGCACCCAGGGTACAGACGCTTAGAGCCTGCGTTTGGCCGCGTGTGAAAAGGCCCGAGCCATGCGTGCGCGAAAGCTTGCTTGTTTCAGAAGAAAGTGGCCGGATTTCTTCGACCCCGCGCCCGTCCGGACGGACTTTCTCTTTTGTGATCAGGCGGCGGACTTCACCTTTCACGATTTTATCGAGAATATCTTTTACTTGCTTGATTGTGCTATCTTCCGCTTCATTTTCCTTGTATTTTTCGATTACCGCGTTCTTGACTTCCTGGATTGCAGCTTCGCGTTCCTGTTTATCCTCAGTGCGTATCGCATTGAGTAAGTCTTTTTCAGCGGTATTGCGGATTTCCTTTTCCAGTTCGTCATCAAGCTCATACAGCTTAACTTCCGTTTTTTCTTTGCCGGCTTTTGCGACAACTTCCTCCTGGAATGCGATGAGGCGCTTGATTTCCTCATGCCCAAACATGATGGCTTCCAGCATGACTTCTTCAGGGACTTCCTGGGCACCAGCCTCAACCATATTGACCGCATCCTTTGTTCCGGCAACGATCAATTCAATATCACTGGATTCCATCTGTTCCACAGTAGGATTTATGACGAATTCATCATCGATTCTTCCCACGGTCACACCTGCGATCGGCCCGTAAAACGGGATGTCGGAAAGCGACAGCGCGAGTGATGACCCTAGCATTGCAGCCATTTCTGATGAGCAATCCTGATCGACACTCATCACGATGCTGATGACCTGGACATCATTCCGGAATCCGTCCGGGAATAGCGGGCGAATCGGCCTGTCAATAAGACGGCTGGTCAAAACCGCTTTTTCACTCGGGCGGCCTTCGCGCTTGATGAATCCCCCCGGAATTTTGCCGACAGCATAAAGCCTTTCTTCATAGTTGACTGTCAACGGGAAAAACGGCAAGTCTTTCGGTTCTTTTGAAGCGGTGGCTGTGGATAGTACAGCGGTCTCTCCGTAACGTACCAGGACGGCGCCGTTAGCCTGCTTGGCAAGCTGCCCGACTTCGACAGTAACTTCGCGTCCTGCCCAGTCAATGGAAAAACGTTGAGTTTCTTGTTCCATAATAGCGAGTGCTCCTCTCGTGCATATGTATTTATAGATAGCTTGTACGAAAATGAAACATTGTAATCGGATTTTTTGGTATCAGGTTAAAAGGCATCTGCAAATTGTTTTCGTGTAGCAAAAAAGCGGGATGAACTCCCGCTTTTCCAGTCATTATCGACGTAAACCAAGTTTATTGATCAGTTCACGGTAACGCGTAATGTCTTTATTGCGCAGGTAGTTCAGCAAATTACGGCGTTTACCTACCATTTTCAAAAGACCGCGGCGTGAGTGGTGATCCTTTTTGTGAGTACGCAAATGCTCATTCAAACTGTTGATCTGATCAGTAAGGATAGCAATCTGTACTTCTGGAGAACCAGTATCATTATCATGAGTTTTATACTCAGCGATAAGCTCGTTCTTGCGTTCTTGTGTAATAGCCATCCATTTCACCTCCTGTTCTTTGTATCCCCGATTACTGAGCAATCGTCGGTGACTCGAATTGCCAAGCAATGGTTCATGTCATACGCATATTAGAATACAGTTTTTCAGAAGAAATTGCAAGTCTTTCACCAAAATTCGTTATAAGTGCCATTTACATATGATGTTTGGAGCCTTGTTGGGACATTACAACTTGAAATCAACGGCTTGATACATTGCGCGCCGCAAAAAATGCTTCGGCGGCCGCCTTGTCAGCCGCAATCTGAGCGACAAGCGCATCCACAGAGGGGAATTTCTGCTCGGCACGAAGCCGTTTATACCATTCCACTCCCATCTTTTCGCCATAAATATTTTGATTGAATTCGAACAGATGCACTTCAATTGAAGGGATTGGATCGTAAACTTCATTGAAGGTCGGCTTGAAACCGATATTGGCGACACCATCGTAGAACTTGCCGCCAACTGTCGCTTTTACAGCGTAAACACCTGGTGCCGGGACGAGGTATTCCTCTTCAAGTTCAAGGTTGGCTGTCGGAAATCCGATCGTCCGCCCGCGTTTGTCGCCATGGCCGACAGTTCCGATTGTCCGGTAGGGCCTGCCGAGATAATGAGCGACAGCGGCAACCGCTCCATCCTTCAAGCAGCCCCTGATCAGCGTTGAACTGACCTTCTCATCATCTTCCGCGACTCTGCCGACAACGGTCTGGGTAAATGCTCCCCGTGAATGAAAAGGCATCGTCTCCATCGTTCCCTTGCCGAAGCGGCCATACGAATAATCATAACCTGCCACGACATGCTTAACGCCAAGGCCGATTATATACTCATCAACAAATTCCTGCGGCTGCAGATCCGCAAATGAGTGGCTGAATTCTACAACGTACAGAATATCCACACCCAGATTGCTGATTTCTTTTTCCTTTTCATGTGGCGGTGTAATATACCTTACATGCTCGACACTTTTGCGGAGGACAGCAGAAGGATGGGGATGGAATGTCATCACCGCGCTTTGCATGCCCGCTTCTGCGGCCTTGTCGACAGCTGTTTTGATCACTTTCCTGTGCCCGCGGTGTACGCCGTCAAAAAAGCCGAGTGCCATCACTTTCGGCTGGCTGCCGTATTCATTTCCCTCGAGAGGGTGTTTCAGTTTTACTGTTTTCATATCAATCACCCGAACTATTCATTATTCATTGCGGAGTACCTTTTCCGGCTTGATCACACCTTTTTTAGAAGGATGCTTTTTATAAATTGCCAATACATCTCCGGACGGATTTTTAATTGCGAGATTGGTGTCTTCCGTATTTTCCGGTTCCGGCAGCAGCGCCCCGTTCTTTACTTTTTCTGCTGTTTGTGCCGAAACGGAAATGTCCGGCATTCCTGCAAGGGCCCTGTCGATTGGCATCAGTAAATCTTCAACATTGCCATCCTTTATTTTGGCTTCAATCTGTTCAAACGTCAAACATTCAGTGATATCGAAGGGGCCTGAAGCTGTCCTGATAAGATCGGACATATGGGCAGGATAACCAAGTTCCCTGCCGAGGTCCACCGCAAGTGTCCTGACATAAGTGCCTTTGCTTGCTTTCACCCTAAATCTGAACGACACACTTTCACCTGTAAACTGTTCACGTTCATCTAGCAATTCGAATTGATACACCGAGATGAGCCGGCTGGGCCTCTCCACCTCAATCCCTTCACGAGCATACTCATACAGCCGTTTTCCATTCACTTTGACGGCGGAGTACATCGGAGGAACCTGATGGATTTCGCCGGTAAGCTGTTCCATCGCTTGCAGGATTTCTTGACGCCCGATCGGCTGTGTGATTTTCTGGTGTTCGATGATCGCTCCGGAAGCATCTTCTGTTTCCGTTGCAGTTCCGAGTGTTACCTCCCCTTCATATGTCTTTGCGGCTCCTGTCAGATATTCCACTACCTTTGTTGCTTTACCGATGCAGATCGGCAGGACACCTGTCACATCCGGATCAAGCGTGCCGGTATGGCCTGCTTTTTTTGTCTTGAACAGTTTCCTGGTTTTCATCACGCAATCATGCGATGTCCAGCCAGCTGGTTTGTTAAGAGGTAAAATTCCATCCATCCTGCTTCATCCCTGCCTTATCGTTCGTTTGTTATAAAAAGTCATGTAGGGCCTGTGTTTATCCATGATAAAAAGGACAGACTGAGCCTGTCCTTTTTATCATGTTATGCTTCCGGATTATTCAATTCGCGGAGCAGTGTTTCAATACGGTTGCCATAATCGATTGATTCATCAAATTCAAAAAACAACTCAGGTGTTTTCCTCAGCCGGATGCGCTGGCCGATTTCAGATCTGATAAATCCTTTGGCTTTGGCAAGACCGCTGAGCGTCTCATGTTTTTTCTCTTCGTCCCCGAGTACGGAAATGAACACTTTCGCCTGCTGGAGATCACCGCTCACTTCCACATCAGTAACGGTGACAAAACCGACACGCGGATCCTTCAATTTCCGGCCGATGATATCACCCAATTCTTTTTTCATTTGTTCAGCAACCCGGTTTGCACGTACATTGCTCATCGTCATCACCTCGCTTAAAACCACTCGTAACTTGTCTGTGCCCTTTCGATTTCCGGATATGAATCGATCATTTTCAACGCTCGTTCCAGTTCTTTTTCTGCCGCAGCCCGGGAAGAAGCGACAGCGGCAATGCCGATTTCCGTCCGCTGCCAGAGGTCCTGGTAATCGAGTTCGGAAACCGACACGTTATACCGCTGCTTAAGTCTGGTTAAGATACGCTGCAGCACCATCCGCTTCTCTTTCAATGACTGGGCATTATAGATCAAGCATTCACACCGGATAAATCCGATCATGCCGGTTTGACTTCTTCCATGATGAAGAATTCAAACACGTCCCCTTCTTTAATGTCGTTGAACTTTTGAAGGGTGATTCCGCACTCGTATCCCTGTGCCACTTCCTTGGCATCATCTTTGTAGCGCTTAAGGGTATCGACTTCACCTTCAAAGACGACAATGCCGTCACGGATGACACGGACGCCTGCATCCCTTCTGACTTTCCCTTCGGTCACATATGAACCGGCGATTGTGCCGATTTTGGAAACCTTGAATGTTTCACGCACTTCTGCCTGGCCAATAACTTTCTCCTCAAATTCGGGATCAAGCATTCCTTTCATGGCTGCTTCGATTTCATCAATCGCTTTATAGATGACACGGTGGAGGCGGATATCGACGTTTTCAGCCTCTGCCGTCTTTTTAGCATTACCGTCCGGACGGACATTGAAACCTATAACGATTGCATTGGAAGCAGATGCCAGGATGATGTCCGATTCTGTTATCGCACCGACACCTGTATGGATGACTTTAACTTTCACACCTTCAACTTCTATTTTTTGCAGCGAGCCTGCCATAGCTTCAACAGAACCCTGTACGTCTGCTTTGATGATGACATTTATTTCTTTCACGTCACCCTGCTTGATTTGCTCAAACAGATCATCAAGGCTGAGCCTCGACTTCTCGCCGCGTTGTGCTTCGAGCTGTTTCTGAGCGCGGGATTCGCCGATCTGGCGGGCTGTCTTTTCATCTTCAAAAACGACAAAACGGTCGCCAGCCTGCGGGACATCGTTTAAACCCGTGATTTCAACCGGTGTGCTTGGTCCGGCTTTTTTGACACGGCGGCCAAGGTCGTTCACCATTGCACGGACACGTCCGAACGTATTACCCACTACAATCGGATCGCCGACATTCAGCGTTCCATTCTGAACGAGCAGCGTTGCAACCGAACCGCGCCCTTTATCAAGCTGCGCCTCGATGACAGTGCCGTAAGCTAGTCGGTCCGGATTGGCTTTTAGCTCTTCCACTTCACTGACAAGGAGGATCATTTCAAGAAGGTCTTCAATCCCTTCACCCTGCAATGCAGATACGGGAACGAAAATTGTGTCGCCGCCCCAGTCTTCCGGCACCAAATTATATTCGGTCAGTTCCTGCATGACCCGGTCGGGATTAGCCCCTTCTTTATCAATCTTATTCACCGCAACGATGATCGGCACTTCAGCCGCTTTCGCATGGTTGATCGCTTCAACTGTCTGCGGCATTACCCCGTCATCCGCAGCAACAACCAGAATGGTCACATCTGTAACCTGGGCGCCGCGTGAACGCATTGTCGTAAATGCCGCGTGGCCTGGTGTATCCAGGAATGTGATTTTCTTATCATTTGTTTCAATCTGGTATGCACCAATATGCTGGGTGATTCCGCCTGCTTCAGAAGCGGTTACCTTCGTATTGCGGATGGAGTCAAGCAATGTTGTTTTCCCGTGGTCGACGTGGCCCATGATCGTGACAACCGGCGGACGGATCTGCATGTCTTTCTCTTCATCCGGCGCCATATAAGTGGCAAGATCTGATTTGTCGATCACTTTCTCTTCTTCTGTTTCGACCCCGTATTCAGCGCCGATCAATTCAATGGACTCTTTGTCAAGTTCCTGGTTGATGGTTGCCATTACGCCAAGGCCCATCAGCTTTTTAATGATTTCTGAAGGTTCCTTGTTAAGCTTTCCGGCAAGTTCACCAACCGATAGTGTGCCTTCGAAAGTGATCTTTTCAGGAGTCTGCTTCTGTTTTGGAGCCGGCTTCGGCTGATTCTGGTTAGGCTGGTTGCGATTTCCGCCCTTCCCTTTCCGGTTTTGGCCTCTATTGTTTCCCTTTCCGCCCTGCGGCTGATTCCTGTTGCCGCTGTTTTTTTGCGGATTGCGGTTCTGGTTATTATTTTGGCGGTTTCCGCCTCCACTGCGGTTTTGGGCACCGGATTGATTATTGTTCCGGGTGTTTTCTTTGCCGCCCTGAGCGGTATTGGATTGTTTGGCATTCGTTTTGCGGTCGGTTTCCTGTTTCGGTTTCTCCTCTTTTTTGGGAGGATTGAAAATGGCATCAAGTTTACCGACAACAGAATCCTCTATTGTAGACATATGGTTGGAAACTTCCACATTCATATCTTTTAATTTATTAATGACCTGTTTGCTTGATACATTATGCTTTTTGGCATATTCATATACTCGCATCTTGCTCATACGTTCACCCCCGTAAGAATTAATCGAGCAAGCTAATCAGCTTCTTTGCAAATCCCTCGTCCAATACGGCAACCGACACTCGGGCCGGTTTCCCGATCGCTTCGCCGAGCATATACCGATCCTGTGCAACACGGAGCGGCACATTGTAGGTCCGGCACTTGTCTGTCATTTTTTTGACAGTGTTTTCGGAAGCATCACCGGCAACAATGACAAGCCGGGCATTGCCGTTTCGTATTTCCTTTAAAACGAGTTCTTCTCCTGAAATGCATTTTCTTGCCCGATTGGCTAGCCCCAGCAGTGATAACCACTTTCCCTGGCTCATAATGGCCGGTTATCCTTTTCGGCGATGGCGATGCACTCATCATATAGTGCATCATCCACTTCCGCTTTCAAATGCCGGGACAAAATGTTTTTTTTCTTTGCTTTTTCTATAATCGTTTTATCTTTGCTTAAATAAGCACCGCGGCCCGATTTCTTTCCTGTCAAATCCACCATGACATCTCCATCGGGTGTTCTGACGACCCGGAGCAGCTCATTTTTCGGCTTCATTTCCTGACTGGCGACACATTTTCGCATCGGTGTTTTTTTCTTACTCACCAGGCCCACCTCTTAATCTAATTCTTCGTAATCATCATCGTATTCTTGATGATTTTCAAGGGCCTCTTCATCACCTGGTGAATAGAGGCCAAGTTCTTCGGCGTCGGACTGGCTCTTTATATCAATCTTCCAGCCGGTAAGTTTGGCGGCAAGCCGGGCGTTTTGTCCCCGTTTGCCGATTGCAAGCGACAGCTGGTAATCCGGGACGATGACAGTGGTTGCTTTATCTTCTTCGTCCACATCGACTTTGAGCACCTTTGAGGGGCTGAGCGCATTGGCGACATATTCAACGGGATCTTCCGACCAGCGGACAATATCAATCTTTTCGCCGTTCAATTCATTGACAATCGCCTGGACACGCTGGCCTTTTTGGCCGACGCAGGAACCGACAGGGTCCACTTCCGGATCCTGTGAATGGACGGAGATTTTAGAGCGGTCTCCGGCTTCCCGTGCAACCGATTTGATCTCCACTGTACCGTCATAAATTTCAGGCACTTCGAGTTCAAATAAGCGTTTCAAAAGTCCTGGATGGGTTCTTGAAACAAAAATTTGCGGCCCTTTGGTCGTTTTTTCAACCTTTGTCACAAAAACTTTGATACGGTCGTGAGGATGGTAGTCTTCGCTCGGAATCTGTTCATTTGCGGGAAGAAGCGCCTCGACCTTCCCAAGATTGACATAAATGAACCGGGGATCCTGGCGTTGGACGATACCTGTCATGATATCTTCTTCACGGTCGATATATTCTGAATAAATGACCCCGCGCTCTGCCTCGCGGACACGCTGGGTCACGACCTGCTTGGCTGTTTGCGCAGCGATCCGGCCAAAGTTCCTCGGTGTGACCTCCAGCTCGACCACATCTTCCTCTTCATAAGCAGGATTAATCTGCTTCGCTTCTTCCAGTGAAATTTCGAGGAATGGGTCCATCACTTCTTCCACAACATCCTTACGGGCGAACACCCGCATCGTGCCGGTTGTTTCATTGATGTCGACACGCACATTTTGCGCCTGATTGAAATTGCGCTTATAGGCGGAAATCAATGCCGCCTCGATCGCCTCTAATAAAATATCTTTGCTGATGCCTTTTTCTTTTTCGAGGACGGTCAGCGCATCAAACAGTTCACTGCTCATTCTATTTTTCCCCCTTCGTTAAAAAGTGACTGCCAGTCTGGCATTGGCAACTTTCCCGTATGGAATCTCGTATGTTTTCTTTCTTGTTTTTATCGTCACTTCAATTGACAGCATTTCGCCATTGAAATCGAGAAGCTTGCCTTCAAATACTTTTTCACCGTCAAGCGGTTCATAAGTTTTGACATGGACCTGTTTTCCGACAGCATTGTGAAAGTCCTTTTCCTTTTTTAACGGCCTTTCTGCTCCCGGTGAGGAAACTTCCAGAAAATACGGCATATCGATCGGGTCCTTTTCATCCAGCTTTTCGCTGAGCCGCTCGCTCACCTTCCCGCAGTCTTCAATATCCACGCCTTCCGGGGAATCAATGAAAACCCGCAGGAACCAGTTTTTCCCTTCTTTGACGAATTCGACGTCAACAAGTTCCATTCCGTAGTCATCAACAATTGGAGTGACAAGTTCTTCGGTAATATCAGTGACTTTTTTACCCATGTTAACCCTCCTTGCTGCCACAATTTGTTTCAAATCCGTTGCTCCGTATGTATTTTTACCCGCTTGTCCGGCATCTGACTCTTCTAAAAGAACGGCGGTGGACCCTTGTTCAGCTGCGGGCGCAGTTGCGGAATTGTCCCCCCCGGTAAGGCGGTTCCCTCCGGTGGGTCCAGGCTTATGCGGACAGCCTCCAGGATCTGCCGCCCCTTTCTTTTGAAGAAAATACCCTGCCGAAAAGCGGCAGGGATCATAGGCGCAAATAACACTGTTCCGGATAAACGGAGGCTAACAGAAAGGAGTGGGCGGGCCCACTCCTTTGCATACGAGCTTATTCTTAGTCTATCCACAAATGAATATATCATAACCTCGTTTTTATTGCAACTTAGAGGCGTTTCCTCAAAACAGCGACAGCTGATTTTGATCGGGAAGCCCTTCAAGACAACCCTGGTCGTTGAGGTACTCAATAACTGTTTTTGAGATTTTGCTGCGCTGCTGCAAATCTTCTTTACTGAGGAATTCCCCTTCTTTACGGGCCTTCACGATATTTAGGGCGGCATTGGTGCCAAGGCCCGGAATGGCGTTAAATGGCGGAATCAATGTATTGCCATCAACGATGAAATCACTGGCACTCGATTTATACAAATCGACCTTCTGGAATTTCATGCCCCGCTCACACATTTCAAGGGCAAGTTCAAGCACAGTCAACAGGCTTTTCTCTTTCGGTGAAGCATCAAGGCCTTTTGCATTGATCTCTTCAATTTGGGCCCTTATGGCATTGCTGCCTTTTACCATCGCATCAACATCAAAATCATCGGCACGGACCGTGAAGTAAGCCGCATAAAACAGGATCGGATGATGCACTTTGAAATAGGCTATCCGGACAGCCATAAGGACGTACGCGGCCGCATGGGCTTTCGGGAACATATATTTGATTTTTTTGCAGGAATCGATATACCAGTCAGGTACATCATGCTTTTTCATTTCCTCGATCCATTCATCCTGCAAACCCTTGCCCTTTCTGACAAACTCCATGATTTTGAATGCAAGGGACGGTTCAAGCCCTTTGTAAATCAAATAAACCATAATATCATCCCGGCAGCCGATTACATCTTTCAGCTCACATGTGCCGCTATATATCAATTCATTGGCATTATTCAGCCACACATCAGTACCATGGGAAAGCCCGGAGATCTGAACTAGTTCGGAGAACGTGCTCGGTTTCGTTTCTTCAAGCATCTGGCGAACGAATCTCGTCCCGAATTCAGGAATGCCGAGCGTGCCGGTTTTACACATAATCTGTTCTTCTGTCACACCGAGTGATTCTGTCCCTCCGAAAATCTTCATGACTTCTTTGTCATCTGTCGGGATTGTTTTCGGATCGATGCCGCTCAGGTCCTGCAGCATCCTGATAACGGTCGGGTCATCGTGTCCGAGAATATCAAGCTTGAGCAGATTGTCATGGATCGAATGGAAATCGAAGTGAGTGGTTTTCCATTCGGAATTCCTGTCATCCGCCGGATACTGGATCGGCGAGAAATCGAAAATGTCCATATAGTCCGGGACAACAATGATACCGCCGGGATGCTGGCCGGTCGTCCGTTTCACTCCGGTGCAGCCTCCAGACAGCCGGTCTATTTCGGCACCACGGTAAGTGACGCCGGTTTCTTCTTCATATTTTTTCACGAAGCCGAACGCTGTCTTTTGGGCAACAGTGCCGATCGTTCCTGCCCGATATACATTATCTTCACCAAACAGTACTTTTGTATAGTTATGGGCACGCGGCTGATATTCACCGGAAAAGTTCAAGTCGATATCCGGCACCTTGTCCCCTTTAAAACCGAGAAACGTTTCAAACGGGATATCATGGCCGTCTTTTTTGTACGGTGTCCCGCAATTCGGGCAATCCGCATCCGGCAGGTCAAATCCTGAACCGACCGACCCGTCATCGAAAAAGTGGGAATGCTTGCACGTCGGGCACACATAGTGCGGCGGTAGCGGATTAACCTCGGTGATTTCAGTCATTGTCGCAACAAAAGAAGAACCTACCGAACCCCGCGACCCGACCAGGTAACCATCATCGAGTGACTTTTTTACAAGTTTGTGAGAAATGAGGTAGATGACCGCGAACCCATGGCCGATGATACTTTGCAGTTCTTTTTCCAGCCGCTCTTCGACAATGGCGGGAAGCTCATCGCCATAGATGCTGCGGGCCATACCGTAGCTCATTTCTCTCATTTCTTCATCGGCGCCTTCAATTCGAGGGGTATACAGGTCATCTTTGATTGGCTTAACGTCTTCAATTTCATCCACGATCTTCAAGGTATTGCCAACAACAACTTCCTCTGCTTTTTCCTTTCCAAGGAACGAGAATTCTTCCAGCATCTCAGTTGTCGTTTTAAAATAAACCGGCGGCAGCTGCTGTTTATTCAATGGATTGGCACCGCCCTGCGAAGCGATGAGGATTTTCCGGTAAAGCGCATCTTCCGGCTGCAAGTAATGGACATTCCCCGTTGCGACAACCGGTTTACCCAGTTTTTCACCGACATTAATGATCTTTTGGATGATGTCTTTTAGAGCAAGTTCATCCCTGACCAGCTCTTTTTCAATCAGATGTGCATAGTTGGACAGCGGCTGGATTTCAAGATAATCATAGAATTCAGCGATCTCTTCCACTTCATCGGCCTGCTTTTGCATCATGCCTTCAAAGACTTCCCCTTTATCACATGCAGATCCGACCAGCAATCCTTCCCGGTATTTGGTGAGCTGGGAACGCGGAATGCGGGGCACCCTGTAAAAATAATTGATATGGGCAAGCGATACGAGTTTATATAAGTTTTTCAAGCCTTCTTCCGTCTTGGCCAGCAAGATACAGTGCGACGGCCTTGCCCGCTGATAGGCATTGGACTGACCCATATTATCATTCAGGCGGTGATGATAGACAATGCCTTTTTCGAATGCATCCTGAAGCAGCTTCCATAATAGGTATCCGGTCGCTTCCGCATCATAAATCGCCCGGTGGTGCTGTGTTAATTCAATATTGAATTTTTTACATAGCGTATTTAATCGGTGGTTTTTCATATCGGGATAAAGAAACCGAGCCAGTTCAAGGGTGTCAATGACAGGGTTTTCCGATTTGCCATGCCCGCATTTTTTCAGTCCCGCGTTCAGGAATCCCATATCGAAGCTTGCATTATGGGCGACCAGGATATCATCTCCGGTCCAATCACGGAACTTTTCCACCACTTCCTCAGGCTCGGGAGCATCGCTGACCATATCATCCGTGATGCCCGTCAAATCAATTGTCGTAGCCGAAAGTGGATGATGGGGGTTCGCGAATGATTCAAAGCGGTCGATGATCTCGCCGTTTTTCACCTTCACCGCTGCAAGCTCGATGATCGTATCATAAGCAGCAGACAGACCGGTTGTTTCCACGTCGAATACAACATACGTTTCGTCTTCCAATAAACGTTCAGATGGATTGTACGCAATCGGAACACCGTCATCAACCAGGTTCGCTTCCACCCCGTAAATGACTTTCACGCCATGCTTTTGGCCGGCAGCATATGCATCAGGAAACGATTGGACACCGGCGTGGTCCGTGATGGCAAACGCTTTGTGGCCCCACTTTGCGGCCTGTTCAATCAAGCGGGGAGCGGATGTGACAGCATCCATCTGGCTCATCACGGTATGGGCATGGAGTTCGGCGCGCTTCTCTTTGGCATCGTCTGTGCGTTCCGCCGGTTTAATTTCGTTGACATCATTTGCGATCATGACCAGGTCGCGTACAAACGTATCATTCTGGATACTTCCTCTTACTTTGACCCACATGCCTTTTTGGATCGACTGCAAAAGCGGGATGTCCTCTTTGTCACGCGAAAACATTTTGATCAATAGGCTGTCTGTATAATCCGTTATTTTAAAAGTCAATAACGTGCGGCCGCTCCGCAATTCCCTCGTCTCCGCATCGAAGACATAACCCTGGAGGGCGACGCGACGCTCTTCGTCGTTAATGTTTTCAATCGGAACAGGGTCGTCTTTGATCGTATAGCCGATGGTGACCGGGCCAGTCGGACCCTCTGATTGAGCATCTTTTTCTCTCTTTTCCTTTTCGGCTATCGCGGCAAGGACTTTGTCCCGGTCTTCATTTTCTTTTTCTTGCTGAAATTTGATCATATCTTCTTGCGATTCTTCAACGACGGTATCGAATTGGATTGGCGGAAGCCCCATATTTTGCCCTGCCGGGGCTGCCAGTTCCGTAAGTTTCCGCCTAATGGTGACCGCTTCTGTGCTATTCCTTGCTTTGACTGTCGCTTTTTGGCCCTGGAGCGAAGGTTTCTGCCCTGAGAGCCAGCTTTTGATGCCAGGAGCGGAACCGTTCAAACTACTGACAAGATGCGGCCAATAGCCGTGGAATAGCTCTTCGGTCAAATTGTTATCGTCATATTTGAAAGCAAAGGTGACGGCGGCTATGTTTGAAAATGTCTTTTGTAAATGGATCTGAAACACTTCATAGGCGTTGGCCGGGATTAAAGAAGGCAAATGGAATAAAAAATGCCACGCCTTTTCTTTTTTCTTGATTGTAAGTTTTTCAATTTTGCCATCTTTGAATTGATCCCCGGCAAGAGACTCGGGATAACTGATTTGCTGAAGGAGAAGCTGGAATCTTTCTTTCCGCAGCTGTTCTTCTTGTCCCACAGACGATTCTCCTTTCGTTGTACCTGTATAGTTCATTCGCAATGCCATTATGTATGCGAATATTGACTGGATGATTTGAATCTATTTTTTTAGGCAACTCCTATTATAGCTTTCCTGAAAAGAAGAAGGTACCCCCTTTTGGAAGAGAGGACAAATAATGAGGTGCCTTTGAAGGCGGAATCTGCATGCAGATTCCACCTTTGGTTTATTTTGTTACTTTGTGTTAGGCTCTGTTAAACACTAGTGTTGGTTTACGTCAGATCTCGCATTCAACACAGACACAAGGGTGACATCTGCTTCTGCTTCATTCCACACTCACAATGTATTCTTTGCCACGGGGCAGCTACTGAGCCTCGTCGCTCCGCTCCTGCGGGGTCTTACTTGTCCCACTAATCCCACAGGACAAGGAATAAGCTTCATTGGAATTTACACTGCATGAAGAAAATTGGTATCGAGGAATTGAGCCCCTTCCGCTTGAATCAACTGGTACATGAACAGCTGTTCCGCTTTCTTATGAAGATGGCCCTCTATCGCCTATAAGAATAATCGTTTAATACATACCTTCTATCCAAGTCTAGTGTATATCTATCCTAAAAGATAAGGTTTGTTGTTCATCCTTTTTTGGAAACTATTGTTTTACCACTGAGTGGATTGCAGCGGAAGGCATTCGACTCCTGCGGGGGTAGCGAACAGGGGAGACCCCGCAGGCGCGAATCGCGCCGAGGAGGCTCCCCGGTCGCCCCGCGGAAAGCGAATGCCTGCAGCGGAAAGGAACAGATGAGAATCAGAAAACCAAATTCCCTTCTACCACAACCCTAAAAAAGTAGTTTGAAGTATCTAAACAACATCTTCGGAATATCATTTCCATTTCTCTTATCCACACGAAAAGAAGAACAGCAGGCCATGATTTTTCGGCTGGGCCTGCTGTTCTTCTTTTTGGTTATAAAGGGTTCTGTTCAGTCGGCGAATAAAGCGTGACGATTACTGATAGTTTTGCAGCATTTCTTTTACAGCTGCACTTGCTTCTTCTGCTGATGTTTCGGTGACTTCGCCGGTACGGCGGTTCTTGATTTCCACAATCCCTTCAGAAGCTTTTTTGCCTACTGTGATGCGGAGCGGGAATCCAAATAAATCCGCATCCGCAAACTTGACTCCCGGCCGTTCTTTCCGGTCATCATAAAGGACTTCAAGCCCTTCATTGCCCAGCGATTGATAAAGCTGGTCTGCAAGGCTGCGCTGATCATCATTTTTTATGTTTACCGGGATGAGGTGGATGTCAAAAGGCGAAAGGGCTTTCGGCCATACGATGCCGTCGTCATCATGGTGCTGTTCGACCACTGAGGCAAGCAGCCTGGAAACGCCTATGCCGTAACATCCCATAATGAACGGCTTTGATTTTCCGTTTTCATCCAGGAACAGGGCTTTCATCTTTTCACTATAGACTGTCCCAAGCTTGAAAATATGGCCGACTTCTATTCCGCGTGCAAACCGGATTGTGCCGCTGCCGTCCGGAGATTGATCCCCTTCCCTGATGAAACGCAAGTCAGCGTACTGGTCAACTTTGAAATCGCGGCCGGCATTCGCGTTCAAATAATGGTAGCCATTTTCATTGGCACCGCAGACGCCATTTACGACAGCTTGCACTGCCTGGTCAGCAATCACTTTTACATTATCAGGCACTCCGACAGGTCCGATGGCGCCAGGATCACACCCCAGTACTTCTTTTGTTTCTTCCGGAGATGCAAGTCCGACAACTGATGCATCAAGCAAGTTTTTGACCTTTATTTCGTTCACATCATGATCGCCCCTTACCAGGACAAGCACGAATTCATCATCGACACGGGCAAGGAGGGACTTGATCAGCTTTGTTTTTTCAACCTTCAGATAAGCTGCGACTTCTTCGATTGTCCTGGCATCTGCTGTAGCTGTTTTCTCAAGGCCTTCCTGCGTTTCACCACTTTTTGCGTATTCTTCTTTCACTTCCGCCATTTCGATGTTGGCGGCATAGCCGGAGGAATCCGAATATGCGATCGTATCTTCCCCTACATCAGACAGGACCATGAATTCGTGGGTGTCTTTTCCTCCCATGGCACCTGAGTCTGCGATGACAGCACGGAAATTCAAGCCGCAGCGGCTGAATACATTGCTGTATGCCTTGAACAGATCCTCATAGCTTTTATCCAGGCTGTCAAAAGAAGCATGGAAAGAATAGGCATCCTTCATGATGAATTCCCGGCCGCGCAATAGACCGAAACGGGGCCGCTTTTCATCGCGGAATTTTGTCTGGATCTGATACAGGACAAGGGGCAGCTTTTTGTATGAATTAACCTCATCACGGAGCAAGTCCGTTATGACTTCTTCATGAGTGGCACCAAGGGCGAAATCCCTGCCGTGCCTGTCCTTTAGACGCATCAGTTCCGGGCCGTATGTATACCAGCGCCTGGATTCCTGCCAAAGCTCGGCTGGCTGCAGGGCAGGCATGAGCAATTCTGATCCGTGGGCGGTATTTTCCATTTCATCACGGATGATCGTTTCGATTTTTTGGAGAGCCTTTTTTGCAAGGGGCAAATACGAGTATACCCCGGAAGCGCTCTGACGCATAAAGCCGGCTCTCAGCATCAGCCTGTGGCTCGCAATTTCCGCATCAGCCGGAACATCACGCATTGTCGGAACAAACAGTTTACTTTGTTTCATTACCCAGCACCTCTACTTCGGTTATTGTCCTGTAAAAAAGCTTGAAAGCCGGCTCAACAGCTATGAGCCTTGTGGGTCACACTGTTCTTTTTCAGCAGGAATAGGGAAGCTGCCGAAGTGTCATCCGGCAGCTTCATGGTGTGCTTCCCGCTTTTTACAGGAAAAACTTTTGAATATCATTCCAAGTAACCACAATCATAAGCAGCATTAAAAATGCAAATCCGATGAAATGGACAAGACCTTCTTTTTGCGGGTCGACCGGTTTGCCCCTGATCCCTTCAATCAAGAAGAACAGCAGGCGCCCGCCGTCAAGCGCCGGCAAAGGCAGCAGATTGACAATGCCCAGGTTGATGCTTAACAGAGCACCCCATCTCATCAAGTTATAAATCCCTGACTGGGCCACTTCATCTGTCACACTGTAGATCCCCACCGGGCCGGACAGCATGTCAATTGAAAATTGGCCGGTGACCAGTTTGCCGAGTCCGACAAGAATGGTCTTTGTCCAAAAATAGGTTTCTTCAGCGCCATATTGGATGGAACCGATGAAGCTCTTTTCCATCGGCGGATAGACGCCGATAATGCCGATTTCCGTACCGTCTTCAAGTTCCCTTTTTTTCGGGACAACCTCTGTCTGTACCGTTTCGCCATTACGCTCCACCACCATGTCAAGCGGCTCACCGGGATTTTCCTGAACAACTTCGACAATTCCTTCCCACGTGCTGACATTATTGCCTTCTATCTGGACAACTCGGTCCCCCTGTTGAAGACCGGCCTCATTCGCAGCACCGTCGTCCGTCAGTTTGCCGAGCTTTGCATCTTCGACAGGATAACCCTGTAAAAACGCAAGCAATGTCAGGATAACGAAAGCGAGGATGAAATTCATCGCTGGTCCCGCAAATATGGCAAGGGTCCGCTGCCCGATCGTTTTGGAACGGAACTGCCTGTCGTATGGCGCTATCTGGATTTCGTTTTCATCAACAACGAAGAATGAAGTTTTATGGACACGGTACGTCTGAAGTTCACCGTCTTCCTCTTCATAACCGCGGATAACCATATTCTTCTCAAGGTCAGCATGCTCTACTTCGACTATCTTCGCTTCCGGATGTTTCGATTTATTGTTGATGATGATCTTTTTGACGAGATCATGATCGTCAAATATGAGGCCGACATTGTAGCCTGGTTTCACTTCAATCGCTTCCGGATCTTCGCCTGCCATCCGCACAAAGCCGCCGAGGGGCAGGAGCCGGATTGTATAAACCGTTTCATTTTTCGTGAACGAAAACACCTTCGGCCCAAATCCGATGGCAAATTCCCGGCAAAGGATGCCGGCCCGTTTGGCAAAGTACAGATGTCCCAGTTCATGGAAGAAGACAAGAGCGCCGAAGATGACAATAAACGCGATGATTGTATTCACATTCAATCCTGTTCCCACCTTTATCCTATTAAATCAGGGAGTTCACAAAACTGCGGGTGTCCCGGTCGATTTCCCTGATTGTTTCCAGATCGGGGTCCGCAATCGTTTTGTGTTGTTCCATCGCCTTTTCGATGAAGTCCTCTATTTGCAGAAACGGGATTTTTTTATCCAGAAAAGCCTGGACAGCCGCTTCATTGGCAGCATTCATGACGGCAGGCATTGACCCGCCCGCCCTGCCTGCATCAAAGGCAAACTTCAAACAGCGGAAACGGCTGTAATCCATTTTGGAAAAATGCAATGTTCCTGTTTCCCATAAGTTTAACCTTTTTGCCAGCGGCAATTCAAGTCTTTTGGGATACGTGAGCGCATATTGGATCGGCACTTTCATATCAGGTGTGCCGAGCTGGGCGATGACACTTGTATCTTCATATTCGACCATTGAGTGAATCATGCTTTCTTTATGCAAAACAACATCAATTTTTTCATAAGGAACCCCGAAAAGCCAGTGGGCTTCGATGACCTCAAGGCCTTTATTCATCATCGTGGCTGAGTCTATTGTGATTTTTGCACCCATCGACCAGTTTGGATGATTGAGGGCAGATTCAACGGTTACATCCTTTAACTCGTCACGGGACTTGTCCCTGAAACTTCCGCCGGACGCCGTTAAAATCAGCCGGGACACACTGTCAATGTCCTCACCTTGCAAGCATTGGAAAATTGCCGAGTGTTCACTGTCTACAGGAAGCAAATCAACTTGATGCTGCTTCGCCTTCTCGACAACAAGATGCCCTGCTGTCACAAGTGTTTCTTTATTTGCGATCGCAATCGACTTGCCAGCCTCAATCGCCATTAAGGTTGGCTCGAGACCGACACTTCCCATGACGGCATTCACAAGCACATCGCCTTCATCAAGCACAGCTGCTTCCAAAAGCCCTTCCTGTCCATAAACGACTGTTGCGGAGGGGAATGCTGACCGCATCGATTGCATATCTTCTTTGTTAAGGACAGAAATAAGGCGCGGCTTAAACTCGCGGGCAATCTCTGCCGCTTTTTCTATATTGCGGCCGGCCGACATTGCCGAAAGGGCAAATTGTTCCGGATTAGCGCGGATCACATCCAATGTTTGCGTGCCTATGGACCCTGTCGCCCCCAGCAAGTTGATTTTTTTCATCTGAATTACCTCCTACATCCGCCCGGGATAGCCGGAATGATTACATCATCTGGAAAAAATGAAGAACCGGCAGCACAAAAATCAGGCTGTCGAACCTGTCGAGAATGCCTCCATGCCCCGGCAGGATACGGCCGGAATCCTTAACATTAAAGTGACGCTTCATCGCTGATTCAACAAGATCTCCCATCTGGCCGAAAACAGCTATGACTATACTGACGATGATGGCAAAAAAGAGTGATTCGTAGACAGGATAGATGAGCTGAAATATGACTGCGACCACAACAGCAGATGCGATCCCACCAAGTGCGCCTTCTATCGTCTTGTTTGGAGAAATTTCCGGCCATAACTTCCTTCTTCCCAATTTCCTGCCGGTAAAATAAGCACCTGAGTCTGTTGCCCAGATTAAAAAAAGAACGAAAAACACATACTCCAGCCCGGCCTCCCTGGTCAGAATCAAATAAAAGAAACCGGCGCCTGCATAAAAGGTGGACAGGAGCAGATAACCGGCATCATCGAATGTAAAGCGGTTTTTCGTCAATACGGTTACAATAAGGAACAAGAAAATCATCATCAGCATTGCATCAGTCTTGGCGTATGCGGTATCGGACAGAGCGGCCGCCGACTCACGCGGCAGCATCAAAATCCACAAAAAGATCGTACTGATCACTCCGGCAGCAGAAAGCATGTGGATATGTTTCATCCTCAGCATTTCAAAAAGGGCGATTGTTGCCAGCAAATATGCAAGGATTGTAAAATATATGTCTCCGATAATGACGACAGACAAGAACAGCACTCCGGCTATGACGCTTGTAATAATTCGTTGCTTCATCGTATCTCCTACTTTCCTATACTCCCCCAAAACGCCGTGAACGCTGCTGGAAATCACGGACTGCTTCTGCCAGGTGCTCTCCGGTGAAATCCGGCCAGAGGATGTCGGTGAACCATAACTCTGTATAGGCAAGCTGCCAGAGCATGAAGTTGCTAAGCCTGATCTCCCCGGACGTGCGGATGAGCAGATCCGGGTCATGAAGGCCGTCGCTCAGCAACCGGGCGGAAAACATGTCTTCAGAAATATCATCAGTGGAAAGACGGCCTTCCCTAACATCTTCCGCAATATCTTTAACCGCATTCATAATTTCAAGCCTGCTGCCATAATTAAGTGCGAAATTCAATGTCAGCCCGCTATTTCCATCTGTCTTTGCCACAGCATTATTGACAGCCCTCCGTGTATGTTCAGGCAGTTCTTCCTCATCTCCCATTACTCTCACTCTGACATTCTCCTCCATCAATTCAGGGAGAAAAGAGCCGAGGAATTCTTCCGGGAGTTTCATTAAGTAATCGACTTCCGTTTTGGGCCTTTTCCAGTTTTCTGTTGAAAAAGCATACAGGGTCAGTTCTTTCACACCGAGAGAGTTTGCCTTTTTTACAATTTCTTTGACTGTTTTCATCCCTTCTCTGTGCCCGAGGATCCTTGGCAGGTTCCGCTGTTTTGCCCAGCGGCCGTTCCCATCCATGATGATGGCGATATGTTTCGGGACCAGATCAGGATCAATCTCCCCGCCGGTTTTTTCCTGATCGGTTTGGCGTTTTAATAATTTATCAAGCATGCCGATTTCCTCCACTGTGAATGAGCCAGGATATTGGGTTTAAAACAGCTGGATTGCTGAAAACCGCGACCCACTACCAAAAGTGTAAAAAAACCCCCTAAAGTGCAGAGGGTCTTTATATACGTGATTTTACCGAGAGCGAAGTCAGACTTCCATTATCTCTTCTTCTTTTGCTTTTGTATGCTTATCGATTTCAGCAATATGGTCATCTGTATGCTGCTGGACATCTTCACTGTAGCCGCGAAGCTCATCCTCGGTCATTTCACCGTTTTTTTCGAGTTTCTTCAATTCATCATTAGCATCCCGGCGGATGTTGCGGACTGCTACTTTTGCTTCTTCCGCATACTTTTTGACAAGCTTGACAAGCTCTTTACGGCGTTCCTCTGTCAATGCAGGAATCGAAATTCTGAGCACAGATCCATCATTGGTTGGGGATAGGCCTAAATCAGCCTTTTGAATCGCACGCTCAATATCGCCGATGGAGGACTTGTCGAATGGCTGGATAACCAGAAGCCTCGCTTCAGGAACTGAAATGGAGGCGAGCTGGTTCAAAGGCGTCGGCATGCCGTAATACTCGACCTGCACTTTATCGAGCAAAGCGGGATTTGCACGGCCTGCCCGGACTGTGGCAAGCTCCCTGTCATATGACTGGACCGCTTTATCCATCCTTTCAGATGTCTGCTTGATTACTTGTTTTGACATTGTTATTTCCCCCTCACAACTGTACCAATATTTTCGCCCATGACGGCTTTTTTAATGTTTCCTTCTTCCATAATAGAAAAGACGATTAACGGGATATCGTTATCCATGCAAAGCGAGGAAGCGGTGGAATCCATGACTTCCAGGCCTTCTTTCAACACATCCAGGTAAGAAAGGCTCTGGTATTTCTTTGCGTTTATATCAACTGACGGGTCTGCACTGTATACCCCATCGACTTTGTTTTTTGCCATAAGAATGACGTCTGCTTCTATTTCTGCGGCGCGCAGGGCTGCTGTCGTATCCGTGGAGAAATAAGGATTTCCGGTACCGGCAGCAAAAATGACAACCCGTTTTTTCTCTAGATGGCGGATCGCCCGGCGGCGGATGTAAGGTTCTGCGACCTGCCGCATTTCAATGGAGGTCTGGACTCTCGTTTGGACACCGAGGTTTTCCAGGCTGTCCTGCATGGCAAGGGAATTCATGACCGTTGCCAGCATTCCCATGTAGTCGGCAGTGGCCCTGTCCATTCCCATCTCGCTTCCGATCTTACCGCGCCAGATGTTTCCTCCCCCGACAACGACAGCGACTTCCACTCCCAATTCGGCGATTTCTTTGACCTGTTTGGCTACAGACTTGATGATGGCTGGTTCGATTCCGAACCCCGCCTCGCCTGCCAGGGCCTCTCCACTAAGCTTCAGCACGACACGTTTGTATTTAGCATTCTCCATGAAAACCTCCAACACCTCTGTCCGGCTTATTTTTCACAATATTCAGATAGGCTCTCGGCCCTTTTTTCTGTTCGAGCGCCGTTAAACCAACAATGTGTTTTACAAAGCCTTTGAA
>JAENYN010000051.1 GCA_016841765.1 Guptibacillus hwajinpoensis
TACTGAGGAACCCTGTTTTTATCAAAGCTCAAATATAACGCTCTACAGGAATGCTGACCAACTTATTTAAGAAGACAGTGTGCTGCTGCATGTTTTGTGAAGATTTTCGACTGCGGAGAATATTGGATATAAAACAATCAACACAGTTTTAATGATTTTTTAAAAAGGCCGTGTTTAAGCTCTATGTTGATTTTTTACACTAGTTGATTGGAGTGGAAGGTGCGAGACTCCGCAAGAGCGATAGCGATGAGGTGGCTCACCGCCCGCCCCGCGGAAAGCGAGTACCTGCAACGGAAATCAACACTAGCGTTTAACAGAGCCTTTAAAAAAGAAAACAGTCTGTTGCCTTCATACTCGCTTTCTGTAAAGAATAGAAAGCAATGTTTCGACAAACTAGCTTTGAAAAAAATTTCACTTTAATCAAATGTTAGTTAAGAGATGGATAAATAATCTCTTTGTTTATTTTCTTTTGGAAAAAGTTTGATTAAACTGAGTGGATTTGAGCGGAAGGCATGAGACTGATGCCGGACGAGCGAACAGGGAAGACCCCGCAGCGCAAGCGAGGCTTCCCGGACGCCCCGCGGAAAGCAAATGCCTGCAGCGGAAAGGAACGGATGAGTTCCAGAGAACCTCTATATCATCCATATCGAACGGGGAGCGTTACGTAAATAAATCAATCACACAATAGAACCACCATTTTCATAGAAGTTATAAATGTTGCCTGTTAATATCAACATTGAACGTTAATAGAGCTTATTGTTAAAGGGAACTGTTCCGGACGGCAGCCAATTTTAAAAAGTCGGCTCTGAAGGTTTCCTTGTCAGCGGATTTTGTACAAGTTTGAAGCCCATTTTGATCAGACACGGGAAGTGAACACATGTCGAAATCACCATTTCAAGGAACAAAACTTGAGGAATTGTGACAATTTAAAGTAAGATGATATGAGAGGTGAACTGAATGGAACGATTACAAAAGGTTATAGCACATGCAGGAGTTGCTTCAAGGCGCAAAGCAGAGCAGCTCATCAGTGAAGGAAAAGTAAATGTGAACGGGCAGACCGTCACCGAACTTGGCACTAAAGTCAGCGGAAACGACCGCATCGAAGTAGAAGGTGTCCAAATCGAACGTGAAGAACCGGTCTACTTTTTATTTTACAAGCCACGCGGTGTCATATCAGCGGTCAAGGATGACAAAAACCGAAAAGTGATAACGGATTTCTTTCCGGAAATTGAACAGCGGATTTACCCTGTCGGCCGCCTGGATTTCGATACTAGCGGCCTGTTGCTTGTCACAAATGACGGCGAGTTTGCCAATCATATGATGCATCCCCGCGGACAGGTCGACAAAGTATATATCGCTAAAGTAAAAGGCATACCTGATAAAGAAACGCTGAATACTCTCCGCCGGGGTGTAAAGCTGGAAGACGGCAAAACATCGCCTGCGAAAGTGAAAATCAAATCGATAGACAGAAAGAAGCAGACAAGCATCGTCGAACTTATGATTCATGAGGGGAAAAACAGGCAAGTCAGGCGCATGTTCGAAGCTGTCGGCCATGAAGTGAGCAAGCTGAAAAGGGAGCGTTATGCCTTTTTGGACCTTAAAGGATTGAACCCCGGGGAATCCAGGCCGCTGACTCCGCATGAAGTAAAGCAGCTTCTTCATCTGGCTGTCACAAAATAGTCACAATAAAAAACAGGTAAACAACACGCGGATGTTAGAATGTTTAAGTGAAAGCATTTCCAGGGGGTAATTGAATGCAGAAAAAGAGAAATCGCCAGTTTTTCCGTGTGGCAATACTGGCTGTGTTATTCGGAGCGCTGGCATTTACGCTCTATACGAACTTTTTTAACAGCAAGGATGTTGTGGGTGTAGGAGATCAGGCCCCCAACTTTGTCCTGGAAGATATGGAAGGCAACAAAGTGGAGTTGGCTGACTTAAAAGGCAAAGGGGTATTTTTGAATTTCTGGGGCACCTGGTGTGAACCTTGCAAAGAGGAAATGCCGTATATGCAGAGCCAGTATGAAATATTCAAAGACCGCGGAGTTGAAATCGTCGCTGTGAACGTTTCGGAGACGGAGCTGGCCGTCAATCGGTTCGCCAATACATATGGATTGACGTTCCCGATTGTCATCGATAATGGAGAAGTGTTGGATGCTTACGGGGTGAATCCATTGCCAACAACCTTTTTAATCGACAAAGACGGCAAAATCGTCGATAAAATAACAGCAAGCATGTCTGAACAGATGGTCGCGGATTATATGAAAAAGATAGAACCATAAACAGCAGGGGATTTTTAGATACTGATGGGGTGTTAATATGAAAAATGAACAGATCACTTGCGAATGCGGCCATGAGAACCCTTATGGCACCGAGCTGTGTGAAGCTTGCGGCAAACCGCTTGCCGAGGGAGCGGACGACAAGAAGAAAAAGCCCCTTTTGAACATGCGCTACGAAGGGAGCGCCCGCCGTTCCCAGATATACAACAAATCAATCATCGATAAGATCTGGAACTTTTTTTCTTCTGTCAAAGTCGGAGTCAGCATCATTATCGTGACTCTTATCGCATCAGCAATCGGCACCATCTTTCCGCAGGAAATGTATATACCGCCGAATGTGGTGCCGGAAGAATACTATAAAGCTGAATATGGGACACCCGGCCAGCTATATTATCTTCTCGGTTTTCATAATCTATACGGTTCATGGTGGTATATCATCCTTATTGCCGCACTTGGCATTTCTATCGTGATTGCAAGTATCGACCGGGGAGTGCCATTGTACAGGTCGCTCAAAAACCAGCGGGTCACACGGCACCCGCGCTTTATGGAACGCCAGCGGCTGTTCAGCAAATCGGCGCCGGCTGACTCTGACGGGGAGCTTGACAAGCTTCGTAAAGCATTTAGGGATAAAAGGTATAAAGTCAAAGAGGAAAATGGAAACCTGTTTGCTGAAAAAAACCGGTTTTCACGCTGGGGTGCCTATGTGAATCATACCGGGCTCATCATTTTCCTGCTCGGTGCGATGCTCCGCTTTGTGCCCGGCATGTACGTGGATGAAGTGTTATGGGTCCGTGACGGCGAGACAAAAAGCATTCCCGGTACCGAAGGCGAATACTACCTGAAAAACGAACAATTCAGGATGGACGTGTATGACGCAGATGAGAAAGGCGGCAAATTCAACGACGCGCTTAATCGTGTCGGTGGTTCGGTGGCTAAAAACTATCAGACGGATGCTGTCCTGTACCGCAAGTCTGGTGAAGGGATTCCGGGAGCCGAAAAGGAACTCAAGAAAGTTCAAAGCCATCCGATCAGGGTCAATGAACCATTGAAGTTTGACGGATTTGCCCTTTACCAGGTCGATTTCAAACTGAATGAACTCAATAAAATGATGTTTAAACTTGAAAACAAGGAAACCGGTAAAACGTTCGGCGATATTGAGATCGACCTGCATGATCCAAAATCAGAATATGATCTTGGCAATGGCTATCGCGTCGAGCTTGTCAATTATTATCCGAACTTCGTCCTGAATAATGGCGTGCCGTCAACGAAAACGAGAATTCCTGACAATCCAGGCTTCATCTTTAAAATGTATACGCCGGAACATCCTGATGGAGAAATCAGCTTTGTCGCAATCAGGACGAATATAGAGCCGGAAGGTGAAAATGATTTCAAAATGAGTTTTAACGGGATTGATACCCGCAATGTTGCAGGCCTCACGGTCCGAAAAGACAATACTCTGTGGTTCCTTGGAATCGGCGGATTGATTTTTATGATCGGTGTCATTCAGGGAATGTACTGGAACTACCGGCGCATCTGGATTCTGAGGCAGGATGGGGAAGTATGGCTGGCAGCCCACACAAACAAAAACTGGCATGGAATCAAGCGAGAACTTGATCAAATGCTCAACAATACGGAAATTAATCCGCCGGTCGACCAGGCCGAGGCGGCAAATGAGACAGGAGGGGAATCAAATGGCGGAACTAAGCAGTAACCTGTTGTACGCAGCGTTCTTCTTATATCTGGCGGCGACATTTCTTTTTGCAGGGTCAATTAAAGATAAAAGAACATCCACGAAAAATTCCAAATGGGGAAAAATCGGATTTGCTGCAGCAGTGATCGGATTTGCTGCTCAGCTCGGTTACTTTGTGACAAGGTGGATTGCAAGCGGGCATGCTCCTGTCAGCAACCTGTTTGAATATACAACGTTTTTCGGGATGATGCTTGTTTTCGCATTCATCATCATTTATCTGATATATAAGAACAATGTGCTTGGTGTATTCACCATGCCGGTGGCACTGATTGTCATCGCTTTTGCGAGCATGTTCCCGACAGAAATATCGCCGCTTATCCCGGCTTTGCAAAGTGACTGGCTGAAAATCCATGTCACCACCGCTGCATTTGGTGAGGCGATTCTGGCGATCAGCTTTGGCGCTGGGCTGATTTATCTGATAAAAACTGTCGATCAATCACACGCTACAAAGAAAACATTTTGGCTGGAATTTATTTTATACGCGTTAGTCGCTACTGTCGCATTTGTAGCTTTCGGAAGCGGATTTAAAGCGGCTGGGTACGAAACGGTATTCCAGGCGCCGGTTGAAAACGGACAGCCCCAGGAAATCATCTATAACTTTCCTGCAATTGCCGGTCCCGCTGATGGAGAAATTACAGGGGGAGCGAAATTCGGTCCGCTTTTTGAAGCACCGTCCTGGATGGAGGGCGAAAACGCCGCCCGTAAACTGAACACACTGCTCTGGTCTTTATTGGGCGGGCTTTTCATTTACGGTGTACTTCGTTTACTATTAAGGAAGAGAGTTGCAGCTGCACTTCACCCGCTTGTGAAGAACGTGAATCCTAAACTTGTGGATGAGATCAGCTACCGCGCGGTTACAATCGGTTTTCCGGTGTTCACGCTCGGAGCACTCATTTTTGCGATGATCTGGGCACAGGTAGCCTGGACCAGGTTCTGGGGATGGGATCCGAAAGAGGTATGGGCATTGGTCACATGGCTATTTTATGCCGCATTTCTTCATCTCCGGCTGTCACGCGGCTGGGAAGGTGAAAAATCAGCCTGGCTGGCCGTCATCGGGTTTGCCATCATTATGTTCAACCTGGTTGCTGTCAATCTGGTTATCGCAGGACTTCATTCATACGCATAACATGTGCAAGACCATGAGATTAGAGTAGGATAGAAGGGATGATCCGCTATGGAAAAAGAAGCCAAATTGCTTGTTGTCGATGACGAAGAACGAATCCGCCGGTTGCTCCGCATGTATTTGGAACGTGAGAACTATCAAATAGAAGAGGCGGCGGATGGGGAAGAAGCTCTTGAAAAAGCGCTCAATGACGATTTTGACCTCATTTTGCTTGATTTGATGATGCCCGGCAAAGACGGCCTGGAAGTGTGCCGCGACCTGCGGGATAAGAAAGCGACACCCGTTATTATGCTTACCGCAAAGGGAGAAGAAGCGAATCGGGTCCAGGGATTTGAAGTGGGTACAGATGATTATATCGTAAAGCCTTTCAGCCCGCGTGAGGTCGTGCTCAGGGTCAAAGCTTTGCTCCGCCGCTCGTCTTCGACAAAGTTTTTGCAAACAGATACGACCACGAAGGATGTAATCGTTTTTCCCCATCTTACAATTGATAATGATGCCCATCGCGTCTCTGCTGACGGGAAAGAAGTCAGCCTGACACCGAAAGAGTATGAGTTGCTTTATTTCCTTGCCAAAGCCCCTGACAAGGTATACGACAGGGAGCAGCTTTTAAAAGAAGTCTGGCATTACGAGTTTTTCGGTGACCTGAGGACAGTTGACACCCATGTCAAACGACTGCGCGAGAAGCTTAATAAGGTTTCGCATGAAGCTGCCAAGATGATTGTGACAGTTTGGGGTGTAGGCTATAAGTTTGAGGTCGCTGGTGAATGATGTTCTGGAGGAGTGTGGTTGGTAAACTTTGGTTTACCATCCTTTTGCTCGTCTCATTCGTATTATTCATTTTGACTGTGCTGCTTCTTCAGTTTTTTGAAAATTACCATGTCAACCAGAAAGAAGACGAGTTGACGGAGCTTGCGGCCAAAATTTCTTCCGTCATGGAGGAGCATGAATTCCGCAATGTTGCCCTGGAGATTGCGTGGGAGCTTGTTGATCCTTCGACAAGGGTATTCATCTATGGAAATGAAGAGAATAATTGGTATTCTCCTACAAATGAAGAAAAGGGCGCAGTGCCGGTTGATTTTTTGAAAACGGACGAAGATCTGTCAGCTGTCTTTACAGAAAATGAAACTGTCATCAAACAGATAAATGATCCTTTCGCTGATGAGGAAAGTGGGAACACCAGCGAAATGCTGATCGTTGGCACACCAACTAATTTCACCGGCTCGGAAAATGGAGCAGTATTCGTTTACCAATCACTCGATGTAGTGAATGAAACAACAAGGGAAACGACAAAGATCATTTTGCTCGGTGCCGGCATCGCCATCATCTTGACAACCATTTTCGCTTTTTTCCTGTCGACGCGGATCACGTCACCGCTGAGGGAAATGAGGGAAGCGGCATTCGAAGTGGCGAAAGGGAAGTTCGATACGAAAGTGCCGATTCTGACCCACGATGAAATCGGGGAGCTGGCGATGGCGTTCAACCGTATGGGGCGGCAGCTGAAGTTTCATATCAATGCATTGAATCAGGAGAAAGAGCAGCTTTCAAGTGTGTTGAAAAGTATGGCTGACGGCGTCATTACACTGAACAGCAATGGGGAGGTCCAGGTGACCAATCCTCCGGCTGACCGCTTCATCAATGCGTACCATTTTGAACTTGGCTGGGAGGAAGGCGAAAAACCGGACTTGCCGCCGGAACTATTGGATCTGTTCCATAACGTGGCACTTACGGAACAGGAACAAGTGCAGGAGCTGATGGTCCAGGGCATGCACTGGGTCGTCCTCATGACGCCTTTATATGACAACCAGAAAGTCCGGGGGGCTGTTGCCGTGCTTCGCGATATGACGGAAGAACGACGCCTGGATAAGCTGCGTAAGGATTTCATCGCAAATGTTTCCCATGAGTTGCGGACACCGATCTCTATGCTCCAGGGATACAGCGAGGCAATGGTTGACGGTATTGCCGGAACCGTCGAAGAGCAAAAGGAAATGGCACAAATCATCCATGATGAATCGATGCGAATGGGCCGTCTTGTCAATGAACTGCTTGATCTTGCCCGTATGGAGGCCGGCCACATCCAGCTTAATCTTGAACCGGTATACTTTGGTCCGTTCATTGAGCGTATTGTGAAAAAGTTTCAAACAATCGCAAAAGAAAATGGCATTACCCTCGAATGTGATGTCCCTAATGATCAGGCCCGCGTTTATCTGGATCCGGACCGTATTGAGCAGGTCTTCACAAACTTGATTGACAATGCAATCCGCCATACAAGTGAAAAAGGCACTGTCAGTGTCTCGGCGCGGATTGAAGGCAGGACTGTCACAGCCGACGTTAGGGACACAGGTTCAGGGATACCGGCAGAAGACCTTCCGTTTGTGTTTGAACGCTTTTATAAAGGGGACAAAGCGAGAACACGGGGGCGTTCCGGCACCGGGCTTGGACTGGCCATCGCAAAAAATATCATACACGCCCATAAAGGCGAAATATCGGCCCACAGTAAACTCGGGGAAGGGACTACTTTCACATTTGTCCTTCCGCGAATAGTGGAAGAAGGAGACTCCTTTTGACGAACAATCTTGTTTCTTATGAAACAGGATTGTTTTTTTTCTGTAAAGAAATTATTAAACATTATGTGTTGTTGATAATAAGCCGGAAGGGGAGGCATTCAGCTCCAGGTGCCAGCGGCTAACACTCAGCAGTGCCTGTAAAGAAGGCTTGGCTCTGATTATAGGCACGGGAAACCTCCTGTCGTGCCTGTAAAGAAGGTTCAGTTCCGATTATAGGCACAGGAACCTCCTTCCGTGCCAGTAAAGAAGGCTTTGCTCTGATTATAAGCACAGTTACCGCGAGCCACCGGCCAGAAAGGGGAGAACTCCCTTCCTTTTTAACTTTGCCGGGTTTATAGTGAAATGGGGTGTAACAAAGCTGGTGTGAATATCGACTAATGAAGGGAACGGGGTGAAGCGGTGGAAAATCTATTTCAGGAACTCTATGAGAAATATCATCGGGATGTGTACCAATTTTTGTTTTATATGGTCAAAAACAAAGAACAGGCTGAAGACCTTGTTCAAGAAGTTTATATAAAAGCATTGAAATCATATGAGGGCTTCCAGGGCAACAGCAGTGAAAAAACATGGCTGTTTTCCATTGCACGGTACACAGCCATCGATTGGTTCAGGAAACAAAAACGGCACAAAAGGAGCTGGGCTGATTTTATCGACTGGAAGGAACAGACGATCGAATGGCCCGATTCTGAACCGCTCCCTGAGGAAATCGCGGAACGAAATGAAGAGACGAAAATTTTATATAACGTTTTGAAGAAATCCCCTGTCAATCATCAACTGGTGTTGGTGCTTCGGTTTATCCAGTCCCATTCGATCAAAGAAACTGCCGTGATCCTGGGATGGACCGAAAGTAAAGTGAAGACGACCCAGCACCGTGCGTTAAGGGCGCTGCGTAATCAAATGGAAGAGGAGCAAAAAAGAAGGGAGGCGGGCGATTATGGCGAACTCAAAATACGATGAAGAGCATATTAAACATCTGCTGAAAAACATGCCGGAAATCGAGGATGAAAAGACGAGTGAAGAACATTTCCGGGCGGTAACCGAAAAAGTGAACAGGAGCGGCCGGAAAAGCAATTGGACTTCACGCTACCTGCCGCTTGCGGCGACAGCGGCCATTTTTTTGCTCGCAGGGCTGCTTATCCTGCCGGCATTGTTTGAACGGAATTCTGAAAACATTGCATCTGAAAATGCGCGGGATGAAAGCGTCAATATGGAAACAGGTGAAAATCCGGCGACAGAATCAGGCCCTGCCGACGAAGAGAACGGGCCTTCAAAAAACACTGCCCTTTCCGATTTCCAAAGCCGGCTTGTTTCGGCAAAGAAAAAAGATGGATATGCAACCGTAGCCTATCCTGGACCTGGAGGGAATTTCATTGTTCCGGTATCCATTCCGCTCAGCAGCGGCACAACACCAATCGAGGTTTTTAACAGCCCCGAATCTTTTTGGGACCCGGCTTCGGCAGGATTGGACCCTTTCTTGTTGGCAGGCAGTTCGTTCACCGAAAATCAGGATGGTTCCTCCCTTGAAATCCATGTGCCCGCAGATCACCAATTTGCATTCGGTTCCGCTACTGAGACGGCCTTTACTGAAACAGCAGCTTATATGGCGGCACTTGGAGATTATGAGAATGCGGATTTATTTACAGGTGAAAGTCCGGGGATCATGCTCGGAAATTTTGGGGAAATCGAGACTATCAGTGAAAAAGATGTTCCTCCTTCAGGTTATTTCAAGTATGAGGCAGGCGGAAGCATTTTTCTGGTGCCGTATCCTCATCCGGGGCCAGGAGGAGCCATCGGGGATATTCTTACGTTCATGAAGGACGGAATCGCTTCGGATAATGCGAAGGTGTTGCGGCCGCTTATTCCCGATAAAATTGATATTTCAGCAGCCGGTACGGAAGACGGCGGTCTGCTGGAAGTCTCCCTGTCCATTGCGGGTGAAGCACCTGACAGCGATGAAATATCCCTGATGCAGGAAGGGATTTTGATGGCCGCGCGCCACGCGAGATATGACATGGTGTTATTCAATCTTACGGGTGGGCAATTCCCGCAGGCCCAATATCCTTTTGGCGAAAAGATCCCGGTTCCGGCGGCGCCGAATCCCGTCAGGCTGCAGTAGTTGCATAGCCGGTAAAATAGTTGAGCGTTCCCATACAGTGGGCTATAATGAACCAAACACACAAATGGGAGGAGAGCCGCTCTTGCTGACTGATTATCATAACCACCTTGAACGCGGAACACTGACACTCGAATATTTGAAAAAATTCACTGATGAAGCAGCCCGGAAAGGGATTGAAAGCTTCGGCATTTCTGAGCATGCCTATCATTTTTACCAGACGGAGAACATTTTGAGCAACCCGTGGGTAAATGAAAGAAGAGTTTACGATATGAAAGATTATGTAAACTTATTCAGAGAAGCATGGGACGCTGGAATCGATGTGAAAATGTCGATTGAAATGGACTATACCCCTGGGAAACATAAAGAAATGCAGCATTTTATCGAAAGCTATGATTTTGATTATGTCATCGGCTCCATCCACTGGGTCGATGATTTCGGAATTGACCTGGCGGAGTTCAGAGAGGAATGGGAGAGGCGTGACCTCCATCAAATTTATGAAGGTTATTTTGACCAGGTTGTCACGCTCGCCGAATCCAATCTGTTTGACATCATCGGCCATCTTGATCTGGTCAAGATATTCAAATATGTGCCTGCGGACGAATCCTTTTTACTGGGACAGTATGAACGCGCCGCAGATGCACTCGCCCGTTCCAAAACGTGCGTGGAAATCAGTACTGCAGGCATCAGAAAACCTGTCGGAGAACTGTATCCCGACCCGCGGCTCCTGCAGATGTGCTATGACAGGAACATCCCGATTGTCCTGTCCTCCGATGCCCACACGCCAACAGACGTCGGCAAAGATTTTGACCGGGCCGTAGCGTTTGCCCGCTCAGCCGGCTATAAGTCGATCATGACATTCGACAAAGGCGAACGCAGGGAATACCCAATCGGATAAAAATGAACAGCTCTTGGGCTGGCAGGTTCGATGTGAGGATGAAAAGCAGAACTGTTATTGGCCCGTTTTAAACACATTAAATAACAAGAAGAACAGCAACCCGGATCGTAATATCGCTGGTTTGCTGTTTTTTTTCTGGACATAAGAGTAATGGAATGGATTCTGGTTGTTTACATGCCTTTCCAGCCAAATTCTGTTTGTTGTCCATTCACGGGATTGTATAAGAAGGAGGATCTTTGCTATCGAAGATCCCTGTTTGAACGGGAAGTTGACTTACGCAGCACCAACTTACAGGAGCGAGAAGGGATGGCAAGGTCCAGAATAGATGAATATTTTACTCCAGCCTATCTTTTTCGATTAGGGTAAAAAAAGGCAACAAAAAAGGAGATGCGAATCAGCTTGCTGATCCCATCTCCCTTTCTATTTTCTTCCTTTTAAGGATATCTCTGCTTTCTAATCAAACTTCGATTTTCCGGACCGACGTAATGAATTCAATATGATCAAGTTCTTTAACAAGATTGTCATCAAGCGACCTGTCAAAGGAGAGCATCATAATGGCATCTCCGCCAGCCTGTTTCCTGCCGACTTGCATTGTGGCAATGTTTACGCCATGCTCACCCAGAATGTTGCCGACCTTTCCGATGACACCCGGGCGGTCGCTGTGCTGGACATAAAGCAAATTGCCCTGTGGATAAAAATCGATTTCGAAGCCGTTCAAGTTAAGAATCCGGGGGCCATATTCCTTTATGAATGTCCCGCGGATAAAAAATGAACTGTCTTCGCCATGTACGATGGCCTCAATCAAATTCGAATAGCCCTGAGAAGAAGAGTTGATTTTTTCCGAAAAGGAGATGCCGCGTTCCTTGGCGATTACGGCGGCATTCACTTCATTTACAGGTGAATCGACCCGCGGTTTTAAAAATCCGGAAAGAAGGCTTCTCGTAACAACCGAAGTTTCCAGATCTGCAATTTCCCCAGCATAAGAGATTTCAACTTCCTGCACCGGTTCCTTCATACATTGAGAAAGGATGGTTCCCATCGTTTTCGACAATTTGTAAAACGGTTCAATCTTTGTGTACACCTCTTTTGATAAAGCCGGAAGATTGATGGAGCTTTTGACCGGCAGCCCTTCGAGAAATTGAAGCACTTCCTTTGATACCTGTTCGGCAACAAGAAGCTGTGCTTCTTTTGTCGATGCCCCGATATGTGGGGTCATGATGACCTGGTCAAAGTCCAGGAACGGGTGGCCGGCTGGCGGCTCTTCAACAAAAACATCAAAAGCTGCTCCGGCTACATGTCCTTGTTCAAGATAATGGACAAGCGCTTCTTCATCGATGATGCCGCCGCGTGCACAGTTGGCAATATATACTCCTTGTTTTGTCCGGCCGAGGGTCTCCATATTCAGCAAGCCTTTCGTGTCACGGGTAAGAGGAGTATGGACGGTTATGATATCGGCAGTTTCCAGGACTTCCTCCAGCGTCCCTGGAATAACCCCCATTTTTTCAGCGCGGCTTTTTGTCAGGTAAGGATCGAAAACATGGAGATTCATCCCGAACGCTGCGGCTCGCTTGGCCAGCTCGGTACCGATACGCCCCATGCCGATGATGCCCAGGTTTTTGCCGTATAGCTCATTTCCAAGAAATCGGTTCCGTTCCCATTTTCCGGCTTTAACTGAAGCATTTGCCTGGGGGATGTTGCGGAGCATTGAGGCAATCATTGCAAATGTGTGCTCTGCTGTGGAAATGGTATTTCCGTCGGGCGCATTGATGACGATGATTCCCCGTTTAGTTGCTTCGTCAACATCGATGTTATCGACACCGACGCCTGCTCGCCCGATGATTTTCAGGCGCGGCATTTTTTCGAGCAATTCGGCGGTCACCTTAGTGGCACTGCGAACAAGCAAAGCATCATAACGGTCCAGGTCTTTCACTTCAGCGGCTTTTTGGCGGGTCACTTCAACATGTTCTGCTTTGAGCAAAGGTGCAAGACCTGTTTCACTCATGGAATCTGAGACGAGAATGTTATACATTGGTTTTGAGCTCCTTTTCTGATTTAAAGTCAGGAATCGATCTAATTTTTTGATAATTTAACACAGTAAAGAGGTAGTGTCAATGGAAGGTAATGGGGGACAGCGCTTACATTTGAAAGTTTTTTGTATTCCGCATCAACGCACGTAGTGGGGAGGCAATAAAAAGCTCCCTATCCTATAGCAGGACAGGGAGCTTGGAGCTTTTTATTCGAATTTAGTTGCATCGCCGTCAAATGGCTCATCGGCAACTTTGATGGAATCTGTCGGGCAGCCTTCGAATGCATCCATCATATCTTCTTCCAGAACTTCAGGGATCTCAACGATGCCCTTGTTGTCATCAAGTGTCACGAATGCGATGCCTTCATCATCATAATCATAGATATCCGGTGCTGCAGCTCCGCATGCTCCGCAAGCGATGCAAGTTTCTTTGTCGACGATCGTGTATTTAGCCATAAAAAAACCTCCTAAAAGTAATTGAACCAACCTTGAAAATATGGAAAGAATCCCTGTACGTATGTATAACGATACGTAGGAATGTATCCTCAATCATTATTGTAAATCGGTTTCATCCACATTTCAATAGAAAAATCCATTGAGAATGCTTATCATAGCAGGGTTTTGCCAAACTGACAAACATTTCGGCCTTTTATCGAATGGTGTCCATTTTATGTCATATCTCTGGTAATATAAAAGGATAAGGATCAAATTCGACAATAACTGAACAAAATAGAGGGACTAAGCCATAATTCAGCACCTATGGTCAGAGGGAATCCAGAAATACACCCACTGAATCTCATTCAAGACCGTTAATCACTATTTGAACAAGACAGAGGCACTGAATTATTTTCAGATTCAGGGCCGTTATTGCAAGGAAGGCGTCTGCTTTCCAGTACTGTTAGTAGTATGTGGAGGTTGGGAAGATGCATACCCGGCATTTTTTAATACTATATTGCCTGTACGCCTTTAAAAATGAACGTACGGTATACGGCACTTACCATTTGCTTAAAGGGAAAAAAACATCGCAGACCATTCAGGACGCCCGGCTTTTCGCAGTTGATTTTCTTTTTGGGATAATTCCGGAAATGGACAGGCATACGTTTGAACAGGATATCGCTTCGCTCTCTGAAAGCGGGTATCTTTCAATCCCCCAGGAAGGGCGCACCAGCTTGACGGAGGCCGGGGAGCAGATGCTGAATGACACCCTGTCAAGGAACCCTTTTCCGGCCGGTTTGAACGGCTGGCGCTTTCATGCCTCCTCGGGTCCTTTCTGGCAAAGGTTTTCACTGATGGTGCAGGCATTGTCCCATCTCAGGGCCGGAGTGAGAGGGTATATACCGGTTGCCGCCAAAGAGGAGCATCAGGCCTGGGTGAAACAGGCATTGCCGGCAGGGTCGAGGGCACGGCATAAGTACCAGGAGAATCTCTATAAAGAGGTTGTCATGCAGCTTGAGGATCATAGCAGTGACCTTGACGCAGCCATCTTCACGATGAGGCTGTCTGCAAAAGGCTCCTATGGATTGACGCTTAAACAAATATCAGGGAAACTTGGCAAAGATGAAATGGAAGTAAGGCTCCGTTTTCTTGGAACACTTCATCGAATCATTCAAACGGCGTCGGATTACAGAGATCCCTATCCGTTGCTTTATTCATTTATTCCCGGCCAGGAGGACCGTCTGCCGCTTACGAAAACGGCACGGAGGACATGGGAATTGATAAGGGCCGGCAAGAGCATAGAGGAAGCAGCAGCTATCCGAAGACTCAAGCGATCAACGATTGAAGACCACGTTGTGGAATTGGCCTTGAATGTACCTGGTTTCTCAATTGACCGTTTTATCCCTGCTAACAAAAAGGCCGATATCAGGCGGGCAATCGCCGCCGCCGAAACACGTAAACTGAGGGAATTGAAGGAGCTTGCCGGAGATGGGGCGGACTATTTTGAAATCAGGCTAATACTGGCAAAGGAAGAGGCGTTACATGGATCTGCATGATACACTGAACCGCTATCTGGGATTTGAAACATTCAGGGAAGGCCAACTCGATATCATTGAGCGGGTACTTGAAGGACATGATGTACTTGCGGTGCTGCCAACCGGCGGGGGGAAGTCTGTTGCTTATCAGCTCCCTGCTTATGTGAACGGGAAAACGGTCCTCATTGTATCCCCGCTTTTATCACTTATGGAGGATCAAGTCAGGCGCATTAAGGCAGGAGGAGATAAGCGGACTGCAGCGCTCAACAGTTTTTTGGCACATGACGAAAGAAAGGCGGTTCTGTCTTCGCTCGAGACATACCGCTTCCTTTTCACTTCACCGGAAATGCTCCAGAATCAGAATGTGGTTTCTGCTCTCAAGCAGGTTGAAATCGGCCTGTTCGTCATTGATGAAGCCCATTGCATTTCCCAGTGGGGGCATGATTTCAGACCGGATTATTTGCGCCTTGGCAAGTTGCGGAATGAAATTGGAAATCCGCCTTGCCTTGCCCTGACCGCAACGGCAACACCAGCGGTCCAGAAGGATATCACCGTCCAGCTGGGGATGAAGGATACAAAAAAGGTCATCATGCCGATCGACCGCCCGAACATCGCTCTTATGGTTGAGGAGGCAGATTCCGGCAGCTCGAAAACAGACCGGATGCTTCAGCTTGTAAATGAACTGGAAGGGCCGGGCATGATCTATTTTTCAAGCAGGCAGCTGGCCGAACAGGCAGCTGAAGCCATCCGTCTTAAAACGGACAGGAGATCAGCCTATTATCACGGAGGCCTTGAAAATGAAGACCGCATTTTGATCCAACAGCAGTTTATCAATGGTCAGCTGGATGTCATCTGCTGTACATCGGCATTAGGGATGGGCGTAGATAAACAGAATGTCCGTTACATTATTCATTATCACTTGCCCGGTGATATGGAATCTTATATGCAGGAAATCGGCAGAGCCGGACGGGACGGTTTGCCAGCAATCGCCATCGGCTTTTCGGCGCCATCAGACCGTGAATTATCGGCCCGTTTGATTAAGGGTGAAATACCGGATGAACAGGATATAGCGGCAGTGTTCTCATACTTAAGGTCACATGACAAAGAGGCTGTGCCTATTACAGCGGAGGAAACAGCCCGGCTTCTGGAAACGTGCGGAATCAGCGAAATACAGTGGCGTTTCATTCTTTATCATCTGGAAATGGAACAGATGTATGAAGGCAGATCCATCATGCCATCGCAGTTGACGGGAGCCCTTCTTGATAAAATTAACGGCCGTGCCAAGGCGCGCTTCGAGTTAAAAACGGCAAAGCTGGCAGAAGTAGAAAAATGGGCAACTTCAAGGGACTGCCGCCGGTCTTCTCTTTTGTCCTTTTTCAGCCAGCGACCTTCGGGGGATGCTGTGAATTGCTGTGATGCCTGCGGGATTGACCATTCTATGTATAGGAGGCGATCTCAACCAGCAGGAACGGCACCTGCCTGGGACTGGAGAATGCAATTGAAAGAGATATTTCATCAAAGTGAGTGAGGAACAGCATGAAACAGGCAGATATCGTAAAAAAAATGAATCCAAAGGAATTGGTATTGCAGGTTTATATTACACAGGGACTTGTCCTGGCGGCGGCAGCTGTCATCGGTTTTTTCCTTTTTGACTCCCTGCAGGAATTCACAAATCTGTGGAGCCCGGATTTGCAAGAGGTGTTACTGTATGGAGGATCTGCAGGTCTTACAGCACTTCTAGTGGACTTTTTCCTCATGAAAACGGCCCCCGGAGAATGGTATGATGACGGCGGCATCAATGAAAAAATTTTTGCGAACATACCGGTTTTCCATATCTTTTTCCTGGCAATGCTGATTTCATTCAGTGAAGAAATTCTGTTCCGGGGCGTAATCCAATCGAATCTCGGATATGTTACGGCAAGTATTTTGTTTGCAGTTCTCCATATCAGGTATCTTGGGAAAATCGTCCTTTTTTCAGTCGTCACAGCACTGAGTTTCTTCCTTGGATGGCTTTTTTTGATTACGGGCAATCTGTTTGTGACAGTATTTGCTCATTTCATTATTGACTTTGTGATGGGGGCTTATATACGGATTACCCACTTGAAGAGTTTGCATGAATGAGGTGACAGCAATGGAAAGACACAGCAACAGGACCCATGGCCCGGCAGATGCGTTGCCCAGGAGGACAGAGACAAAGCCGGGAGAACGGCACCCTGAGTCCGAATATGCAGAAAATCAGGAGGATCTGCCTTCAAGAAGTGCGTATCACAGCAGGCGGAAAGCGAAGAAAAAGCGCCGGCTGAAATATCCGGGTATAAGGCTGCTTGTTTTACTGTTCATCCTGCTCCTGCTTCTGATTCCGTATTACACGAAATTCGTTGAACAGCTTGAGGGTGCTGAACAGGTCTTTACTTATAAAGAAAATCCGGATCGGCAGTACAATATCGCACAGTCCGGCCCGGAAGCCCCTGTTTCTGAAAAACAGGTGGCAGCGGCGGAAACACCTCCTTCCGAAAGTGAATCTGAGCCTGTAAAACCGGCCGGCAAAGACGGCAATGAAACAGATTCAGACAGGGAAAGCGGGGAAGAACAGCAGCCTGTCAAAGAGGAAGAGCCGCTTGAAGAAGAACAGCAAGCTGAGCCGGTTCCTGATAACAAGGAATCAGCAGATGGGCAATCATATAAAATTATCATTCATAAAGTGAAACCAGAGGAAACGCTTTTCCGAATTTCGATGAACTACTACGGGAGCAGGGATGGTGAAGATCTAATCAGAAAGTGGAATGATTTCTCCGGAAACGATATAGAGGCAGGGCAGGAATTGAAAATTCCGCTGCCGCAATAAAGGTAAGGACAAAGGGACGTACATGCTCGTCCCTTTTTCTTTTGGAAAAAGTTTTAGATGCCTGTCCGTCCGCATATTGTAGTAAAGGGAGGGGATCAAGATGGCGGTAATTCCTTATGTGAAAAGCGATCTCGTTGCCAGGGAAGCGGTCAAAACGCTGGTCGGCAACAAAGAATCACTTGATAAAGTCTGCAAGAAGGCGGTTCTTTTCAGGTGGATACTCGCTGTGTCAGCGGTATTCTATGCTGTTTATCTTGCACTGTTCATGTCATATTCTCCTGCCGGGCAAGACGATCTTCTCAGCGATATCTTATTAGGAAAAGCCAATCTTATGTTTCTTATGGCATTAGCAGTGCAGTATGCTATGCTGCTTACATACAAAATGAAGGAAGATATGGCAAAAGAAGATTATGAAAACCTGCGTATCGAAATCATCAGCAGAAGTGAAGAATTCTGGAAGAATGAAGAACAATGGCGGGAACGGGCCGAAGTTTTTCGGTACTTGAAAGATGTTTATGACATTAATCTTTTTCATGAAAATTGACCGGAAGCTTGATGGGGAGTCGTGTTTAAGGTCTTTTTTAGGCATGTAAGCCCCGTTGTGAAAGGCAAGCTTTGCCCAGCTGCAAAAGGAAAGACCGCTCATTTCGGGCGGTCCTGCTTTTTGATGTGCCGTTAAAATGGGCCCGCTTATGCTACCTACGCCTTCCTGCGGGTACCCCCGCTTATGCGTACGCCGCTAAGCGGGCGCCTTCCGCATTTCGTATGTCCAGCTGCAGGCGCCAGCGGCTATCGTCATAAGCGGTGCTCCCCTCCGGAAGGAAAGAGCGTCTTCCTGCGGGTATCCCCGCTTATGCGTACGCCGCTAAGCAGGCGCCTTCCGCATTTCGTTTAAAAAAACTGTTTTTTTCCTTTTTCTTCTTTTAGGATTTCAACTGCTTCCCTGAACCGCTGGGAATGGATGATTTCTCTTTCACGCAAAAAGGCGAGGCCATCATTAATATCGGGATCATCAGACAGGTTGATGAGCCATTGATAGGTGGCGCGCGCTTTTTCCTCAGCCGCTATATCCTCATATAAATCAGTGATCGGGTCACCCTTTGCCTGGATGTAAGTGGCTGTGAACGGTGCTCCGGCCGCGTTGTGGTAAAACAGTGCTTTATCATGGTTGGCATAATGGGGAGCGAGGCCGGCGGCTTTCATCTGCTCAGGTGTCGCATCTTTCGTAAGTTTATAAACCATCGTGGCAATCATTTCGAGATGTGCAAATTCCTCTGTCCCGATATCAGTCAATAAACCGACCACCTTGTCAGGTATCGAATAGCGCTGGTTCAGGTAACGGAGTGCAGCGGCCAGTTCCCCGTCGGCCCCGCCGTACTGCTCGATCAGGAACTTGGCGAGAGTCGGATTGCATGTGCTGACCCGTACAGGATATTGCAGCTTCTTTTCATAAATCCACAAGTGGAATCAACCCCCTTTGGTTAGAAAATACAAGTTATATTTGCCATGGCCACGGTGAGTCGGCCCAATTCCACGGGTAGCCTGAATAGCTATGCCCATATTGGCAAAGCGGACCATAAATTTGTTCGACTTGTTTGCGGAGCCTTTTGCTTTCTTTTGCCAGCTGGTTGAATTGCTGGATCGCCTGCTGATCTTTCGGGTGGGTATCGAGATAAAGCGTCAGATCAACAAGTGCGAAGTCAACTGCCTGCAAATCTTCCATCAATTTGTAAAATTCCTCCGGAAGCTGTTTTTGCATCGGTTAATCCTCCTCTCCGCTGCGTTCGAACCCAGGGTAAGGATCATAAAAGGCACACCACAGTGTCCCTCTGTAGAGCGCTTCTTTAATCGGAAATTGCTGCAGTCCATAGGGCTGGAAGCCGATATAAAGGTGTGGCGGTGTAACATAGGTTTTTACCGTCATCGGCCGGCACGGATCAAATGGGCTGATATAAGGCCGGTAAGCTTTGCGAAGCGTATACATTTACGTACCTCCTTTAGTGAATCCGTCATATCCATTCTATTGCCGGCCGTTTTACTTCATGCCTATTTAACATAGCGGCCTTTCAGCACTTCCGGGCAACTTACGAAAAACTTGTCAATTTTAGAGGAATTTCGCTGCCCGTCTGGAAGATATAATAGTGATAGAAAGAATACATACAGAGGCAGGAGTGGTCGCTATGTTTGTAAAAAGCGTTATGAAAGACAGAGATAAGTGTTATACGGCACACAGGGGTGATTCTCTTGAGGAGGCACTTGCGAAGCTAGAGAAATATGCCATTGACGGATTGCCTGTACTGGATGGCGAAAAATTCATCGGGGTTTTGACCAGATATCAACTCTACAAGCATTATTTTGAAGGAAGCCAGTCGAAGAACGACTACTTGAAAAAGGTGAAAGTGGAAGAAATCATGCGGGAAGGGTTGAAAGTCGACAAGGAAGAGGTCTTTGAAAAGACGCTGATCCTATTGAAAGACGCCCCTCTTGTCGCGGTAGTGGCTGACGATGATACCTTTCTCGGCATCGTGACAAGATCGGACGGGCTTTTCCAATTCGAAAGTGCATTCGGGGTGAACACACCGGGTGTCAGGATTGCCATAACCTCCGTTGAAACCGAAGGAAGGATCAAAAGGCTGGCTGATATCGCAAGGCAGTTCCATGAGAACATCATTTCCCTTGCCACTTTTGATGAAACAGATAAGCTTGTGCGGCGGATCGTCCTCAAAGTGGGGAAAAAGGATAACCTTGACGGCTTTATCAAAAAACTTGAACAGTCAGGGTTTCGCATTCTGGATATAAAAGAACTGTAAATCGGTAATGGAGAAAGCCCCTTTTTTCATAAGTATGAAAAGGGGGTTTTTTATATGGGAAGATCACTGTTACTGGCTGCGGCCGGCTGGCTCGCTTTGTATATGGCCGTGAACTGGCTGCCTGCAGCCGGTGTTCCTTTTCCGGAGCTGCTCACTTACCTGATCCTGAATCCGTTCCGGTTCCTTGCGGGGATGACGGCATTTGCTGCCGGTTTTGTATGCCATGGCGAAACCGTGAAATGGACGGTGGAACAGTTTAAGCATAAAGGGAGTATCTGGCGCACCCGTCTGAAGGGCACACTCATTGCGCTATTGGTCATAATTGGGTATTATTTTATGTTGCAAACCCGTTTATGGGTCACATGCTTTTTTATTTGTTTCTCGGTGTTATATGGTATGATCGCGTTAAGAGAAGAAAGCCGGGAAACACATCCGCAACAATAGGAGGACGGGACGACTTTGTTATTTGCAGCAATCATATTAGCCTTAGCAGCCGGTATCCTGCTCTGGCACATGTGGAAACTGGCGCACCTTGACAATATAAATGAGGAAGTTATTGAATTTAACGACTTTCCAGCAGATTTCGGCAAAATCACATTGTATTTCATTTCGGATATTCATAGAAGAACGGTTTCACCAGAACTGATTAAAAAAGTGAAAAACAAAGCTGATTTAATCGTTATCGGAGGGGATCTTGCTGAAAAAGGGGTTCCGTTAAACAGGATTGAAACAAACATCAAAACGCTTAGAGAAGCGGGGCCCGTCTATTTTGTGTGGGGCAATAATGACTATGAAATAGATTACCATATGCTCGATGCCATTTTGCATGATCACAATGTGACGATACTTGATAATACAAGTGTCTCGTTTGAATCCGGAAGTGGGGAAATGATACACCTTTTGGGCGTCGATGATTTGAACCAGCAACGGGACAGGCTTGATCTCGCCCTTCATGATGCGGGGACAGGGTTCAGAATCCTTGTCAGCCATGACCCGAGAATCACCCAGAAAATCGAAGCCGGAGATGGTATCAGCCTTGTATTGAGCGGCCATACGCACGGCGGCCAGATCAGGGTGGGCCCGTTGGGATTATACGAACCAGGCGGGTTAACACGGAGCGGCAATACAGCACTTTTCATCAGCAACGGTTACGGGACGACCAAACTGCCGCTGAGGCTCGGTGTACCGGCACAAACACATTTGATTACACTGCAAAAAGGACATGCCCGAAACGCCATGAATGAACAGTAGGGGGGTGGCAGCAATGAGTTCCACTAAAGCCAAGTATAATATCAAGGCTGTAACAAAGATGCTTGGAATCCAGCCGGGAACATTGCGGGCCTGGGAGCGCCGCTATCAAATTGTCGCCCCCCACCGCAATGAAGCTGGTCACAGGCTGTATTCCGAAGAACATGTTCGTATTTTAAAATGGCTGATCCAAAAAGTGGATGAAGGGTTCACTATCAGCCAGGCTGTATCCCTATTTGAAAACCGGAATTTCGAAAAGACCGCTTCCGGGACGGGCAAGAATGGAGAGGCATCTGATCTCGGCAACAAGATTTTGGATGCTCTTTTGTCGTTTAATGAAAAAAAAGCCACCGACCATCTTAACGCGGCCTTCAGCTTATTCAGCGTTGAAAAGGTGGCAAAAGACATTCTTGCGGGTGTGCTCGTGTCAATCGGCGACATGTGGGAAAATGGTGATATTACATCGGCACATGAACATTACGCCAGTTCCTTCATTCTTTCCCGGATCGGCTTTATTCTTCATAATCAGCCGCTGGATAGTCATTTGCCGCGCGTCGTTTCAGTCTGCGGACCAGGCGAACAACATGAAATCGGTCTGCTGATCTTCACACTTTATTTGAAAAGAAAGGGCTTTGAGGTCATATATCTTGGCCGAAGTATTGCCGAAGAGGACCTGGAGACAACCATACGCGAATCAGAAGCCCGCTTTTTGTTCATGTCTGTCACCATGCCCGGGAACTTGAAGCCTGCACTTGCAAAGCTTGATGAACTAAAGGCCGTTTTTCCCGGGGTGCAAATTGGAATCGGCGGTTCCGCCGTTTCGGCAGCAGGCATCGCAACCGGCCCGTACAGTGGGTATGTTGTCGGAAAGACTGAACCTGAATGGGATTTATGGCTGCAGAATAAATTAACAAAAAAATCATAACGTAATACTTGTCTAATTTATTTAATTACGTGTAAACTGTTTAATAAACCATTATATACATTGGTGGAGAGGAAGCAGCGGCGGTGCGCCGCATCGGCGTTTTCACCGTTTTTCATCGCAGCCTCTTAAAACACGAACCATTTCTACGCTCATTCATATAGTATAGAAAGGAATGGGAGCGACGGACAGGGAGGGTAGGCTATGCGGTTAGAGCGTTTGACCTATAATAAAATCAAAGTCTTTTTGACTTTTGATGATTTGACTGAACGGGGCCTTACCAAAGAGGATCTCTGGCAGGATATTCCTAAAGTGCATCAACTGTTCAGGGAAATGATGGATGAGGCAAATGTGGAGCTGGGATTTGAAGCTGACGGCCCGATCGCGGTTGAGGTATTTGCCCTTCAGGCACAGGGAATGGTTGTCATTGTAACGAAGGGATCACCTTCTGCAGAAGAAGATGAAGATTTTGAAGATGAATATATCGAAATGCAGGTTACCCTGGATGAAAAGCATGATATTTTTTATGAATTCACTGCGTTTGAAGATGTCATCCAACTTGCCTCGCGCCTTCACCCGATAGGTATCGAAGGCGGACGCCTGTTCAGCTACAATGAAAGATATTATATAGAGTTTCATCCGGATGAAGTCGATGGCATGTTCCTTGACGACTTTGTCAGCCTGCTGGCTGAATTCGGAAGTCCGTCCACAATTACGACTCACCGGGTGCAGGAATATGGCAAGTGCCTGATGGAAAAGGCGGCAGTTCATGATATATACCATTACTTTATCGGCAACTGATATAAAGATCTCTCCAGCCATTGGAGGGATTATTTTTATGGTTAAGAAATTTATGAAATTTTTCCGTTGGAAAAAATGAACTGAATGCGCTGCCGGTTCTTCTCCCGGCGGCGTTCTTTGTTTTAGGCAGTGCTCTTGCTGCAGGCAACCGGGCGGGCAGAGAAAGGGACAAGATGCAAAGAATGCTCTTTATGAAGTTGGATACAGGCGGATCATTGACCTGCCGTTCTCGCTGTAGTTAACGACTGTCAAAAGCAAACCCCTCCAGTTTTGAAAGATAGAAAGCAAAAGTTTTTCCTCCTGCCACAATCCTGCCCATTGAGAATTAGTCTGGAAAGTTTTTCATAAAATGTATCCAGTGCATATATTGATCAACGTATACAACGGTAACCAATTGGCCGATTAACAGAGACTTCTAAGCGCAAGGCCGCTGCTGAACTGTTTCCAGCGGATGTGAATGGCCACTTCTTAATGACGTTTGAACGATAATTAAGCGGGAAACATACTTATAGAATCAAAACGATATGGTAACCTTGTGTTAACGCTTACATTTTTTGCGCAGTTAATTCAAAAATTATATGTATTTCGGCTTTGCATCTTATAATTGAAGGTGTATACTATGTTTTGAAAAGAAAAGGCTATCAGGTCAGTCGAAGAAAAACGGGGGGAAAGTACATGGCAGCCGATAAAGCATCAGAAAAAGGAAACAACGAGGATAAGTTGGATATTCTGAAATCGACCCAGACCGTAATCCATAAGGCGCTCAACAAGCTCGGATATCCAGATGAAGTGTTTGAACTTCTTAAAGAGCCAATCCGGCTAATGACAGTAAAAATTCCGGTCCGCATGGATGATGGATCGGTTAAAATTTTCACCGGATACCGCGCTCAGCATAACGACGCGGTGGGACCGACAAAGGGCGGCATTCGTTTTCATCCGAATGTTACAGAAAAAGAAGTAAAAGCGCTCTCTATCTGGATGAGTCTGAAAGCGGGCATTGTGGATTTGCCGTACGGCGGGGGAAAAGGCGGAATAGTATGTGATCCGCGCGAGATGTCCTTCAGCGAACTTGAACGGTTAAGCCGCGGATATGTAAGGGCGATCAGCCAAATCGTCGGGCCGACCAAAGATATCCCTGCCCCTGATGTATTTACGAATTCACAAATCATGGCATGGATGATGGATGAATACAGCCGTATTGATGAATTCAATTCTCCTGGATTCATTACCGGAAAGCCGCTTGTGCTCGGAGGTTCGCATGGACGTGAATCCGCTACAGCCAAAGGGGTAACCATTTGCATCAGGGAGGCGGCAAAGAAAAAGGGGATCGAACTGAAAGGCGCCCGTGTCGTTGTACAGGGGTTTGGAAATGCAGGCAGTTTCCTGGCGAAGTTCATGCATGATGCCGGGGCCAAGATCATCGGTATTTCTGATGCCTATGGCGGGCTCTACGATCCAGACGGCCTTGATATTAATTATTTGCTTGATCGCCGGGACAGTTTCGGAACCGTGACCAAGCTTTTCAATGATACAATCACAAACCAGGAACTGCTAGAACTCGATTGTGACATCCTTGTTCCGGCAGCAATCGAAAATCAGATCACTGAGGATAATGCCGATAATATCCGCGCGAAAATTGTAGTGGAAGCAGCGAACGGCCCGACTACTCTGGATGCAACAAGAATCCTGTCGGAAAGAGGAATCCTGCTTGTTCCTGACGTTCTTGCCTCAGCAGGAGGCGTCACCGTCTCTTACTTCGAATGGGTCCAAAATAACCAGGGTTATTACTGGACAGAAGAAGAAGTGGAAGAAAAACTGGAAAAAGTGATGGTCCGCAGCTTCAATCAAATTTATGAAACAGCCCAGAGCCGTAAAGTTGATATGCGCCTTGCCGCTTATATGGTCGGTGTGCGGAAAATGGCGGAAGCTTCCCGTTTCCGCGGCTGGATTTAGTTATGGCTTGAATCAAGATTTCGAATCCCCTATCATTTTGTAGATAGGGGATTTTTATTTTGGAGTGACTTCTATAAATGTAAGGAAGAACACCGGACATGCCGGAATCAGAAAGGTGAAGGAAAATGGTAAAAGAACAGGTGATCATTATCGGCGGCGGTCCATGCGGGCTGGCAGCCGCTATCGCTCTCAAGGAAAACGGGCTTGACCCGCTTATTATCGAAAAAGGAAATATAACAAATGCCATCTATCATTATCCAACCCATCAGACCTTTTTCAGCACAAGTGAGAAATTGGAAATCGGCGCCGTTCCATTCATCATAAATGAAAGAAAGCCGAATAGGCTGCAAGCGCTCGCGTATTACCGGGAAGTGGTGAACCGGAAGCGGCTCCGCATCCATACGTATGAAACGGTTGAGAAAGCGGATCAACGGCCGGACGGATCGTTTTCCATCGAGACCAAACGCCAGAATGACGGGAAAAGAGTCCGCTACCAAGCCAAATTTGTCATTGTGGCGACCGGCTACTACGACAATCCGAATAAGCTTGATGTTCCAGGTGCGGACAGCAGCAAAGTTTATCACTATTTCAAGGAAGGGCACCCTTACCATCACACCGACGTGGCCGTGCTCGGCGGTAAAAATTCGGCCGTTGATGCAGCGCTTGAGCTTGAAAAGTCCGGTGCCCGGGTGACGGTACTGTACCGCGGGAAAGAGTATTCCGGCAGTATCAAGCCCTGGATCCTGCCGGAATTTGAAGCGCTGGTCCGCAATGGGAAAGTATTGATGGAGTTTAATGCGACTGTGGAAGAAATCCGCCCTGACTCTGTAGTTTATGTCGCTGACGGACAGCGGAAAACGATACCGAACGATTTTGTGTTTGCGATGATCGGTTATCATCCGGACCATTCTTTCTTGACAAGGATGGGCGTGGGCATCGAAGAGGGAACCGGACGGCCGCTTTTTAATGAAGAGACAATGGAAACAAATATGTCAGGTGTTTTTATTGCCGGCGTCATTGCGGCAGGAAATAATGCCAATGAAATCTTTATTGAAAATGGAAGGTATCACGGGGAAGCCATTGCTCGGGAGATAGCAAAACGCATGAATTGAACGACTGTAAGAGCCGGATGTTACCGGCTCTTTTTCAGCATATCACCAGTGATAAATTGTAAGAGAGCGCTCAGCTGCGAGGGTTAAAAATGACCATATGGCCGACTGTGCCTCTCCTTTGCTGCAATGCTCCAAGTGGGTCGTTAGGGTGTGGAATCTGCCCTTTTTTTGATGCTTTGCTATAGATTATTGTTGATAAACCGTCAATCGGCAGGTGATTTGGTTTAACGATTTAAACATTCATCTTATTTAATTGACCAACAGGTTTGTAGAAGAAGGGAATTTGTTTTTTGGTTTTTGTCCGTTCCTTTCCGCTGCAGTCATTGGGGCGTCCGGGAATGCTCCTCGGCGCTGTTCGCGCCTCCCGGAGTCTTCCCTGTTCTCTAGTCCCGAAAATGAATAATGTTATAATAAAGCAGAACAGAGAGGATGTGGGTTAAATGAAAAGGGTCGCATTAATTACAACAGGCGGTACGATTCAAAGTAAAAAAGTGGCGAGCGGGCTGCTCTCATCAGGGGAAATGTCCGGGCAGGAACTTGCTGATATTTGCCGGCTCCCGTCTGATATAGAAATTGAAGTCCACAATTTATTCCAACTGCCAAGCATGCATGTGACTTTCGATCACCTTGTCCGGCTGAAACAGAAAATAGAGGAAGTGTTTACGGACCCGTCCATCAGCGGGGTTGTGATCACCCATGGCACAGATTCGCTTGAAGAGACGGTTTATTTTCTCGATTTGACAATCTCAGATTCAAGGAGAGTGGTTGTCACCGGCTCGCAGCGTTCTCCGGATGAATTGGGAACGGATGTGTACAGCAATTTGAGAAATTCGGTATATGTTGCCGTTGATGACAGCCTGGAAAATGTAGGGGCGGTAGTTGTTTTTAATGAAAGAGTATGGTCCGCAAGATATGTGAAAAAAGTCCATGCTTCCAACTTACAGGGGTTTGAATCATTCGGATACGGATATCTCGGCATTATTGATAACGATGTTGTCAGCGTTTACCAGAAACCGTTGAGCAGGGAAGTATATGACATCGGAACAGAACTCCCATCAGTGGATATCATCAAATGTTACTTGGATGCGGACGGAAAATTCATCCGGGCAGCAGCAGACAGCGGTGTAAAAGGGCTGATACTGGAAGGGGTCGGCAGAGGCCAGGTGTCGCCGATGATGGTGGATGACATTATATACGCGATCAATAAAGGCATCAGCATAGTAGTAACCACGAGTGCAGAAGAAGGGCAGGTACATACGTCGTATGATTACAAAGGAAGTGCGTATGACCTTGCGCTTAGGGGAGCAGTGCTTGGGAAGGACTATGACTCCAAGAAAGCACGAATCAAACTTGCCGTCTTGATGGCGGCGGAAAAAGATGTGAAAGAGGGATTCATCCGCTAATATTTACAGGTCCGAAATCATCTCTTTACTTGCTTACAGGGCGGTTTTTTCTGAGTATAAAATTTTTGTAAAGGAAACATTTTCTTAGCCTTTTCTAGGCATTTTCAAATTAACACCTTCGTTTCTTTCTTAACAGTATCATGTTACGATTAATTGGAAATACCGCCACTTGGCCAATGCTCGGAAGGAACAGCAGTGAATACTCTAATGACATGACGAAGTCCATGTGCTCAAGGTTCCGAGCCAGTATAACGGCCTGTCCTTTTGGCATGAAGATTCGCTTTTCTGCATTGCTGTCATTACATAGTATCTTCTATTTGAAAATGTGTTTTTACTTTAAGGCGATTAAAATCCCCCCTCAGCCTGCCTGAACCCTGCACAAAGTTGAAGATGGAGCCTCCTGGCCTAAATGAAAATATTGAAGGATGTTGATGCTATGCTGGCCGTTATCACCGCAGGGTTCGCCCCGGGCGTTGCGCTTTTGAGCTATTTCTATTTACGCGGCTCCGGACGGGATGAACCGGTCACAAAAATCATGAAAAGTTTTGTGAGCGGAGCGATACTTGTGTTTCCGCTTATGTTCATCCAGTATGTTTTCAAAACGGAAGGTTTGTTACAGGAGACCTGGCAGGATGCGTTTTTGCTGTCCGCATTAATGGAAGAATATTTTAAATGGTTTATATTATATTTCACTGTTTACCAGCATGTGAGCTTTGACAGGCATTATGAGGGAATCATTTATGCAGCAGCCGTTTCACTCGGATTTGCGACAGTGGAAAACGTCCTTTACCTTTTGCAGTTCGGCATAGATTTTGCGATTGGCAGGGCATTCCTGCCTGTTTCAAGCCATGCCCTTTTCGGAGTGGTGATGGGATTTTATGCTGGTAAAGCCAAGACAGGGCCGGTGCAACGTGAAAAAAAGTTCTTGCTGCTTGCACTGGCGGTTCCGGTTTTGCTGCACGGGACGTACGATTTTATTTTGCTTACGTTCAGCAAATACTGGCCGGCCGTTATGACCCCGTTCATGTTTTACCTTTGGTGGAATGCGCTCAGGAAAGTGAAGAGGGCAGACCGCCTGCATTCCGGTTTGGACGGGAGCTTCGATGGGGACAGACAAATTGAGACAGGCAGTTGACAGGCAATGTGATCCGGTAAGGAATGCATTGCCTTTTTTTGTTGGCTGGTTAAAGCTCAATGTTGTTTTTTCCACTAGGTGATTGGAGTGGAAGGTGCGAGACTCCTCGAAAATAAAAACCAATTTTCTTCGTGCGGTGTCTATTCTAAGAAGATTATTCAGTATCCTGCGGGATTAGCGGGACAGGTGAGACCCCGCAGGGCCGCTAGCGTGCGTCTTGCGATTTTTTAGTTTAGGAAGCATTCATTGCCAGCAAAGAAATGTCCCGGCAAGATGGCAAATCGGAATATATATATCAAGAAGCTATACTTATATCTTGCCTGATTGTTTGCCAATCGCCGCATATTCTATAGGACCATATATATGTTTCTGTTCTTTCTTCCTGAAAACAGAATAATTTTTATGCCTCAACAAAAAATATTGATTAAGGATAAGAGAAAAGTTGAGAGCAGGAGGCATGACAAATGCGGAAATCGGTATGGCTGACAGCAATTATGGCTGTGGCAATTGTGGCACCCGTCTTTTTTGTTACCGGCCAGCAACAGCAGGCGGAAGCTTTTTCCCAGCAGGTGATCCAACACGGGGCGGTAGGCGATGATGTGATAGAACTTCAATCCAGGCTTCAATATCTCGGTTTTTATAATGGGAAAATAGACGGGGTTTTCGGCTGGGGTACGTATTGGGCACTCCGCAATTTTCAGTACGAATTTGGTATGGAAGTAGACGGATTGGCCGGCCAGGGGACAAAACAAAAACTTGTGAAAGCATCAAAATATGATAAAGAATTTGTAAAAAGGCAGATCCGTGAAGGCAAAGACTTCTCCTATTACGGCGGGGTACCGAAAGAAAAGCAGGCAGCCCCTTCCCGGCAGGCACAGCAGCCGACAGCAGCAAACGTGCCGGGCGGCTTTTCAAGCAATGATATTCAGCTAATGGCCAATGCCGTATATGGAGAGTCCCGCGGAGAACCGTATGAGGGACAGGTCGCTGTTGCTGCGGTCATTCTGAACAGAGTGAACAGCACCACATTCCCGAATACCGTTTCCGGGGTGATTTTTGAGCCGATGGCCTTTACTGCTGTTGCAGACGGGCAAATCTGGCTGACCCCGAACGATACGGCGAAACGTGCCGTAATCGATGCGATAAATGGCTGGGATCCGTCGGGCAACGCGCTCTATTACTTCAATCCGAATACGGCGACATCTTCATGGATATGGAGCAGGCCGCAAATCAAACAGATTGGCAAACATATTTTCGCCAAATAGGAGGTGTTTCACTTGCTCAGAACATTAACAATCATCTTTGTGACGATAGCGGCAATCGGCATAGGCTATTGGGGCTATGAAGAACATCAGGAGAAGAACGCGATTTTAATCCAGGCCGAAAACGGCTATCAGCGGGCATTTCATGATCTGACATACCAGGTTGACCTGCTGCACGATAAAATTGGGACGACACTTGCAATGAATTCACGCCAGCGGTTATCACCATCACTTGCCGAAGTATGGCGAATAACATCTGAAGCGCATAATGACGTAGGCCAGCTGCCGCTTGCACTTCTGCCGTTTAATAAAACGGAGGAGTTTTTGTCGAATATCGGCGATTTCAGTTATAAAACCGCCATCCGTGACCTTGAAAATAACCCGCTTACTGATAAAGAATATAACACGCTTGAGCAATTATACGGCCAGGCTGCGGATATCCAGGCAGAACTCCGCAAAGTCCAGCATATGGTCATCGAAAATAACCTCCGCTGGATGGATGTAGAACTTGCCCTCGCAACAAATAAAGGTGAGATGAAGGATAACACAATTATTGACGGCTTTAAAACGGTTGAAAAAAATGTAGAAGGATATTCAGAGGCCGACTTCAGTGTGACATCGACATCGATGAATAAGAAAAATGACAAGTTCCAGAACCTGAAGGGGAATAAGGTGTCATCACAAGAGGCCGAAAAAATTGCGAAAGAGTACCTCGGCATTGATGGAGATACCAAAGCACATGTGACGGAGAGCGGAAAAGGAGCCGACAACGGTTTTTATTCTGTGACCCTGAAAAACGACAGAGAAAACATCGATGTATCAATGGATATCACTAAAAAAGGCGGGTATCCTATCTGGATCCTGCAGAGCCGCAAGCTCGGAGAACCGAAAATCAGCCTGAATAAAGCGGCTGAACAAGCCGGGGAATTTCTACAAAAACATAAATTCGAAAACCTGGAACTGTTTGAAAGCGCCCAGTATGACAAGCAGGGAGTCTTCACCTTCGTTTCAAGAAAGGAGAACGTCAGAATCTATCCGGAAGCGGTCAAGATGAAAGTTGCCCTCGATACCGGTGATGTGATCGGCTTTTCAGCTGAAGACTATTTGCTTTCACACCATCAGCGGAAAGTGCCTGCACCTGCCATTTCCAAGAATGAAGCACTTGCGAAAGTCAATCCGAAAGTGAAAGTGATGGAGACACGGCAGGCAGTCATCTTGAATGAACTGGGCGAAGAGATTAATGTATACGAAATCATGGGTACCATCAAGAACGATACGTACCGGATTTTCATCAATGCTGAAAATGGATTTGAGGAAAAAGTGGAGAAACTGCAAAATGCCGAGCCGCTATATAACCTGTAAGGCAAAAGAAAGCTTGCTGTTTTATCCGGCCGGGTGTAACGTGTCAGTCTATCCCGGGAAGCTAAGATTTCTTCCTTACTGATTTTGATGAAGTTCAGATGGAAAAAATGGAAATCCGATATAAATTAACACCGGAAAAGTTCGCAGGAGAACTTTTCCTTTTTTT